>CAZBBA010000001.1:0-60041 GCA_964490015.1 uncultured Rikenellaceae bacterium
CTCTTTGACTTTTGCGAAGCGTTGGCTTGTGTGTCGGGCAAAAGGCAATGTGCCAGATATGGGTTGGCTTTCCGATTTTCTTTCTTGCGGGTGGGCAAAAAAACTAAATCTTTTTTCTTTTATTGTCATTCTGTTTTTCATTCTCAAACCATATTCTCTGTCATTTTCGTTGTCGCTGTATTTTCTTCGCCTTGTTGGTAACTTGTTTGTATATCTACCAAAAGCATCCTTTGATAATACCCGTTTGCTGGGTATAGGTAACAAAGGTGGATGTTATTTTCTGTATAAATATGCTAGTAATTAGGTATAAATATAAAACAAATAATTGGTGCAGGGCATTATTGTGAGGAGTTTTTTGGGGAAAGCTTTTAGAGTTTAGGGTTTAGGGTTTAGGGTTTAAAGTTGTGGTGGGTTGGTTTGTGGAAATTGCATAGGGTAACCTTTAGTCAAAAAGTTTAGCTGTTGTGTGGTGTGATAGGGCTGGTAAGAACAGTTTCGTAAAAATTTGCCTAAATTGCATAACAATAAGATCACTTAAACCCACTAATTTGTATTGTATGAATATCACCAGAACCTTCGATTTGCTTGACCATTACAGGGAGAATCCTGTGAAGGATGATGCGCTTTGTTATAAACAGAATAGAACCTGGAAAAAATTTAGCTCTTTGGACTACATCGAGCATGCGCACTCCTTTTGCTATGGTTTACACGAAATGGGATATACAAAGGGGGATAGAATAGTAACAATTACCAACAACCGGCCCGAATGGAACTTTGTGGATATGGGAATGGCCATGATTGGTGTGGTTCATGTTCCTGTGTTCACCTCATTGAATGCGGCCGAAATAGAGCATGTGATTGATCACTCCGGGGCAAAAATGGTGATCATCTCCGACTGTAAGCTTCACAGCTGCGTTAAGCCAATTCTTGATGGGAAAAATTCATCGGTCGAGTTCTACACATTCGACCAGGTGGCTGGCTCAAACAACTGGATGGAGATAGTTAACAAGGGACGAGCAGCCTCGGAACAAACCAAGAAAGAGGTGGAGAGCATCAAAAACCAGATTACCAGCGACACATTTGCTACACTTATCTACACCTCAGGAACCACAGGCAAACCCAAGGGAGTTATGCTCTCGCAAAAGAATCTGGTTAGCAACTTTTTGTCGGCCGCATCAATCTTCGACCTAAAACCAACCGAAAAATTCCTAAGCATCCTGCCCCTTTGCCACGTAGGAGGCCGACTTGGGAACTACCAAACCCAGTACAGCCGGGCAAGCATATACTACGCCGAGAACATGGGAACAATTGCCGTGAATATGCAGGAAATTAAACCCGATGGGTTTGATGCCGTACCGCGTATACTCGAAAAGTTCTACGGAGTTATTATTTCGAAAGGGAAAAAGCTAACGGGGATCAAAAAAACGCTCTTTTTCTGGGCGGTATCCCTTGGCTCTCGCTATAAACCCTTTGGTGAAAACGGATGGTTTTATGAGAGGAAACTAAAAATTGCCGACAAGCTTATATTTAGCAAGTGGCGAGCCGCGCTGGGCAATAACGCTCGAATAGTGGGTTGTGGTGGAGCCAGTCTTCCTCCTCTGCTTGAAAGGGTTTTTTGGGCTGCTGGAATTAAGATTATCAACATGTATGGCCTTACCGAAACATCGCCCATTATTACAATAAACCGAACATCAAAGGGTGATCTTAAGCTGGGTTCGGTGGGAAAAACCATTGAGGGTGTTGAGGTAAAAATTGCCGACGATGGTGAAATCCTCAGTAAAGGGCCAAACCTAATGATGGGCTACTACAACGATCCCGAGCTCACACAGGCTGCCATAGACAACGACGGATGGTTTCACACAGGAGATATTGGCTATATCGACAAGGAGGGTTTTTTGATGGTAACCGATAGGAAGAAGGAGATTTTCAAACTCTCCAACGGGAAGTTTATTGCACCTCAGCTAATCGAGAATGTATTTAAGCAGTCACCATTAATCGATCAGATAATGGTTATGGGCGAACACGAGAAATTTGCCAGCGCGCTAATATCGCCTAATTTCAAGTATTTCGAGGAGCTGCGATCCGCAAGTAAAATATCGTACTCCGATATTGAGCACATTATAGAGGTGCCAAGTGTTCTTTCCTTTTTCAGCTCAGAGATTGAGAAGCTAAACAAATCGCTATCGCCTCACGAGAGGATTCTCCGATTTAAGCTAGTTCCCGATGAATGGAGCCCAATTTCGGGTGAGCTATCACCAACCCTAAAGCTAAAGAGGCAGGTTATAACCGAGAAATACAAGGAGCTAATCGACCAAGTTTACAGAAAATAACACAAGTATTACCCTTAAACTCTAATACCTAAAAGCCATGAACTACGATGCAATTATAATTGGAGCAGGCCTTGGTGGTTTAACCGCAGGAGCAAAACTTGCCCGAGAGGGCAAAAAGGTACTGCTAATCGAACAGCATAGCCAGCCCGGTGGATGTGCCACTACCTTTAAACGTGGCGATTTTACTCTTGAGGTGGGCCTTCACGAGATGGATGGGCTTGGACCGCGCGATATGAAAACCAGGATTTTTAACGAGCTTGACGTAACCAACAACGTTGAGCTTATTCGTATTCCGGAATTCTATCACTTTATTGGCAAGAATATTAGCATTACCATTCCGCATAATGCGCCCGATGCCATTGAGGTTTTAAAGCAAGCATTTCCACAGGAGGTAAAAGGGATTGATGCGTACTTTGAGCAGCTGCTCAATCCCAAACGAAAAACAGCCGATGGCCAACCCATCCCCGATACTAGCGTTGGAGAGTTTCTTGATTCAATTATCGGAAACGAGGACCTTAAGCTGGTCTTACTCGGAAATCTTGGCTACTTCCACGACGATCCTTACACGTTATCCCTTACTTACTACACAATTGCACAGGGTAGCTATTACTCCGGCGGAGCAAGTTTTATAAAGGGTGGGTCACAGGTTCTCTCCGATCATCTGGCTGCCTACATAAAAAATCACGGTGGTGAAGTGCTTTTAAGCCATTTGGCTACAGGATTAGTTGTTGACAACGGAAAGTTAACGGGTGTAACCTACAGGAAAGCCAGAGGGGCTAATCAGGAGGTTTTCACCGCTTATGCCGATGAGATTATTGCCAATGCCGCAATGGGTAACATTGCCGAATTTTTACCCAACAATTCACGGGAAAAGCTGAAACAGGAGATAGAGAAGCAAAAAATTGGCGCTTCGCTGCTAACCATTTATTTCGGTTTTAAAAGGAATTTGAAGCACATTGGCAATAAGTTTTACTCAACTTTTGTTTTCGACGATTCCATAAGCAATCAGAAAGATATAGTAGTAAATAACCGTGGATCGTTCAGTAACAGAAGTTTTACGTTTATCGATTATGGCCGAATCGATTCCGGTCTAACTACATCTGAAAAGAGTGTGGGAGCAATCTGTTGTATCGATTATTTATCGGACTGGGAAAACCTGTCGAAGGATGAGTACAGGAAAAAGAAAGAGGAGGTGGCTAAAATTTTTATCAATAGGCTTGAGAAGATACTCCCTGGCATTGCCAATGAGATTGAGTACTACGAGGTGGCCACATCATCCACAGTTAAACGGTATACCCTTAACCCCAGAGGGGCTGTATATGGTTTTGCCCAAAACCCATCCAGACCCGCCATTGACACATCGGGGATTCCCGAAAACCTACATTTTGCGTCGGCATGGGGAAAAACTGGTGGAGGTTTTTCCGGGGCAATTTATGGTGGTTATCTTTGCGCCTACAATCTACTGCGAAAAAGAGTTTAAAATCGTGCTTTAAACTTGCGCAGATTGTAAAGATTTAGAAGCTGAAAATGAAAATCAAATCTCAACTATGTCCAAAACCTTACTTGTTCTCGATGCCTATGCCCTGATATACCGCGCCTACTTTGCCTTTATTAGCCGTCCCATAAAAACCAGCAAGGGTCAGAACACCTCGGCAATCTATGGCTTTACCAAATCGCTGCTCGATGCGCTCAAGCGGTTCGACCCCACGCACATTGCCGTGGCTTTCGATATCTCGGGCAAAACATTTCGTACCGATTTATACCCCGAGTACAAGGCCAACCGACAGGAGACACCCGAGGATATCCGCTCGGCGGTGCCCGTTATTAAGGAGATTATTCGGGCGATGAATATCACCATCCTCGAGAAGCAGGGCTACGAGGCCGATGATATTGTGGGCACGCTGGCCAAGCAGGCCGAGCCATTGGGTTTTGATGTGATGATGATGACCCCCGACAAGGATTACGGTCAGCTGCTTACGGACAAAGTGGTGATGGTAAAACCCTCGCGCAGCGGTGCCGATATTGAAACGGTTACCGCCGTGGATTTCTGCAAGGGTTACGGCATTAAGAATCCTATGCAGTTTAAGGATATCCTAGCGCTTTGGGGCGACACATCTGATAATATTCCCGGTGTGCCGGGAATTGGCGAGAAAACCGCTGCCAAGCTAATAGCGCAGTTCGGCTCCATTGAGGGCATTTACAGCAATATCGATAATCTGTCGCCAGCCCAAAAGGAGAAGCTGATTGCCAATCGCGAGCAGCTCGATTTGGCCAGAATTCTGGTCGAGATCAAAACCGATGTTCCCGTTGATATAGATTTTGAAAAGCTACAACGCACCCAGCCCAATGCCGATGAGCTGAAGAGGCTTTTCGATGAGCTGGAGTTCCGCACCCTTTCGCGCGATGTGTTTGGCGAAGCCAAGCCGCAGGAAAAGCCCAAGCCCCTGCAAACCTCGCTTTTTGGCGATGCCGATTTTGCGGTTCCCGCAACCGAACCCTCGCTAAAAACCATTAACGATGTGCAGCACAACTACACGCTGGTTGATACCGATAAGGATATCGATGCGCTTATCGAAAAGCTAATGGCAGCTAAGGAGTTCTGCTTCGATACCGAAACCACCGGGCTTGAGCATCACACATCGAAGCTGGTGGGCATTTCGTTTTCTGTTGATGCCTTAACGGCATGGTATGTTCCCATTCCCAACGACGAGGCCAAGGCCAAAGCACTTCTCGAAAAGTTTAAACCTCTTTTCGAGAACGATATAATAGATAAGGTGGGGCAAAACATTAAGTTCGATTTGCTGATGCTGAAGTATTACGGCATTGAGCTGCATGGCAAGCTGAACGATACCATGCTGGGGCATTACCTGCTCGAACCCGATATGCGCCATAACCTGAATATCCTGTCCGAAAATCTTTTGGGCTATAAGCCCATTGAGATTGAGGAGCTGATAGGGAAAAAGGGAAACCGTCAGCTGAACATGCGCAATATCGACCCGCAAAAAATTGCTGTTTACGCCGGCGAGGATGCCGATTTGGCCATGCAGCTCAAAACAATTCTTTGGGAACGATTGGAGAAGGAAAATCTCACCGAGCTATACTACAAGCTGGAGGAGCCGCTGATAAAAGTGCTGGCGCAAATGGAGTACGAGGGAGTGTCCATAAATACGCAGGCTCTTAACGATTACGCCGTTGAGCTCAACAAGGAGCTAATACAGCTCGACTCAGAAATTAAGGAGATGGCCGGTGTCCCCGATCTTAACGTTTCATCGCCCAAACAGCTGGGCGAGGTGCTTTTCGAGCGAATGCGCATTGCCCCCGATGCCAAGCTTACCAAAACCAAGCAATTCTCCACCAACGAGGAGGAGCTGATGAAGTATGCCGACAGGCATCCCATTGTGAATAAGATACTCGATTTCCGCTCCGTTAAAAAGTTGCTATCAACCTACGTTGAGGTATTGCCCACGCTTATCAACAAGAAAACGGGAAAGATTCACGCCTCGTTTAATCAGGCGGTTGCCTCAACGGGTAGGCTTAGCTCCAACAATCCAAATCTACAAAACATACCCATCCGCGAGGAGCGCGGAAGAGAAATCCGCAGGGCGTTTATCCCCTCGGGCGATGAGTACACTTTCCTCTCGGCCGACTACTCACAGATTGAGCTGCGCCTAATGGCGCATGTTAGTCAGGATGCATCGATGCTTGAGGCATTCCAAAGCGGTGAGGATATTCACGCCGCCACGGCATCAAAAATCTTTAAAGTGCCTCTGGCCGAAGTTACCCGCGAGCAGCGCAGCCGAGCCAAAACGGCCAACTTTGGGATGATTTACGGGATATCGGCCTTTGGCCTGTCGCAGCGGCTGGGCATTAGTCGCACCGAGGCAAAGGATTTAATCGATGGCTACTTCGATACCTACAAAGGCGTAAAAGCCTACATGGATAGCTGTGTAGAGCAAGCCCGCAAAAAGGGTTACGTGGAGACTATCTTTGGGCGCAAACGCTACCTACCCGATATTAACTCTAATAACCAAACCGTGCGCGGACTGGCAGAGCGCAACGCCATTAATGCGCCCATTCAGGGTTCGGCTGCCGATATTATTAAGGTGGCCATGATATCGATCCACAACAAAATTATGGAGCAAGGTCTCAAGAGCCGAATGATTATTCAGGTACACGACGAATTAAACTTCGATGTGTACAAGCCCGAGTTGGAAACGATGAAGGCGCTGCTTAAGGATTGCATGGAGAACGCCATCAAACTATCTGTTCCTCTGGAGATAGATATGGGCGTGGGTAATAACTGGCTGGAGGCGCATTAGAATCAATTGTAACTACTTAGGGATTTTTAAGAGGGTGTCTCAAAAGTCTTTAAAACCATTTTTATCCTCTTTGTGTTTCTTAGTGACTTCTTTGTGAATCTTTGTGCAACAGTATTTTTAAGTGTAGCACAAAGTTCCACAGAGTACTTTTGAGACAACTCAATTTTTTAGCTATTATGGCCAATTGTAGTTGTAATATCTGTGGCAACTTTTAGCACCTTGTAAACCTCACCAAGCGAGTTTCGGATGGGTGTATAGGTCTCGAGGAACAGGAACTCTTTTCCGCTCATATTCACTCGGGTGGTCTGTTTCTGAACCTCTCCCCTACGCAAATCGGACCAAAACTGCTCGTAGTGCATCCTTTGCTGCTCGGTTAGCACAAGGTTATCGGAGTGATGTGTTCCCATCACATCGTCGCGATTTAAGGACAAAAGATCAAGGTATGCGTCATTTATGTTGATGATTACCCCTCGCGAATCGTACTCCATAACATACGCCGAGGCGTTAAGGGCTTCGATAATCCCCTCCATCTCAATGGTCTTGCGTGTTGCCTCTTCCTGTGTTGCTTGTAACTCCTCAAGGTTTTGGCGCATCTCCTCCTCCTGTGCTGCCATCATCTCGGCTTGCTCCTGCGACTGCTGCAGCAACTCTGCTGTACGCTGATTAATACGCACGGCTCGGAGCGTTGAGGCAATGCTCTCGCCCAGCTTCTCTACAAATTCTATCTCGTAATCCTTTAAAATCTTAAGCGATGCCAACTCAATAACCCCAAGTACTTCCTCCTCGATTACTAGGGGCGTTATAAGAACATTATTGGGATTTGCAGTGCCTAAGCCTGAGGTTATCTCAATATAGCTCTCGGGCAACTGAGTAAGGTAGATTGTCCCTTTCTCCACGGCACAGGTTCCAATTAAGCCCTCTCCCAATCCGAAGGATTTAGTTAAAAACCGATTCCGATCGTAGGCAAAGGAAGCCGCCAAATCGTAAGTTACCGGGCTATTATTCTCGTTCTTAACAAAAACACCTCCCAAATCGGCCTTAAGATACCAAACAAGATTCTTGATTATTTCATTACCTAACTTCGATAGGTTATCGTTATTCTGACGAAGAATATCGCCAAACTTGGCCAAGCCCTCGTTAATCCAGCGGCGTTTCTCGTCCTCCTCTTTCCGGAGGCGCTCCTCCTCCTCGGCCCGCTTGAGGCTCTCGCGCATTTCGAGAAGCGATTTGCCCAATACATCGTCCTGACTAAGGAGATTTAGCTCTGTATCGAGTTTGCCGTGACCAATATTGCGAGCAAACTCCGTTTTAACCAGCAGAGCATCTATAGAATGATTTAGGGCATCACCCATGCTGGCCAACTCATCGCCTGTATTAATATTTGCATGCATATCCTTTTCAATCTTACCCACCGATAAATTCTCCAAAAGATGTGTAATGCTTTTTATGGGGCTTGTAATATAATTGGCAAGGATAAAGATGGCAAGGCTAAGCACAACCATACCAATTAAGCCAACCAGCAATCCAAAATTGTAGGTTTTATTAGCTTCCTTCATTATTGTTCGCTCAGGAACTACCATTCCAAGCGACCAAGGAGTTTGTGTTCGTCCAACAACTATTGGACTAAAGCTGTAGAAAAAGTTATCGCCCAGCTCATTTTTATGCATAAAGCTAAACTTCTCGCCTTTCCTAATTCGAAACATTATACTCTCGAGAGAGTCCAGCTTGGGGTAAACATCCTGTAGCTTTTTGGCAAAAATATTGGTGTCGGGATGGGCAACAAAAGTTCCCTGGTGTGACACCAGAAAAGCATTGCCCTCCTCGTAGGGTTTTATCCCCGAAACCAGCTGCTGGAATCGTCCCAGAAAAAGATCAACCCCTACCAGACCAATAAACTTACCCCCAACAAACATGGGCGAAGTGAGCGAAGTCATTAAGCCTCCTGTTTGCAGTACCGACAGGTATGGCTCCACCAGCGACTCACGACCCGCGGCTTTGAGCGAAGCATATACTGGTGGATCACCATCCAAGCTTCGAACCTCGCTCCGCGAGAGCAAACGTCCCTTATCACGGTAAAATATATGGAATTGCCTCCCATGCGGCTTATCCCAGTTTGGATCTAAGTAGCTCATTTCCCAGCTATCCCAAATGGCGTCGAAGTGTGGATTAATCACCATCAGCTGGCGATACATGCCCATAATTAGCGGGCGCCACTGCTCAAACGGCAGCTGGCGATTCTCCAAAAAAGCATGCGAGATAGTTCTAACCACTGCAATATCGCTATTCAGCCAGTTCTCGATCTGCATTGCATAGTGATCGGTATGGGTTACGGTGAGCTCAGTAAGATTTTTCCGTGCAGTCCGCTGAGAGCTTATGGAGTAGTATGCAATTGTGATTGCAAACAGCACAATGGCCACACTCAGAATAAAAAAAGTGATCTTCTGCCTAAGGTTAAGCTTAATATTCATCGCTTTGTGGTTATTTGAAAAACTATGGGTTAAACTTAGCAAAATTTGATAAGATGGACGCATTTTTTTGTCAACTATATTTATAAAGTTGGAATAATTTCAGGAATTTAGTGATCCTAGGTTGTTTTTTTGCTGTTCACAAATAATTTTAGCTATTTTTGTTTCCCCATCACCCGAAAACCGCTATGGACGCTCTGTCGAACCAAGAGATTAGTGAAAGAATATCGATTCTAAAATCGATTGTAATTTTCAAAGATATTGATGATGCTCTGCTTCACGAATTGGCCATTGCGCTTACTCCCAAAATAATATCGCCCAACGAAATACTTTTTGAGAAAGGAGAAAAGGATTACTCGCTGTACATTATAGTTACTGGCAAAGTTAAGGTTCATGTTGGGGATCATATATTTGCCCATTTCACCAGCAACCAGTTTATTGGGGAGTATGCACTACTCGACTCCACACCCCGCAGCGCTTCGGTTACCGCTGTTGAAACAAGTAAGCTTTTGCGCTTAGATCAGAACACCTTCTTCGACCTAATAGAGAAACGTCCAGCAATATCGCAGGCCATGCTTAAAAGCCTTGTTCATAGGCTTAGAGACTACAACCAGCTTGAGGCTGAGCTTACCAAGAAGAACTTTGAGGTGGAGAGCCAGGCCAAAGAGTTGGAAAAACAGAGAACCGAGCTAGAGGCTCTTAACACTACAAAGGATAAATTCTTTGCCATTATTGCTCACGACTTGAAGAATCCCTTCAGCACTGTTCTTGGACTTAGTGAACTCCTTGCGCGCGAGTTTGAGACATTTGATTCCGATAGCCTGAAGAATTTTATCACCCAAATCTACAAGTACTCCAACAACACGTTTAACTTGTTGGAGAATCTTTTACAGTGGTCGATGGTGCAAACGGGGCGAATGCCCATGAGACCTAAGCTAGTAAATCTAAATCATATCATCGACGAGAACATCGACCTCCTCTCTGGCAATGCCGTTAACAAGGGCATAACTATCACCAAACAAACCTGCACCGAATGCTGCGCCTATGTTGATGCAAACCAGACTACAACCGTTGTGCGCAATCTACTCTCCAACGCCATTAAGTTCACTTCAGCCGAGGGAAAAATATCTATTCAGGTTGTACCCCATGATGAGTTCTGGCAAATATCTGTAAAAGACACGGGCATTGGCATCAGCGAGAAGGATCAGAAGAAACTGTTTTTGATTGGCTCAAATCCAAGTACAACAGGAACTCTGCAAGAAACCGGAACTGGTCTAGGCCTAATTCTATGCAAGGAATTTGTCGAGCGAAACGGCGGAAAAATCTGGGTCGAAAGTCACGTGGGAAAGGGTAGCACTTTCAACTTCACAGTGCCCAAAACGGACAAATCTGCAATCTCAATATAGTTGCTTAAAATTGTAATAATTGGCACCAAGGGAATACCCAACACCTACGGTGGGTTCGAAGCCTTTGCGCAGCAAATATCACAACGGCTAGCAGCAATTGGCTATCAAGTGTCGGTATATCAACCACACCCGCCGAATAAGTCTTTACCCCCCCTCAATGGGGTAGGTAGGGTTCCCGTTGAAGAGTATCGTTTTATTCCCAAGAATATTCGCCGAGTTATTTACAACCTGAAATCGCTTACATTAGCCTATAGGCAAAACCCCGATGTGGTAATCTGCTGTGGGCATAGCCCTGCGCTATTCTTCCCACTTTTTTCAAAATCATTTAGAAGAAGGATTATTGTGAACATGGATGGGCTGGAGTGGAAACGATCCAAATGGGGATTCCTTGCACAAACGCTGCTAAAAATCACCGAGGGGTTGGCCATTAAATTCACCAGTAATATAGTTGCCGATAGCAAAGCCATTCAACAATATATAAGCAATCGCTATAAAAAGCAATCGACGTACATAGCCTACGGATCGGAAGCGCCCGCTTTCGCTTACAGCGAAAGCGCACTTCAAAAACTTGGCGTTGAGGCAAAGAATTTTGGTTTAGTGATTGCGCGAATTGAACCCGAGAACGGGATTGAGCAGGCAATCCAAGCATTTTCGTTACTGGGTAAATCGCTGGTACTTGTTGGCTCAACCGATACTGCTTATGCCAAGAAGCTGCTTAAGAAATACTCGCAAAATCAACATGTAATCTTTGCCGGGGCAATATACAACATCGATTTGCTGAGCTCGCTAAGGCATTTTTGTCGTGTGTACTACCATGGCCATTCCGTGGGTGGCACCAACCCATCGCTGCTCGATGCCATGGCGGCAGGATGCACAATTATTGCCCATAACAATCCGTTTAATAACGAAACGCTTGGCAGAGGAGGTCTTTACTTTAGAGATTCCGAATCGCTAAGCAAGGCAATTCAAAAACTCTGGGATACTAATCCCCACTCGCTGGAGCGAATGGCAAACATCAACAAGAATAGAATTGCTAAACAATATAGTTGGTATGGGGTTACTAACAAATATGTGGATCTAATTAAAACGATAGCATATGCATAAAAACCTGCCAATAGTATTGATTATTGCAGTTGCGCTAATCATGGGCCTTGCCCTTAGCAGCTGCACCTCAAGCAAAAAAATTGCGCGATTCGAAAACTTCGATGATTTCTACGGCAAGTTTCACAGCGATTCCATATTTCAGCTTTCGCGCGTAAACTTTCCGTTAAAAGGTAAGAAGATTGACTCCTCGGGCGAGCAAAACTGGAGCAAGGAGAATTGGAGCGTGCTAACAATCCCCGTTTACGATGTGGATACTACCGTGTTTAAGGTTCGTTATGAGCACTCCAACATGGTTTTTTCCCAGAAATCGTGGATCGAGAACTCTGGTTTTAGCGTGGAGCATCGATTCGAACTAATCAAACGAAAGTGGTACCTTGTTTACGCGTTGGAGGTCAATTTGTAAGATTTTTAGGAGATATCTTCACTACGCATCGGATATTGGCTTTGCGAATCGCCATCGGCGGTGCGACCACAACCAATCCTCGGGTTTTCTCCTGATTACCTCCTCAAGTTTCATTGCGTATATCCTTGTTATTTCTCCAACCGCCATTTCCGATGGGTTTTCGACCAGTTTGGTGATCTCAACCTCGTAGAGCCCCCTTTTCACTCTTCTTATATCGATATAAAAAATGGGTAGGTTGAAGAGTTTTGAGTACTTCTCGGGGCCATGGAGAAAGGGCGTATTCCAACCAAAAAAATCGATCCAGTAGGCATAATCGAGGCTTTTCTTTACTGTATTCTGATCGGCAGCCATTACAAATACTGTTCGGTTGTCAATATTCGCCTCAAACCCGGCCAAAGTATTCTCGATGGATGCTAGCTTAGTCCCAAATTTCCGGCGACTAGCTCTTACAAAACCATCAATTATGGGATTACTCAACTTTTTGTAGAAAGCCACAACTTGAGCGTTAATCTGTCCGCTAGCCGAAAGGCTGCCCCACTCCCAGTTGGCAATATGGCCTGTAAGACCAAGCACACTCTGCCCCGAGTTAAGGTATGGTTCAATAATCTCAGGATTTAGCACGCGATGCCGTTTTACAACCTGCTTATGCGACATAAAAAAAGCCTTTACCCCTTCAATAAAAACATCGGAGATATTCCGATAGATTTGCTTTATTAAACTGCATTTCTCAGCATTTGAAAGGAATGGGTAGGCTTTGGCTAAATTTTCTTTTATCACATCAAGCCTATACCTGAATACTCTGTGCAGCAAAAAGCTAAAAAAATCGGAGAAAAGGTATAACACCCTGAAGGGCATTATGCCAATGAGAAAAATCCCAATAAAAAAGGCTATGGCGGTGAGAAATCGAAAAAATGAAGTCATGATATACTTTAAAATGGGCAAAGCGGGTAAAAAGGAAAATATTCTTCCCGGGACAAATCCCGCATTTGGCAATCATTGCTGTTGCGAATAGCGATATAGAAAAGCCATGCGGGATAAATCGAACATTGGCTTTGTACGACATCAAATACTCAAGGTTACAGCAACAAAAAATTGCCGGGGAACAAACTATTTACCTGAAATCCGAATTCCTAAAACCGTTACATCATCAATTTGGTAAAACCCTCGTTTCCATTGCTCAAATTCGCACTCAAAATTGTCCTTCTGCGTGTTAAGTGTTTCAGCACAGCTATCGAGTATAAGCTGGTGAAAGCGTTTAACCCCAAATTTTCCTGAGGTTCCAAACTGATCGTAATAACCGTCGGTTGAGAGGTATACTAATATTTCTTTACCCGAAATATCGACTATGTGGTTTTGAAATGGATTTTTAATGGGCGATATCCCCACGGGCATTATATCGTTCTTAATCTCCCACAGGGAATAACCCCCTTGATTCAACTTGTGCGAATGGGCATTAAAATTAATCATCTCATTATCTTCGGCCACTATCCATAGGGGAATTCCTGCACCAGCATATTGCAACTCGTGGGTGCGAGTATTAAGCGTGCAAATGGCCATATCCATTCCATCCTTATGTTGCTGACTAGGATCGTTTTGGCTTAGCGCCTCAATCACGCTTTCGCGCAAATACCCTAGAATTTCACTTGGTTTGGTAACCCTATGCCTATTCACCACATCGTTGAGAGCGGTTATGCCTAAAATGCTCATAAAGGCACCGGGAACACCATGACCAGTGCAATCGGCCACGCAAAAAATTTGAAACTCATTAAACGTTGTAGCCCAGTAAAAATCGCCGCTCACCAGCTCGCAGGGGTTCATTATCACAAAGAAATCGGGGCTAATTTGCTGAAGATTTTTGGGTGAGGGCAAGATGGCCGCCTGAATGCTCTGGGCATACCTAAGGCTATCGGTAAGCTGATGGTGAATGGTTTCGATTTGCTCCTTTTGCGACACCACCATATCGCGCTGAGCGGCAATCTCGTCGCGCTGAGCCAGAATCTCTTCATTGGCATGATGCAAATCGCGGTTCTGCTCCATTATCAAATCCTGATTATGCGCTAGCAGCAGATTTGCCCTCTTCCTGTGCAGTAAGAGTTGATATAAAAAAATTGAAAGTATAAGAACTGCTATAAATCCTGCAAGAACTGTAATAATCAGGTAATTCTGACGCTTACGCTGAGCCTTTAAAAAGTCAATCTCCTGCTGCTTCCTCTCGGTTTCGTACTGGGTTTGTATCTCGGCTATTGCCTTAGTACGCTCCTCGTTCTGGATGCTATCGCGGGTTTGTGAGTATACTTGGGAATAGTATGCGGCCTCATCGAAATTCTCGAGCGAACGGTTAACAAGAACAAGCACCTCGGCAATGTAATTTTTAAGAGGCAACACCCGCATCTGTTCAGCCACGATAAAGGCCTGTAAGGCATTTTCCCTTGCCAGGCCAAACAGCTGCTGCCGCTTGCTATGCGCAACATTAGCGCGAGTTGCCTGCTTATCGTAAAGCCGTGCCAGATTAACCTGTACGATGGCTACACCATACGAATCGCCCAACTTGCGATCAATCACAAGGGCCTTCGCAAGGTAGTCGATAGCCTTTTCCAGCTCATCGACTTCCATGTAAGTGTTGGCTAAGTTTGTGTATGCAGTTGAAATACCTTGCTGATCGTTTAAGTCTATCCTAATTTCCAGTAGATTATGGAAAAAATCAAGGGCTTTACTAAAATCCTTCTTTTGGTAGAATATTCCGCCCAGGGTATTCAAGCAGTTTGCCTGTCCACGTTTATTGGCCGATTTAGCAAATAGCTCATCCGCTTTTAGCAGAGAGGTAGTTGCATCATCGAGATTTTGCTGAAAGTAATTGAGATTTCCAATGCCCAAATAGCAGTTGGCCATACCTTCGATATCCTTTTCTATATCGTATAAGCGAAGGGCATTGTAGTAACTTTCCATCGCCTCTTGAAAATTGCCCAAGGTGGTGTGGGCAATGCCAATATTTACAAAAAGTTTGGCTTTAGCATAACCAACTTCTTTAGATAAATTGGGATTGCGGTGAATATCAACTGCATCGTATAGTTCGGCTGCCCTGATATAGTAATCGATGGCCTCAGCAAAGCTACTTTTGAAGTAGTAAAAATTACCTCGGTTACGAGTAATATCGCCCAGAGCCATTTGAGCCCAACCCTCACTCCCCCCATCTTGCTCAACAAGAGCCTGTGCGCGGCTGAGGTAAAATAGCGCTGAATCGTTCTGTTGGCGTGAATATATATCGCTTATGTCGATATAAATGGTAATGGTTACCGAGTCGGATTGCGGTGAGTTGAGGCTTTGCAGCAACTCGGCTAACTTACTCCCCTGACCAGCAGAATATAGGCTGTAGCCCAACAGAAAGGCATTACAGATGATGAACCTAAGTGTTTTCATAAAAAATCAAACTTTAGCAGAAGAGATACATGGCTTTAAAGCAAATATAGATAAATAACAACCATAATAACCAGTAATAATCTACTAACAAGATTTTTAAGAACTTTTTTTGACAAACAGCTAATCGGTATAAGTTCTACAGACAAATTCTATACATTAAAAAAAACTCCTAAATAAAAAACGTTAATATAATAGTAAAACCAACAACTACCTGAGATAGTGATTCAAATCACCCAACTTTAAAACTACACTAACGTTTGAATTCATTATATTTATAAACTCGATATGAAAATATTTAACCTTAATGACAAACCAAAAATACTTAGCCATGAGATGGAAAGATTTAAAACTAGGAACTAAGTTAACCATTGGATTTGGATCGTTGATTGTTCTTGTTGCAATTGTAGGATTAATTACCCTCTACCAGCTTCGCAGCGTTGAAAACAAAGCCGAGGCGCTTACCTCGGAGTTTATTCCTCTGACCGAAGTGGCTAATCAGATTGCATTTGCTGCGCAACGAGCCATGTACGCCCAAAGGGGATACAGATACACCGAGAGCGAAGCTTTTCTGAAGGAAGGACAGGAACACCTGAAATCGTTACGACAGCTACTGGGCGATGCAGAAAACCTAACTTCGAAGTTCAAATCACTTGAGCAGTTTAAGGGATCAGTTGTATCAACACGAAATGCGCTTGATGAATATGAGGGTTACTTTAACGAAACGGTTCAGGTTAACGGTCGCCTTACAACCATTAGGCGAAATCTAAGCGACATTGCCACTAAAGTAATGACCAATAACGATCCGCGACTGGTTGCCAGAATAAAACAGGCCAACGAGGCCTTTTACTACGAAGCCTTATACCGGTTAGACGAGAAGAACGAGACCATTGACAGGTCCATAAGTATTACCGAAAATTTACTGACCTACAACGATTTGTCAGACGACCTTTCGGGTAGTATGAGAAACTACCTGCAAAACCTCAAGGATTTTAAAACCAACCGGTTACGTGTTGTAGAATTGGGGGCACTGCGCCGTACCTCCTCCAATATGCTACTCGACGAGTTCTTTAACGTGGCGCATGAGGGAATGAACTCGAATAGGCAAATGGCCGACGAATCCATCGAGAGCATAATTTCTGCTCGTATAACCTTTATAATGGGAATAATCCTTTTCTTTGTTCTTGGCGTTATTGCCGCAATGTATATAACCTCCACCATAACCTCGCCCATCAAGAACAGCGTTAAATTTGCTCAGGAGATTGCCGATGGAAACCTAACTACCACGATTGAAACCGATCAGCAGGACGAGGTTGGGGTACTGATGCAATCCATGCAGTCGATGGGCGATAAGTTGAACGATGTAATCAGCGAAATACTCTCATACTCCGAGATGATAACCAATGCTGGTACGCAGATTAACTCATCGGCACAATCGCTCTCATCGGGATCGAGCGAGCAGGCCAGTTCAACGGAGGAGGTATCCTCATCGATGGAGCAAATGGCAGCCAATATTCAGCAGAACACCGACAATGCTAAGCAAACCGAAACCATTTCGCTTAAGGCTCTCGACAGCATAAGGAAAGGAAATTCAGCAGCCGTTCAGAGCGCGGAGACAATGAAAAGCATTGCCGAAAAGATATCAATTATCAACGATATTGCATTCCAAACCAATATCCTAGCGCTAAATGCAGCCGTTGAGGCGGCTCGCGCAGGCGAGCATGGAAAAGGCTTTGCCGTGGTTGCGGCCGAGGTTCGCAAGCTGGCGGAGCGTAGCCGGGTTGCCGCCGACGATATTATCCGCTTGTCGAACGAGGGGGTAGTTGTGTCGGAGGAAGCTGGTAGAATGCTTTCGGATATTGTTCCCGATGTTGAAAAAACAGCGCGACTTGTTCAGGAGATTGCCGCGGCAAGCATTGAGCAGAGCTCAGGCGCCGAGCAGGTTAACAGCGCAATTCAAAGCCTAAATATTGTTACCCAGCAGAACGCCGCTGCCAGCGAGGAGATGGCTTCGAGTGCACAGGAGCTTTCCGAGCGTGCCGATAGAATGAACGAGCTGGTGTCGTACTTTAAAACCCGACGATAGTTTATGTGCTGACAAAAGATTCTACTTTTGCAGACATTAATATCAACATAGTTTTTAAACCGAAATACAACAACATGACTCTACAAAAAACAACTATTACAGCACTTATTTTGCTGCTTTCCTATGCCCTTTCGGCACAGGAACAGGTCCCTGAGAGCAAGATCAAAAAGACATTCTACGGCTGGGCCGCATGGGAGGTATTCTCCGATAGCCGCAAATCGCGCGAGGGGCGCGACGGAGAACTATACTTTTACCCTTTGGCAGAGGTGCTAGATGTGAATGGCAACGACATAAACGCGGTTAGAACATTAACCATGCTATCGATATCCTCAAGACTGGGCTACAGAATTGAGGGTTTTGAAGTTTTTGGCGCCAAGGGAATGTCGATGGTTGAGGGGGATTTTTACGGAACCAACCAGGATAATATTAACCTGTTGCGAATTCGTCACGCCATGATTAGGCTAAGCTGGGAGAATAGCCAGCTACTAACTGGGATGTACTCGCACCCATCAATAATCGACGAGGCAATTCCATCCACGGTATCGTTTGGTGCAGGTGCACCATTCCATGCACTAAACCGTGCCCCGCAGATTAGGTTTACTTACAATATCACCTCTAGTATCAAGGTTTTGGGAGCTTCCTTAATAAACTCGTACCACCGTTCGGCTGGTGCCTATGAGGCTCAGCGGAACTCCGGTAAACCCGAGTTTTTTGGTCAAGTTTCTGCAAAAATCGACAACACGTTTATGTTTGGCGTGTCGGCCAGCTACAAGTGGCTTAGGCCAAGAATGGAGTTTACATCGGGTGGCGACAGGTATAAAACCGAAAAGGAGCTGAGCTCGTTCTACACTCACGCTTTCGCACTGCTGAAACTATCGGATTTTACGCTTAAAGCGGCTGGGTACTACGGCGAAGAGCTAACGTTCCTAAACATGATTGGAGGTTATGGTAAGATAACGGGATCCGATGGCCTGTACGGCGATTACGATTATACCAGCCTTAACACGCTAAGCATATGGCTTGATGCCAACTACAAATTGGATAAATTTAACCTTGGCCTATTTGGTGGTTACCAATCGTTACTAGGTGCCAACGACAACTACACAGGAATTGCTAGTGCTACCAACGATAACCTGAGCCATGTATACCGCATTTCGCCCCGAGTATCATATACCGTAGAAAAGCTAACATTTGCCTTTGAGTATATGCTAACTGGTGCGGTGTATGGCAAAGAGTGGGACGAGAAGAGAGTGGTTACCGCAGCAAACGATCCCGTTTTGAATCACCGGTTAATATTATTGACACGATACGCGTTTTAGCGAATACCCGTTATATTTTACAAAGTGGCTGCCTTAAAAAAGGCAGCCACTTTTTTATTGTATTATGCTATCACGCAGAATTATCTGATCGTTAAAGTTAATAATCATGACAAAAAACCGAAATTTTCATAATCGCTTGCAAGTTTTATCAAACTAATTAATACATTTGAACTAGATTGTCAATCTGATGATCTTCACCTAGATATAAAAATACTCCCCCGTGTTAGAAAATTTAGGTTATATGTAGTGTCAAATTAACCCAAACCTCTGGTGTCTTATTCACATGAAAATCGTTACTAAAATCTCTTTGACAATTCTTGCGTCAGTATTTCTTTGTCTTAATGCATCCTCAAAAGTACAGGGCACCATACGCGACTCCATTAAGTACTACGCCAACCACAAACCGGCCAAAGCCATAGAGCTTTTTCATCGTAACCGATGGGCAATTGACATGTGGGCCGACTCGCTAAAAGCCGATTGTTTTGTAGAAATGGGCAAAAGCTATTTCTTTTTACCCAACGCCGACTCTGCCCGTCATTACCTTAACAGAGCAATGGTAATCTACGTATCGATAAACGACACCTATAACATTGCACTTGTAAACCGTTTCCTAGGCAATGTAGAGTTCTCGGCGGGGAATTACCACAAGTCTCTCGAACGATACAACAACACAATCCAGGCTAGCCAAGCGCTCGCCGATACCGTTATGCTAATAACCAACCTATATAATAGCACCCTTCCCCTGCGTAAGTTAGGCCGATACGAGGAGGCAATAAGTTACCTGAGCAGAGCCGAATTACTCTCAATTGTGTATAAATGGCATAAGGATTTGGGGAATATCTACAATCAGAAAGGGGTAATATACCGCGATTGGAAAAGGGATACTGACGCATCGGAATACTTTGCCAAAGCAATTGAAACCTATGAGAAAGACGGAAACAGGTACGGAAAAGCAGCGGCACTGGTCAACCAGGGAAACTGCCTGAGAAGCCAAAAGAATTTCGAAGCGGCACTTAAGAATCACAAATTGGCGCTCGGCATTTACGACTCTCTTGGGATGAAAAGAAATATCTGCAAGGTAAACACGAATATAGGTCTAGTTTACCTTGAAAAGGGTGATTTTCAGAATGCTTTGGTTTACTTCGACAATGGGTTTTTCTTAGCCACAGAAGCCAAGGATGCTTACAACGCGTTTCTAAATCTGCAAAACAAAGGGTTGGCATACTACCGCATGGGCGTTTACGAAAAATCGGAAGATAATTTCAGAAAAGCACTGCAATTAGGGGAAAACGGTGATTTCAAATCCGAGCTACTTGAATTGTATCTCGAATTAGCGCAGCTATACGTGGCAACAGGTAGGAGAATTGAGGCAAATCAGTTTATAGATCTGTACAAAACCCAAAAGGATGTTTTTATAAACGAAACCATTGAGGATAAAATATCGCATTACCAAGTTCAGTTTAAAACCTTAGAAAAGGAGAACGAAATACAAAAACTATCGTTGGAACGCGCTCAGCAGGATTTGGTTATTCAGAGCGAGCGAAGGAAGAAAATGGTTACTTTGGTAATTGCATTAATGCTTTTACTTGCTGGGGTAGCCAGTACCGCTCTATATCGCAATAGGCAGAGGCGGCGCAGCGCTGAACTCAGCATGAAAAAGGCCGAGATCGAGAACCGCCTGCTTCGGGTGCAAATGAACCCCCATTTCATGTTCAACTCTTTGAACTCCGTGCAGAGCTATATAGCCAGCAATCAGAACGAGCGAGCCGAGGATTTCCTTTCGCGGTTCGCCATGCTAACCCGGATGATCCTTAACCAATCGCGTGTGGATTTTGTAAGTCTCTCGGAGGAGATAGCTACCATCAAGACTTACCTTGAACTTGAACAGCAACGATTTAACGACGTGTTTACCTTTTCCATCAGCGTTGATGAACAAATAGATGAGGATTACATCCGGGTGCCCCCTATGCTTGTGCAGCCTTTTGTAGAGAATGCCATTCTCCATGGCGTAGCTCCTCTAAAGAAAGGCGGGGTCATTCAGGTTCGATATGGGAAACATACCGAGCATACAATTTT
This sequence comes from uncultured Rikenellaceae bacterium, assembly GCA_964490015.1. Taxonomy (GTDB): domain Bacteria; phylum Bacteroidota; class Bacteroidia; order Bacteroidales; family Tenuifilaceae; genus Perlabentimonas. The sequence continues at coordinate 20,923 of CAZBBA010000001.1, forward strand.
ATGCACGGTTGAGGATAATGGGATTGGCCGGGAAGCCTCGTCACGGATTAACCGAGGAGGGAAACACCGGTCCCTGGGGCTACAGGTTACCCAGGATCGGCTCATCCTAATTCAGCAGCAAACGGGGATTGCCCTTACTTTAAAAACCCTTGACCTTAGGGATGACCAGGGAATATCCCGAGGAACCCGGGTAGAAATGATAATCCCATACAAGGAACCCGAAAATTCATTAGATTAGCACTTTGTTGTATGAAATTTATCACCTCAAGTCATAATCTCATGACCCCAAAAATTGAAGCATTAATTGTTGACGACGAGTATGATGGCAGAATAGCACTTAGCCATATGCTTGAGAAGTATTGTCCCAACGTAAAGGTGGTAGGGCTTGCCGAGGGGGTTAGCGATGCATACGCTCTGATATCAAACCTACATCCACAGCTGGTTTTTCTTGACATCAGAATGGATGACGGAACGGCTTTCGATCTTCTGAAAAAATTTACGAGCATCAACTTCAACATAATTTTTGTTACAGCATACGATGAGTATGCCCTGGAGGCCATTCGGTTCAGCGCGCTCGACTACCTGCTTAAGCCGGTTAATCCCACCTTGCTAGTCGATGCCGTGCAAAAAGTTTCTGCCACTGCGCGTATCGATAAACTTGAGCAACAGCTAATGCTCCTGCTTCAGGACAAGAATAAGCGCGAGAAGATAGCCCTACCCACCTCCGATGGCTTACTGTTTATTCGCATTGCCGAAATTCTACGGTGCGAGTCTGATGGTTCTTACACCAGGTTTGTGCTTTTATCGGGCAAGAGCATTCTGGTTACCCGAACCATGAAGGAGTTTGAGATGATGCTCCCAGAATCCGATTTCTTCAGAATTCATAAATCGCACCTGATTAACACCAACTTCATTAAGCAGTACGTGAACCACGACGGGGCGTATGTTGTAATGGAAAACAACGATAGTGTACCCATTGCCCGTAATCGAAAAGACACTTTTCTGAGGAGACTCAATCGGTAGCGTCCCCATTACCGTTTACTTGCCCAAACCTACCATTCACTAGATGGATTAATTCGCGTTGCGTCGGTTGCCATAATTTCGTTCTATTTCCCAGAAGAGTGAAGTTATGGTTTTCTTAATTATTTCGGGTAGCAAGTCTAGGTTTACAGACCTGATGTATACTATTATTCTGCGGTTTGGGCAAGATGCTGAGGTGGTACATGCTCAGAATTTTAAGTATGCCGATACTATGCTAATTGAGCACGAACCCCAAATTGTGATTGTTGATCTGCAAACTCAATGGATTAGTTTTTTTAAGTTTCTTCAGAAATACCCTCCGTCGTTAGAACGAAACTATTTTATTATTCCTAAGTTGCAACTCTTTGCCATTAAGGCTATTCTCACCGGGGTTTCGGGGATGTACAATTTACCCCAGGAAGAAGATCGTATGATGAAAGCCATTAGTCATCAGCTACAAAAGCAGACGGTGACCCAGTATATTAAAGCCACCGAACAGGTGCTCTCGCTAAATTAGGCTACACAATTACAGCACTTACTAACCAACCCAATTATTAACCTAACACAATGCCCATGAAAATGAACAGAATCTTTTTTACCCTTTTTTTTCTTATTGCTTCTGGCTATTGGTTCTTTACAGCTCAAAGCGCAACAAACTGGAGCCGCTGGAGGGGGCGAGGCAACCGGAAGTGGTGGTAACGCAGCCTATACGGTAGGCCAAATATTTTTCTCTACGCTTGAGAACGAACAGGGAAGCGTGACACAAGGCGTACAGCAACCCTTCGAGATATCGGTGGTTTCAAGTGATCCGGGTGGTGAAGCGATTACTCTTTTCTGCACGGCTTTCCCTAACCCCACCACCGATCGCCTAACCCTTAGAATTGACGGTTTGCCCTCGCATGTTCAATGTCAAGCTATGCTTTTCGATATGCAGGGGCGTATGCTTAGCCAGTTTAGCATTTACGATTCCGAAACCATCATCTCCATGAATCACTTTGCCCCGGCAGTTTACCTGCTAAGGGTTACCAGCCAGGGTACGGTACTCAAAACTTTCCGAGTAGTGAAGAAATAGAACCTTTTGAAACAGAATATTACGAACCATTATGTATTAGAATTTTACACCCATGAAAAAAATTATTATTTCTTTTTGTGCAGTCCTTTTGGCTGCCAGCACATTGTTGCCATTTATTGTTAGTGCTCAGTCGCCCAGCAGAATAAGCTATCAAGCTGTAATCCGTAACAGCGAGAATAAATTGGTATCCGATAAAACCATTGGTATGCAGATTAGCATACTACAAGGAACGGCCGATGGTGTTATGGTTTATATTGAAACTCATACCCCAAATACCAACGCCAACGGTTTAGCAACTATTGAGATAGGTGGGGGAGAATCTTCGTACAACTTTTCCGCCATCAACTGGGCAAATGGGCCTTACTTTGTTAAGGTGGAAACCGATCCCGAGGGAGGAACCAATTACACTATCTCGGGAACTAGTCAGCTGCTAAGCGTACCGTATGCCATGTATGCCCAAACAGCCGAAGCACTAGTAAACCCTGTTCAAGAGATCGACCCTGCATTCACAGCATGGGATAAATCTACAGGAATAGTAATCACTGAAGAGTAGATCTCCAATCTAAAGACCTATCTATCCGCTGAGGTGGACCCCGCTTTCACCGCATGGGACAAAAAATCGGGGATTGTAATCACCGAGAGCCAGATTAGTGACCTGAAAAACTACCTCACCGAGGAAACCGATCCGGCGTTTAGCCCCTGGAATAAATCGGAGGGTATTGTCATTACCGAAAGCCAGATCAGCAACCTGAAAAGCTATTTAACCGCTGAGGTTGACCCCCAATTTGCTGCAACCTTTAATCTAGAGGAGCCACAGGATGGTGATTTAATGAAATACGATGCTGAGTCGAGGAAATGGGTGAAGTTTACCCACAACTTTGCCATGGATAGTCACTCTCATAACGCCGCTACCACCGAAGTTAATGGGTTTTTGAGCACAACCGATAAGGTTAAGCTCGATGGCATTGCCGATGGAGCCAACGTAAACGTATATGCCGACTGGAATGCTACCGAGGGCGATGCGCAGATTCTGAACAAACCCGACCTTACCGTATTCGCAACCAAAGACATGAACAACACAAGCATTACCAACCTTGCCAATCCGGTGAACGCCCAGGATGCCGCCACCAAAGAGTATGTTGACGAGTTGGAAAAGGCGGTAAAGGCTTTGCTTAGCTGGTATAAATCAGCAGAGGAAGCTGCCCTGGTGAGTACAGATGGTATAACTCAGGTAAAATCGACAACAGCAGTGGCCAACGGAACAGTTATCTCTGAGGGCAACACTCCTGTTACTGCACGGGGTTTTGTATGGAGCTCCATAGCTAATCCCTCTCTATCCGTTAACGAAGGTAGTTCTACTGAGGGCAGTGGTGAGGGGAGTTTCACTTCTGATATCATCGGCTTAACACCAGGCACAACATACTACATGAAATCCTACGCAACAAATAGCAACGGCACATCGTACGGAACGGAAATTAGTTTTAAAACAACCGACCCTGTTGTTGGCGATTTCTATCAGGGAGGTGTAGTATTCTACCTTTTCAAGGAGGGTGATCCAGGTTACGTGGAGGGTGAAACGCATGGATTAATTTGTGCATTGACCCACCAATACCTTAAATGGTTCACCAGCTGCGTTACTGCTGGAGTTACAAATTATGGAATTGGCGCAGGTAAGGCAAATACCGAACTAATAATTAGCAACTTGTCAAGTTTAGCTACTGGTACATACGCTGCAAAATATTTTAATGATCTTGTATCTAATGGGTACGACGATTGGTTTCTCCCCTCAAAAGGAGAACTTATCGAATTATTTACAAACCGGGTTATTGTAAATACTACGCTGGCAAAGGTAGGGGGGCAAACTCTGTATGATTTCTACCCCTCATCAAACGAGTATTCTAATATTTTGTGGAATGGATGTAATTATTCCAACCCTGCCAACAATTACTTTGGGAGAAAAGATAGCGATTTTAATTTTCGAGGTGCTCGTAAATTTTAAAGAGTAGCATCGCTTATTAAGACCACCATACAAGATCAGGAGGTGACAATATTGCACTTCCTGATCTTTTTGATGAATCTACTAGCGTTGCACAATGGCGGTTCTTTACTACTAGGTATTAGGATTACTAGCCCTGAGGCGAGTAAAGCCCCCCATTCGATTTTAAACCTTTCCGGATTATACCCATTTGTGCACCCAATACCATTCACTAGTTCAGAACAACCAATGAATGGTTAAGAGATACAGTTTACAAATCAGCTCAATATTCTGCTTTTGGTATTCAATACTTTTGCTTAAGGGTTATAAAGAACCCAACCAAAAAACAACCAAAAAACAGATTTATGAAACCGAGTGTATTCACATTAACGGTGCAGTGTGCGCTTATTGTAGCGTTTACTGCATGCTCGGGAGGGACCAAACCCCCGAGCGGAAACCAACCAGAGTCGGAACTAGTAGAGCCCGAACCAGTCCGGCCCAATGGTTACTCGCCGGAGCGAGGGTATTATCATAGCGACACCGACTGTGGCGAGATTTACGCAAAAATGTTAGAAAATGCGGGCAAAGCAGAGGCGCTTCGCTACATGACCACCGACTGCTGCGGGAATCCCGAGTACCACGAGTCGATTCTTGAAGTGCTAGGCATTACCATGCGCAGTGACGCAGCCGCTTGCCTTGCTTATGTTGAAAATGAACTGATCGGCAAGCAGGGTAATAAAAGCCAAGCTATCATCCTCAGGGAATGGATGCTGGATATTGTAATAGAATCGCCGCAGGAACTTGCCGAGCTCGAGGCCAGCCTTTCCAAAGCCAGAAAAGGAGAACTGAAAGCCTACCTCGAAGCCAACTTGCTACCCAGCCTTCGGGCTAAATTCCCGTCATCTCTTGCAGATATTGATGTAAGCAGCTACACCCTGATAGATAAACAGCGAACTACCCACAAGGGAGTTATTAGAGGCGTGGCTGTGGAAACCCTCGAGGGCATGGAGCTACTGGTTCTTACCATTGAGGGAAATCTGCCCAACGGCGGGAAGTTATGGATTCACAACGACTGCAAAGTGCTCCCCGAGATTGAATCCGATGGGCTTAAGTTCATGCAGGAGCGAGTGGGTATCCCTGTGTGGATTCAGCTAGAGCCAATCAAGTCCCCAAGCGGCAAAGAGTATCTGCTGATAACCGATCTTGTAGTTGCCCAGCGCGATCGATTTGACCATTTAGGTTTCGATAACGAAGGCAATATTTACGAAACTATAGGCCAGATGATTGAGTTGGTGCGAAAGGGTAACACCAAGATGCTGGCTGATATCATTTCGTACCCCATTACCATAACCTACAACGATATGGAGGTTACCCTGCTGAACAGGCAGGATGCCCTAAAGGCTATCGATGTGATCTTTAACGGTAGGGTAAAATCGGCCATCCTAAACCAATCGCTGGCTGAGCTGCATGTTAACCAGTACGGAATTATGATTGGTGAGGGGGAATTGTGGCTTACTACCGCCAGCGAAACCAACGACGAATTACGAATTTACAGAATGAATGCCTTTTAAACCAAAAACAAATTATTCAATGAAATCATTTTTTATATCACTAGTGGCATTATGCCTAATTTTCGCCTCGTGTTCAACATCAAACTACGAGAGCACCCAATTTGGTGGACTAACCATTGAGCATCCCAAGAAGGAGCTTCAGGAGTATGCCAATTGCAACATTCCTGCATTAGGAAACCACTTCAGCAACCTTATGCAGCAGCAAGGTTTGCAATCGCTAACAATTAGAGTTAAAGGAACCAGCTCTGCCATTTTTATCTACTTCCCAGTGCAGCAGCAGGTAATTGGAACCACCGAGTTCGATAAGGAGTTTGCTGCAGCCGTGGCCAGTATCAAGAAAAAGGTTTATGATAATCAGCAAGAGGTTTTTATGTTTCTTTGCGACGATATGCTTAACGGCCTCAAACTTATTGGCGATTGTGGCTTGCTGGTATACGAGAATGGCAAAAAGTTAGATGTAACCCAAGTTGAAGTATCGAAGGGATATGTTATGGATTGCTGGCAGAACAAACTTTTCTACAAGGATTACGCTGGTAGAACTAAGGATGAAGCAGGGGAAGGGCTATACTACGTTATACCCGAGAGCATTTGCTTCTCTGGTTATAAGGATTACAAAAACAGCATATACACCGCCAACGCCGAGAGCCTCTTTGAGTTTATCCTGGCCGACATCTCCGTAGAGGGTTACAAACACCCTCAACACCTTTGCCTGTCGTACTACTTCAATGCAGGCCCTAAGGATTACCTTGCAGGAGTTAAGGTCAATGGGGTTGATGTGAAGCAAACACAGAAACAAGGTGCTCGTCAGTGTTTTAAACTAACATCGGTTACCCGACTTTTTGAAGACGAGCTAATGGTGACCTTTACCCAAAAGCCAAGTGAAAAAGAGTTCAAATTTAAGTTAACTGTTTCTGAACTAAACGAAATCAAAGAGGGGCTTTACACAGTAAAGGATGGGGAGATTATTGCAAACCCTAAAACCCTGGGAGCTGAATATACTATTGCATATCAGGAGACCGAGATTGAAGACGAAAACACAGGTGAAATGAAGAAAATTCTCGTATTGACCTATGTTTCTGAACAAATGTAAAAGCCATTATTAAACAACGACTTAACACTAACAATATGAAAACCCTACATTTTATAGCAATTACATTGCTTGTGGTATCGCTCCTGGCTTGTAAAAACTCCAATACAAACACAGCCAACACCAGCAACGAGTCAACATCCGCTTTGGCTACTCAGTCAACGGTAAACCCTAAGGCCAAAGCCCTGATGCAGTGGCGCGAGGGAGTAATGTCCGAGCAGAACTCCTACAAAAAGCTAGTTTACCCCTCCACTTTCGATTACATCTCCGATGCCGGAACAACCTTGTTCTACTTTAACGGGAAGAAAGAGCTTGTGCTTATCGCCACGGGGAACATTTTTGAATCGAGAAACTCGTACTGGCTTCAAAACAACAAGTTGGTAATTGCTGATATCTCGGAGCACAACGAGGCGGTGGATATAGACGATTTCGTGTTCTTTGAGAACGACAAGCCCTTCTGCCGAATCCAGAATGGGCAGGAAGTTCCTGTGGGTGATATCAACATACTGGAAGAGTTCAATAACGAAATGGCTTTGGCCACAAAGGCTCGGAAGCCTGCACCAGAAGGCAGCACGACGTTCGCCTTCAGCGGAACTTACACCTACACCAGCACCAACGTTCGCGACGATATGCCCGAGGCATCAATCTCCATCAGGCTCGAGTTCGAGGAGCAGGGCTCCAGAACGCTGCTGGGTGGCTTTAGCGGATACGTGCAGTTTGGCGCCAAACTGGAGGAGGGCGAGGACGATTTTGCATGCAGCATCAACGGTACGGCTTACTCCGACATAGCTCTGCTGCAATGCACATCATGCTACACCGGCGAAATTTTCTTTGCGTATATCTTTGTTGATAACGGCAAATTCACCTGGGTTGCAATGGATGCCGACGCTTTTATTCCTGCCCATGCAGTGCTTACCCGGGAGTAGGTCTAAACTTTAAACGCATTGAGTGATGATAAGAATACGCAGCGTTGCAATCCATTTCTTCTGCCTAGCTATGGCCTCGTGCCAGAGCAACACCCCAAATGAATCGGGGGCATCCGAAGAGGTTGCTGTGATCCAGTCGCCTGCTGGTTTGTCTGGCATGAATAGCTGGAAAAAGGGCATCGACGAGAACCTTCGGCAATTCACAGCCAAGGTGTTCCCCTCAACCTTCGACTACAGCTGCCCCGATTGCGAGCGAGCCATGTACTACTACAACAGCAAAAAAGAGTTGGTGCTGCTCACCTGGGGTAGCGACCAGGCGGTGGAGGCCTCGTTTTACCTGCGCGATAACCAGCTGTTCATGATCGACGCATCGCAGGTATTCGATGGAAATAGGATTGAGCGGTACATCTACTACCCACAAGGTGAGAATCCGCAGTACCTGTTCAAGGGGAAAGCCGAGACATTCGATCATGAGCTGGAGTTCCGCTGCCAGTACATGTACAATAAAGCGCTGGACTATGCAGAGATGGCGCAGCGGCTTGACGCCAACATTCCCAAGGAACTAGATTTTAGTGGCAGGTACGAGTGGCTTAGCGACAACGTTAGGGATGGAACTAGTGAGGCGCAGCTGCTCATCCAGCTAGAGCAGAAGGAGGCATGGAGCAATGAGCTAACGGGCGGTTTTAGCGCATACGTTGGGTTTGGCTCAAAGCTGGAGGAGGGCGAAAATCCCTATGCTTGTGCCATTAACGGACGAGCTTACTCCGATATAGCCATACTGCAATGCCGGTCGTGCTATAGCGATAAAACCTTTGTAGCGTACCTCCTTTACCGTGAGGGAAGGTTTGTGTGGTTTGTTAATTCAACAGATTATACCGCTTGGGTTCCAGCCAAGGCCGAAATGAGTAAGGAATAGAGAGCTTCGGTGTCCCTTACCATTTTTGTTTGGTTGTTTTTTGGTTGAAGCGGGGGTGTGCTCAATTCAGAGCCACCCCCGCTACTTATTTATACCTAAAGCGTATCCGTTGATTGGTCAAGCAGGGAAATACCCAGGATGGTAGCATCATCAACCTGGTATGAGGTGCCCATCCAGTTTGTAAACTCGTTCTCAAAAATTTGCTTCTGACTTGGCATTGACTTACTGCAATGGCTTAGAATAAGCTGCTTTTGACGCTTCCGGCCGTACTTCTGCTGATTTCCTGTAAGCTGATCGGCAAAACCATCGGTGGCCAAATAAACCCGAACAGGAATGCCCTTAAGGTTTATAGTGTGATTCTTAAACGAACTGCGTTGGGGCGATTGCCCAACGGGCATAATATCTCCTTTAACCTCGAAGAGGGTAAAACCGTTATGTGCGAATTTGCTCCCAATCGCATTATACTCTATATTAATAGGATCTTCAGCAACTAACCAGAGCGGAAGACCCGCCCCTGCAAACTGCAATTCCCGGGTATCGATATTGAGTACACACAGGGCAATATCCATCCCATCCTTATGCAGATGATCGGGATCGTTTTGGCTAAGGGCTTCAATAACGCTTTCGCGCAGGTACCCCAATATCTCGGCGGGATTGGTTACCCTGTGCCTGCTCACTATATCGTTTAGTGCGGAAATACCCAGAATACTCATAAATGCGCCCGGTACTCCATGTCCCGTACAATCGGCCACGCAGAAAACATGATACTCGTTGAATGTAGCTGCCCAGAAAAAATCGCCGCTTACCAGCTCACATGGCTTCATCATCACAAAGGAATCGGCGCTAATTTGATGTAAAATTTTCTGTGAAGGTAAGATGGCTGCCTGAATGCTTTGTGCATATCGAAGGCTTTGGTGTGTATGGTCGCGAAACTGCTCGAGTGCCTCATTCTGATCTTGAAGCATATTTTTCTGATTCTCTATCTCATCGCGCTGAGCCGTTATTTCCTCCTTTTGCTGGTAAATCTCAGTGTTTTGATGGGTTAATATGGCGTTAATCCGCTTACGCCGCTGTATGTTAAAGTAAAGAAAAACAGTAAAGGCAATTGCAATAACCAGTCCCAAAAATGTAACGTAAAACATTGTGGCTCTTCGCCTAATCTTTAGCTGATTTATGGTGTCGGCCTGCTTTAGCAGCTCTATCTCCTTAACTTTCTGCTCCGTTTCAAACTGGGTAAGTAGTAGGTCAATATTTTCGGCTTTTTCAATATTGTAAAGGGTATCCTTTAGGGTGGAGTACCTCTCTAACCAGCTAAGGGCGTTAACACAATCATTAAGCTTACTATGGTATTCCCAAAGCAACCTATAAGCGAAAAGCCGAATGTAATCATATCCGTTTTTAGCGGCAATTGCATAGCTTTTATCAATTTTCTCCTTAGCCAGCTTAAGCCGATTTGTCTTCAGGTATAGAATTGCCAAATCTCGGCTTACCAGGGCTATGGAGTAGGAGTTTTGCGTAATGGTAAAAAGGGAGTCAGCACTAGCTAAATATCGCTGCGCCTCGGTGAATCTACCCTGATCATAATTGAGATTACCCAGATTTGCCAGGCATTGAGCCTCGTTGTGGGGTAAATCGCCAAGCACCCGAAATTGAACATAAGCGCTGGAGTAGTATGTAAGAGCGGAGTCGGCCATTTCCAACTTCTTATAGCAGTTGCCAATATTCATTAATGAAGTTGCTTCGCCCCTCTTGTTGCCCATGACATTGAACAACTTTCCAGCCTTTTTATAGTTAATAATTGCTTCCCTATAGCTATCGTTGAGGTAGTACACCGTTCCCATCCGTCCTAAAAGAATGGCCAGTTCACGCGGATTCTCATCTTGTTCGATGTAATCTACTGCTTGCTTGTAGTAGATTAACGCGCGCTGCTGATTTCCCTTTTGCGAGTAGTAGCTGCCAAGGGTACTCAGTATGCGCGCCATTCTAATAGGACTAGAATGATCTGTAATTTCATCCAGAACATTCCTTAACACTTCAATAGCACCATCAAAATCGCCCTGCTCAAACAGTAATTGGCTCTTGCTAAGGGCAACATCAATTACTTGCTCATTGTTCTGGGCAGATAAGGCATAAAACGCAGCCTTATCAAGATGATAATGGCACGAGTCCTTGGCATTTATCCAGTGGTGGTCGGCCAATTTTAAATGGATAGAGGAGCGTTCGGTTGGTGATAAAGTACTAGAAAGCAGCGCGCGCAAGCTATCAACTTCAGCGCAATGAGCCACTCCAAATGAACCAAAAAAGGGTAATAAAAACCAAAAAGCAATAACGATTCTGGAAAACCGATAAGTAAAACCATTTCGAGTAGTCATAACCAAAATGATTAAAGCGTAGGAAATAGCCGACAAGTCAGCAATTACTGTGTATGCAAGTCAAACACCGGAAATTAACCATTGCTAAAGGTAGAAAAATGTATGCAAACTAAACCAAAAAATCGGTTATAATCCCATCCGAAACAAGAAACTTGGATTGACTTATTTGTAAATGTACACCATTAATGGTCATAAATCCTAAATCTCGATATTTTTCAGCTACCAGGGACATTCGTTGGGCCATATCATCACCAAAATTTTGTCTCACATAGTCGAGATTTGCGCCCCACATTGTCCTTAGCGAGGTTAGCATGTAATCGTTTATCCTATCGGTAATCGAGAGGTTTTCAGTGGTAAGACAGACTTCACCCTTAGCCAACGAGTTGGCCCATTTTGCAATCGACCGGGGATTCCAGTCGCGCGTAGTACCCGAGTAAGAATGGGCCGATGGGCCCAAACCCAAATATGGAACTTGTTGCCAGTACGAGGTATTATGTCGAGCAAAACAACCATCCTTAGCCAGATTAGAAATCTCGTAATGCTCGTAGCCATTCTGGCCAGCCAGCTGCTGCAGCAGATTAAACTGCTCTACGCTCAGCTCCTCGTCAACTGGCTTAACCAGCCCTTTAGTTACCTTTGAATGCAACGAGGTTCCATCCTCATAAATAAGATGATAACACGAGAGATGTTTCACCGGGAGGGCAAATGTCTGCTTAAGATTTTGCTCCCAAATGGCGGAGGTTGAGTAGGGCAATCCGTAAATCAGATCAATACTGATATTATCGAAACCAGCCTCGGCAGCCCAATTTACCGCATCTAGGGCTTGACTCACATTATGTCGGCGCCCAAGCTTTTTTAAATCGGCATCGGAAAATGATTGTATGCCAATGCTCAGGCGATTAATCCCAATGCTTCGCATTTGCTTTAGATTCTCGCGGGATAAATCGTCGGGATTTGCCTCAAGCGTAATTTCGGGATTGACAAAAATGCTATATCTACTTCCAATGCTGTTGAGCATCTGATCTATCTGTAAAACTGATAGCAGCGAAGGGGTTCCGCCTCCAAAATATATGGTATTTATAACTCGATCGGGTAAATAGCCGTCGCGTAGCTCTAATTCCCTGTCGATAAGATTGGCAAATTCGGCAATGCTGGAATTGGATACCACGGAGTAGAAATCGCAGTACTCGCACTTAACCTTGCAGTATGGAACATGGATGTAAACTCCCGACATTATTCAGCAATTTGATTTGAGATAGCTATCTTTGCAAAAATAACACAATAAAATGGAAAGATACAGCATAGCCATCGGCTCCGACCACGCAGGTTTCGAAACAAAGCAGATACTTATACCTTACCTCGAGCAGCTGGGCCACACGGTAAAAGATTTTGGCGCATTCTCGAACCAAAGCGTCGACTATCCAGATCATGCGCATCCGGTAGGACAAGCGGTGGCCAGCGGGGAATTCAACCTGGGCATTGTTCTTTGTGGAAGCGGAAACGGGGTTAACATTTCGGCCAATAAGATAAAGGGCGTTCGCTCCGCGCTCTGCTGGATTCCAGAGATTGCCTCGCTAGCGCGCCAACATAACGATGCCAACGTATGTGCAATTCCCGCCCGGTTTATTTCTGTGGATATGGCAAAAGAGATTGCCCAGGCTTTTTTAAGCGCTAAATTCGAAGGAGGAAGGCATAGTACCCGGGTGGAAAAGATTGAGTAATACAGAGGATTTTGGGCTACTGCGCCCTAACAACCAACCCTTTGGGCAGGGTAATTAAAATTGAGTGCGAGATGTGCTCGAGCCTAACCACAACTTTATTTTTTCCGTTGTGGCGTACCATTTCGCCCGAAAATCCTGCAAGTTTTCCGCCAACTATCTCCACCATCTCGCCAGGCGATAGTTCCTCCTCAACAGCTTCGACTTCCACCTCCATGCCCATAAACAACTTTAGCATATCAATCTGCTTGTCGGGAATTGGTGCAGCCTTTCCCTCGAACATCACGTAACGAACCATTCCGGGAATGCCAAGCACATGGTAGTACTCGCGCTCGGTTATGCGCACAAATATGTATGACCGCAACAAAGGTTCCTCAACCCACTTCTTCCTATCGCTCCACTGCTTTAATGTACGCTGAAGTGGAAGGTAAGCCTCAACCCCAGCCTCAGTAAGCCTTTCCAACACCTTCTTCTCATTCCGTGGTTTAGTGTAAGCCGCCACCCAATGAGGTTTTCGAATATCTATCACAACAGCTAGTTTTAAACAAAGATAAAAAAACTTTAATTATGCGAGGTAACCCCAAATCCACTCCACAATTGAGAACACCAGAGGAAGTGTTACGATGCTCAATAGGGTTGTAACAAACAGATTAGCCCCCGCCAAACGATGATCGCCATTGTACCTGTGCGACAACACCACAACAATGGTTTGGCATGGCATCGACGCCTGCAGGATAACCACAAAGAATGCTTCCTTTGATATTTCAATGCCCAGCAACCTCATCACAAATAAGTAAACAAATGCAAGTACAGCCGGGAAAAACACCAGTTTATTGAAACTTAGCGCATAAATACTCTTCTGCAGCACTGCACTCCGAATATTCATAGAGGCAAGCATGGCCCCAATATACACCATCGACAGGGGACTTGTACATTTGCCCAAACTTATGAACGAGGAATTAACAAACGATGGAATGGGTATTCCAACTATTAATACCATTGCACCCAGAAAAAGCGCAATGGTATTAAAATTTATCAAGCTTTTCCACCCCGACTTATTCGTCCCGGCGCTTAACCTGTAAACGCCATAGGTAAACGTTACGGAATTTGAGGCTAGCTGGTACATCGCGGCGTAGAAAACACCTACTCCATTAGGAAATAGTGCATCGAGCAAAGGGAAACCCAAAAACACTATATTCCCAAGCATTGTGTGCAACGTATGAACGGTTGTTTGCGCCGGATTAAGTTTTAGTACTCGCGACGACAATTTGCCAACCAACGAAAAAACAAAAAGATTTATAAACGCCAGAGAAAAAACAAGAAGTCCATTTCTAAGGATAGTCGCATCGCCCTCCATATTGGCAAATGTGGTAAAAATCAGGAAAGGCAGGGTAACGTCAATAACTATTCGCGAAAGGTTGTTCTTAATCTCCTCGGTAATTACCTTCTTCCAAAAAGCCAAAGCACCAACTCCAATAAGTAACCCAAAAATTAACAGCTGTTTGGCAATTATATCTGTTGCCATGATTGTAAACTATTATGCAGTTAAACGAACCAGAACTTGAACAAGGATAATAAGCACCACCATGGCAACGGGGTACACCGCTGCATAGGCTCTCCTTGGAGTATTGCTGGTGGTAAGCGAATCGCAAGCGGCCAAACCAGGGGTGCTGGTCATTCCACCAGTTATTGACCCAAGAACCTCGAATAAGTTAAACTTAAAAAGAAATCTATTAAGGAAAAGGGCAAAAAACATGGGTAAAAACGTAATTGCAAGACCTATGATTAGTAGAGTTAATCCCGACTGGGTTAGCGTTTCAACCAAATGCTCACCCGCTTTTGTACCAACAGCGGCTAAAAAGAATAGCAAACCCAGCTGTCGAAGCATTTGATTGGCGCTTCCACTCATGGTCCAAACCACAGGGCCAGTCCGTCCAATTCCACTAAGTACGATAGCTGCAATCAGCACACCACCACTCAAACCTAGTCCAAGAGTATACTTACCTAAAAATGAGAGTTCAAGATAACCAAGCATAATGCCAAATACAATACCAAGTGCAATAGGCAAAAAATCGGTGTCAGATAGTATTCTCTCGTCATTTCCAAAAAGTTTTCGTAAGCCCAAAAGACTCGATTTTGGAGCAGCTACCATAATTTTATCGCCAAATCTTATCTGCATATCGGGCGAGGGGGCAATATCAACCCCACTTCGGCGAATGCGCGTAACCACAGCACTGTAGGCTTGGGTAATTGAGAGATCGTGCAGGGAGATACCCACCAACTTCTTATTTGTTACCAGCAATTGCTCAACTTCAAAATCCTTACCTAAGTCTATTTCCTGTGTAACTCTTTTCCCTAAAAGCACTTCCATTTTGGCAAGAGCCTCTCCGGTTCCAACCGCTCTAATCACGTCCCCCCTAAAAAGAGCAGTTGACACTGTGGGCGTAAAACAATAATTATCGTGCTGCACCCGTGAGATGGTGGCTCCGGTCATCGATCGAATTTTTAAATCCTTGAGAGTCTTCCCTTCAACCGATTCGTTCTCTACCACAAAATGGGCGTAATGGATTTCGGGAAATGCCTCACGATCCTGTTTTGCTATCCTTTCGTTTTCCGATGCAACATCGATTCGCAGAAATCGTGGGACAAGCCTGATAAAAAAGATAACTCCAACAACCCCAAAAGGGTATGCAATTCCATATCCAATAGATGCTAAGGGCGATGATGTGGCATCGATAGCCACGGTTAATCCAGGAGTGCTGGTTAAAGCACCGCAAAGAATTCCAACCATTAGCGAGGGCTCAATATCAAATATCAACATTAACGCATAACCTACCCCTACCCCAAACAAAACAATAAGCGAGGCCATGGCGGCCAGTTTGCGACCCTTCTTGCGGAACGACTCCACAAAGCCCGGACCAGCCTGAATGCCAACAGTAAATATGAACAGCACCATTCCTATTCGCTCAATTATTGGGGGCAGCAATACCCCAAAATGGCCAAAAACCAGTGCAACAAACACTACTGCCGACACATCAAATGAAAATCCCTTTATTTTGATATTCCCGAGTAAGAATCCGATTGATATTATGGCAAAAAGGGCAAAGACAGGATTGGTTATCAGTTCCATAGTGTTTGAGTTTAGGCAACAAAAGTAGTAAAACTACGCCACCGAATTCCTAGTCCTGGCGTATTATACAGCATGAACCGAAACAAAAATCCACACCCAACGTTACTAGCAAATGTTTTTTAATTGGTAAACTATTGACAAAGGGATATTTATTTTATAATTTGGTGATAAATTTATAATTCGGATATGCCCAATAATATTTTTTCATAACGTATCACTAATTAAAAAAATATTATAAAATTGCAGTTTAAATCTCAAATCAATACCACTTAGTATTGCAACATATAATCAATTGATTAACTAACTTTCTAACAAAAACTCACACACTTAATCTTTAACTATTTCAGTAATGAAATCAAGGAATGAACTGAGAAAACCAGAAAAAGAGTTTCTATCTGGGGCGGATGAGCTTAAGAAATCGCGAAAACTCAAGCCGGTGAAAAAGGAGAAAAATCCCAAACGGGCCTTTTTAGATGAAATTGAAGATTTAGAAGACATTGATATGGATTACATTAACGATGAATTTGATGATGAAGAGCTTTTTGACGATGAAGAGGATGACTTTTAGAGACTAACGAATATATTTTTAAAGGGGCAACAATGTTGCCCCTTTACTTTTTTTAGAAAAGGGGTTACTACTTTACTCAAATTTACGTATACTTACAAAATAAAAACATACCCAAAATCTTTTATTGCATGAGCAGCTTGTTTCAAAGGGTTCAGGTTTTCATAATCTGCTTTCTGTTGCTCATTAGTCTTGCGGTAACTGGAAGTAATCACAACCTCGACTCCATAAAACAGATTGTAGAATCATCTACTCAAGAGCAACGAATTGAGGTGATTCTGGCCTCAATTGAACAAATAATTCTTAAGCATCCCAACCAGGCCATTGTATATGCTCAACGCGCTCTTGCTGAAGCTCAAAAGCAAAATGACAAAACCAGCGAATTTAGAGCTCAATTTTTGCTGGCCAAAGCACAGTATCTTACTGGTAAATACAACCTTTCCCTTGAACAGCTCGAACCCGCATACTTTCATTATCAAACATCGAAAGACAGCGTTCGACTTGTGGAAACACTCCAGCTTTACGGCCAAATTCACACCCATATCGGAGATTTTAAGAAAGCTCTCGAATACACCCAAAGCGCAATAAACCTTGCTGAAAGGGCAAAAATCAACAATGTTATTGCCGACTTAACCCGCGAAATGGGGAATATTTACTTCTACTTTGGCGAGCAAACCATAGCTCTCGACTTTTTTCAGAGGAGCCTTCGTTTTAGCCAAAAAAACCGAGACAAGGATGGTGTTGCTAAAGCATATAACAACATGGGTCGGATATATGCCGAGCTTGGCCGATTCAATACCGCACTCGATTACCTTACTAAAGCGTTAGCCGCAAAGGATAAGAATGAGGACAAATCGAGCTATGGTAATACTCTTATCAATATAGGTACTGTGTATCTAAAAACCGGGGAACACCAAAAATCGCTTGACTACTTTGAGGAGGCACGAACCTGCTTTGAGGCAGTAAACAACACCGAAGGAACCGCCAACTCCCTACACTACATGGGACTGGCATACTTCAATATCAATAGGCATAATCAGGCATTGGCCTTACAGAATGAGGCTTGGAAGCTAGCCTTAAGCATAAACTCAAAAAGATTGATGGTAAGCATTAGCCGAGCCACTGCCAATATTTTCGAGAGCATTGGGAACTACCAGCAAGCCTACAAATTTATCCAATCGTACCTTTCCTTGCGCGACTCTGTATTTAGCGATGAAAAAACGAGACTACTAATAGAGCTTGAGACAAGACATCAGCTTCAGTCGAAGGAACGACAAATTGAACTACTCTCAAAGGAACGTGCCCTGGAAAAAAGTGAAAAAACAAGGATTCGTGTATTTATTGTGCTTCTATCGATTGTGGCTCTATTTTTTATTACCCTATCATATATTGCGATTAACCGATTCCGCTACAAGAACAGGCTAAACAAAAAGCTTCTCGAGGAGATATCGCACCGTAAGCGGATAGAAGCTCAGCTAAACGAATACCAGGACCATCTCGAAAACCTGGTGGAGGAGCGAACCTGGGAACTAAAAGTGGCCAAGGATAAGGCCGAGGATGCCGACAGGCTAAAAACGGCATTCCTCACCAATATGTCGCACGAAATTCGCACCCCGATGAACGCCATTTTAGGCTTCTCCTATATGCTAACCGACAAGGAATCGACAGACGAAGCTAAAGCAGAGTACATAAAGATTATTAAAGGCAATGGCGAGGTGCTCATGAACCTAATTAACGACATACTGGATATCTCACTTATTGAATCGGGACAACTTAAAACAAAGAGTCGACCCTTTGTCCTTACCGAACTTCTTGATGAGTTAAAGTACTTCTTTGCTCAGGAGATGGAAAAAAGCAGCAAAAACTCTATATCTTTGGCTACAGACTTCGACAAGCTATGCGGAAACCTAACCGTTACCACCGACAAAATAAGGCTTAGGCAAATTCTATCGAACCTGCTTTGGAATGCCGTAAAATTTACAAATGCTGGTCAGATTACCTTTGGGTATCGTCTTTCTGGATCAGAGGAGCTTATTTTTTACGTTAAGGATACTGGCGTAGGCATAAGTCCCGAAAACCATAAGCTAATATTTGAACGCTTTAGCAAGATAAACACCAGTATCGATTCCACTACACACACAGGTACTGGACTGGGGTTAGCCATTAGTCGCGAGCTTGTTACGGCGTTGGGCGGGAATATTTGGCTCGACTCCATACCCGAAAAGGGATCAACCTTCTACTTCACCATTCCGTACCAACCCAATAAAGGTTCTGTAATTGAGGCCAGTATCGCGAACTTTAAGGTTGACAAGAAAAAGTTTGCCGGGAAAACCATCCTCATTGCCGAGGATGTGTTTAGTAACTACAAACTAGTAGAGGCCTTCCTCTCCAATCTCCACATGACCATTTTATGGGCTAAAGATGGGGTTGAGGCGATAAATATCTTCAGAGAAAAACCATCCATCGATATAATTCTAATGGATATTCAGATGCCGGTTATGGATGGATTAAACGCACTAAGGAATATCCGTAAATTAAGCCCCTCAGTACCCGTTATTGTAAACACCGCATTTTACCTTAACGATGAGATGGAGAGGAGTTTTGATGCGGGTTGCAACGATTACATGAGCAAACCCATACGCAAGGAGGATTTGCTGTTTAAACTATCGCAGTATATTGGCTAACTAGCATATTACTCACGTTTACCTTTTATCAACCACTTATCCTTAACGTAAACCTGGCGCTCAAAGGCCTGATCGAGGGAGATAAAAGTCTCGGTATTCATAACCCCCGGGATGTTCTGAATAGTATTGACCAACACTTCCATAAGGTGTTCGTTGTCGCGACAGTATATTTTAAGCAGCAGGGCAAACTGTCCTGTTATGAAATGGCACTCAACCACCTCTTGCATCTGACGAAGCGCCTCTACCACACCCTCGTACTGGTTGGCTGCAGAGAATTGCACTCCAACAAAGGCGCATACATCATAGCCAAGGGCTTTAGGTTTTACAATCATCCGCGAGCCATCAATAATTCCCGCTTCCTCCATTTTCTTTACCCGCTGATGAATGGCGGCACCTGAAATTCCACACTCTCGGGCAATTTCAAGGAAAGGCATTCGTGCATTCTTTACTAGATAGGCTAGTATTTTCTGATCAACCTCGTCGACCTGATACTTATTTTCGGCCATTGTGTTACGATTTAAAATTATTTTGGCCATAAAAATAATAAATCGTAAGTTAATCTACCGCTCAATTACTAATGTTTTTTTGTCTTTTTTGCCACAAAGGGCATCTATCCTAATTGGATTGGAGCACCGCGAGAACACGATAATTTGCTCGCAAGGAGGTAATATAACTTTTAAAGGGTTCGATTTAATGGGCTACGCGCTAGGGATAAATAAAATTTGTGCGAAACCCAAAAAAGGTTTACTTTTGCGAACTGATTTTGGGTAGAGTCTATTTGTTTCAACAATATCATAAATATCAGATCTTCATTCGATATTCGAAATTCTACGAGGCCCTGTAGTTCAATGGATAGAACGAAAGTTTCCTAAACTTTAGATTCAGGTTCGATTCCTGGCGGGGCTACTAAAAAACCCTGTAACCATCTGGATTGCAGGGTTTTTATTTTATTGTACCCACTAATTGTACCCCTTTATCTTTTCGGTTGTATCACGATTTTAATGGTTATGAGAAAACATTATAGGTGGCAGTCCATTGTTCCCAACCACTTTACTATCTTAATTTCCAAGTTTAACCATAACCTCAAGTTGACATAAAGGTAGTGTTTAATCCACAACCTTTGTCGGCGAATTGTCAATTGCCCCTTTGCCAACTGCCACCTTTTAAACAGTTAATTAATTGTGTTTTCCACTAAACTAACAGTAGAATCATCTTTTCTAAATTACTAATCGCAAAAGGATTAAAGCAATTTTAATCTATGGAAAAGTTCGGCCAATTTCTCCTTTGGTATGGGTTTGGTAATATAGTCATCGAAAGCGTTTCCGTACTTAATCCGTTCGTGTACTAGAGCGTATGCAGTTTGCGCTACAATGGGAATATTTGGGTTTATTGCCCTAATTTCTTTTGCAGCATCATAGCCATTCATAACGGGCATACGAATATCCATTAGCACTAGACCAATGTTGGGTTCCGACTTGAACATATCTATTGCCTCTTGGCCACAACGGGAATGTAAAACGTTGAAATTCCACCTTGTAAGCAGCTCTTTAAGGAAAATAAAGTTATACTCCTCGTCCTCGGCAACCAGAATTGTAACTGGCTGGTTGCTTATGTTTTCTTGATTATTCGCAAACTTTTCGGTTGGCTCCTTAGCTACAGGGAGGTAAGGAATGGTAAAGTAAAAGTTTGTTCCTTTTCCCAGTCCCGATTCTAACCAAATTCGGCCACCCATTAGCTGCACAAACCCTTTGCTAATGGACAACCCTAAGCCCGTTCCGCCAAAAACACTCTGAATGGTCTCGTCGGCCTGGGCAAACCGGCTAAAAATAACATTAAACTTACTTTTATCTATTCCTATTCCTGTATCCTTTACAAAGAAAGTTAGCTCTTCGCCATCATGTTTAAAGCCAAACTCGATACTTCCTGAGGGGGTAAACTTTAAGGCATTCGACAGTAAATTGCTCAACACCTGCCTAAGCTTAGTTTTATCGGCATTTATTATAGCATTTCGATGATTGTCTGGAACCTGTACCTTAACCACAACTTCTTTATCTACGATCTGCCGAGCAAAAACTTTCTCGAGATGATTAATCAGATCACAAATATCAACCTCGGTAAGATTTAGCTCCTCCTGACCCGTCTCAATGGCCGAAATGGTTAAAATATCGTTAACAATGCTAAGCAGCTGGTTACTGCTCGATAGTACAATGCCCGAAAAGGTTTTTGTTTGCTCGTCTTGTGTACTAGCATGAATTATCTCCGAAAAACCGCAAATGGAATTAAGGGGAGTACGAATTTCGTGCGACATGTTTTGCAGAAAAGCGGTTTTAAGCTTATCGGACTCCTCGGCCTTCTGTTTCGCAATCAGAAGTTCGTGCGTGCGGAGTTCAACCTCATCCTCGAGCCCGTCTTTAATCTGCTGTAACTCCATGTTTAGATCCAGAATCTTTTCGGTACTCATTATGTCGTTGACCTTATTCTTGTGGTTTTGCCATGAGATAAGGATGGCAAAGGCAAACACGGGTAGGATCATAAAAAGAAATGGCACCACATCTTTATTCAGATGTCCAAAAAGGGTGATTGAGAGAAGAAGTACACCACCTGAGCCTAAAAAGTATAAAAGCGAAAGCTTAATATCTATGTAGAGAAGAAATACGATGACCAGGAGGGTAAGAATAAAAGTGGATACACCTAAGCTGTTAACTTCGATCCCGGTAATAATTGCGGACCAAATCAGAACTACGAACGGAAGTCCCCTAACAATTAATCTTCGATGTGAACAACGGGAAGGCTTAGCAACCCAATAACAATAGAATGAAAAAAAGGAAATGGCAACAAAAAAAATATCCAAAACTCTGTAATAGGGCAAATACTCATCGCTCCAAACACCCTGAAAAACGTAGTCGGTTAGTAGAATAAACACCGCATAAGCCACAAGGAATGGGCTCATAGCTTTAATGCGTGAGGCATTTATAGCTGTAACCCGATCGTCAACCAATGCGCTAAATTTGGATTCTGAATGGTTCAACATAGGTCTTAGCGACTGTAGTTTTAAAATAGTTTCGACAAAGCCAAAACTTTTATCAATGTAAATTCTAATAATCTGCAAAACAACCTGTTTTACAAACATAGCAAGTTTATCTTAAGCATTCGAAACCCGATTTTGTTCAATTAAGAAAAGGATCAAACATTAAATCATACACGGCTGGGCACAATTTCACCCATTTTTGTTAAAAACATCACTACATTTGAATCGGTTACTTGTTCGTTTTCGAATACTTTGTGTTCGAAAAGGAACAGTTTGAATTGGGTTCAACAAACTATATATATATGATTATTTGATGCTTGTATTTTTTGGTTTGTATTTTGCTAAAAAGAATAAGGCTCATTTTTGTACCATTTTTTTACTCACCTACATAAAATATTTATTGACTAGATGTCTTTCTCCCACTCAAAATGAAGATTTCAATTAACAACCTTAGCAAAGTTTACGATAACGGGAAGCGAGCGCTTAGCGATGTTAACCTCGAGATTGATAACGGAATGTTTGGACTTTTGGGTCCAAATGGTGCTGGCAAATCAACTCTGATGAGGATATTAGTTACCCTTATGATGCCAACACACGGCAAGGTTAGCGTAAACGGGTACGACTTGCAAAGGGACAGAGGCGAGGTTCGAAAAATGTTAGGCTACCTGCCCCAGGATTTCCGATTTTTCACCAAGCTCAAAACATGGGAATTCCTCGATTACGCCGCCGGATTATCGGGAATTAAGAGTGGAAAAGTACGCTCGCAAAAGGTTGATGAGTGGCTCGACAGGGTAGGACTTTTTGATGTTCGCGAGCGCAGCGCCAGCAAGCTGTCGGGAGGGATGAAACGCAGATTGGGCATAGCCCAGGCGCTTATTGGCGATCCACAGATAGTAATTGTGGACGAGCCCACCACTGGTCTCGATCCCGAGGAACGAATTCGATTTCGAAATATCCTATCGGAGATCAGCCAGCGAGATGTTATAATAATCCTATCGACCCATATAGTTGGCGACATTTCGAGTATTTGCCAAAATCTGGCCCTGCTGCACAACGGTAAGGTTGGATTCAACGGATCGCCCGAGGAGCTGGTAAACCAAACGCGTGGTCACGCGTGGCAGGTAACCACATCGGGGTTTGAGTACGAGATGCTTAAGGAAAACTATCCCATAATATCGACAATCCCATCCGACGAGGGTTGGGAGGTGCAGCTGGTTGGCGACTCAATAAAAGTTAAGCATGCCGTTGAAATTGAACCCAACCTAGAGCACGCCTACGTGTATTTTATGGAATATCTTGCTCTTAAATTGAATTCGTAAGATCCTATGAGCGCAGTACACACAATACTAACAGTTGCCCGATTCGAGAGGAAAACTCTTCTCAGGAGTTGGTTTTTCAGGATTTTTGCAGGTCTCTTTATTGTAGGGATTGGAATTTTTAATGTGGCCATGTTCATCGATTCAAGCGATGCCCCTTGGATTTTTAGAGCACTTCCAGCCTCACTTCCCTACGCCAATTTAATTATCCTTAACCTTGGACAGGCCATTGTGGCTGTGTTTTTGGCATCGGAATTCTTAAAGCAGGATAAAAAGAACGATACGGTTGAGGTTATCTATGCCCGTTCGATGACCAATTTCCACTACATCCTGGGCAAAACTCTGGGCATTCTCACAGTATTTATAATTCTAAATTTTATCATACTAATTATTGGGATGGGGTTCTCCTTCCTCAGCGGCGATTCGGCCAAAGGCCTTGCCGAATTCTTTTTGTACCCAATCATCATTAGCATTCCCACACTGGTTTTTATCCTCGGATTATCGTTTTTTTTGATGACGATTCTGCGGAATCAGGCTATCACTTTTATCCTGATTTTGGGTTACATTGCCTTAACCGTTTTTTACCTTAACCAAAAGTTCTACCACCTGTTCGACTATATTGCTTACCATGTTCCGCTGATGAATTCGACCATTGGCGGTTTTGGCAATATTCCCGAGCTGCTGATGCATCGAGGTATATACCTGTTGATTGGAATTGGGTTGATTTTTTTCACCGTATTCAGGCTCCAACGGCTTCCCCAATCCAATCGATTTAAGTATCTGCCACTAATTGCGGCCCTGATTTTTATGCTTGCAGGTTTTTTTGTGGGTTATAGGTATGTTGGGCATAAGCAAAAAGTTGAGGAAGAAAAAAGGTTGATGTTAGATGCCAACAACAAGTTTGCCTCATACCCTAGGGTTAGCATTGAGGATTGCTCAATCGACCTAGAGCATAACAACAAAACGCTATCCGCAAGCGCAACTCTTACTACAGTTAACAACAGCAACAGGCCAATCGACACGCTAATATTTAGCTTAAACCCGTCGCTTTCAATAAAAAGGATTGAAGTTGAAGGCAAACCCGTAAGCTTCACGCGGCAGCAACACCTTGTGATAATTACCGACAGCCAGCCAGTAAATCCGGCCGCTAGGAACATAATCGCATTCACTTACAGTGGGACAATAAACGAGAACACCCACTTTTTGGATATTCCCCCAGAAGAGCAATCCGATAATATCCCACTGGCAATGTTCCAGGCCCGAAAACGCTCGGCATATGTAAATTCCGATTTTGTTTGCCTTACACAGGAGGCGCTTTGGTATCCCATTGCTGGCGTAACCTATGCAACAACAAAACCAGCCTTTCATCAGCCCGATTTCACAACCTACAAGCTAACCGTGCGAACAGCTGCAAGCCTTACAGCAATATCGCAGGGGGAATGCACCTCTCCTCAGGGAGGTGTTTTCAAATTTACTAACGAATTCCCTCTGCCCAAAATTAGCCTGTTGATTGGGAATTACGAAAAGCATAGCGTAATGGTCGACTCCATTGAATTCTCGCTCTTCACCGCAAAAGGGAATAGTTACTACTTAAAGGAATTTGAGGGTTTTACCGACACGCTACCGGCAATTATCAGGGAGCTAAAAGTTGAGTACGAAACGCTCCTCAACCTAAAATACGGATTCAAAAGGCTAAGCCTTGCCGAAGTCCCCATAAACTTTGCGCTCGATAAGCATATTTGGACTGCGGTTAGCAATGCGGTTCAGCCCGAAATTATTTTTTACCCCGAGCGCGGCGTACTGCTTAAGGATGCTGATTTCCTTCGCCAAAAAGCACGATTCGAAAAGCGGATGAAGCAGAATAACGAGCAGGTTACCCCTATTGAGCTGCAGAGCCGAATGTTTAAACGGGTAATCAGAGCAAACTTCATGGCAACTCCCTACGAATGGTACGAGTTTGGCAACGTGGTGAACAAGTACACCTATTCGTTAATCCCCCATTTCTATAGCCATATTATCCAGATTAAAAGCGATGAGTATCCAATGCTAAACAACGCGTTGGAGGTTTACCTTCGAGAGCGAAACCTCAACTATGTGCCTTCGAGCCAGTGGTATTACAGGGGAATATCTAACAGCGAAAAAATAAATCTTGAGCTTAAGGAATCGAGCCTAAAGGAGTTAATAGGTAATGGCGTTCGAAAAGTTGATCAGGAGGATGACTCATACATGCCATTAACCATTAATGATGTGATACTGGCCAAAGGCGATCATTTTTTCTCGTTACTGCGTGCACGATTTGGCGAAAAGGAATTTAACGGATTTATAAGTCAACTTATAACTCAAAGGGCTCGCAAACCCTTCACCTTTGAGGAGTTCGATCGGGAGATAGAGAATCGTTTTGGTGTTTCAGTCGCTAGTGATGCCGAAAACTGGTACACATCAACAAGCCTGGCAGGCTTTATTGTTAGCAATGTCCAAACCTATAGGGTTATTGATGGCGACTACACTAAGTATCAGGTAAAAGTTAGCATCGCTAACCCAGAACCCATCGATGGAATAGTTGAGGTTGTTGTTGATTTAGATGATAGAAGTACCACCCGAAGCTTTACCGACGATCAACCCCGGATGCCCGATTACTACAGAAGAATTCTAATCCCTGCTCAATCGGCTAAAGATTTTGGCGTGGTTTTCAACAGCCAACCCAAAAGACTGCGGGTGTTTACAAGCATTTCGAAGAATTTACCCAACACTTTACTGTTCGACCTTACAGACTTTGATGAGGTAAAGCGAGTGCCTGTTCTCGATGGAGTAAATAGTACACCTTTTGCATCAAACTCATCGAAGGTCAACGAGTATATAGTAGATAATGAGGACGAAGGATTTAGCATCCATCAACAGAAGCAGGAGAGCTATCTGAAATCGTTAATTAACAATGAGAATTCGGCACGATACAAGTATACGGGCATACACGTTTGGAACCCATCGAACAAGTGGGAACCAGTATTGCAATCAGGTTTTTACGGCCAGTATATTCGCTCGGCATACTATACCGCCTCGGGCGATGGGAGCAGATATGTGGAATGGAAGGCAAACCTACCCCAAGGCGGCTACTACGATGTTTACTGCCATATCGAAAAGTTAAACATATACTGGGGTCGTAACAAGCGCAAACCGAACTACAACTATCGCATTTATCATGACGATGGGGTGGAGGAGATTACTCTGGCCGACGAGGAGCTGGAAAAGGGCTGGAACTACATGGGAACCTTTTACATCTCGCCCGAGAATGCGAGAGTTCAACTAACAAACAAATCGGTGGGTAGTATGGTATTTGCCGATGCTATCAAATGGGTTAAGAAGTAAATTAACATCAACATTATAATTGGCCATAAATAGATAACAAACAATATGAGAATTATCAAGCTATCCCTTCTGCTGGGATTGGTAAGCGGAATACTCCTCAACACCTCAGCCCAAAAGGTAATATCGCTCGAGGAGGCCATGCAGATTGCCCTTGAGAATAGCCCCGACATACGGCAATCGCGCATAAGCATGGAGCGTAGCCGCGAGCTGCTCAACGCGCAGCTGGCCATGCTAAAATCGCATATCTCGTTCAACGTTTCGCCCATCGACTACTCGGTGAGTGATACCTACGAGGAGTACTTCTCGCAGTGGTACAAACAAGAGCGGATTTCGTCGGGTGGTGGACTAACCATTGCACAGCCCATTAAATGGACTGATGGTACGCTGATACTCAGCAATAACTTTGAGTACCTCAACACCAAATCAGATGTGAACAGCACCGATCCACTGAACCCTGGAATAACCACCAAGGAGTACAGCGGGTTTAACAACAATCTCTATCTAAGCTACAACCAACCGCTGTTCACCTACAACCGCACGCAGATGAACTTAAAGCGGAACCAACTGAGCTTGGAGAATGCCACGTTGGCCTACTCCATTCAAATGCTTAGTATGGAGCGCTACGTTTCGCAGGCGTTCTACTCAATTTACCAAAAGCAGATGTCGGTTCTAATATCGCAGGAGGAGTTTGAGAACCAGAAGGTGAGCCTTGAGATTATCCGCAGCAAGGTTGAGGGAGGCCTCTCTGCACAGGAGGAGCTGCTACAGGCCGAGCTGAACTACGCCACCAGCAAGTCGAACCTCGACAACGCCCTGGTCGACCTGGAGAACTCCATGGATCAGTTTAAGCAGCTGATTGGCCTCTCGCTTTTCGACGACATCAAAATATCGACCGATATTCAGTATAAACCCGTTTTAGTAGATGTTGACAAAGCTATTGAGAATGGCCTAACGCAACGCCTCGAGCTTAGCCAGCGCAAGATCGACTTAAATAACGCCGAGTTCGATTTGATTGAGACCATGGCCACCAACGAGTTTAAGGGCGATGTTAAACTGTCGCTGGGGCTTATGGGTAACAACGAAAAATTTCCCCAAATCTACGATAAGCCAACCCGTAGCCCTCAGGTTGGGGTAACCTTCTCGATCCCCATATTCGACTGGGGTGAGCGTAAAGCACGCATTAGAGCCGCCGAGCTGAGCGTGGAATCGAAGCAGCTGGATATAAAAGAGCTGGAAAAGGATATTGTGATCAATATTCGCAAAACATTCCGAAACCTACAAAACCTTTCTACTCAAATTGCCATTGCCGAGCAAAACGTGAAGAATGCGCAGCTTACCTACGAGATAAACCTGGAGCGGTACCGCAATGGCGACCTCACCAGTATTGACCTGGAGCGTTATCAGAACCAGCTTTCGCAGAAAAAAATGGATTTTTCGAACGCGCAAATCAACTACAAGCTGGAGCTGCTAAACCTCAAAATACAGTCGCTTTGGGATTTCGAGAACAACATCTCGTTTGTTCCCCTGGAGCTGCAGCAAAATATCAATCTAACCAAAACAGAATAAGCGAAATTGATTTACATAAACCCTTTCCATAGTAAGAAAAAAACTGCCTACAATATGAATACGAAACGACTACTAATCCTTTTACTGTCAACTTTGATTCTAGCCTCTTGCAGTAGCAAGGACAGCGATTTAAGTAAGGACATATCGATTCCCGTATCGGTGATCGATATAAAGCTGCAGCCCATGGAGAAATTTATCGAAACCACGGGCAATGTGAATCCGGTGAAAGAGGCCAACCTCAAAAGCGAGGTGGGTGGAATTTACAATCTAAATATCAACCCAAAAACAGGGAAAAAATTCTCCCTTGGCGACTGGGTAAACGAGAACGATGAGATTGTGCGCATCGAGGATCGGGAGTACGAGAATAATATTAAAATCACAGCGCTAGAGCTAAAACTTGAGATATCGAAACAGGTATTCGAGAAGCAGCGGTCGCTTTATGAGAAGGGAGGCGTAACCCTGAGCGAGTTGAAAAACGCCGAGATTGATTATATCAACTCCAAGTACTCGTACGAGGATGCACTTATTCGGCTAGCCAAACTGCACGTAAAAGCACCGTTCTCGGGTGTAATCGTGGAACTGCCCTACTACACGCCAAACACAAGGGTTGAGGCCAACTCACCAATGTTTAAGCTGATGGACTACAGCAAGCTGTTTATGGAAACGAGCCTGGCCGAGAAAGACTTTCAGCTTATTAAATCGGGGCAAGGCGTTAAGATAACTAACTACACCCTGCCCAACGACACGCTTAAGGGCTACATCACGCAGATTTCACCAGCCATCGATGCCACTACCCGCTCGTTTAAAACGGTGATTACCATCGATAACCCATCGCTAAAGATTAGGCCGGGCATGTTCGCCAAGGGCGAAATTGTGGTGGCGAGGGTCGATAGCGCGTTGGTAATCCCCAAAAACGTTATCCTATCGAAGCAGCGGGGAAATACCGTTTTTGTGGTTGATAAGGGACTTGCTCAGGAGCGCATGATTACCATTGGACTCGAAAATCCTAACGAGGTTCAGGTAATTTCGGGACTCGAAAAGAACGAACGGCTGGTGGTGAAAGGATTTGAAACCCTCCGCAACCGATCGAAGGTTAAGGTTGTGAGGTAAGGCCTTGCAAAAAACACCCACAACTAAAAACCTAGAATCAACTATAAACTTTCAACAAATATCATCTATGAGCGCTCACCTCCAACCCATAGCCCCAACCCAAAGGGTTAAAGAAATAGACTTTGTTAGAGGATTTGCCCTATTGGGAATCCTATTGGTGAACATGAGCATTTTCCGTGATTCGGTATTTGGCATGGCCATTGAAAATCCTACATCCGAGGGATTGCTGAGCAGTATTGCCAACGGATTTACCTACCTGCTGGCCGAGGGCAAGTTCTACTCGCTTTTCTCGCTGCTATTCGGTTTCGGATTCAGCATATTCCTGCTCAAGGAGCAAACCCAGCATATACAGATGGAAACTGCCTTTAAACGGCGAATGCTGGGGTTGTTGGGATTTGGACTCATTCATGCGTTCCTAATCTGGTCGGGCGATATACTAATTGCCTACGCACTGCTTGGCTTTATGCTAATAGCATTTAAAAAAGTCTCCATTAAAGGACTGATAAAGTGGGCCATTGGCTTTGTGGTTTTCATTATCGCACTTCAGCTTCTGATCTTCTTCTTTGTGGAGCTGGCCAAGAATTTGCCCAACGCCGATTTTATTCTAGGCGAGATGGAAAAGGCGCAAACCATACTGGCCGAAAAAGCAGCTGTTGCCCGTGAAGTTTACTCGGGAACCAATTACTTAGCCATGATTGGCGTAAGGGCACAGGAGATGGCACAGCAGTATTCGGGCTTCTTCATCATTTTCCCATCGATAATGGCCATGTTCCTAACCGGATTTGCCCTGGGGAAAAGTGGAAAGCTTAGGAATATTTCCGAGAATAAGTCCTTCTTCAAAAAGATGCTCTGGATTTGTTTGCTCATTGGACTTCCCCTGGCTGCCATGCATGTTTACGGAATTTTCACATACACCCGTATGGCCACCGACCTAACCGGAAGTTTTCATATTGTTGGTTTCTTTCTCGGATCGCCTGTGCTGGCCATGGCCTACTTATCGGGCGGTTTGCTGCTTTTTAACCGATTTGGTAAAGCTAAATTTCTACAGATGGTTGCCAACACCGGTCGTATGGCGCTAACCAACTACCTAATGCAAAGCATTATTTGCACCACCATTTTTTATGGATATGGTTTTGGTCTAACGGGAAAAGTGAACGCTTTTTACGCGCTTATCATGGCAGTTTCCATTTGGCTTATTCAGCTTCCTCTAAGCACGTGGTGGCTTAAGAGTTACCGTTTTGGCCCCGCCGAGTGGCTCTGGCGTTGGATTACTTACGGCGAAAAGCAACCCTATAGGATTCAATAGCGGGTTACGGTGGATATTTACCCAAGCCATCGTTCCGTTTTCAATATCAAAATAGATGAAAAAGATTACCCAATTCTCGGTTAACAACCCCGTAACGGTATCGATGCTGGTGCTGGGCATCCTGCTGCTAGGCTACATATCGTTTGGAAAGCTTAGCATCGATCTGCTACCCGATATGAACGCCCCGCGCATTTTTGTGGAGATCAATGCCGGCGAGCGGCCACCCGAGGAGATCGAAAAGCAATTTGTGGAGAATATCGAATCGCAGGCCATTCGCCAGAAAGGTGTGGCCCAGGTGTCGTCGGTTTGCATGGTGGGCTCGGCTCGCATAACCGTGGAGTACCGCTGGGGAACCGATATGGACGAGGCCTTTCTCGACCTCCAAAAAGCGCTCACCACCTACAGCCAGAGCAGCGATATTGATGAGTTCACCATCACCCAGCACGATCCCAACGCAGCTCCGGTGATGATTATCGCCATGCTTCACCCCGACATTACCGATATGGATGAGCTGCGCCGGGTTGGTGAAAGCTACATCCGCAACGAGCTTATCAGGCTCGAGGGCATTGCTGATGTAGCGCTTAGCGGAATTGAGGAGAAAGAGGTGCAGGTTGAAACCGATCCTTACAAACTCCAGTCGTTTAACCTCACAACGGGCGATATTGCCTCCGCAATTCAGAATATGAACCGCAACGTATCGGGCGGAAGCATTGTGGAGATGGGGAAAAAGTACATCATTAAAGGCTCGGGCCTAGTAGCCAATGTAACCGACATTGAGGGCATTGTCCTCAGCTACCGCTCAGTAAACACGGATAAGCAACAGGGACAAACCGCTACTGCATCTGCACAAAAAGCGCCAATTCTGCTTAAGGATGTGGCTTCGGTTAAGCTGGTGAACAAAAAGCCCGACAACATTGTGCGGATTAACGGCCAGCGATGCATTGGGCTATCGGTACACAAGGAAACCGGATCAAACACCGTAAAAGCCGTTGAGGAGCTGCTAAAATCGCTTGAGTCGATAAAAAAAGCCCTTCCGGGCTACGAGTTTACCATTATTCAGAACCAGGGTCGCTTTATTCAGGCATCCATTGGTGAGGTGAAAAACACGCTGCTAATAGGAATCCTAATTGCCGTTTTCGTTTTGTACATCTTCCTAAGGCGATTAAAGGTAACCGCAATTATCAGCATAGCCATTCCCATTTCCATTGTGGCCACCTTTAACCTGATGTACTTCAACGGGCTCACGCTAAATATTATGACCCTTGGCGGGCTTGCGCTGGGAGCCGGAATGCTTGTGGACAATGCCATTGTTGTGGTGGAGAATATCTTCAGGAATATGGAGCAGGGCATGAGCATCAGGGAGGCCGCCATTACCGGAACCGCCGAGGTGGGCGGTGCTATCACAGCATCAACGCTAACTACAATTGTGGTATTCCTGCCCATTGTGTACCTGCACGGCGCATCGAGCGCGCTGTTCAGGGATCAGGCCTGGACTGTCGCCTTCTCGCTTATCGCATCGCTGATTGTGGCCATTCTGGTTATCCCAATGCTTTTCAATGCGATGTACAAAAACGCTAAAACCAGCACAAAGGTTGAGTCCATTCGAATTACCTGGTACGGGAAACTTCTCTCGAAAATCCTCAACCATAAAACCCTAGTGCTTACCCTCACCGTTGCGCTGATGGCGGTTACGGCCTACGTTCTGCCCAAAGTAGGGTCGGAGTTTCTGCCCAAAAGCGGAGGCAACGAGTTTAGCGTTGATATTAAGCTGCAGGAAGGAACCCAACTCGAACGCACCTCCGAAACGGTAAAAAACATCGAGTTTATGCTTTCCGATCTGCTTGATGAGCGCATAGAGATTGTGTACAGCCAAATTGGTCCACAAAAAACAACCGGAAGCGATAAATCGGTATTCCAGAACGAGAATACGGCAACCATAAAAATTATCCTGAAAAGCGAATTTGCCGATGAGGCCAATGCAGCCATTGCTGCAGTTGAGGAGGTTTTGGCCACCGTTCCCGATGCTGAGATCACCATCTCGCGCGATGAAACTGCACTTCAGGAGACCCTGGGAACCGATGAAGCACCGCTTGTAGTTGAGGTAAAGGGCAATAACCTGGATGAACTAAACCAAATTTCCGATAACATAAAGCAAACCATTGCCACCCTGCCCAGCTTACACAACGTGAAAACCAGCAGCGAGGAGGGCGCACCCGAGATTGATGTGGTGATAAACCGCTACAAGGCTGGAATTTACGGCTTAAGCGTCGACAATATCGTTTCGCAGCTCAAGGAGATGCTCATGGGCAAGAGTGCAGGCAAATTTGAGAAGGGCGGCGAGATGAACAACATCAACATAAAGCTACCCGAGTTGAGCCTATCGGAATTTAACGCCATAAAGCTGAAAACATCCAGCGGCGAGGTTCATCTATACGAGGTGGCAAGCATAAAAAGTTCCGTTTCGCCAAAGCAGCTGATCAGGCGCAACCAGAATCGCATTGGTAAGGTTATGGCCGATGTTGACCAAAGTCAGCCATTCGACCAGATTGTTGAACAGGTTCGCCAGCAAATCAACACGCTAGATATTCCTACCGATTATCAGGTTGATATTGTAGGCGAGGAGCAGAAACGGCAGGAAGCTATGGGTAGTCTTGGCTTTGCGCTTATGCTCTCCATTGTACTGGTTTACATGGTAATGGCATCAACATTCGAGTCGCTGCTACACCCGTTCACCATTCTGCTCACCATTCCGCTGGCGGGAGTTGGAACGGTTTGGGCATTCCTGCTTATTGGCAAGCCGCTTAGCATAATGGCATACATTGGCATTATTATGCTGGCTGGAATCGCCGTGAACGACTCCATAATTCTAGTGGACGCCATCAACAAGCTGCGCGAGAAAGGACTTTCGCTCCGCGATGCCATTATTGGTGCAGGCGAGAATCGTATCCGGCCCATTGTGATGACCAGTCTTACCACCATTCTGGCCCTTTTCCCGCTTACGCTGGGTTTTGGCGAGAGCGCCTCGCTGCGATCGCCCATGGCCATTGCCGTAATCGCCGGGCTAATAACATCAACTCTGCTTACGCTCATTGTTATTCCCTGTGTTTACTATCTGTTTGAGGTTGGGAAGGCAAGAATTCAAGGGCGGAGAGCAGAGGGCGTAGAGCGTAGGGCATATAAAGAAAAGTAGTTTTTTCAATGCAACTAAATGAAGCAATGACAAATTTTCGTTTTGAAAGCCTAACAATTTGGAAGGATAGCATTGAGGTTGCTGATAGATTGTTTGATATTGCCTACAAGATAAGCAACGATAAATTCTATAGATTTGCTGAACAGCTAAGAAGTGCTGCGTTAAGTATATCGAACAACATTGCAGAGGGTAGTGGCTCATTTTCAGATAAAGACTTTGCAAACTTTTTAGTAATCTCTCGCAAATCAATATTTGAGTGCGCCAATATGTTGATAATTCTAGAGCGGAGAAATTTGATAGACAATAATACTCGTAACGATATATTCTCAAAGCTCATTGCGTTAAGCTCTCAGATTACAAATTTTAGAAAGACTCTATTAAAAGTAAACCCTAGGGATAATACTAATAATTAGGAGATTTATTGATTAACCGCATTATTTCTCTTCGCCCTCAGCCCTATGCTCTTTGCCAACAAAAATGAAATACTAAATCATCAATGGACTTTATTATAAAACGAAAAGTACTTATCGCCATGCTGTTCGCCGGGCTCAGCATGCTTGGGTACATATCGTACAAGCAGCTTCCCGTTGAGCTCTACCCCAACGCAACGCTTCCCATGCTTTTTGTGCAGGTGGGCACCGGGCTGGAGGTGGATCCCAAGTACATGGAGAACCAGGCTATTATCCCGCTCGAGGGAGCCATTGGCACACTCGAAGGGATAGAGAAGATCGTTTCCTCGGCAGGACAGCAGCAGGGTAGTATCCAAATCTCCTATCAGAAAAACACCGACCTTAAGTACGCCTACCTCAAGCTTGTAGAGAAGGTTGATGAGGCCAAAAAGAATCTCCCCAGCGAGTTCATGGTTCAGGTATTTAAGTTCGACCTGGAGCAACTCAACAACATGTTCATGTCCGTCCAGGTTAGGGGCAGCGGCGGCATCGACCGCGTGCGGCAGGTAACCGATAGGGAGATTGTGAACAAGATCAAGAATATCGACGGGATTGCCAACGCCGAGGTTTTTGGCGGGCGCGACAAATCCATAGAGATTACGCTCCACAAGGATATCTGCGATGCCCACGGCATTTCGCCCTCCGATGTGCGTACTGCACTAACCAGCAACAGCAAATCGAGAACTTTTGCCGGTAAGGTTACCCAGAACAACCGCCTGCATTTTGTGAATGTTACTGCCGAGTTCGATAATATCAACGATATTCACAATCTGGTGGTAAGGCAGCAGGGTAATATCATGCTGAAGGATATTGCCACCATCACCTTTGGGGTAAAGGATCAGGACTCGTATAGCCGGGTAAATGGCCTAGAGGCCGTAACGGTTAGCCTTACCAAGGATTCGCAGGCTAATGTTATCGACTTGGCCAACAGGGTAAAGGAGCAGATAGCCAAGCTAAACTCCGAGCTGGCCGACAAGGAAATTGAGTTGGTGGTGCAGACCAACTCCGCCGAAACCATGGAGAAGAATATCGACTCCATTATTGAACTGGCGCTAATTGGAGGACTACTGGCCGTTTTTGTGCTTTGGATTTTCCTGCGAAACCTACGACTGGTTGTGGCCATCGCGCTGGCTATCCCCATTTCGGTGTACACCGCATTCAACTTTTTTTACGCTGCCGGAATTAGTATCAACAGCTTAACGCTGCTGGGAATGGCCTTGGCCATAGGCATGCTGTTGGACAACAGCGTGGTGGTTCTCGAAAATATTTACCGACTTGCATCAAAGAAACTTCATCCCGATCAGGCCGTGATTCAGGGAACCAAAGAGGTTTGGCGGTCGATACTAGCGGCTACACTCACCACCATCACCGTTTTTCTGCCCTTTGTGTTCTCCGAAAACTTTTTCATTGGCCTTATCGGCAAGCATATTGGGGTTTCCATAATCTCAACCCTTCTGGTTTCGCTGGTTGTAGCGCTTCTGCTGATACCGGCCATCACCCATATGCTCCTTCGATTCCGTAGAAACGATAAGCCCATACAGTTCGAAAAACTATCGCTTCACAATAGGCTTGTGCAGATTTACCTGGTTCTGCTTAAAACCTGCATGCGCAAGCCAACACAAACCATTCTGGGAGCGTTGGGAATTTTCTTTGCTGCGTTGCTCATCAGTCTTGCCATAAGCCTTACCTCAACTCAGGAGGCCGAGATAAAGGAGTTACGCCTATACGTAACCATGCCCAGCGGCACTACCCTCGACAACACCGACGTGGTAATTACCGAGGCCGAGAAAAAGCTGGCCGAACTGGAGGAGAAAAAAGATATCATTAGCCAAATATACGAGGAGGAGGCAATTCTTACCATCAACCTTGCCGACGACTACCGCAAAATTCGCAACTACTCCATTCCCAAGATCAAGAGCGATATTCTGGAGAAAGTGCGCGACCTTAATCCAGCCTCTTTCAGCTGGGATCCACCCGCAACCAGCCGGCGTTTTGGAAGTGGCGGCGGCGGATTCGACGACGACGATGGCTTTGCCCGCATGCTGGGCATTGGCTCACAGCGCGAGAGGGTGATTATTAAGGGGCAGGATTTCGATAGGATGCTTAACCACGCCAACGATGTTAAGTTCTACCTTGGCCAGCTCACCTCGGTCGAAAAGGTGGATATTCGCCTTCCCGAGAAGAGACCCGAGCTCACCCTGGGGCTCGACAAGCACCTGCTGGCGATGCACAATATTCCTGTTACTTCGGTGCTGTCGGAGCTAAACACCTTTCAGCATCAGTTCTCGAGCGGCGTGAAGTTTAAGCAGGGAAACGATGAGTACGATATCCAGATAAAAACCCTAGGCTACGCTCAGGAGCGCGAGCGCAACTTAAAGGATCTGAAAAGTTTACCCGTTCGCAGTTCCGATGGGGCAACCTTTGAGCTACAGAATATCAGCGATTTTAACTTCACCGAAGGGCTATCGACCATACGACGCACCAACCAGGAAAAGCAGCTGGAGCTTGTATACCAGTTCTACAGCGAAATTCTCGACAGCAAGGATCTGCTTGAGGCCGCCCGCACCGAGATTGACGAGATGGTGGCCAGCATGACCCTACCATCGGGCATTGCTCTTGAGGTTGTTCATGAGGAAAACGAGCTGGGCGAATTCGCGTTCCTACTGCTTATGGCGTTTATCCTAATCTACATGATCCTCTCGTCGGTTTTCGAGTCGTTCTCAACCCCTGTAGTGATGATGTTCTCCATTCCCCTTGCGGGCATTGGATCGCTGGCGCTGCTAATCCTTACGGGAACGTCCATAATGAACACCAACGTAATGACCGGCTTCCTTATCCTGCTGGGCATTGTGGTGAATAATGGCATTATCCTTATCGACTACTCCAACGTGCTGCGCAAAAGGGGTTACAACGATTCACGAGCCCTGATGATGGCCGGACTTGCCAGGGTTCGTCCAATACTTATTACTGCCATTACCACCATTATTGCGCTACTCCCGCTGGCGCTGGGCAAATCGGAGTACGTGGCGCTTATTGGTGTACCATTTGCTGTAACCATAATCGGAGGGCTTACCATAAGCACGCTGCTTACCCTGGTATTTATTCCAACCATGAATGCGGGCGTTCAATCGGCGCTTAAGTGGATTTACTCACAAAAAATCTACATAAAAATCATTCAGATTACCGCTTGGATTGCGGGCAGCTACTTTATTTTCACCGAGGTTGATAGCCGGGTTTGGCAAATCATCATCTTTATTCTGCTTATTATTGCTGTTCCAGCAACCATTTACTTTGTGCAGAACAGCCTCCGCAAGGCCAGCGAAACGCTTATCGACAAGGATACACCATTGCATATCACCGTTAGAAATCTGGTAAAAATTTACGATTGGGATAGCCAATTTATCCGCGAGTGGAAATCGGGACTCAACATTCGTAAGCGATTGGGAATCGAGCGCGAGCTTAAATCGCTTAGCGATATTGCCGTGCTTGCTTGGCAGTTACCGTTGTTGGGATTTTTGGTTTACTTTATCTACTACCATATCCAGAGCAAGCTGTGGTTCCTGATCCTTCCCATCGTCTTTTTTATTCTTACTTCGATATTCTTAGAGCCAGTAAGACAGCTCTGCAGGAATCGGTTTTCAGGTCGATTTAAAAGATTTTTAAGTAGATTAGTGCTTATAGCCACACATCTTTTCTTCTGGGGATTTCCAGCACTCACGCTATACCTGTACTACGCAAAGTATAAAATGCTTGGGTTGATAATTCCAGTAGCCGTTCTGTGGTATCTTGCCCTGGCCATAAAGGTAACCTCAGATAGTCTTTACAAGCAAAAAGTTAACGTGAATCGCATTACAGGACGATTCAAAGGGCTTCGCCAGCTATTCTACCGATTTGTACTGGCCATTCCAGTAATTGGAAAAAAACGCACACCATTTAAGGCGCTTAAAGGTGTTTCGCTCGAAATAAAAACGGGGATGTTTGGTCTACTCGGCCCCAATGGCGCAGGAAAATCAACAATGATGAAGATTATCTGCGGGATACTGGATCAGAGTTACGGGCAAATCACCATCAACGGAATAGATCTGCGCGAAAAGCGCGAGGAGCTACAGGGTCTAATTGGCTACCTTCCCCAGGAGTTTGGCATGTACGAGAATATGACCGCCTGGGATTTTCTGAACTACATGGGAATCCTTAAAAAGATTTACAACCAAGAGGAGCGATACAAGCGCGTTGAATACGTTCTGAGCGCCGTTCACATGGAGGCTCATAGGGACGAGAAGATTGGCTCGTTCTCGGGCGGGATGAAGCAACGAGTGGGTATTGCCCAAATTCTGCTGCATCTGCCCCGCATTCTGGTGGTCGACGAGCCAACTGCTGGCCTCGATCCCCGCGAGCGGATCCGATTCCGCAACCTGCTTGTGGAGCTGAGCCGCGAGCGAATTGTAATATTCTCCACCCATATCATTGAGGATGTGGCCAGCTCGTGCAATATGGTGGCGGTAATGAACAGCGGCGAGGTGCGTTACATGGGAGAGCCAATAAGCATGGCCCGAATTGCCGAGGGCAAGGTTTGGATGGTGAGCTTACCCGCATCGGAATTCGATGGGTTTAAGGACAAGTTTGTGGTGATTCACCACATGAAGGAGGGCGGAACTATCCGTTGTCGCTGTTTGGCTGCTAACGCGCCAACACCCGATGCCAAACCGGCCAAGGCCAATCTGGAGGATGCGTATCTTTACCTGCTGAGCAACAAAG
>CAZBBA010000001.1:60141-105808 GCA_964490015.1 uncultured Rikenellaceae bacterium
CTGCCTGTCTCGAAAGACAGCCGCTTTTTGGCTGGATGACGAGATCACCCGTCACCTGTCACTTGTCACTTGTCACTATAAAAAAACAACCAGAAGTCAAAAAAACGATAACCATGAAAATTAAGCTGGCAATCGACATAGTGCGGTACAACCTAAAAATAGTATTCGCCAATAAGTTTGTGTATTTCCTTATAGCGGCGGTGGGGTTTTTCCTGCTGATTATGGGAATTGCGCTATTTGCACCATCATCGGATGTAACCGTTGACGATATTTACTCCACGCTTATTCTCCCCGGAATTCTAATCATCTTCTACACTGTTCTGTTCAGCATACAAAACGACAAGGATGCTCGAATGCTGGAGATAATTTTTGGCTTGCCCAACTACCGCTACAAGGTTTACCTGCTAAGGTTTGCCATAAGCATTGGGTTAATGCTGGTGCTACTGCTGTGTATGTCGGGATTTACGGTTTTTGCGGTGCTACGGATTCCCGTGCTTAAAATGGTTTACCAGCTGATGTTTCCGTTGATATTTCTGGCCTGCCTAGGATTTCTAATGGCTAGTTTAACCCGAAACGCCAGCGGTGCTGCCGTGGTGATGATAGTTATAGGATTATTTTTTTGGATTCTAAGCGAACCGCTGGAGTACAGCAAGTGGAATATCTTTATCAACCCGTTTAATGCACCCACCAGCATGAGCCTTACGGTATGGAATAACATTATAACCCAGAACAGGTTGATGCTAGTTGTAGGCTCAGTTGTCTCATTGCTTTGGTCGCTTATTAACCTGCAACGACGCGAGAAATTTGTTTAGTATTCTGGAACTGGGTTAATCGTAAAACCCTTTACCCATAACACTCTGTATGGTTTCGTGAAGAGTTGATTTCTTTAAGGGTTTCACAAGTACCTCGTTGGCGCCAGCCTTTAACGCTCTATTGCGGGTATCCTTGTCGTCGAGAGCGGTTAAAATGATAATGGGGGTCAATTTTATATCGTCATGCGCTCTAATCATATTCGCAACCTCAATACCATCAATTTTTGGCATCATTATATCCAGAATAATCAGATCGGGCTTCAACGCCACAGCCTTACCAAAAGCTTCCTGCCCATCGGCAGCAAACTCTAGGCGAACATCTCCTTCCGAGAGCATCGCTTCAACCACATGTCGGCCTATCAGGGAGTCGTCAACAATAAGTACTGTCTTCATCTGCAATTGGGCACTAAATCTTTGCAAATATAAATCTTTATTGATGTTGCAATTACACAATACCGCGATTTTACCAAAGATTTAGACAAAAGGCTATCTTGAATTGACAAATATCCCTATTTTTGATGTTTGCAGCTGTCGCGATGAAACAATCTACCCTAAAGGCCATAATGCGGTTATTTGCCCTGGTGAAGCAATTCAACGGCAAACCCAACACGCAGTCAACAGCACTGGAAACGGTAAGCGCATTTCTAGGCGAGTACACTAATTTGGCCGAAAGTAACGAGATTATTAATATTTACAACTACCACGCCGACACGCTGTCGAAGCGAACCTACACGGTTAAAAGCGAGTCGCTTTTCTCGCTTAAATGCACAATAATTTGCACCACTATTGTGGGAGAACTCACCAAGCGCACCCGACTCCATTTGGTTCTATCGGCGCTCGACATCCTTACCCAAAATAATAAGCTGAGCGAGGAAGCGCTCGATCTGATAAAAACGTTGAGCATTGTTCTGCAAGTCCAACGGTCCGAGATTAACGATATCCTTGCATTCTCGTTGCTCGAAAGTGCTTGGAAAACCGATAATATCATCACCTTTTCGGCCTCAAAGCGCGAGGACTGGATGGTTCGGCATATCGAGGAACCAAACATTGTGGGTGAGCTGCATTTCCTGTACAATCGGATTACAAACACCATTTTTTGTAAGCACACCAACAGTAAGGAGCTGTTTATTCGCAATGGCAGCCTAACAAAACCCAACAGGGTTTACCTGCTCAACAAGGGGGGTGTAATTGAAAACTACAAGATTAAATCGATATTCTTTGCTTCGCTTTACTCCCTATTTAGCCAGGCCAATCGGCACGAAAAAATATCTTTACGAGTAAAGGATTTATCGTACCGGTTCCCCGATGGTGTTACCGGAATACACCCACTTAGCTTTACTCTTCAATCGGGCGAGATGATTGGCGTAATTGGAAATAGCGGAGCAGGCAAAACAACGCTGCTAAACCTTTTGGCAGGGAATTTAAGTCCAACATCTGGTACTGTATACATCAATGGCGCCGACTGGTATGCGCTGGGTAGAGACAAACATTCGTACATTGGTCTTATTCCTCAGGAAGATTTGCTGGTGAAAGAGCTTACCGTTTTTCAAAACCTTTACTTTACGGCAAGGCTTTGCCTGCCTGAAAAATCGCCCCTACAAACCGCCAAAGCTGTGCTTCAAACCCTCGACGAGATGGGGCTTAGCGAGATTAAGCGGCTAAGAGTTGGCACTCCCGAAAAGAATATAATTTCGGGCGGGCAACGAAAACGGCTCAATATGGCCCTGGAGTTTATCCGCAAACCGCAAATTCTGTTTATCGACGAACCAACCTCAGGGCTATCGTCCACCGATTCGGATAGAATTATCGATATAATAAAGCATAAATCGCAGCAGGGCGCAATTGCGCTGGTAAATATCCACCAACCTTCCTCGAATATCTTTAAGATGTTCGATAAGATATTAGTGCTCGATAAGGGTGGACGAGCCGTGTTCTTTGGAAATCCCATTGACTCGTTACTACATCTAAAAACCATTACCACCGAGGTAAACTCCTCAGAGCGCGAATGCCTTGCCTGCGGCAATGTGAACCCCGAGCAGATACTTAGCATTATTGAAACGAAAAAGCTTAAGTCCGATGGAATGCCAACCGAGCAAAGGCTATACTCGCCTGAGTTTTGGTATAGCCACTACCTCGAGTCAAGCTTTAACAATCCGGCTCCCGATGCGGCTCCATTGCCAAGCCAGAACAGCTCACGAACACCAAAAATCAGCCAGCTAAAAACCTTTGTTCAGCGAAATCTGCTGACAATGATTTCGGACAAACAATTCCTAATAATATCACTAATTGAAGCACCGCTATTGGCCTTGGTGCTGGCGTTCCTGTCTAAGCAATTTGGCGGCGGGGACAACCAAATCTATGCTCTTTTCAGCAATCAGAATATTCCGGCATATCTGCTTATGTCCGTAATTGTGGCCATGTTCTTAGGGTTGATGATGGGTGCCGATCGTATTATTAGGGACAGGAATATTATT
Organism: uncultured Rikenellaceae bacterium; assembly: GCA_964490015.1. GTDB lineage: Bacteria > Bacteroidota > Bacteroidia > Bacteroidales > Tenuifilaceae > Perlabentimonas. The sequence goes on from CAZBBA010000001.1 coordinate 63,428, forward strand.
CAACGCGAAAAGTTTATGGGTCTTAGCCGATTTGCTTACATAAACTCCAAGCTGGTTTGCCTGTTCATCTTCCTGTTTATTCAAATTACATTATTTGTTTTAGTGGGTAACTACATTCTGGGTTTAAAGGATGGCTGGATTAACATGTGGCTAATCCTTTTTAGCATAGCGTTTAACGCCGGAATACTGGGATTAAACCTCTCGTCGGGATTAAAAACATCGGTGGCAATCTATATAACCATTCCTATTTTGCTAATGCCTCAACTTCTGCTAAACGGATCGCTTATCCCTTTCGACAGGCTGCACCCCAAGGTTGCATCGCAGCAAAGTGTTCCTGGTATAGCCAACCTGGCCGTAAGTCGTTGGGGGTTTGAGGCGCTTCTTGTAAATCAATTTGCAAACAACAGGTATCAGCGGCTGTACCATAATTTGGATCAACAGGAGAGTCAGCTACGCTATTTCAACGGATATCTGATTCCCGAGATTGAGCATGTTGTTAATGAGATTAAGCAGACTAAGGAAAACCCTGTTATTCCAGAGGATCTTATAAATCTTTTAAACAACGGCATTGAGCAGCTTGGCGGAAATACTCAACTTTTCAAATCTGCATCGCTTCTATCGCAGAATAAGCTGTACGCCGATAGCCTTTTACTTCAACTGCAAGGGCTAAGACGAATAATATCGTCCGATTTAAACGCCATCAGTCGGGAGCGTGATAGTAAAACCATATTGTTAATCGAGCAACTTGGTGGGACTGATCAGCTAGCGATACTAAAAGCGAAGTACAGCAACCAAGCGGTAAGAGATTTGGTGTTGTCGAGAAAAGAGCCGCAAAAAATAGTAAGAGTCGAAAACACATTTGTGAGAAAATTTGAGCCCATTTTTACAGCCCCAACATCAAATTGGGGAAAAGCCCATTTCCTGAGCCAAAACAAAAACCTGTGGGGCTTGTTAGTAAATACCGTTGGATTTAATATCCTAGTAATTTGGCTTATCTCACTGATCCTATACTTGGTGCTTTACTACGACTGGCTCAAGAAATTACTTACTCAGCTTTTGAAGCTTTAAAGAATTGTTTATTTTAGCCATTTATTTTTCAATTATGCCGACTTGGAGTAGGATATGGATTATTGTAACATTGCTTACCCTATCGATTAACGTTAGAGGACAGGCTTGTGGCGATTTTCACACGCGGGCATGCCCAATACCCGACTTTTCGTACTACTACGATCAGCAATCCACCAGTTTCTCGTTAAAGGTTGGCGAATCGGCCGAGGTGAATATTGTAGTTTTTGAGCGATCGGACTACTACCTATCGGTATGCTCGCACAAACGGTTCAAAAACATCAACATTCGAATTCTTGATGATACTCCCGCAAAAAAAGTGCTGTACGATAATGCCGCCGAGAATTACACCGATAGCGTGAAGTTCACCAACGATGTTACCAAAAAGCTGATCCTCGAAGTATCGGTACCCGAAAAGGGAAACGAGAAAAACGATGGCAAAGAGCGATGTGTAGGTGTGCTTATTGCAAAGCGAATTAGAGTAGATGCTTTTTAAAAATTGCCTGCCCATGAAAATTCGATTACTATCCATAGCAATAACTTGTCTCCTTGCAGCGGCATGCTCGCAACAGGGCGAGCGTAGGCAAAGCACTGATCCCGATTACAAAGGAATTGAACTATCGGCAGAGGTTGGAACACGTAAAATTTTCTACCGGTTCCCTGCTCCCAACGATATTATCAACTATATCAAAACCGAACGGCTAATCTACCTAAAAGATTTTTTAAACCCAGTTCCTCATTCCGATAAGTACTTCGATACCCGAATACTGAACTTTAACCTGGGCGTTTACTCAGCCGATTTTGCTTATATCACGGTTTTTAAAACCCTTAGCGAGGCCTCTGAGTACTTTAAGGTAATAGAAAAGATAGCTTACCAAACTGGGCTCTCATCAATTTTCGACGAGGACATGCGCCGACGGGTTGAGACCAACGAGGCCAATATCGATTCGCTTAGCAACATTGCCCGCGAATCGTACACCAGCATGGTTCAGCACTTAACCGCCATTGGCAACGAAAAGCAGTTATCCATTATCTCGGCTGGCGGATATGTGGAGGTACTTTACCTTGCCATTAACCAAACCGACGACATAGAAAAGGATTATCAGCTGCTGCGTAAAATTTACGATCAGCGATTTGGCCTAGAGAACCTAATTATATTTATGAATGAGTTTACCAACGATCCCTGGATTAACTCTCTGCATCAAGATTTGCTTGCCATACTAAATCAACTTAGAATGATTGAGGAAAAAACCGATGGCGAAAGCAAAACCCGACGATCGGATTCAGGAGTGTTTAGCATCACTGGAGGGAAAACTACAATTACCATTTCAACCGAGAATTACCAAACGCTAAAGCAAACTGTTGCCAGTATTAGGCAAAAATACGCTATCCCACAATAGGCATACTGTGCTTGGGTATGGAGAAGTAGAACGTTGAGCCTTTCCCCTCGTCGCTCTCGGCCCAAATGGTTCCATTCAAAAGCTGCACTAAATCTTTGGTAATTATTAATCCTAAACCAGTCCCCTTCTCCTCGTTGGTTCCCAGCTTTGATGCAGTTTTTGAGTTAACAAACAGGCTTTCCTTTTCGTCGGCCGATAAGCCCACACCACTATCCTTAACCGAAAACTCCACATTTGATGATGTTTCCCATGCTCGAATCTCAATGGTTCCACCCGGAAATGAGAATTTAATGGCATTGGAGAGCAAATTTCGGATTACCGCTTTAAGGATATTCGCATCGGAGGTAATCTGTCCCACCTCAACACTTTTGTTTATCACCAAGGTTTTTTGGCACGAAATGGGCGCAAGCACGTTAATACAATGCGTTACTACACTATCAACTTGAAAGGCTTCAACTTTAGGCCCACTGGTCGATGATTGAGCGCGCGACCAATCCAACAGGTTTTCGAGCAGATTCATAACCTGCGCCGAAGCATTGGTAATGGTTCGGCTAAACTTGCTGGCTTTGGTCAAATCGCCAACTTCCAGCGCCTGGCTCATCAATTCGTTTAGCGAGATAATTCCTGCCATTGGGCTTCGCAGGTCGTGGCCAATTATGCTAAAAAGCCTGTCTTTGATTGTAAGCGCTACCTTAAGCTGCTCCGATTGCTCAACTAGCTCGGCATACTTTTGCTCAAGATCAGCCGATTGCCTCTCGATTATTATTCGCTGTCGCATACGCTCTCGGGTGTTTCGCCACATCAGGAATGATAGAAAAAACCCGATTCCAATGCTCGTGAACCCGTTAACCCGGTTAGAGAGAAGAATCACAGGATCGGCCTGAGTAAACGACAATCCCACGTAGAATAAAATATATGCCAGGATAAAAAAGGCCGCCGAACTTCTGGGGTTTACTAAAAACACCACGCCTAAAATTGTACAGATCACCAGAAACGGTGTAATAGATGGCGTTACCCACTGATCGATCACCACAATGGCCACTCCCACTAAAAGCAACAAAAGGAAAAAGAGATTAACGAATGCTCGGCTAAAAAGTGTATTGGTTGGCTTTTTATTTCTTTTCAGAAATCTAGCAATGCCCCAGGAGATAAGAGCTAAAAAAACCAGGACAGAATGTGCTACAATAATACCCATTCGCCATTGGTACTCTAGCGAACCAGACTCAACCGTTTTAAGATAAAACGATATAATATGCCAAAGGCTGATGGGAATAATGAAAAGTGGAGCAAGACTAAGTCGTCGAATATTCTGTTCAAATATCAAGCTAAAAACCTGATCATCATCAACACCCTGCACACTCTTAACCATATAGCGAATAGTGAACCAAGCGGTTTATACTTAAATTCTAATAATGCAAATGTACTCAAAAAAGATTTTTGTTATTGAAAAAGATTAAACGTGCATTTAAAAATAATCCTTTCGTGGTCCAATTCATCAACCCTCGGGTTCCCTTTATCATGCAAAAGAATCGAATTGTGGAATATTGGGTTAAACCGTTGTAATTAAGCCCAAGATATTGTAATTTGCTCGGTATTAGGTGTAGTTTTTGCCATTGAAAAAAAACAACCAAACCTTCAATCGTTATGAGTTTACGAATAGCAGCAAAATCAATTTTCCTTGCAGTTGCAGCGCTTATTTTTGCCACGGCCAGCTGCGAAAAGAACGAGGAGCTAACCTACATAAAGGCAAGAGGTACAGTTACCGATGTTGACGGAAATACCTACAAAACCATCACCATTGGACACCCTTTCCTCGATATGGGTACTCAGGAGTGGATGGCCGAAAACCTTGCGGTTACCAAGTTTAGAGATGGAACACCCATTCCTATGGCCACAACCGCTCACGCGTGGCATGCTGAGGTACAAAACCCTACACCACAATTTGCGTGGAGCAACTACAACGCCCAAAACAAGGGCGCACCCTATGGGGCTTTTTACAACTTTTACGCAACAGTCGATCCAAAGGGGCTTTGCCCTTCGGGCTGGCGCGTACCCACCATCGATGACTGGGAAAAGCTTTGCATAATAATAGGCGGACATAGCAATGCCGGCGGGAAGCTAAAAAGCCTGAATTCCTTATGGATGTCTCCAAATGTTGATGCAACCGACGAGCTTGAATTTGGCGCATTACCCGGCGGTTTAATTAGCGGGAACGGTGACCAGATTTTTGAGGGGGAAATGGCCTGGTTCTGGTCGTCTACAGCTTTTAACGAGGGCTTTGCCTACGCCTTTGGATCCATATACACCGACCCCATTCTGGGCTGGAGCGAACAGCCTAAATGGGACGGAAGAAATATTAGATGCGTTAAGGAGTAAAATTACAATACTGATTGTTGGGTTATTAAAAATGAGGTTATGAGAAAAAACATAATAAAACACACTATTCTTGTTGTACTCCTTTTGGCCGTTACAACAACTGTTAATGCTCAGTTTGAGCAAAAGTTGACTCTGCAGGGATCCGGGGGCTTGGTATTGGGATTGGCGCCCGAGTCGTTTGTCGATATTTTTAACTTGGGATTTTCTGTAGATGCGGGAGTTCAGTATAACTTTAGCCGAACCTTAAGCCTTGTTACCATGGCAAAATATGCCACATATTTCTTTGTTCCCGAGGATGAGTTTAGCCTCGAAACTGCCAAATTTAACCAGCTGGGAATTAGCGTTTGCCCAAAAATTCGGTTCTTCCCGCGCAGCAAGGTTAACCCATACCTTTTTGGCGGGGCAAGCTTTAACCATATTGTGATATCCTTTAGCATGGAGGGCGAAGAGACCCGCTCAAAGGAGGAACCCATTAGCTTAGGCGCTATTGCCGGAGCGGGAATCGACTTTAGGATAAACGACAATATAGCCCTTTTCTGGCAGGTAGGGTTAAACCGGGTTGACTTTGATGTGGTTTATATCGACTCTTTCTTTCAACAGGTTGGGCTAAACATCAACCTTTTTAAATCCAAATCGCTATAGTTTTCAATTGGAAACCATACTTTAAAATCCTAAAAAAAACCATGAAAAAATCAGTACTTTTTTTGGCAGTAGCCATATTTCTCGTAATTGCATTAACTAGTAACAAGACCTTTGCTCAGTTTGAACAAAAATTTACCCTTCAGGCAGCCGGCGGAGTAATCGGATCCATTAAACCCGATATGTTTACTCAGGCTTTCAGCAACGGCTTTTCCTTGGATGCCGGAGCACAATATAACTTCAACAGATCATTTGGTTTAGTTGCGCTTGCAAAATTTTCTACTTTTCTTGCTAACGACGAGTTTATGCTTCAAGATGCAACGTACAATCTTATAGGTATTAGTCTTTGTCCAAAAATTCGATTACTCTCTAGCGGTAATACAAATCCTTACCTTCTGGGTGGAGTCAGCTTGAACTATTATAAGTTTAAGGTAGACAATATGTATGATTCGCCTTGGAATACAAAATTTGGATTTATTGGTGGTATTGGCGTTGATTTTTCGCTAAACGACAACCTCGCCATATTTGTGCAGGGAGGCATAAATGGGGTTACTTATAACGAGATGTTAATTGGTTGGTATACACAAATTGGCTTTAATCTTAGCATGTTCAAATCAAAGAGTTTGTGATATGAAAACACTCCACCTATTGTTGATTCTTTTGATATCGGCTCAGTTTAGCGTTGCTCAAACCCGCGTTGAGCTGAAGCAGACCCACAGCGAACGCAAGCATCAAATTGTTTGCGTTGCCTACAGTCCCGACTCCAAACTTATTGCATCGGGTGGATTCGATAACCAGATAATTGTCCGCAATAGCCAAACCGGAATAGTTGTTCAAAGGTTAACTGGGCTAAAAGGATTTCCGCTATCGTTAACCTTTAGCCATGATTCGCGCCACCTAATTTCCGGAGGAAAAGATTCGCGAGTAACCATTTGGGATTTGGGTACAGGCAAATCCATTAGAGAAATCCGCGCCCACCGCGACGATGTTACCGATGTGGCAATTAACGCATCAAATATTATTGCCTCGTCAAGTAAGGACAGAACCGTGAAGATTTGGGATTTCAATGGAGTGTTGATTAAGGACCTTACTGGTCATAGGCGCGAGGTAATGGCGGTGGACTTTAGCCACGATGGCCAACGCGTTGTTTCGGGAAGCGCCGATGGAACAGTAAAGGAGTGGGATGTGCTAAAAGGAACGGAAACGCTGAGCATCAATGCCCACGATGGCTGGGTGCGTACCGTTGCCTACAACCACAACTCAACCCTAATTGCCAGCGGCGGCGACGATGGAAAAATCAACATCTGGAATCGATCCAACGGTCAGCTCCAAAATACCATAATTGCTCATAGCAAATGGCTCGAGAATTTATCGTTTAGTCCCGATGGAAAGTACGTTGCATCGGGTGGGCACGACAATTACCTAATCATTGTAAATGCCAACACCGGACAAATTGTTTTCAACTCGCCCAAGCAGGATTACTACGTGCTTTCAACGGCTTTTGATCCTTCGGGAAAAAACTTAATCTCGAGCGTGCTCAACTCGGCCGATTTAAGCGTTTGGGATGTTAGCTCGCTCGGAATTGGTGAGGCCGTACCCGTTTCAACACAGCCCAAAACCAAACCCTCAATTACTTGGATAAGCGGAAAAGATCAGCAAACCCACAACCTAACCCACAGGGTTAATGCCAAGATTAAAACCGATTCGCCACTATCGAGCGTTGAGGTTTACCTAAACAATTCCCGTTTCGCTTCGCACCGCGATATTTCTTTCGACAAGATATCAAAGTCTGTTGTTTTTGAACAGATCCTCTTCCTAAACGAGGGGCAAAACGAGATTAAACTTATTGCCTACAACGATGGTGGCGAGGCAACCTCAGAGGTTTTGAGCATCGCCTACAGTGCACCCAAACCCGAACCCATTGTTGAGTTGATAAAAGAGGAAAGGCCACTTGTTGCGGAAAAGGTCGAGGCAACTAAAGTTGAAGAAATAAAGGCTATGGATAAAGAGGTGATTAAGGCAGAGGTTGAGGTTAAAGCTGAGGAAAAGGTTGAGACTAAGATTGAGGAGAAGGTAACGAAACCAGAGGTTCCCGCAAAAAGCCCTCAAAAGGTAAAGCCCAATCCCTATCGCTTTGCGCTAATAATTGGCAACGAGGATTACAGCACCTATCAAACTGGTCTGGAAAGGGAGTCGAACGTTGCCTTTGCCATTAACGATGCAACCGCATTTAAGGAGATTGCGCAAAATGTTTTGGGCGTACCCAGCGATAATATTATTTTCCTAACCAATGCCAGGGCAATAGAGATGGACGATGCTGTGCGAAAGCTAAATCCCATTATCAAAGCCCTAAACGGGAAAGCCGAGATATTTTTCTACTACGCCGGACATGGATTTCCCGATGAGAAAACCCGAGAGCCCTACTTAATACCTGTTGATGTTAGCGGAACAAATCTAAGATTTGCGGTAAGCATCAAGGAGCTATATCAGCAGCTAACTGAGCATCCCTCGGCACGAGTAACGGTTTTTCTCGATGCCTGCTTTAGCGGTGGAGCACGAGAGCAGGGACTGGTTGCAGCCAGAGCGGTGCGAGTACGTCCGCGTGAGGATAGGTTGCAGGGCAACCTTGTGGTATTTACTGCAAGTAGCGGAAACGAGTCGGCTCACCCGTACAAGGAGAAAGGTCATGGAATTTTCACATTCCACCTTTTGGAAAAGATAAATGAAACAGGAGGTGAACTCTCGTACCGCGAGCTTTCCGAGTACCTATCGGAGCAAGTTGGAGTACGCTCAGTAATGGTTAACAATATGCCGCAAACTCCCCAAACCAACGTCAGCTTCGATGTTGAGGGCATATGGGGTGACTGGAAACTAAAGTAAGAGCCATTAAGGCGTCAAATAAACGCGAAAATACCCCGAGGCATACCTCGGGGTATTTCTGTATCGTTATCTATTAAAACACTAGTAATTTCCCGTTGCTGTGGCGCCTGTAACAATGGCTAAACTGGCACCTGCTCCGATGCGGTTTGCACCCGCCTTAATCATTGCAACTGCTGTAGCAAAATCGCGAATACCGCCGCTGGCTTTTACGCCCATATCGGGACCAACGGTTCTGCGCATTAAGGCGATGTCGGCAACCGTAGCACCTCCGCCGCTAAACCCAGTGCTGGTTTTCACAAAATCAACCTCAACCTTCTTGCAAATCTCGCAGGCAATAACTTTTTCCTGATCGGTAAGCATGGAGGTTTCGAGAATCACCTTGAGCACGGTGGTGCTGCGGCAAGCGCGTTTAACGGCACGAATATCATCCTCAACCAGCTTCAAGTCGCCCGATTTTAGCGCTCCAATGTTAAGTACCATATCCAGCTCATGCGCTCCGTGATCGATAGCAGTTCGAGCCTCAAAGGCTTTGCTGCGGGTCTCCATCTCTCCTAGAGGGAACCCAATAACAGAGCAAACCTTAACGTTTGAACCCCGTAACTTTTTGGCCACATACGAAACCTTGCTGGAGTTAACGCATACCGAGTAGAAATTATACTTCTTGGCCTCGTCGCAGAGTTGATCGTAGTTAGCAAATACTGCATCGGGTTTTAGAAGGGTATGGTCGATAAATCGCGCGAGCTCATCGGGGGTAATGCCATAGTTGGGTGCTGCTCCTGCCGATTTGGCTCCCTCGGAGCCATGATCTTTTACCTCATTCTTGATGCGCGCCATTACCTCGCGCACAATTTTATCAACTAATTCGTCCTGATTCATTCCTGTAACTTTTATATCTTATTATTTTCCAACTACATGCATCAAAATATCTTGTAAAAACAGCGTGCAAAATTAATCTTTTTGTAAGGAAATACCAATAATGCATGCAACTATGAATTCCAAACAGAATTAATACGCTAAAGGCCACCCCTCTCAACGGCCATCATTTTATTAATGCGTGGCCAGTGCCGTCCGCCCTCAAAATCGGTCTCGAGCCACTGTTTGGCCATTGCGCAAATATCGGCAATGGAGTGCTGATCGGTTCCCATGGTTAGCACGTTGGCATTATTATGCAGCCGGCTATTGGCAATGGTTTTGGGGCTCCAGCAAAGTGCCGCACGAATTCCCTTAACCTTATTACAAACCATCGATGAGCCAATTCCTGCGGCATCGAGCATAATTCCCCGATCGCACTCGCCACTGACCACTTTTTTGGCCACCTTATAGGCAAAATCGGGGTAGTCGACCTTGGTTGTGCTATTATCGGTACCCACATCAACCACAGTGTAGCCAATTACCTGCAGGTAGGCCTTTAAGGCCTCCTTGGCCGGAAATGCTCCATGATCGGCTCCAATGGCTATGGATTTAACTGTTTCCATGGTAAATCGTATTTCAGTATTTTTTACCCTTATTGGGGGTTAATATTATTTTTTGAGTACGGCATCAACAATACCTACAACCACGGTCTTAACGGTGAAGGTTTTTGGTTCCCTAATAACCATTCGAGCCGAACCGCCCTCATCAATTGTGATAACGGTATCGCCCACTCCGGCCTGAACCGTATCGATGGCCAAAAATGTTTTACCCTTGGGTTCTCCTGCAGGATCGATGGGTTGAATTACCAGAATCTTACGAGCATCGTATCCCGGGGCTTTTATGGTAGAAACCACATTGCCAATAACTTTTCCCAGTATCATTGTTTGCCCTCCAGGTTAATTACATCAACAATTCCCACAATTGCAGCATCACAGGGATTCATGGTGTTCTCAAGGATCATGCTGGCCTCCTTGCTAACCTCGTAGTAGATAACTTGGCCAACATTCGATTGGATTGTATCAACAGCCACAATGGGATCGCCGTAAGGAACCAAAACTTCATCGATGGGTTGAACCAAAAGCAATTTTAGCCCCTCAAAAGCCTCAACTTTTTTTGTGCTCACCACACGACCTATAACCTTTCCAAATTTCATCCCTAATATCTTTATATAATTCTGAAATGATCAACCAGTGTGCATCTGCGCTCGCGGGTAAAAGTACTTGCCTTTGTAACACCCTCGCCTGTTGGACTGGCAATTGTAAACGATGTAAAACCAGCGCCGCCAAACCCCAGACCAGCATAGCTGGGCCCATTTTTGACAAAGAGTGAACAGTTCATCATCTTGGCCATCTTGCTTAGCTTATCGATATTCAGGGAGTGCATAATGGCAGTATGCCGGAATCCATGTTCAACCTCAACGGCCAAGTCGATGGCTGTATCCACATCCTTAACCCGAACCATGGGCATTACCGGCATAAGCTGCTCGGTCCACACCAGAGGGTGATCCTTGTCCACCTCGCAAAGCAGCAAGCGTGTTGAGGCGGGAATCGACAAACCTATATCCTGGGCAATAAACGAAGCATTTTTACCAACGTACTTCTTGTTTGCGGCTCCCTCGTGGCCGGGTCTTCCTGGGTCGGATATTACCAGAGAGGTAATCTGCTTTATCTGCTCGGGGTTGAGCTCGTAGGCACCATTCTTTTTCATCTCCTCCTTAAGCCTGTCGGCAACCGATTCCACCACCAGAATTTCCTTCTCGCAGATGCAGATAATATTATTATCGAAACTTGCTCCATCAACAATGGCCTTGGCGGCTTTGGGAATATCAGCGGTTTCGTCGACAACCACGGGCGGATTTCCAGGACCTGCACCGATTACCTTTTTCCCGCTATTCATGGCTGTTTTTACAACCGCTGGGCCTCCGGTTACCACCATTATGGCCACTTTACTATGTGTCATCAGAGCTTTAGCCGACTCGATGGTAGGATTATCGATACAGGTTAGCACGTTGGCTGGCCCTCCTGCCTCCATAATGGACCTATTCAAAATATCGATGATGTAGGCCGAAACATTTTTGGCTGCTGGGTGTGGATTAAACACCACGGTGTTGCCTGCGGCAATCATGCCAATGGCATTGCTGATAATGGTTACCGTTGAGTTGGTGCTTGGAGTAATGGAACCAATTACGCCGTATGGAGCGCGCTCCATAAGGGTAAGCCCATGCTCACTCGAGAAGGCCTGGGGAACGATGTCTTCAACTCCCGGGGTTTTTGTTATTCCAAGTATGTTTTTAGCCACCTTATCCTCGTAGCGGCCCAGTCCGGTTTCCTCGTGAGCCATCCTCGATATGGTCTCGTTTTGAGCAAGCGATACCTTGCGGATATTCTCAATGATTTTAGATCGTGTATCCAACGGCAGCTGAATGTACTCGCGAAAAGCCTTATCGGCTGCGCTAATGGCATCCTCAATATTGCTGAATACACCAATTCTGCCTGTTGTCGATGGCTTTGGAGTGGCGATATCCATCTCCTTAAGCACTTGCGATACCAGCTGGCGAATATTTTGCTCTAAATTATCCATTCTGATTTTGCGTCTATTTTAGAAAAAATGGTCTAATCTCCTCGTGTGGTTGTGAGATTACTGTTTTTGCACATAGCTGCTTTTTGGCCTCAACACGTGCAAGGGCAGCATCCATGGCGGCTTGCACCTCGAACAGGGAGCCCATCATTTTCAGGTACGATTTTCCGCCAAACCCAATGGCCAATCGCACCTCAACGATAGTAACACCACCCACCTTTGCCGCTATATCGGCCGCCTCAATGGCCGATGCAACAGAGAGTGTTTCGATTATTCCTATAGAATTCCATCCCTCGACCTGCTTTACCCGACCAATAGCATCGAGAACTTCGGGGTGGATTTGGGGCAAGAGGAAACTATCTACAAGAAAACCTTGACCAACCTCCAGCGCCTTGTTGAATGAATATTCCGCGGAGGCCACATCGCCACAAAAAACTATTATATACTTTCCCGGACAAATGGTGTGTGCATCGATAATTTTTACCGGTGCAATCTTCACCATCTCATCGAGCACAGAAACGCCAATGGCCATGCTGCTATACTCGAGTACTCCAAGAACAGTGGTGTTTTTATCGATTGTCATTTTCGGTAAACTACAGTTTCCTCCTGGTCAATCACATCAACAATTCCCACAATTAGGGCATCGATCGGTTTTCCCTGGCTGAGCGGAATTTCGCGAGCCGAAGTGCTCTCGGAAACCATCACCACCTCGTCCTTACCAACGCCCAGAGGATCGAGAGCGACTAGGAAATCTCCTCTCCCTTCGGCTTGCTGATTGCATTTCTCAACCAGCAGAAATCGAGCGCCAGTAATGGGAATGCTGTGCTTAGTGGTTACGATTGTACCAACAATTTTGCCTAAGATCATAAGCGCCTAGTTATCCTTTTGAAAGGTGAATGCCCCATCCTTCTCAATCTGATCGACAATGGCAACAATAGACGAGTCGGTTGGAAGGCCTTCGGTTAGCTTGGCACACCGGGCACTGCTGCCCGATGCGTAAAAAACAACCTCGCCAACGCCAGCACCAACACAATCAACCGACACCACAAAATCGTTCTTGCCCTTGAGCGTAACCGGATCAATCTTTTCGAGTAGCAGGAATTTCATCCCCTCCATCTTTTGCTCCTTATGCGAAGAGACTACTGTTCCGACAACTTTTGCAAGTATCATACGATGATAGATTTGTTGCTACCGTTACTATGTAGATTTAACGCCAAGTGGCAGCGCCGAGTCGACATTGCCGTGAGGGCGAGGTATTACGTGGTGCGATACGATTTCGCCAACCTTTTCGGCTGCGCGAACGCCAGCATCAACCGCTGCGCGTACCGAGGCCACATCGCCGCGAACAATTGCTGTAACATAACCACCACCAATCTTCTCGAAACCAATAAGCTCTACCTTGGCTGCCTTAACCATTGCGTCGGATGCTTCGACCATAGCCACAAAACCACGCGACTCAATCATTCCAATGGCTTCATTCTTTATCTCTGACATAATTATTGTCTATTAAGATGTAAAAAAACTACTTATAATCCTCTTTGTTCGAACGACCCGAAATTTCGGCCAAGCGCTTTTCCACGTTAATCTTGCACTCGAGCACATCGGCCTCCTTGCCACCAATGTACACGCGACCAAATTTTCCAAATCCCATAACATCAATTATATTGATGTTTGCCGATTTCTCGGCCTCGTTGGCAGCATAATATGCGTAACCTGCGGGTTCAACCTCAAGCACAAAAAGGGTATCGCCCCTGAGCAGCATCATGCCCATGCGGGTGCGGTTTATCAGCTGCGCATGGTGATCCTCCACGTTCTTAATTAGCTGGCTAGTTAAGATACGAGGCTTTAGGCGGTCGTTCTCGGTTTTTCCTATTGAACTCAGCACCGCCTCACCGGCCATGCGGGTATCGCCTTGGCTCGAAGAGTGAACCTCGAGCATACCGTAGGCTCTTTCCACAATCTGCATCCCTGGGGTAACGTGAGTTGCCTTAAGGGCAACATCGGTAAGGGTATTGATCTCAATCCCGGGGGCAATCTCAATAATACAGCAGGTTTGTCCTCCCACGGGAAGATATCCACGTGAAACCGTGGAAAGGTAAGAGGCCATTTGCAGCTGCAAAGAATCCAGAAAAATATAGGTTCTTAAATCGATGTGTGTTTTTGACTCCATGCTATCTCCTTTTCTTTGTTACTATTTCTTCGATTTCGATTTACCCAATGGCAGTGCGCTATCAACATTGGCATGAGGGCGTGGAATAACATGTGACGAAACAATTTCGCCTACTTTCTCGGCAGCACGAACGCCAGCATCAACTGCAGCACGTACCGAAGCCACATCGCCGCGAACGATAGCGGTTACATAACCACCACCAATTTGCTCGTATCCCACCAGGTCAACCTTTGCCGCCTTAACCATTGCATCGGAAGCTTCGACCATTGCGGTAAATCCCCTTGTTTCGATCATTCCTAATGCCATCATTTCAGTGTTTTCCATTTTATTTCCTCCTAATTATTAATTAGTTAATGTAGATTAATTGATATCTAAATAGTGTGTATTTGATTAAATAATGAGAAACAATTAGCCAATTTACAAAAAAGTTGGGACGACAAATATAATGGATTTATTAAATAATGATTATTCCAGCAAAAAATGAACATGCTGATAGGTTTTTATCTCAAGACTTAGATCGAAATAGTTCTATATTTCGTTCATTTAGTCGACCTTAGCTTAGGGTTGTTTATATGGCGTTGAGCATCGCGGGTGTTACGCTTTTTAAAAGCGGCCTCCATTGCTGCGGAAAGATCTACACCTGTTTGGTTCGCTAGACAAACCAGAACAAAAAGCACATCGGACATCTCCTCGGCAAGGGTTTCGGGTTTCTCACCTGGTTTAAACGACTGATCGCCATAAGTGCGGGTCATAATTCGGGAGAGTTCACCCACTTCTTCCATCAGTATTCCCAGATTTGTTAGCTCGCTAAAGTAGCGCACGCCCTTGGTTTTTATCCATTCGTCAACTTTTTGCTGCAGCTCGTTTAGGGTTATCGAATCCATCACTCCTTATTTTTGGTATCAATTAGTATTGTCACAGGGCCATCATTTTCGAGACTAACAACCATCTTCGCACCAAATACACCCTCTTTTACAGTAAGTTTCGAAACACTCTTTAACTCCTGAATAAAATGATTGTATAGCGGAATTGCCAAATCGGGATGTGCCGCTTTTATGTACGATGGGCGGTTGCCTTTTTTGGTTTTGGCGTGAAGAGTAAATTGGCTAATCACCAAAAGCTCGCCCATAACATCGGTTATCGAAAAGTTCATCACCCCATCATTATCATCAAAAATTCTAAGGTTACAAATCTTGTTTGCCATCCAGCCCACATCCTCGGTCGTATCGTCGTGCTCGAAACCTGCAAGAACCAAAAGTCCATTTGCAATAGATCCAATCGTTTCGGTGTCTACTGTAACCGATGCTTTACTTACTCTTTGAAGAACAACTCTCATAAATAATAAAATATGGCTAGCTTAAATTTCTGTGCGAACGCAACATAAATCTGTCGTATTATGTTTATTCGCACGTTTTTTTAACAACAATCAGCAAGCATGTAATAAAACCAATTCTAATAATACAGCTAACAAATTTGGGTTAAAAAGCTTTTGCATCCAATTTTCGGTGAAAAAAAATAAAACCTTACTATATTTGCCCGACATAAGGCCACTTGCAGAATACAAAATGGAAACCAGCCTTCACGCAAACTTCGATCATCAATTCGCTCACCTGGCTGAAGCTATTTTTTCTTTACAACAAGATACGCTACCTAAAAAACAGGCTCCGGACACCACCAATACGAACACACAGGGAATTAACCCTTTATTCTTGATGATTGAGCGCAAAACCCAAGAGGTTGAAGCGTACAAAGAGCAAGTTGAGCAAGCTCGGATTAGGATAGTGCGAAAGTCATCTACCCCTCCGGATACAACATGTTATATTTGCCCCACAGCAGCGAAGGTTCCGCTCCACAAACTTCTATCAGAACACCAATCCTTTGAAGATTTGCCTTTTACTGAGGTCGTTCTTCTTGATAGGAATTTCTATAATTCTAACATAAAAACTGAAGGACGAGTTTTTATAGAAACAAGAATCACCACCTCACTTCAAAAATCAAAAGAGATAGTTATTAAGCCATTAACCAATAATCAGGCCTCAATTTCCTGGACATTCTACCCTGTGCTTGCTTCGTTGGTTTTGCTTCTTTTTCTAAAAATGTTTTTTTCAAAACTTCTGACGGAGGTTTTTCGAAGTATACTTTACTTTCATATCGGCAACAAGTTCACCAAGGACAACTCGTTTCTGCTAAGTCGATTTTTCAGACTACTCGACGTAATCTTTTTCATAACCCTACCAGTATCGGTAATTATCGTTTTAAATCACTTTGATATTTTGCAAAAAACGGGTATTCCTTCTCCTCTTTTAGCCCTATACCTCATTCTGGGTTTACTTGGCTACCGTATCTTTCTTTTTATAACATCCATGGCTACGGGATATATTTCGGATTTTAGTTCGGAATTCAGTCAAATACATGCAAATAAAATTCTTTACACCAGGACAATGGGTTTAATTCTGGTTCCAATTAACGCTCTTTACTTGTATTCCGAGGGTGTTGCTCGGTCGGTATTTCTATATTTTACTGCCGGGTTGCTTTTTGTCCTTATTTGTGGCAGGCTATTTCGTACCTTTCAGGTTTTTCTTTATAACGGGTTTTCGATGTTCTATTTATTTTTATATCTTTGTGCCCTCGAAATTATTCCCATTTTAATTGTTTTAAAGGAGATTGCGTGGGGATAAGTGATGTTGAATAAAATATTTACGGCCTTGAAGATCAAAAAGATTATTGTATCGCAACCCGATCCACAAAGCGAAAAATCACCCTACTTAGAGTTGATACAAAAGTACAACCTAAAGATTGACTTCCGGCCATTCATTCAGGTTGAGGGAGTCTCTTCAAAGGAATTTCGCCAGCAGCGCATCGATATTCTTCAGCATACCGCCGTTATTTTCACTAGCCGAACTGCAATTGACCATTTTTTCCGAATTTGCGAAGAAGTTCGGGTTACCGTTCCCGAGACCATGAAGTATTTCTGCATAACAGAAGCTATTGCCCTGTACTTGCAGAAGTATATTGTGTATCGCAAACGAAAAATTTTTTATGGGCCTGGTACTTTTATCCAGCTTATGGATGTGATTAACAAGCATAAAGCCGAAAAATTCTTAGTTCCCCTTTCGGATGTGCACAAGGCCGAAATCCCCAAGTCGCTCGACAAGGCCAAAGTAAAGTATACAAAAGCAATTCTATACCGAACTGTTAGTAGCGATCTATCGGATCTGAACGGAATGGATTACGACATGCTCGTTTTTTACAGCCCGAGTGGAATAAAGTCGCTTTTCAAGAACTTCCCCGATTTTGTTCAGGGTGACATAAAAATTGCAGCCTTTGGCCCCACTACCGCCAAAGCGGTAAAGGACAACAAGCTAAGGTTGGATGTAAATGCACCAACACCTGCCTGCCCAAGCATGACCCAAGCCCTTGACGAGTTCATTAAGAAACACAACAGGGACAATAAGTAAGCGGGTGTTACTGGATTGGCTGTTTTTTAAGCCCGACCAAGTTATTGCGACGGTTTAGAGTAAAACTCATCCCCATTTTGTCATGAAGCCATTTGGCTTACCAAAAAACGAACGCCTCTGCAGCAGAAAATCTATCGATTTAATTTTTGAATCGGGTGAAAGCACATTTTCGTACCCCATCAAAGCTAGCTATACCCTTTCGAATCTCGCACCTACCGATACCCCAGTGCAAATCATGTTTGTGGTTCCCAAAAAAAAATTCAAACGTGCAGTTCATCGTAATGCCATAAGGCGAAGAATGAAAGAAGCCTACCGATTAAATAAACATTTACTGCTGAGTTCGTGTTTAGAGTCGAACAAAGCATCGCGAATTGCATTTATCTACATAGCCTCCGAACAGCTAACGTACCAGCAAATACTCGATTCCACTCAAAAAGTGATATCGTTGCTAATTGAGAGAATTCAAAATACGGGCAAATGAAGCTTGTCAGGAAATTATTGATATTCATCCTAATAATCCCGATTAGGGTATACCAGCTAGCCATTAGTCCATACTTTCAGGCAAGCTGTAGGTACACTCCAACCTGTTCTACATACTCACTTGAGGCTATTAAGAAACATGGCCCCATTAAGGGTCTTTGGTTAAGTATTAAGCGGATTGTAAGCTGCAACCCTTGGGGAGGTCATGGATACGACCCTGTACCATAGTTCACTAGGGTCGATAAAACACAATATAATCACCCAGAATACACTTATAGTTTTTTAACTTTAATCCGTTGACATAAGCATTTTTTTGGATTAATATTTGCTTACTTTGCTGTTCTGAATTCAAACAGAATAAGAACTTATCGGATAAGCAAGATAATATTTACACGGCATGATTAAAACCGGAAAAACGTTCAAAGGGTTTGCTATTGGTTTTTCAGCAGCCATTCTTTTAGTTGGCTTGATTTCCTTCAAATCGGTAGACTTCAAACTATCGAAAAGCCTCGACATATTCTTCTCCTTTTTTAGAGAGGTTAATATATTTTATGTAGATAAGCCCGATCCCGAAAAGCTCATTTCGGTTGGTATCCAGGCCATGCTCGAATCGCTCGATCCATACAACGAGTACATTCCAGAGGAGAATATGGAAACATTGGAGTTCCAAACCACTGGAGAGTACGGTGGGATGGGTGCTCTTATTCGACACGGTTACGATTACCCTGTTATTGCCGAGGTTTACGAGGGTAGTCCTGCCCATAAGGCGGGGCTAATGAATGGCGATAAAATTTTGGAGATAAACGGGAAAAGTGTATTCAGCACTTCGGTGGATAAGGTAAGTGGAATGCTAAAGGGGGTTCCCAACACGGAGCTTAATGTGGTGATTCGCCGTTTACACCATCCCGATTCGCTATCCTTCAGGTTTAAACGCAGCAAAATTCATATTCCAAGCGTTCCATATTTTGGGATAATTAGCGATGGTATTGGATATATTAAACTGTCGAACTTCACCACCAATTGCCACAAAGAGGTGGAAAGCGCATTAAAGGAGTTAAAATCGAAACACAAGGCCAATCGGTTGGTTCTTGATCTTAGAGGAAATCCGGGCGGTTTACTAAACGAAGCGGTAAAAATTGTTAATCTTTTTGTAAGAAAGGATGAGCTGGTGGTTTACACCAAAGGGCAAATAAAAGATTTTGACCAAGAATATAAAACCACTTCCAGGCCTGTTGATTCGGAGATTCCGCTTATCGTTCTTGTTGATAGAATTTCGGCATCTGCCTCAGAGATTGTTGCGGGTGCTCTTCAGGATCTTGATCGAGCCATTATTGTGGGGGAGCGTACTTTTGGGAAGGGGTTAGTACAAGCAACTCGTCCTTTACCCTACAACTCGCAGCTAAAAATAACAACAGCAAAGTACTATATCCCAAGTGGAAGATGTATTCAAGCGGTCGATTTTTCACAACGCGCCGAGGACGGCAGCCTAAGCTATATCCCTGACTCCTTAATCTCCGATTTTAAAACCCGCAACGGTCGGACTGTACGCGATGGAGGAGGAATTACTCCCGACATTAATCAAAGTTTGAAGATGTACAGCCGATTGTCGTCGGTGCTTTACGCTCAAAACAAGCTGTTCGATTTTGCCACCCAGTTTCGCATTGCAAACCCAACCATCGATGCTCCCGCTCAATTTGCGCTTACCGATAGTCAATACAATGAGTTTGTATCTTACTTGAGTAACACTGGTTTTACCTACCAAAGCCAGTCGGCATTTGCACTTAACGAGTTTGTAAAGGTTGCGCAGCAGGAGAAATACTACGATTTACTAAAACACCTTTCCGACAGCCTTAACCTAATACTAACGGGCAATGGTAAAATGGAATACGAGCTGTTTAAACCCGAAATTAAAAAGCTGCTCGAAGAGGAGATTATTGGTCGCTACTACTTCCAACGAGGCAAGTCAGAGTTCAGCATAAAGAACGATTCGGCAGTAAGACGAAGCATTGAACTTCACAGAAATCCAATCGAGTTTAACAAAATGCTTGCCGGAAACCAGTCTGCTGCTTCTTTGGTGAAACCGATTGAGCAAAAAAGGGGATTTGCATTGAACAACTCCGAGTATTATCCCACGCTTATAGGTTCCGGTAAATCAGCAAAGCAAGTCGGTCTGTTACCTGGGTAGGATACCTATCCATGCGATTTTCGCAGTACAATTCTAAAGGTTGTGCCCTTATCAATCTCGGAGCTGTTCACGAATAGTTTCCCGTTGTGATACACCTCCACAATTCGCTTCGATAGTGTAAGTCCCAGACCCCAACCCCGCGATTTGGTTGTGTAGCCAGGTTGAAAAACCGTTTTGAAGTGCGACCGAGGAATACCTCTGCCCGTGTCTGTAATGTCGATAAAGATTACCTGCGTGTTATCGACCACGGTAATGGAAACATCACCGCTAGATTGAATGGCATCGATAGAATTTTTAATAATATTCTCGATAACCCATTCAAAAAGCACTTCGTTTATCGGAACTAGTATCGAGTCGTTGGGTTCGAAATTCTTCACTATGTTAATTTTGCTCGAAACGCGGTTACGCAGGTAATCAATGGTGCCATTTAGCACCCTGATTAAATCTACTGATTTTAGTGCAGGTGTTGAGCCAATTTTTGAGAAACGATCAACTATTTTCTCAAGTCGCGATATGTCTTTCTCAAAGTTGACTACGAGTTCGGGGTGTAAGTCCGATTCGCGAATAAGTTCTAGCCAGGCAAGTAACGATGATGTTGGGGTACCCAGCTGATGCGCGGTCTCCTTAGCTAAGCCAACCCAAACCCTGTTTTGTTCTGCTCTTCGCGAGTGGCTAAAGGCGTAGTACGATACAACTATAAACAGAATTATTACTATGAGCTGAATGTATGGATAATAGGTTAATAAGGTTAGAGTGCTGCTATCCTTATAGTAAACTATGTTTTTGCTGTCATCGATTAGGGTAACCACAATGGGTTCCTTAGCCGATTTCATGTGGGCAATAAGTTTTTGAGCCTCCTCCTTAGTATCGAGGCGTTGGGGGTTGATATTACGATACGAAAGAATATTATCGTCCTCGTCGGTTAAAATAACGGGAACGGTGGTGTTGTTTTGAAGAACTTCACCAATAATAGTAAAGTTCTGGGTAGTGTCGGTAAGATCCGTAATGCGCGAGAGTTCCTTAATGGCCTCGGCCCAAAGTTGAATTTTGGTTCGCTCCTCGCGCGAGAGATCCTTCACCAAAATATTTGTGATGTAAAGCGATGCGAAGCCGATTAGCACGGCTGCCACCAGCAAAAGGATTTTCCATCGCTGTTTTGCCAAGTATATTTCCAAAGCCATTTACTTATTTAGTTGACCCAATAACGAATAATGGGGCATAATAGTATATTAGTCCCACTCAATGGTAAACTTTTGCTTCTCCTCCTTCTTTTTCTTAGGGGCGATAGGCTGTTTGCTGTTAATCGGTTTTAAAGAATCGGCTTTAGTTGAGACGCTATCCCTTACGGGTTGCGATCGGCTTAAGAACGAGAATTCCTCGCGCAGAATTTCCTTTAACAGAATTCGCTCATTTTGCAGGTTCTGCCTAAACGTTTCACGTGCACTAGCAGCATCGTAGGCTACTTTAAAGGTATCGTTATTCCCCTCGAGCCTAAGATGAAGTTTTGCTCGTCCCGTTCCATCGTCAATTACTTCGCCAAACTCACGATTCTGCTCTTTTCGTCCGGATGCCTTACCAAATAGCACATCCGAGAGAAGTACCTGTACTCTATAATCATAGTCGCCCATAAACGAATGTGTTCCCGACACCGAAAGATTTAGAGCCGATGAGTTTACTTCCATTTCGGGAATAACTACTACCTTATCCTTAATTCTCAGGGTATTCTCCAACGCGTTAAACTTAATATCCATTAGCTCATCAACCTGAATAAAGCGCGACAAACTCTTCAGCGGTTCAAGGTTTACTAACCTACCATTTACTAACCTCAGCGAAGCGGTTGATTCAAGCCTTTTAAAATCTAAATTTTTCCCAATAAATGGTGCCGATATGGCCATCGATCCTATTAGCTCACCAAATAAATTTTTGCTTGTTATGGTTGTTTGGCCAAAGTTATTGAACGATAAAAAAAGCTGGTTAACATCCAAAGCATCGGCATCAATTTCGGCGGCCATGCTTAAGCCAGTGGAATTGTCGGCTGTTACCCGAAACTTTCCGGTAAGCATGCCTCCACACGTGCGAGCCAAAAAGCTGTTGCAGTAGAAATTATCGGTTCTAGTATAAAAGCTAGCGCTTATTGGGTTTGCTTCAAACTGATTGTGAACCAGCTTGTCGATAAAAACATCACCGGTAATGGTGCTTATTCTATCCCAAGTACTCTCGTTTTCTCCCGATGCCGACGAGGGTGTTACAATTTTAGATAACCATTCCGTGTTTAACGAATCGAGAACGATGCTGGTGTTAACGATTGTTTTTGCATTCCCAAAAATTAACGCAGTGGCGTTGGTCGCTTGAATTTCGGTTTCAAACCTAGATCCAAAAAATAGCCCTTCTAGCTTTGCATTACTAATATCCTGGTTGCTAATTTTGATGTTTCCTGTTACCTCCTTAAGTTCGGGAATACTTCCTGCTTGCTCAAACACTAAACGATGTAAATCGAGAGTTGAATAGAACTTGGAATTCTCGAATGATTGAATAGTGATATCCTCTAGGTTATTTATGATTCCAAGAGCCTCAAAATTTCCGTTAACAATCCCGTCAGTAAGGGGCATTTTTACTCCCCAGCTTAAAAAATCGGGGATATAGATTAGCTGATTGATCTTAAAGTGGTATAGCGGGGATGTTAAATTCTTCACTTTAAGCGACCCGGTTAAGCTGGACGAACCCGTTTTTACGCTGAATTCTTCGATATCAACCTCCGAGGATTCAGGTTTACCCTGCGATCCATTGGTCAATTTTCCCTTAAGCCGGTTAACCATTAATGTGGGCTTTTGAGGAAGGTTAATCTCAAAATCTGTTGTGTTAAAATTAAAAGAAATTTGGTAGGGTTTTTCCTTCTTGGTAAAACCTCGTACGCTTAGGTTAAAGGCAACATTACCTCGAGTCTTGGTTCCCGATGGCACTGAAATGTTATGTTGCGACAGAAACGAAACCAATCCCTCAACACCAAAGTCGTGTCCACTCACGTCGAGCCATGTGGCGCCGCCCTGCTGTCGGCTAATATTACCTGTAAAGCTTAACTTGCTAGGCCCTAAGCGACCAATGCTGGGCATAATATCGATATGCTCCTCGGCAATTAAAAAGGAAGTTGAAACTGATGCTTTTTGGTTGCGAACATAATAAAACGAACCTTGCCTAAGAACACCAATCGATACGCTCGATTTAATGTTTAAAAGGGTTTTCATTTGTGCCAGCTGACCGCGTATATGGGTATCGTGCAGAAGCCCTTTAAAGATCCAACCCGTTCGTAAATCAATATAGCTAACGTTGATGTTATCGAGAATTAATGCGTCAAGATTTAGAATCCAGCTGCTTGGACTTTGCTCTGAGGCGTTAAAAATTTCGAAATTGCCTTTCCCCTTGCTGTCATAGTATAAATTGATCCAGCCATTCCTTAGCACTAGTTTTTCAAGGTTAAATTCTTTTCGCAGAACACCCATAAGACCTATTCCCACATCAATCTCATCGATGGACAGCAACCCTGGTTCAAACTCATGAGGTATCGCTATGCTTCCTTCAAAAATTTCTACTCCCTTAAGAGCAACTAAGACTCGAGGAAAACCCCTTATCAACGATACATCTACCTGCTTTATTTTTAGTTGAGCGCTCAGTTGTTTGTTTATGGAGTCAATAGTGCTGGACACAATTCTATCCTCAAGAATAAGACGTGCAACGGCAAGGCTTATGATTATTGCAACAACAAACCAAAGGATGAAAAGAAAAACTTTAAAGGCTAAGCGCATTCTATAAAAATTTGCAGGTTACTAAGTCTGTTTTACAGTAAATGGCATAATTTGGTTACTCCTAAAAACACATCTGATTACCCACTCACAAAATTATGACAAAAACGAATGCATAGGACGCAATTGAAGAGTCTTTTTGCACTATTAACCGCTCTTTCCAATTAATAAGTTTAAGAAATGAACGGTTTTTGATTTTAATAATATAACCCAAAAATAATTTTATTGTTAATTAGTAATATCCATTTTGTACATTTGTATACATTAAACTAAGGGTGCATTGAGAAGATTTTACAGCCTTATTCTATTGGTTTTACTTCTATTTCCAAGCGCTTTAGCGCTTGGAAATGACAGGGTTGATAGGCTACTAAGTCGGTTAAACAGGGAGTCGTCCGATTCAGTTAGGTTTGAGATTCTGCTCGAACTGTCGCGCTCGTACAACAAGGAGGCAAGAACTAAAAATCAGTGCGTTGATATCCTTAATCAAGCGCTTACGATTGCTTTAGTCGATTCTAACTATAACTATCTTTCAAGGGTTCACAATAATTTTGGTGTCCTTTTCCGCAATATTTCGCAGTACGATACAGCCATAGTATACCATCAAAACGCCATCGACTTTGCCCTTAAAGCAAATAACAATCTTCTTTTGGCCTCGGCATACAACAGCTTAGGGGTTGTTTACAGACGAATGGACAACCACCCCTTGGCCACGCAGTACCATTTACTTGGCCTTAAATCGGCCGAAATTGTTCGCGACACGGCCAACATTGCCGTCTCGCTTAACAGCCTGGGTAACATTTACTCACTCAACGGCCAGTACAACGAAGCTTTCCGATACTTTAAAAGAGCTTTAGAATTGGCCAAATCCATGAATAATATTCTTGGACAAGCCATTAACTACAATAACATTGGAGAGGTTTTTGAGTTTATGGGCGTAATGGACAGCGCCATGGTATACTACTCCAAATCGCTCGAAGCCAATCAATCCATCAACAGCCAGAAGGGAATTGCCATTTCGTACAATGCCATTGGAAAGGTTTACCTTTACAGGGGAGATGCGCTTAAAGCTTACAATCTGTTTTTCAATGCCCTTACTATCGACCTAGTGTTGGGCGACAAAAAATTCATTGCCGACAGCTATATCAATATGGGTAAAGTTCTTATTGCCCTTAATAATTACCAAAAAGCCGAGGAGTATACGCGTAAAGGATTACAGTTAGCCAAAGAAATTGGCTCGATTACTCACACGCAGTGGGCTTACGAAATCTTAAGCGAGATATTCAAACTCAAAAAACAATACGATGACGCGCTTGAGTACTTTAAGCTAGCCTCGGTGTACAAGGATAGTCTGCTAAACGAAAAAAATACCCGGGCAATTGCCATGATGGAGGTAATGTATGAGATGGAAAAGAAGGAGCAAGAGATCCGTATACTACGACAAACCCAGGAAATAAACAAAAAGGAACTGGCAAGACAAAAAACCAGTCGAAATCTATACTTCGCAGCATTCCTTTTCTCGTTTCTTCTGCTTATTTCTGTGCTTAATGCGCTTAGCGTAAAACGGAAAGCTAATGCCGTGCTAGCTCAGCAAAAGGCCGAAATTGAGAAGAGCCATAAGATCCTAAGCGATCAGCAAAAGGAGATTGTTAAGCAGAATCGTGAGATTGAATTCCAGCGTAATAGCGTTGAGCAGAAGAGTAAACATCTCGAGGAGGCTTACAAGGTGATTGAGGGTTACGTGGGTAAAATTACCGACAGTATCCGGTATGCCGAAAGAATTCAAAAGGCAATTTTACCTCCACTTACCCAAACCCAGTATTTCTTTTCCGATCATTTTGTTTTCTACAAACCCAAGGATTTTGTTAGCGGTGATTTTTACTGGTTAACCATTAAGAACGAGACACTTTACCTTGCCGTTGCTGATTGTACAGGTCACGGAGTCCCTGGTGCATTTATGAGCATTATTGGAATGGATCTATTAAGCCAGGCTGTTAACCAGCAGGGCATTACCAATCCTTCAAAAATCCTCGATTTCCTTAACCTTGAACTGCGCAATAAGCTACGCAAAGAAGATGGAGAGGAGCTTATCCTTAAGGATAGCATGGATATGGCAATAATTACCAAAAAACTAGGCGAAACCAAGCTAACCTTTAGCGGGGCACTTGTTCCCGTAACCATTGTTCGAGAGGGGAAAATTGTGCATCATAAACCCCAGTTTACTTCAATTGGAGTATCTACAAAACTTTTTAATCGCCCATTCCAGCAAACCGAAATTGAACTTTTACCCAACGACTGGGTGTACATTTTTTCAGACGGCTACATGGATCAGTTTGGCGAGAAGGAGAACAAAAAGTTTATGCGATCGAGATTTTTTGACTCCCTTAGCTGCATAAGCCATCTATCGGGTGCTAATCAATCTGCCGAGCTAAAAAGAGTTTTTGTGGAGTGGAGAGGCAATAACGAGCAGATAGATGATGTTTTAGTTCTTGGGCTAAAGGTTTAAATCATCATGCAATATCGCCACATAATAATATTTCTATTCCTTGCACTGTGGCCTGCATCCACTTTCCCTCAGATTCAACGAGTCGAAGTCCCCAAAAATCTCTTCGCCTTTTCCTTTGAGCAGGACTCCGATGGCCGTGTATGGATTGGCCTAAGCGATGGAGATACATCGGGTGCATTAGCACTTTACCACAACGACACCATTAAAATGGTATCGGGTCACGAAAACTTGCCAAACGGATCGTATCACAGCTCCGTAACGCTAACCGATGGGAGTTTTATGTTTGGTGGAAATATTACCAACAAGCAGGGAAAATCATTGCTTATCTGGGTGTCGAATGGACAAGCCGACACGCTACATATTCCCTACACATTAACCAATCCATTTGTAAATTGTATCACATTAGTAAATCGAAGAGAGATTTGGATTGGTACCGCCAGCGGATTACTGGTAAATAACCGCGGGCAATGGTCGCGACATACAGTAAACCAAGGACTTCCCGATAATTTTATTACGGCAATACATCAGGATTTTAGGGGTATTGTTTGGATTGGCACCGAACGGGGAATTGCCTATTACATCGACAACCAATTTCGCAGAGTAGAACAGGGGGCGAGGATAATTGGCTCGGCCACCAGCTTTTATAGCGACAACAGGGGCTACGTCTGGGCAGGATCGCGGTTCACGTCCGATGGGGTAAGCGTATACAATGGCGAGGTTTGGGAAACCTTTTCGGGAAGGCATGGGCTAGTTGATAATTCGGCCAGTGTATTCCATCAAGACTCAAATGGGCGACTTTGGGTAGGTAGCTGCTACAATAGAACTCGGGGTGGAATTTCCTCTTTTGATGGTCAAAAATGGACTGGGTACACAACCGAAAAAAATTTAGCTAAACCCTGCGTTGATGCAATAATTTCCGACTCCAGGGGTAGGGTTTGGATTGGGGGCTCCCTTACACCTCGAAAGGGAAAAGGGATTACCGTATTCGATAATGATAATTGGCATACCATTGCCAACACTAAGGAATTACCGGCCGAAAGGGTGATCACATTCTTTTTCGACTCCTACGAACGACTTTGGATATCCTCATTCGAAGGGCTTTATATAGTTGATCCAGAATATTTACTAACAAAGGAATAGATAATCAAAAAGTTATAATCTTGGCAACCATCGAAGAAAAAATATTTAAACACAGCTTGCTGCTTCCCTCGCTTTTTGTGCTTATTCTTTGGTTAGTAACCATCATCGAGCAATCGTTGGGGCTAAGCTTGTACAAGCTGGGAACATACCCACGAACATTAGCGGGCGTAAGCGGTATTCTCTTCACCCCATTTATCCACAGCGGCTTTAAGCATCTATTGGCCAATTCCATCCCGCTAATAGTTATGGGTAGTGGAATAATCTACTTTTACCGATCGTTGAGCTATAGAGTATTTTTAATAATATGGATCGCTTCGGGTATATGTCTTTGGATAGGTGGCCGGCCTAGCTACCACATCGGGGCCAGCGGCTTGGTTTATGGTTTGGCTTCGTTCCTCTTCTTTAGCGGGGCCATCCGGCGCGATCCCAGATTAGCTGCAATTTCGCTTGTGATTGTTTTTCTTTACGGTGGAATGATATGGGGCGTATTCCCCATTTGGCCGTCCATTTCGTGGGAGGGTCATCTCTTTGGTGGTATTTCGGGCTTTGCCTGCGCTATTGCATACCGACATCAGGGGCCACAGCGAAAAGTATACCAATGGGAAATTGAAGACGATGAGGTGGAAGAGATAAGCGATGACGATAACATTGGTAATAACCAACCGGCTCATAATGATTAAAACAGCAATAGTGGATATTGTTAATAAATCAAAAAAACAGCAATATCTAACAGCTTGTTAAATTCATTTTATATTTTTGCCAGTTGTAACTGTTTTTTTAAACCCAATAATATCTACTTCAATGGCAAAGTATAACGAAAACGAAACAACCTCGAACAATATCAACCTTATTGGTTTAGGCACAGAGATACATGGCGATATTCTCTGCAATGGCGACCTTAGAATCGATGGTAATCTTGTGGGTAATATTATTGCAAAGGGCAAAGTGGTAATTGGCGAAACCGGGAAGATTAAGGGAGAAATTACCTGCAAAAATAGCGACATATCGGGCCTTGTTGAGGGTAAGGTAACTGTAGCCGAATTGCTTTCACTAAAATCATCGGCAAAGGTAATGGGCGATATGATAACCAATCGTTTGGCCATTGAGCCCGGAAGCCGTTTTACCGGATACTGCGACATGAGCGGCACCAACAAAAAAGATATCGAGACTGATTCCTCATCCTCAAATACCGAAGGGAAATAAGGACAATTTTCATGGATACTTCAATCGTCCTTAAAACATTTATTAAGCGACTTACTTTAAAAACGCTGATAGTTGCTGCCATCTGTGCTGCTGTGTTCTACTTTTTTGCACAGCAGTACTACTTCCATTTTGCGCCCTTGATTTTTCTTTACTTCTACATGGTAAACATAATAGTGTTCAGCGTGCTAATTAAGTCGCATAATCAGAGCACAGCAAAATTTTCGAGAAGGTTTTTAATTGTAACCATGCTTAAGTTTTTGGGCTCGTTAATATTTGCTGTACTATTCATGTTTTTTGCCAGAGAGCACATGATTCCGTTCCTGGTGATTTTTATCATTCTTTACTTTCTTTCTCTTAGTCAGGTAGTTCGGGAGTTCCTTGGGTTTGTCAACCAAAAAAAGTAATAATCGCGGTTGTTTTACGGTTTAAAGTTCCTAATTTTGAATTCGGTGTAAACTCAAAATTAGATGAAACCAAGGATATATCTTCCTGTCACCATTTTCCTGCTGTTTTATCTTTTTACCCTGCCCCTTTTCGGTGCAGAACGCTCTGCTATTGTGGATACTCTGCATGGCCAGCAAGAACATCATCCTTCCAAAAAAAAGTTTAACCCTGGCGAATTTATCTTCGATCATATAGGCGATGCTCACGATTGGCACATTGTAACCATAGGGCAAAAGCACATATCGGTACCCCTCCCCATTATACTTTACAGCCGAACGCGCGGTCAACTCTTTGCATTCTGGTCGAGCAAGTTTCATCATGGTCACGACTCTTACAAAGGTTTTATGCTGATGAAAGAGGGTGAACATAAGGGGAAAATTGTGGAGGTAGATCATAATAATCTTATTGTTGAAGGTAAGCTTCCGCTGGATTTCTCCATTAAGAAGAACGTAGCAGGAATTTGGGTTTCAATCTTCCTGCTATGCATAATCTTTATTCCCATTGCAAACCGATACAAGTTGGCGCCCAATAGTGCACCCAGGGGAATACAGGGACTGATGGAAATCCTTATCCTATTTATCCGCGACGAAGTTGTGCGCCCCTCCATTGGCGAAAAGCACTACTACCGGTTTATGCCCTTTATGCTCACGGTATTTTTCTTTATCTTTTTAAATAACCTGCTGGGGCTAATTCCAATATTTCCGGGAGGTGCAAATATCACCGGGAATATTGCAGTAACCATGTCACTGGCGTTGGTTACGCTTATTACCATACTTCTAAATGGGAACAAGCATTTCTGGAAGGATATTGTTAATGCTCCGGGCATCCCCGTTTTCCTAAAGCTGCCAATACCGATAATGCCGGTTGTGGAGGCTGCCAGCTGGATTATTAAACCCGGAGTGCTTATGATCCGTCTGTTTGCCAATATTCTTGCTGGACACATGATTGCCATGGTGCTTTTTTCCCTAATTTTCATTTTTGGGGCAGTTAACGTCTACTTTGGATACTCCATATCGGTAATTACTATTTTGCTTACCGTGTTTATGACACTGCTTGAATTGCTTGTTTCATTTATTCAGGCCTTTGTTTTCACCATGCTTAGCTCCCTTTTTATAGGTATGGCCGTAGCCGAACATCACTAGTTATTAACCATAAATTTCAAAAACATGACAACACTTTTCATCATTTTACAAGTAGTAGCAGGCGCTGCTTACGCAAAGATTGGTGCCGCCCTTAGCTCGGGTATTATTGTACTGGGAGCATCCTACGGTATTGGAAAAATTGGAGCAACAGCACTCGACTCGATGGCTCGTCAACCAGAGGCAGCTGGCGATATTCGCAGCGGCATGGTGGTTTCAGCAGCGCTAATCGAAGGGGTATCGTTTTTTGCTATCATTATCTGTGCTCTTGTAATCCTTCTTTAAACCAGCTAAAACCTCATTGCCATGGGTTTAATTACTCCCGATTACGGTCTGCTGTTCTGGATGCTACTATCCTTTAGTGTTCTCATGTATATTCTTAAAAAATTTGCATGGAAAACCATAATTCAAAGCATTAAGAATAGGGAAGATCTAATTGCCAAATCGCTCCGCGATGCAGAGTATGCCCGCAACGAGGTTGCTCAAATCGAGGAACGTCAGGCAAAGGTTATTGCAAAGGCTCAATCCGACAGGGACGAGATTCTTGCACAAGCGCGCAAAACCAAGGAGAAGATTCTTGAAGAGGCTAATGCTAAAGCGCAAATGGATTCGCAACGAACTATTGAACAGGCTCGCGAAACCATAAAGCGCGAGAAGGAAGCTGCACAACTCGAGATAAAGACTTATGCTTCAAAAATTGTTATTCAGACAACTGAGCGCATTCTCCGTTCCGAGCTTAAAGATAAGCAGAGGCAAGATGAGCAGATTAATTTAATAATTAAGGAAATCTCAGAGCAGAACTAGTTATGGATCAAGGAAGGGTATCGGTTAGCTATGCTCGCGCGCTTCTCGAGTGGGCCAACAGTAAAAAGTTGGCTGGGGAGGTGTATGTGCAATCGAAAAGCCTCTTCCAGTTCATCAACAATAATCCTGAGTTCACTCAACTCTTGAGCTCACCTGTTGTGCTGCCCAGCCGAAAACAGAAAATTTGCTCAACACTTCTTACGGAATTTGCTCCTCATCTCGCCAAACTTGTTGTTTTGACCATCAAAAATGGGCGGGAAAATAACCTTCCAAACATCATGCTTCAATATCAAAAGCTTTACCGTAATCAAAACGGTATTGCTCGGGTTGAAATAGAGAGCGCGGCAGAATTGCCCTCGGAAAATATTAACGCTATAAAAAATTACTTGGAGCAAACGCTGGGCAAATCTATTGAAGTTGAGCACCATATTGTCCCCGACCTATTAGGCGGATTTAGGCTCATTATCGACGATAGGCTTATGGACAAGAGTGTTAAGGGAGAGTTGAATTTACTCCGTCGTAAGTTATTGGGAATTTACAAGCATTAGAACGTTTTACATATGGCAGAAATTAAGGCATCGGAGGTATCGGAAGTTCTTAGAAAAGAACTCGAAGGAATTGATCTCAAATCGGGATTCGAGGAGATTGGTTCTGTACTGCAGGTAGGTGATGGCATTGCCCGTGTATTTGGGCTTTCGAATGTTCGCTCCAACGAGCTGGTTGAGTTTGAATCGGGGATTATGGGGATTGTGCTAAACCTCGAGGAGGATAACGTGGGGGTTGTACTTCTGGGTTCTTCGGAGTCGATCAAAGAGGGCTTTAAGGTTAAGCGCACCAACCGAATTGCTTCCATTATGGTAGGCGATGGGCTTCTGGGCCGGGTGGTAAACACGCTGGGTGAACCAATCGACGGTAAAGGCCCCATAGCTGGTGAAACTTATGAAATGCCTCTTGAACGCAAAGCGCCTGGGGTAATTTTTCGACAACCAGTTACCGAACCTCTTCAAACCGGAATAAAGGCAATTGATGCCATGATTCCCATTGGAAGAGGACAACGCGAGCTGATTATTGGCGACCGCCAGACCGGTAAAACTGCCATAGCCATCGACACAATAATTAACCAAAAAAGCCTTTTCGACAAGGGTGAACCGGTATTCTGCATATACGTAGCAATTGGCCAAAAGGGCTCCACCGTTGCAGGAATAGCCAAAACACTTGAAAAATACGGAGCAATGGATTACACCGTTATAGTTTCGGCCACTGCATCCGACCCAGCTGCTCAACAGTTCTATGCACCTTTTGCAGGAGCTGCCATCGGTGAGTTCTTCCGCGATTCAGGACGACATGCGCTGGTTATTTTTGATGACCTTTCGAAACAAGCAGTCTCATATCGTGAGGTGTCGCTACTGCTCCGCCGCCCACCAGGACGTGAAGCATACCCTGGTGATGTGTTTTACCTCCACAGCCGACTACTTGAGAGGGCAGCCAAAATCATAAACACCGACGAGATTGCCGCTCAAATGAACGACCTACCAGAATCGCTTAAACCACTGGTTAAAGGCGGTGGATCACTTACTGCGCTTCCAATTATTGAAACCCAGGCAGGCGACGTATCAGCATATATTCCAACCAACGTAATTTCAATTACCGATGGTCAAATCTTTTTGGAATCGAACCTGTTTAATAGCGGTGTTCGCCCAGCCATTAACGTGGGAATTTCGGTATCGAGGGTTGGGGGAAAGGCGCAAATAAAATCGATGAAAAAGGTTGCCGGTACGCTAAAACTCGATCAAGCCCAATACCGCGAGCTGGAGGCTTTTGCCAAGTTTGGATCCGATCTGGATGCGGCAACGCTAAACGTACTGGACAAGGGTGCCAAAAACGTGGAGATACTGAAACAGGGCGAAAACAGCCCCCTTCCCATTGAGGAACAGATTGCTATCATTTACTGCGGTACTATGGGTTTGCTCAAAAGCATTCCTATTGAAAAAGTGAAAGTTTTTGAGAATAATCTTTTAGAAAACCTCAGAACTACTCAGCCTGAAATGATGGGAAAAATAGCAGCCGGAGAATTTACCGATGAGTATGGAACCATTATTACTGGTGTGGCAAACGAGATAACGTCAAAACTTACAAAGTAAAAGGATGTCGGGGCTTAAGGAAATACGGAATAGGATAAACTCCATAACATCGACGCAGAAAATTACAAGCGCCATGAAAATGGTGTCTGCTGCTAAATTTCATAAAGCACAGGAGACATTTTTCCGCTTTAAGCCCTACTCCGAAAAAGTTTCGGAGGTGCTTACCCAGGTTTCGGCAGGCAATGCTTCCGCCGAAGTTCATAAATGGTTTGGTAAGCCAAAATTGCCCCGTAAAGCAGCGCTTGTTGTTATCAGCTCAAACTCGAGCATGTGCGCTGGCTTCAACCTTAATCTTGTTAAGAAAATTGTTGACGAAGGCCCTTCCATTTTTGGAGATTTATGGAAAACCAATAACCTGAATGTATTCTGCTTAGGGAAAAAGGGTGCCGATGCTCTAACAAAAAGGGGCGTTGCAATAGATGTAATCGATACCGAACTAGCACACCTTGCCAAGTTTAATGCGATATCCACTTTTTGCGAGGAATCTCTTTTAAATCGATTTGAAACTGGAGAATATGATGTTGTTTACGTTGCCTACAACGTGTTCCGAAATCCTGCATTACAAGAGCCCACAATTCGACAATTTTTACCATACTTCTTCGCCGACCAAGAGGGCAACCCAAAACATGCCCACAACATCATTTTTGAGCCCAATAAGGAGTATATAAACGGGGTATTGATACCCATGGCGCTTAAAACCTTCTTCTACGAAATGATCCTTGAAAATGCCATTGGTGAACACGGAGCCAGAATGACAGCCATGCATCAGGCTACCGAGAACGCCACTGAACTTACCAAGGCTTTAAAATTGCAGTACAATAAGGCTCGACAAGCAGCCATTACCAAGGAGATCCTCGAGATTGTTTCGGGAGCCGAGGCGCTTAAAGGTTAGGACACCTATACTATTTTTGCTGAAGTACTGCCTTCTTAACAGGCTGATTTATTTCCGCTATATCCTCTGATACGTTAATGATATAATCACCTAACTTTTCGGCTTCAGAGAAAAGGTCGTTATAAATAACGCCTGCCTGATACTTATACTTAACCTCTTCAACGTTTTTCAAGTGCTGCTTGCGAAGCTTGTTCCTAAACTGGTTTATCTTCTCTTCTGCCTCGTACGCTGGCCCTAGATTAATCTTTGTATACCCCATTTCAAGGTTATGAATCATAATCTCATAAGCCTCGTCAACTAGCTCGAACATGTAGTTTAGGTTATCGCGCACCTCCTGGTTAAACCAGATATTGGCCTTGCGTTTGCGACGCAGTGTTTTTGCCAAGTTGTAATTACTATCCGAAACGCTTTCGATATCATTAATAATGTTGAACATGGCCTGCAACCTACGTGAACTCTCGTCGCTAAGGTCGTGAACTGAAATCTTGGTAAGGTAAGTGGCTATTTCCACCTCCACGCGATCACTAATATCCTCGTACTTTTCAATGCGTTCGAATATCTCCTTAAAGTTCTTCTCGTTAGTTTCCACAAAAAGATCCTTGAAGAACCCGTACATCTTGTAGGTTCGCTTTGCGTAATTTACAATCTCCTTCTTAGCCTGCAGCAGTGAAAGTTCGGCAGTTGATAGCAACCCAATGTCGAGATGCTGTAAGCGGAACTCCTCGTCCTCGCTCTTTCGAACAGGCACAAGTTTAGTAACTATCTTAACAATAACTGGTGTTAAAAATACTAGGAAAGATGTATTAAGTACGTTAAAGGCTGAGTGGAATAACGAAAGTGCAATGGGAACTCCCTCTGGATTATGAAAAGGGTCGGCACCGCCCATGTCTATAGCAAATCCGGCCACCTTATTGATAAAGAATTTGAACACAAACAGCATCCAAATAACCCCAAATAAGTTGAAAATTAGGTGGGCACGAGCCGTTCTTTTAGCCGAAACGTTGGCTACAGCTGCCGCAATATTTGCGGTTATGGTTGTTCCTATATTCTCGCCTAGTACCATCGCCGCGGCAAGCTCAAAGCTAATCCAGCCGCTATTACACATCACTAGGGTAAGTGCCATTGTAGCACTCGACGACTGAATAACCACTGTTAAAATAGTTCCAATAGCTACAAACAGAAGAGTTGATAAAAGTCCTAAATCTGTATAACTCGACAAGAATGATAGTATTTCAGGACTCTGACTAATATTGGGAACCGAGTTCTTTAAAAAATCGAGACCCAGGAAAAGCAGGGCAAAACCCACTAAAAGTTCACCCCACGATTTACGATTATGACTTTTACTGAATACCAATGGGAAACCAACACCTATGAGGGGTAACGAAATTGCGCTAATCGAAAATTTAAAACCCAACAGCGAGATCATCCAGGCGGTAAAGGTGGTGCCAATATTAGCACCCATTACAACTCCTATAGATTGTGTTAAGGAGATAAGCCCTGCGTTTACAAAACTCACCAACATTACTGTGGTTGCAGAACTTGACTGTACTATGGTTGTTACAATTAGACCGGTTAGTATACCTTTCACCCTATTCGAGGTCATGGCCGCAAGAATATTGCGCATCTTATCGCCAGCCACCTTCTGTAAGGACTCGCTGAGCATTTTCATTCCAAACAGGAAAAGCCCCAGAGATCCTATAAGGGTTAAGAACTGAAGTATACTATAATTCATGGCTTTGGTGTTTTAAAAATGGTCGTAAAAATAGCAAAATAGCGCCAAATGAGCTCTATGCCAATGTTAACTTAAAGCTAATTATTCATCCTCTGATTTCAAAGTTTTCCAATGTTTTTTATATATTTTCTTTCTGGCAATTTTGTTAACTTTGCGGCACTCTTATTCCTGATTTTTATGATTTTTCAAACAATTGCCCGCTTAATCCTTCGAAACAGACTTGCTGTGCTAATTGCCGTTGGGATTATTACCATTGGAATGGCCGCTTTAATTCCTACCCTAAAATTTAACTACGAACCCACGCCATTACTTCCCAACCACGATAGCTTGCTAATTAAGCATCGCGCGTTTACCGAAAAATTTGGGAAAGGTGAGAATATAATGGTAATAGGTGTAAAGGACACCAATTTTTTTTCTGTAAAAAATTTAAAACACTGGCACAATCTCGAAAAATCGCTCTTAGCTGTTGATGGAGTTGAGCAAGTATTCTCTATTTATGATGCATTTACTGTTGATCGCGACACCGAAAACCGTGTTTTTACCTTCAACAAAATCTTTACTCCCGATTTCAACCCTTGGGATATCGATTCCTTAAAAAATGTAACCACTTCTCTTCCTTTCTACGAAAATCTTCTTTATAACAAGGAGACGAACGTGTACCTTATGATGGTGGTTCTGCGTTACGACAAGATTAGCACTCCAATTAGAGTACCCTTTATGAAGGAGTTGATTGCCATTTGCCACAACTACGAGGAAATTTCGGGCAACGAGCTCCGCTACTCTGGATTACCTTACATTCGAATAACCGTTGGCGACATGATTAAGGGCGAGATGTTTATGTTCATCTTCCTGGCAGTATTAATAACTGCGGTTATTATCTACCTTCTTTTCCGATCATTTCGTATTATGATGTTTGCCATGCTGGTGGTAGCGGTTTCGGTTGTTTGGGGGCTTGGATTAATGGCCATTCTGGGTTATCAAATTACGCTATTAACTGCTGTTATTCCTCCGTTAATCATAGTTATTGGAGTACCCAACTGTATATATCTGCTTAACAAGTACCATCATGAGTACAGCGTACATGGCAACAAGATAAAAGCGCTTCAACGGGTTATTCAAAAAATTGGGAGTGCGACATTTCTAACCAACCTAACCACTGCAGCCGGTTTTGGAACCTTTATGTTTACCAGCATCCGAATCCTCAACGAGTTTGGCTTGGTTGCTGCCATAGATATTATGGCGGTTTTCCTGGTATCGCTGCTGCTAATACCAACAATATTCAGCTACTTACCCCCACCCGAGCCTCGCCATCTGCAACACTTAGACAACGTTAGGGTAAAGAATACGATAACCAGGGTTATAACCACAGGGCTTTACCGTCGCAAAAGTGTTTTTGCCATTACTCTACTTTTTATTTTATTTGGATTTTGGGGCCTAACCCGAGTTCAAAGCTTGGGCTTTATGGTTGATGATATTCCAAAACACCATCCAGTATACCTCGATCTTAAGTTTTTTGAACAGAATTTCTCGGGGGTAATGCCCCTTGAAATTGTAATAGATACCCATAAGCCCAAGGGTGTAATGCAGGAGAACACAATCAGGCAAATTAACCAGCTACAGAATAAACTTGGGGAGTACGATGTGCTCTCAAAGCCCCTTTCAATAGCCGAAGCGGCAAAATTTGTACGTCAGGGTTACTACAATGGAAATCCAATTCAATATCGAATTCCTAGCGGGCCCGAAAGAGCGTTCATCATGTCGTACCTACCCAAAAATATGGGTAATAATGAGTTGTTAAACCGTTTTGTCGATTCAACAGGACAATATACCCGCATTATGTATAATGTTGCCGATATCGGCTCAATCAGAATAAAGCAATTAAAGGAGGTGATTCGGACTGATGTTGATTCGATCTTTAAAAACAATTCAACGCGTGTTTATATTTCAGGGGGTAGCGTAATTGCTGCCAAGGGAAACGACTACCTGGTTCATAGCCTTTTTATCAGTCTTCTTGCGGCTATTGGGATAATATCTGTATTTATGACATGGATGTTTCGAAAAGGAAAAATGGTTCTGCTTTCAATTCTCCCCAACCTAATCCCACTTCTGCTAACTGCGGCCGCTATGGGTGTTTTGGGAATTGCCTTAAAACCAAGTACGGTAATTGTTTTTAGCATAGCCTTTGGTATTTCTGTCGACAACTCAATTCACTTCCTAGCCAAGTACCGACAAGAGCTTAGGAGAACTAAAAATAACAACAAAGCAGCTGTGGTTTGCGCAATAAGAGAAACCGGTGTGAGCATGATTTACACATCAATAGTGCTATTCTTTGGGTTTGGAATCTTTATTGCCTCTCAATTTGGCGGTACAGTATCGCTAGGCATTTTAGTTTCGCTTACTCTTCTTATTGCCCTGTTCTGTAATCTTATATTACTCCCATCAATTTTACTCTCGCTATCGAGAGACGATAACTCGAAGTTAGATTGTTTGCCTTAATTTGTAAATTATTCGCTTCTTTTTATACTTTTACCTAAGGAATAAACTTAAATCATTTCATAATGTACACCATTTCAGAGCTTGTAGAAATTGTTGACAAGGGAATACTAAGCATTACCATTCCCAACGAACCCAAAAAGCTATACGAGCCAATTCGCTACACATTGGCCTCTGGGGGTAAAAGGATAAGACCGGTGCTGGTTTTGGCAGCACACAACATGTACTCTAACGCCATCGATAAGGCTCTATATCCTGCACTCGCCATCGAGCTTTTTCATAATTTCACCCTTATTCACGATGATATAATGGATAAGGCACCGCTCAGGAGGAATCAACCCACGGTTTATTCCAAATGGAATCAGGATATAGCCATACTATCTGGGGATGCACTTAATATTTTGGCCTATCAGCTTCTTGCGAAAACCGATAAAGAATATCTTTCGCAGGTACTTAACACATTCAATAAGATTGCCCTTGCCGTATGCGATGGCCAGCAAATGGACATGGACTTTGAAACAGCCCAGTACGTTACCCAGGAAGAGTATTTAGATATGATAGAACTTAAAACCTCTGTTCTGCTTCAAGGTGCCCTTCAAATCGGCGGGATTATTGGTGGCGCTTCACAGGCCGATGTACTCCGGCTTGGTGAGTTTGGCCTTAATCTTGGCCTGGCCTTTCAGCTTCAGGACGATCTTCTAGATGCCTACGGGAATACCAACCGATTTGGGAAAAAAATTGGTGGCGATATAGTGGCTAACAAGAAAACCTTTTTAACCATAAAGGCATTCTCTCTTGCCAAAGGAAACTCCCTAGAACTGCTTACCAGCTTCTTTAAAGTTCACAATATCGACCCTCTCGATAAAATTAAGGGAGTCCTGAAAATTTACGACGAGGTTGGTGTTAAGGAGCTTACTGAAGCAAAGATTAATGAGTATTATCAGAATGCCCTTAAGGCTCTGGAAAAAATTAACGTTAATCCAGAAAAAAAGGATGTTTTAGCATGCTTGGCTAATAAAATCATGGATAGAGATAGTTAAGAATAAATCTTGTTAATTCTTAATTTCGATTTCACAGCATTTTAAAGCGGGGGGTATTGTCCTCTCGCTTTTCTGTTTTGATGCTTCTATTTTGAAATTAAATATTCTTTTATGCTAATTTTGCAGCCATATTAATAAGTTTTAACCATAATAAACAGACTCATTATGAGCTACGTATCGAAGGAAAAACTATTCACTAAGGAATGGTTTAAAGTTTGGAGTTTAATCACCATTGGTGCTTTCATCCTGGCATCAGGATTCGTATTCTTCATCGACCCACATCGCATTGCGCCAGGTGGTGTATACGGAATCGGAATTATTGTTCACTACCTTACCAAGGGTGTTTTTAGTTGGGCTCCTGCAGGATTCCCAATTGGAACCGTTGGGCTTATACTTAATATTCCACTTACCATCATTGGTATAAAGTTGTTGGGGCCCCGCTTTGGTGTTAAAACTGTAATTGGATTTGTTCTTACATCGGTTTTTATTGACGCTCAACACTACCTTTTCGGTTACGAGCCGCTGGTCGACGATGTGTTGTTGTCATCAATATTTGGTGGCGTTCTTGTTGGATTTGGATTGGGTTTGATTTTTAAATCAAAAGCAACCAGCGGCGGTTCCGATATTATTGCCATGATTATTGCCAAATACACACGCCTTCCCCTTGGTCAGCTTATGATTTATGTAGATTCGGCCATTGTGCTTATTGCTCTTGCAGCCTTTCAGGACTGGAAAATTCCGCTCTACTCATGGATAGTAATCTACATTACCGGAAAGGTTATTGATATGACCATCCAGGGCGTGAGTTACGACAAAACCCTGTTTATCATTTCCGATAAGTACGACGAGATTAGAGAAAAGTTAATTGTTGATCTAGATCGTGGAGGAACCCTAATTAATGGAGTAGGCATGTACAAAGGGCAAGAGAAAAAAATCATCTTCACCAATGTGAGCCGCCGAGAGGTTCATATGCTTCGTGACTATATTGAGCAAATCGACCCAAGAGCATTTATTACCGTAATCGATGCTAACGAGATATTGGGTAATGGTTTTAAACCCATTAAGGAGGAGTAGACCAGAAAAGATCAAACCGGCTAATTAGGCGCAAGGAACGATTATAGACCCTTGCGCCTTTTTTGGCTTAAAGTTGTGCGCCCAATCGGAAACAAGCCATTAAAATGCTAATTTTACGCCAACAAATCGATTTTGGGAGATGAAAGGAAGAGTGTTAAAATCAACAGGAAGCTGGTACACGGTAATGGACGACCAAGGCCAGAGCTACCGATGTAAGATAAGGGGAAAATTGAGGCTAAAATCTTCTAGAACCACAAACCCCATTACTGTGGGCGATACTGTTGAAATTGCCATTGAAAAAGATGGCGTTACAGGCAATATCGACAGCGTAGAGCCACGAAAAAACTACATCATCCGTAAATCTTCGAACCTTTCGCGCGAGTCGCATATTATTGCGGCCAATATCGATCAGGCTATTCTGGTAATTACCATTGATTTCCCAGAGACAAACCTTGTGTTTATCGATAGATATTTGGCCACTTCGGAGGCATACCAAATCCCGGCCGTTTTACTTTTCAACAAAATTGACCTCTACTCCGATGAAGTATTCCAAGAAAAACTCAACTACTACGAATCTATTTACAAACCACTTTACCCATGCTACAGGGCTTCGGCCAAAACGGGCGAGGGATTAGATGCTGTCCGCAGTCTGATCAAAGGTAAAGTTAGCCTTTTCTCTGGCAACTCGGGAGTGGGGAAAAGCACACTAATTAATCGGGTTGAGCCCGAACTGAACTTAAAAACTGCCGATATTTCTCATTATCATCTAAAGGGAAAGCATACTACAACTTTTAGCGAGATGTTTCCTTTAGTTAATGGTGGATTTATTATTGATACACCAGGAATTAAAGGCTTTGGATTGGTTGATATGAACAAGCGGGAGATTTTTCACTTTTTCCCCGAAATTTTTAAGGTTTCGGCTCAGTGCCAATACAAAAACTGCACACACGAGCACGAGCCCGGTTGTGCAATTAAGATTGCTTTAGAAAAGAATTTAATTCATCCCTCGCGTTACATCAGCTACTTAAGTATTCTAACCGATCACGAGGAGAAATATAGAACTTAACCTGCTATACCATAGCCGGATTTACACAGAGAACTGCAATTTTGGCATTATTAGCAATTACGTACTGCTCCTGTGCACCAAAGATATAATCGGTAAAATCGAGGTTAGGCGTAGTCATAATTAGTATAAGATCAGCCTCAATATCAACAGCAAGCTTAATAATTTCGTCCGAAAAGTTAGCATTCTTGTTCGCACTATGAACCTCGGTTACTATATCATTAGCCTCTAGGTGCTTTTTGGCAAATGCAAGGTTATAGTTAACCTTTTTCTGTATGCCCGCGTCGGTAGCGTGAGGCAAAATTACGTGAACCTTTGAGCTAAACTGGTGTGAGGTTCTGATAGCCCAGCGAAGGCGCTCCTTCTCGTTTAAGCGGTAGTCGAGAGGCAAAACGATGTTCTCGAATATTCTACCCTCATTGGGGGCATCTTGAATCACCAGAAATGGCACATTTGAACCGGCTATTACCTTAAGCGCTTTACTCCCTGTAAGCTTTTGAACGCCCTTTATCCCATGTGTACCCATTATTACCATGTCGGCCTCCACATCAAAGGCATACTCACTGATTGTATGAAAAATGCTTCCCTCCTGAACAACCGGGCGAACCTCAACGCCATACTTCTCCTTAATTCGGGCTGCATCAGACTTAATCTTTTCAACTGCTTCTTTCTCTGATAGCTTTCCCTTACTAAACATTCCTCCAGCTTCAACTACGTGAATTAAATCGATGGAGAAACTATCGGTAAAGGATCCAATTTTTAGTGCGTACAAAA
>CAZBBA010000002.1:0-80651 GCA_964490015.1 uncultured Rikenellaceae bacterium
TGCTGGCCTCATCTGAGATCATCGAATAGTATCCCAAGGTGCGCGGGCAGAGGATGAGGTTGGCAAGATTGTGGTATCTCTTAATGTTCTTATACAAGGTCTATCGAAAACGGCCGATTTTGCTAACGAGATTGGTCACAACAACCTTGATGCTGAATTCTCGCCCCTTGGGACAAACGATAAGCTGGGCAATGCCCTTCTCGACCTACGCGAAAACCTTAAGCGATCGAAAGAAGAAGAGGACAAACGGCAGGAAGAGGACAAGCAGCGCAACTGGACAAACTCTGGCTTGGCCACATTTGCAGATATTCTGCGGCAAAACAACAACAATTTACAGCGACTATCCGATACCGTAATTCAAAATCTACTGAATTACCTCAACGCCAACCAGGGTGGGTTATTTATGCTCAACGAGGATGATGACGTAAACCCGCAGCTTGAGCTGATTTCTGCGTTTGCATACAACCGGAAAAAATTTATGCAAAAAACCATACTCCTCGGTGAGGGTTTGGTTGGAAACTGTGTTATTGAAAAGCAAACCATTTACCTAAAAGAAATTCCAGACGGTTACCTAGAGATTACTTCGGGGCTTGGCGATGCCAGTCCTAGAGCGCTGCTAATCACACCGCTTAAACTCGAGGACAAAGTTTTTGGGGTAATTGAGATAGCCTCATTTAACGAATTTAAGCCATTTGAGATTGATTTTATCGAGAAAATTGGCGAGAGCATTGCCTCAACACTT
The DNA here is from genome assembly GCA_964490015.1 of uncultured Rikenellaceae bacterium. Taxonomy (GTDB): domain Bacteria; phylum Bacteroidota; class Bacteroidia; order Bacteroidales; family Tenuifilaceae; genus Perlabentimonas. The sequence goes on from CAZBBA010000002.1 coordinate 743, forward strand.
TCGGCTGTGAAAAACAACATTCGAACTTCTCAGCTTCTAGAGCAGTCGCAACAACAACGCGAGGAGATGGCTGCTCAAGAGGAAGAGATGCGCCAGAACATGGAGGAGATGCAGGCAACCCAAGAGGAGATGGCCCGCAAAACCATCGAGATGGAGGGAATGTCGTCGGCCATTAACGAGGCCATGCTTTTTGCAGAACTTACTGAGAATGGACACTTCATCAATATCAACACAAATATGCTCAACACCTTGGGCTATACCCGAGGCGAGCTGGAGGATAAAACGATCCACAACTTCATCTTCCCAACCGATGTTTCCACTTTTACCGACCTGTGGCGATTAGTTAAAGGAGGTGAAACCCATAATGGAACAATCAAATGGATCAATCGGAACAACCAGGAGATATACCTTCTTAGCAGCATTTCGCCTGCTTTTGATGAGGTTGGCGATATCTTTAAGATTTTCTTCCTTGGGCAGGATATCACAACCGCGAAACAGATAGAGATTAAAGCACAGGAGCAAGCCGAAGAGATTGAGCAAAACTTAATGGAACTCCAAGCAGAACAAGAGTTGGCTCAACAGCGCGATGAGGAGATTGCGGCTCTGCTAAAAGCCCTCGACGGTACTTGTCTGGTTACAGAGTTCGACCCCAGTGGGAAAATCCTGTATATCAACGCAAAAAACGAGGAGGTTCTGGGCAGTGGCAGGCATGAAATCGAGGGAAAAGTCCTCCACGAAATTGATTTCGCGGCTAAGAATAACCCACAAGCATTCAATGCCATGTGGGCCTCTCTACTAGAGGGAGTTTCACAACAGCGAGATTTCTCGCTAAGGGTTCGTAACCGCGAGGTTTGGATATCGGAGCATTTTACTCCGATATTTGACAAGCATGGAGATATTGTCAAAATCATTAACATTGGCATAGATATCAGCAGCAGCAAGGAAACCGAGATCAAGCTTCAGAAGCAGGTTGAGGAGCTAACCAAATTGCTAAGGCAAAAATAGAGGGCAAAACAAATTATACTGATGATTCGATACGAAATTGGCATAGTAGAAACCCGGAACGTGATTAAAGCGTTGTTCGACACCTATGGTCTCGATTTCAGGGACTTTGCACTCACCTCGTTTAAGCGTAGGCTCGAGGAGGTAATTGCCAAAAATGGCTTAAAAGATACCGATGGACTAATTAATCGCATTACCAGCAACAAGGCCTTTCTTGAGCATTTCCTTAGCGATATTATTCCCGAAACCACTGAGATGTTCCGCGATCCCTCGCTTTGGAGAGCACTACGGGAGGATATAATCCCCGATATTGTTAAGAACTCCTCAAAATTGAAAATATGGGTAGCTGCTTTCGACTCAGGTGAGGAGTTATACTCCCTTTGTATTCTGCTTAAAGAGATGAATTTGCTCGACCAGTTTCAAATTTTCGCATCGACTATAAGTGAGGAGACAACTAAGAAAATCCTTTCGGGAAAGCTCGACGCCAAGCAGCTGGAAGTTAATGAAGCTAACTACGAACGGCTCAATGGCCATAACAGCTACGCCGAATACCACTCAGTTGCCAACTCCTCGGGCAGCATTCTTATTGACACCAACTTAATATCAGGAGTTACCTTTGTTAAGCAGGATACACTGCTCAACAATGCCCCTTCGGGTATTAAGTTGGTGCTATTCAGAAATCAGCTTATCTACTTTAATCAAATATTACAGGATAAAAGTCTTAACGCCATACACAATAGCCTCATTCCAGGAGGGTATCTGGTTTTGGGAGTCAAAGAAACTTTGGAAAATACAAATTCAAACAATAAATTTACCGTAGTTAACGATGCGGAGAAAATTTACAAAAAGAAAGCAGGTTAAAAATTGATGTATAAAGCAGTTATTATAGGCGGTTCGGCAGGTAGTTTCCAGGTAATTACTCGAATATTGAGTTCTATCCCTGCAAACTTCCCTCTACCCGTTTTGCTAAGCCTCCACCGGCTTAAGCATGTTCGAAGTGGTTTTGTTGAGGCGCTTTCAATTAAATCGGCAATACAGGTAATAGAACCATTCGATAAGGATCAGATAAAACCAGGGAAAGCTTATTTAGCTCCAGCCAACTATCACATGTTCATTGAGTTGGGCAATAAAATTGCGCTATCGACTGAGCCACCCGTAAATCACTCGCGCCCCTCAATCGATCTTTCGTTTGTTACCGCCGCACAGGTTTACAGAGAGAAATTGGTGGGCATTATCCTCTCGGGAGCGAACAAGGACGGTGCCTTTGGATTGAAAAAGATTAAGGACTATGGAGGGATTACCATTGTGCAGGATCCAGAGGAGTGCCAGGTTAAAACGATGACCGAGTCATCCCTCAAGCTTACAAAGGTTGACCATATTTTCAAAACCGAACAGATAATACGTTATTTACAAAACCTCAAATAACTTTGATGCCTTATGAAAATCTTACCATCAAGCTCTAGATTTAGCTACGGCATCCTCTTGATTGTGCTAATTATTAGCGCATCGGGATCATTTATAGCGCTGCATAATAGAATTGTTGAGGCGCAGATTAAAACGCCCCTGCTGGCTGTAGCCCTTACCCTGGTCACTATCATTATCGCCATTCTGCTTTTCCAACAGCTAACAACATACTATCGGAACCTAAGCAAAGTGTATAATGAGTTGGAACAACTCAAAAATACCATTCGCGAGAGCAGAAAAAACGAAGAGGAGGAGGAAGCTAAGGCCATGGCTGCTGAAAAGGTTGTTGAAATTGATTATCAGGCCGAAGCACAGACATTAATTCCAACAGCAGAGACCAATTCACAGAGTATATTCCTCGAGAGGTTACTCTCAAATATTGCAAATAAGCACGGAATAGTGCAGGCCGTTGCTTTTTTAAAAACATCAAACGCCTTCGAAATGGTTGCCTCATACGCCTATTTTTCAGAAAGCGAACCGCCATCCTTTATCGAGGGAGAAACACTTCCGGGACAAGTGGCTAAAAACAAGGCTATTCTCAACTTAAGCGAAGTTCCAGAAGATTACATTACAGTATTATCGGGTTTAGGCAAGGGCACACCCAGCCACCTTCTAATAGTTCCAGTTGGTAACATGGAAGGCGAATCGGTTGCCATTATTGAATTAGCTTCTTTTTCGGCTTTTAGCGAGGAAAAAGTTAAAATATTCGAATGCTTGGCTAAATCTCTTAGCGAACATATTTCATCTATAGGCAATAGTAAGGAGGAATAGTATGACAACCCATAACCCCCCTTCGTTGGAGAGCATGAATAAAGCTATATCACAAAAGGTTATAGTAGCAGGAACAGTGGGTATAACTTCCCTTGTTGCAATTTGGTTTTTGGAGTTCACCACACATGAGGTTGCTTTCTCGCTAAAGGGAATTGCACAAATACATAAGGCCAATCCATCGCTTTGGATTATTGATCTTCTTCCCTTCCTTCTTACTTACATTACGTATATTGTTGTTAAACGACAGCAGGAAAAGGTCTCTTTTCTTGAGCAGGAGCTAAAGCAGAGGGATCAGGACATTAACAAGAATGCTCTATTTGCCAAAACTATAGGTGAAGGTAATTATAATGCACCTTTTCAAATTGGCGACGACGATGATGTACTAGGAAAATCGCTTCTAGTAATGCGCGACAACCTACTCGATAACAACAAGAGGGAGGCCGAACAAAGCTGGATCGCGAAGGGGAAAGATGAGGTTTCCTACATTCTGCGCCTACACAATAATTTAGGTGAACTGTCGTACGAGGTGCTGGTGAAGCTGATTAAGTATATCAACATTATTCAGGGAGCACTTTATATATTTGATGACGACAAGAAAGTACTTATCAACCTTGCAACATACGCCTATAACCGCAAAAAATTCATAAACCAGGAGTTTAGAATTGGGCAAGGGCTAATTGGACAATGCGCCTACGAGCAAGATATAATCTACCGGACCGAGATCCCCGACGAGTATGCTACAATTACCTCGGGTATTCTGGGCGACAAGAAACCCAAAAGTCTTATAATCGTCCCCCTGGTAACCGACGAGAAACTTCAGGGAGTAATTGAATTTGCCTCCATTGAGGATCATATCCCGGAGCTAACCATCCGCTTTTTGAAAGAGATGGGCGAAATAATTGCCCGCACCATCTTCAACCTACGAATCAATCAGAAAACGGAAAAACTTCTGCTCGAAGCTCAGCAAATGACCCAGGAACTGAAGGAGAACGAGGAGGAACTTCGTCAGAATGCTGAGGAGATGAGAGCTACACATGAGGAGCTGGAAAAATCGAACCTACAGCTGGAATCAAAAATTCAGGAGGTTGAAAACGCTCAAAAGCGCCTTCACTCGCTACTGGAAAACGCTTCCGAGATTATCTCAATCTACAGCAGCAGTCAAAAGCTAACCTACATTAGTCCATCCGTTACCAAAATCTTAGGGTACACACCTCAGGAAATGATGTCGGGCAAGGATATGGATCGCCTTACCCGTAAGGGAGAGCAAGATATAAACGACATGTTCCATAAGCTGCTCGATTCTCCAAGGGTTCCTATCACCATCCAGTATACCTTTATGAAAAAGGATGGAACAAAGCTGTTCCTCGAGGTTACCGGACGCAATCTACTCGACGACACCGCAATCAATGGAATTATTCTTAACTCGCAGGATATAACAGAGCGCAAAAGGGCCGAAAAAGAGGAACGCATGCGTAGTAAAATGCAGGCCCTATCAGAAAACTCGCCCGATATGATTATGCGCCTCAACACCAGTGGGCAGTTCTTCTACGCGAACCCCATGGTGGAGGAATACCTGGGAATACCAGTAAAAGACCTTATAAACCAAACCCTCAACTCCGTTGAGTTCAACGAGGTACTTGCCACTTTCCTAAAGGATACTATTAAAACCATAAAAATTAGCAAAACAAAGGTTGAGAGCGACTTAACATTCAGGTCAAAACTCGGAGAAACAATAATGCACATTTCGGCAATTCCCGAGTTCAACGAGAACGAGCTTGAAACCATTCTCTTTGTTAGCCACGATATTACAGAGGCCAAACGGATTGAACTGGAGATTCAGGACAAGAACCGAAAAATTACCGAGAGTATTAACTACGCCCAGCGTATTCAAACATCGATTCTACCTAACAACCGCATTCTAAGGCAATATTTACCAAAATCCTTTATCTACTACAAACCCCGCGATGTGGTGAGTGGCGATTTCCCCTGGTTTTTCGTTAAGGAAGAGAACATTTACATTGCGGCTGTCGACTGTACGGGTCACGGTGTACCAGGCGCTCTTCTCTCTTTTATTGGTTACTTTATCCTTAACAACGTGGTGGATCACGATGTTTCCTACACAGCAAGTAAGGTTCTGGATTTGCTGCACTACGGGGTTCGTAAAACGCTAAAACAGGATAGGCCCGACGCCGATGCTCGCGATGGCATGGACATTGCACTTTGCAAAATCAATCTAAAACGCAAGGAACTCCACTACTCGGGAGCACACAGACCACTCTACCTGCTCAGAAACAATGAATTACAGGAATTCAAGGGTGACCGAAAAGCCATTGGCGGAATTCCGCACCCCAAAAAAGAAGAAAAGGAATTCACCAATTACCTTATCGAGATCCAACCCGACGACAAAATCTTCTTTTTCTCCGATGGCATGCCCGATCAGGTTGGGGGAGAGGAAAACAGGAAATACAGCCCTGCCCGCATCAGGGAACTAATCATGGAGAATCAATCTATGACTATGCCCCAATTTAGTGATCTTTTCTCGAAAGATTTTGAGGAATATATGGGTGACCACAAGCAAATTGACGACGTTCTACTAATAGGAATTCAATTCTAAATTGTTTATTATCGGTAAATTATTTAATTTTACGGGCTATGGATAAAAGAAATGTTAAAGGTTTTCTGGAGTTTGTCTACGACTTTTACAAGTCGATGAAAGCTCATGAAATTACCCTCGTGTACGAGGGCGAAATAACCCACCAGATCACCAAGGCTTTCACCTCACTTACCGAGTCGAATATGGCAAAGGAGGAGGAGTCGAACTCGGTGCAGAAAAAGGTATTCCACGTAATGGTTGAGTGCCTGCAAAACATTAGTAAGCACGCCGACAGCTTTGGCTCCGACGACTTCCTGTTTGCAGGTAGGGGAATTTTTATGGTTAGTAAGGGTGAGATTGAGTACCATGTTACAACGGGCAACGTGATTGAAAACTCAAAAATTGTTGAGCTTTCCAAAATCCTCGATCACATCAACACCCTCGACAAGGACGGCCTTAAAGAACTTTACAAAACGCAAATGCGCGAGGGAAGGCTTTCCGAAAAAGGTGGTGCTGGACTTGGGTTTATCGACATTGCGCGAAAGACAGGTCGAAAACTCGATTACCACTTCCTCCCCATCGACGAGGAGACACACTTTTTTATTCTAACCTCAACCATTTCCCGAAACGAGTAAATCATTGAGCTATGGAAACCATAAAGATTCTGGGTACCGACGATACCCCCACTGTAATTCTTGATGCTGATAACGACATCTTTGAGATTTCAGGCCGATCGCTGCCCGAGGATGTTACCGCATTCTACGATCCAATCCTGAATTGGCTCGACGAGTACGCTGCTGGCCCAAATGCAAAAACCATCTTCACATTCAAGCTGGTATACTTCAACACCGCCAGCTCCAAGCTACTGCTCGATATCCTGATGAAACTGGAGGAGATGCACGAGGATGGTAAAGAAGTACTCGTAAAATGGTACTACCCCGAGGACGACGAGGACATGCAGGAAGCGGGCGAAGAGTATGCCGATATCGTGGATGTTCCCTTCGAACAGGTTAGCTACACGCTGAACTAAACCGTTAGGTCGATTTCTAAAACTGAGTAACCAAAAAAACTTAGCCCATGAGCGAGGAAATTCTCAAGGCTTTAATGCAACTCTTTGCTATTATTGCAAAGCAGGACGAAGGCGTTGAATCCAACGAGCGCGACTACGTTGTGAATTTCCTCATGCAGCAGGTTAACGACGAAGCCGTTGAGGAGTATATAAAACTCTTCGATCAGCACGCTGGCCTAAACGACGATAAGGAGGAAGAGGAGGATGGCCAACCCAAAAAGGTGAAGCTCACCTCGGTTAAAGACTCTGTAAAGATTCTGGGTATCTGTAAAAAAATCAACAAAACCCTTACCCAGAAGCAGAAGGTTGTAGTACTCGTTCGCCTATTCGAGTTGGTAAATGCCGACCGTAAGTTCACCGATCAGCGAATGGCCATTATCAACACGGTGGCCGATGTGTTTAAACTTTCCAAAGAAGAATTTACCGATATAGAGAGTTTTGTGGTTAATAACGACCTCAAAGATCTCGATTTCTCCAGTGTACTCACCATTCACGATAAGCCCGAGAAAGGCGAGCATTGCAAACACATCTCCACCGAGGCGCTTAATGGCTACCTATACATTCTGCAAATAAAGAGCGAGGATCTCTACTTCCTACGATACACCGGAATCGAGGATATTTACCTCAATGGGCTACCCATAAACAACAAGCGTATTTACCTGTTTGCCAGCGGCAGCTCCATAAAGCTGCCCAAAGGCAAGCCCATTTATTACACCGATGTTGTTGCCCACTACCTGGCCGACTCCACAAGCATCAGAATTACCTACAATGTAGATGACGTTGGATTCCGGTTTAAGTCGGGTGACATTGGCTTACGCAATATCTCCTTTAACGAGGAGCAGGGTAAACTTATTGGCATTATGGGAGCCAGTGGTGCAGGCAAAACCACTTTGCTTAACGTTCTTGCTGGCATCGAAGCGCCCACTTCGGGGCAGGTTCGTATAAACGGCATCGATCTACACCACCAGAAAGATCAACTCGAAGGGGTAATAGGCGTAATTCCACAGGATGATCTACTGATTGAGGAACTTACCGTATTCCAAAACCTTTACTACAACGCTAAGCTCTGCTTTAAGGATAAATCGGAAGAGGAGTTAACGCAGCTAGTTCACAAAACGCTGCAAAACCTAGGCCTCTTTGAGCGCAAAGACCTAAAAGTTGGTTCTCCGCTTAACAAGATGATTTCCGGGGGACAGCGGAAAAGACTCAACATAGCCCTTGAACTTATTCGCGAACCGGCCATCCTGTTTGTTGATGAGCCAACCTCGGGATTATCTTCGCGCGACTCAGAAAACGTGATGGATCTGCTGAGGGAACTCACGCTTAAAGGAAAATTAATTTTTGTAGTAATCCACCAGCCATCATCCGACATCTACAAGATGTTCGACAATATGATGATTCTTGACACTGGTGGCTACATGATATACTACGGAAATCCTGTAGAAGCCGTGATGTATTTCAAGCGGCTCGACATGCAGATAAACAGCGATCAGGGCGAATGCCCAACCTGCGGTAATGTTAACCCTGAGCTGATCTTCAACATTATTGAAGCTAAAGTGGTCGATGAATTCGGTCGATACACTCCTATCCGAAAGGTTTCACCCCCAAAATGGGAGGAGTATTTTGGCGAGAACATCAAGCTAAAATCGCTGAACGACGAGAGCGAGCCACCCCCGCAATCCCTTAATATCCCCTCGAGGTTAAAGCAATTTTTTATATACACCACCCGCGATTTCCTCTCGAAGATCAGCAATACGCAGTACATTGTACTAAACCTGCTCGAAACACCCATACTAGGGTTTATTCTTGCCTACGTAATCCGATACATTGCCGATCCGAATTCGGATGTATACGTATTCTACGAGAACGAGAACATACCTATATATATATTTATGGCTCTTATTGTAGCTCTTTTTATTGGGCTAACGGTAAGCGCCGAGGAGATTTTCCGCGACCGGAAACTGCTTAAACGAGAGGCGTTCTTAAATCTTAGCCGCACATCGTACCTGTTTAGTAAGATATCGATACTAGTTGTTCTTTCGGCTATTCAGTCTATCACATTTGTGCTAATTGCCAATGGGATTCTGCAGCTGCATGGGATGAATTTCGAGTACTGGCTAGTGCTATTCTCCACAGCAGTCTTTGCCAACCTACTAGGGTTAAACATATCGGCCACATTCAACTCTGCGGTTACTATTTACATTGTTATCCCATTACTGATGATCCCCATGATGGTACTTTCGGGCGCAATGTTCAGCTTCGACAAGCTAAATCGGGCAGTGGGAAGTTTTGGTAGAGTTCCTCTAATTGCCGAATTCATGGTTACCAAGTGGGGATACGAAGGGCTAGTGGTTCGCCAGTTTAAGGATAACGATTTTCACAAAACCTTTTACGACATTGAAAAGGTAGAGCGCAACGCCGATTACAAAACCGTGTATTACATCCCCGAGTTGGAGAAACTTCTGAACGAAAACCTTGATCTCCTTGATAAGGGTATTGAGGACACCAAAGTTAGAGCCAAATTCAACACCAACATCTTGGTGCTTAGAAACTCCCTTTTCAAGGAGATTAACTTTTTGGCTCCATCAATACCATTTGCCTTCTTCGATAAGTTGACGCCCGACCTATTCGACTTCGAAACGGCTTTTGCCACAGTAGATTATCTCGATGAACTGAAAAATCACTACAGCAAAATATTCCAGCTGGCAAACCAGAAACGCGATCGGATAATTTCGCACTTGGTATCAACAAATCCTCGATTATACGAGGCTAAGCGACGGGCATACCACAACGAGAGCATTGCCGATTTGGCCACCAAAAAATTTGAGAAAAACAAAATTTTACAGTACAAAGGAGAATTAGTTCAGCAGTACGATCCAATTTACCGCGACCCAATACCTAATCACAGGTTCGACTTCCGATCGCACTTTTTTGCCCCACAGAAACAATTCCTCGGAAAGTACTACGATACTTTTTGGTTCAATATTTGTTTTATCTGGTTAATGACAGCAATTTTATACATTACGCTATATTTTGAAACACTTAAAAAGCTGATCGATTTTTTTGGGAAAATTAAAATCCCCAAACTTAAAAAATAATATTTTTTCATACCTTTACTTGAGTATTTTAGAGCTGCAAATTCATCAAACAATTGCCACAGGTTATGCATAAAAAAATCATTCTCATATTGACTATAGCTCTACTCGTAACCTCCTGTCGTTTCTTTGATTCGGAGCGAAATATTAGCCGCGATGAGTTTGACATTCCCCCCGAATTGCTTGATGACAAGCCTCTCGAGATTGCCTCGGAGGTAATTGATGATATGATTTCGAACGTGTCCTCACCAGTTGAAACTGCCGCTCTGATCAAAGGTCTTAAAATTCCCTTTAACAGGGACTACGTGGCAAAAACACAACTTGAGAAGAACCTTAACACCAGCTTTCAAAAGGCAATAGGTTTAGGCATCTTTGGCGCCGATCTGGGTTACATTAACATGTACGAGCGCACCTCACTGGTAATAAATTACATTACCACCATCAAATCGCTTGCCGATGGAATTCAGGTGGGCCAATTCTTCGACTTTGCCACGCTTAACCGCATTGCCACCAATAAGGAGAATCTGGACTCCCTTATGCTTATCTCGCAGCAAAGTTTCAATAGAATCGACAGCTACCTTCGCGAGACCAACAGGCCTCACCTAAGCGTAGTTATTATTGCTGGTGTATGGATTGAAGGATTATACCTTTCGACCCGAGTAGCCGAGGATTCTAAACATCCAAGGATTAACGAGACCATAGGCGAGCAGAAAACAATTATGAATCATCTAATGCTCCTTCTGAATAATTATCGCCGCGATCCCAACATCGCAAAGTTAATTGAGGATTTCGAGGAGATTCAAGCCCTTTACCGCGATGTGCGTATAGTATACGAGTATGGCGATCCGGTTACCGTTGAAAAGGATGGTGTTCTAACCATTATTCAAAACGATACGCAAACCATCCACATGTCCGATGAAACATTGAAAAAAATCATCAAAAAGGTTCAGGACACAAGGAACCGATTACTTGAAAGCTAACACAGAAATCTTTGAATTATGAAAAATATAAGCCTTACGTTTTTAATCTTCACGGTCTTCCTCCTCGGATTTAACACCGAGAGCAAAGCTCAATCCGAGGACGATCTCATTGAAATTTGCGGGATGATTGCCGGAGATGCAACCTTCCTGAAGGATTTCAGAATTCGTCTCGATGCAGGTGATCCACCTCCAACTCAGCGTTTCTCCGTTATACTCCGTAAGGGCATTAAGTACCGCTTCTCGGTATGTAATTCTAAGGATTTTGAGGGCAAAGTGGTTCTTCAGCTACTTGACAACAACCGCCTTTTGGCCACAACTTATATTGTAGCCACAGGCACCGATCACCCATCCATTGAGTATGTTTGTAACAGAACTGGTGCCTATCACCTCTTCTTTAACTTTAGGGATGGAAAACCGGGATTGGCCGTTGGGTTGCTCTCTCTGGTTGAAGCAATGTAAGATTTTAACAACATACAGTATGATTTAAGCAGCCAATGGCTGCTTTTTTTCTTCATACCCAAGCCTGGTTGATAAAAACGAAAAAAGCCTGCAAAATTTTGCAGGCTTGGCTCCTCATCTAGGACTTGAACCTAGGACCCCCTGATTAACAGTCAGGTGCTCTAACCAACTGAGCTAATGAGGAATGTTTGTTTTTCAAAAACGGCATCCCATTTTTGCGAGTGCAAATATATAGCCTTTATACATTCCCACCAAATTTTTTTTAATGATTTTAAAAAAAATGCCAATTCAAACAAAAATCAAGAAATCTGGTATTTCGGTTAATTATCCCTAATTTTGTGGCAAACATAAAACAGCTATGGCAAAAGTATTTGGAATTGGCAATGCGCTAGTGGACATAATGACCCGCCTACAGAGCGATGAATTGCTTGAGAAACTTAATCTCCCCAAGGGGAGCATGCAACTAGTTAATGAGATCACCATTAACAGTGCTATGGAGAAAACAAAGGGTTTGCCACAAACTCTGGCCTCGGGCGGAAGTGCGGCAAACACCATAAATGGACTGGCAAATCTTGGCATTAAAACTGCTTTTGTGGGCAAGGTAGGCAACGATGAGTTCGGTAAGTTTTTCCACGACGATATGGTTAAAGCAGGAATTAGCCCCAAGTTGCTACCAGGCAAATCGGCAACCGGAAGAGCGCTGGCACTTGTTTCGCCCGACTCGGAAAGAACTTTTGCAGTTAACCTTGGCGCAGCCATTGAATTGGTACCCGAGGATATCAACCGTGACCTTTTTGACGGATACGATTACTTACATATCGAAGGATACCTGGTGCAAAATCATGCGCTTATTGAGAAAGCAATAAAAACAGCAAAATCGGCTGGACTAAAAATATCTCTCGACCTGGCCAGCTACAATGTAGTGGAATCGAACCTCGAATTTTTAACAAGGATTGTTGACGAGTACGTTGATATCGTGTTTGCCAACGAGGAGGAGTCGAAAGCCTTTACCCAAAAATCGCCCGAGGAATCGCTTGATATTATTGCCAAAAAGGTAGAAATTGCCATTGTAAAACTTGGCTCTAAAGGTTCGTTGATAAAAAAAGGGGATGATGTGTATCAAGTAGGCGTAATTAAGGTTAAATCTGTCGACACGACTGGCGCAGGCGACCTTTATGCTTCCGGGTTTCTGTATGGACTTTCAAAGGGGTTGTCGCTGGAAAAGTGTGGGCAAATAGGCGCCATCCTTTCGGGCAGGGTAATTGAGGTTATTGGACCAAAAATTAACATACCAACCTGGAACGACATTAAAGCACAAGTGCACAAAATAGAGCAAGGCGATACTATTTAACGGCTTCATCAATATTATTTTCGATCCAATATCGCCACGGCAAGCTGGCCCAAAACGACCCCGCGTAGTCTACTCCTATGCGGGGTCCTGTTTTAATTTCAGGAACTGATTCTCTTGCCTCAAACCATATTTGGTTGGAGTTGACAAAATCCAATTTATTAAAACTCTTGTCAATCTCTAGTAGTCGTCCAACGCGACCAGGCCCATTGCACCCTATAACACCGCGAATTAGAACTGCTTGTGGAAAATCCTTAGGTCCGGTAACCAAATTGAGCATCCAGTACATTCCATAAATTAAGTACACGTAAGCTACACCACCCTGCATGTACATTACCGAAGTGCGTTGGGTTCTACCCTTGCAAGCATGACAGGCCAAATCATCCTCGCCCCTGTATGCCTCTACCTCCGACACAGTAAATCGTTCAACGTTTCCATTAGGGAAAGTCCTTACCAAATGTACGCCCAGCAAATCGGGAGCAACATCCAGAACATCGCGAGCAAAAAAATCTCTACCTAACCGCAACTCATATCAATTTTAGATGAGACACAGGATGGTTGAAATCACTTTCATGAAATAAGAAATATTTCACAACATACTATATTCGCTAAAATACAAAAAGATTTAGTTGCAAAACATGATTGGCAAATTGATTATCCAAAAATAATTAATGGTTGATATTGTAGATTAAATAATTAGCTGTATTTTTGCATCCCGCTTATTATGCCGTTTGGATCACGGAAAAATTAACAGGTATTAACTAAAACAGAGGAGTTTAAACGTGGACACACTTAGTTACAAAACCGTATCGGCCAACGATGCCACTGTGAATAAAGAGTGGATTGTGGTTGATGCCACCAACGAAGTGTTAGGGCGTTTGGCCAGCAAAGTTGCGAAACTGTTGCGCGGCAAGTACAAGCCCAGCTTCACCCCCAACGTTGATTGTGGGGACAATGTAATCATCATCAACGCCGAGAAGGTTCGCCTAACCGGTAATAAGATGACAGAGAAAACTTACTACCACTACACTGGCTACCCAGGAGGTAAGCGCAGCGCTACGCCAAAGGATTGGCTTCAACGTAAACCCACAGCCATTATTGAGCATGCGGTAAAGGGAATGCTTCCCAAGAACCGTCTGGGCTCAAAGGTTTATGGAAACCTTTACGTATACGCCGGCAACGAGCACAAGCATGAGGCTCAGAAACCCATGGAAATTAAGTTAAACTCAATTAAGTAACAGCTATGCAGGTAATTAATGCAACGGGTCGAAGAAAGAGCGCTGTAGCACGTGTTTATCTTCAGGAAGGCAAAGGCAACATTACAATCAACGGAAAAGACATCAAGGATTACTTCCCCTCAGTACTTATGCAGTACGTGGTGAAACAGCCCCTAGAGGTTCTGAACCTACTGGGCACTTACGATGTTAAAGCCAACCTTGACGGTGGTGGAGTAAAAGGACAAGCCGAGGCCATGCGCCTAGGTATTGCTCGCGCCCTTGTTGAAGTAAATGCTGAGAACAAGCCCGCACTTAAAGCTAACGGCTTTATGACCCGCGATCCCCGTGAGGTGGAGCGCAAGAAGCCTGGTCAACCCAAGGCAAGGAAGAAATTCCAGTTCAGCAAGCGTTAATCGCTTACAATTTATGTTTTGGCAAACAGCTCGCGCTGTAAATTGCTCGGACTTTCGCACACATGAAACTACCAAGCAATTGCCAACTTTAACTAATTTTTTAATCTAACTAAAATGCCAAAGACAGATTTTAAAGAGTTACTCGACGCAGGCGTTCACTTTGGACACCTAAAGCGCAAGTGGAACCCCAAAATGGCTCCTTACATCTTTATGGAGCGTAACGGAATCCACATTATCGACCTTCAAAAAACAGCCGTTAAACTCGACGAGGCTGCTGCAGCCATGAAGCAAATAGCAAAATCGGGACGTAAAGTTCTTTTTGTTGCCACCAAGAAACAAGCTAAAGAAATTGTTGCTGAAAAGCTTAAGCCAGTTAACATGCCATACGTTACTGAGCGCTGGCCTGGTGGAATGCTCACCAACTTCCCCACTATCCGTAAGGCGGTTAAGAAGATGACCTCCATCGACAAAATGTTGTCCGAAGGAACCTTCACCAACCTTTCGAAGCGTGAGAAGCTGCAAATTACCCGTCAACGCGCTAAACTGGAGAAAAACCTTGGCTCAATTGCCGATCTAAATAGACTACCCGCAGCACTTTTTGTGATTGATGTACAGAAAGAGTATATCGCTGTTAACGAGGCAAAAAAATTGAATATACCGGTATTCGCAATGGTTGATACCTGTTGTGATCCTACTCCAATTGACTTTGTAATACCGGCCAACGACGATGCATCCAAGTCAATCTCTCTAATTGTTGACGTAATGGTGAAGTCTATTCAGGAAGGTTTAGACGAGCGTAAAAACGAAAAGGATAAAGAAGGACCAGGCGCTGACGATGACAACGCTGACGAAAGACCAACCCGCACAAGGGCTAGGAAGAGCGCTAGGGCTCCAAGAGCTAAAGCTGCTCAGGATGAGAACATCGACCAGAACGATGACTCTGACAACGACAGCGACGAAGCGTCCGACGAATAAACATATAGTAGTAACTACAAAAAAATATCACAATGTCTGAGATAAAAACTGCAGATATAGCCAAACTCCGCAAGCTTACAGGTGCCGGAATGATGGACTGCAAAAAAGCCCTTGAAGAGTCAAACGGCGATATTGAGAAAGCAATTGAGCTTATCCGCGAAAGAGGAAAAGCCATTGCCAACAAGCGCGCCGACCGCGAAGCGGGCGAAGGTGCAGCCCTAGCTGCCATATCGGCCGACGGTAAAAAAGGTGCAATTGTTGTACTTAATTGCGAAACCGATTTTGTGGCTAAAAACCAGGATTTTGTAGGTCTTACAACAAAAATCCTGAACGAAGCGCTGGTAAATCAGCCTGCCGATATCGATACCCTTAAGGCAATTAAAATTGATGGTCGCCCCATCGGCGATCTAGTAATGGATCAATCAGGAATCACTGGCGAAAAATTCGAGCTTTCCTACTACGAGAAACTTGAAGGCGAAAAGGTGGTTGCTTACATCCACCCCGGAAACAAGCTTGCTACCATCGTGGCCTTTAACAAAGGAGGTTTCGAAGATCAGGTAGGAAAAGATGTTGCCATGCAAGTTGCAGCCATGAGCCCCGTTTCGGTGGATATTGATGATGTACCCGAAAAAATTCGTCAACAGGAGTTTGAAATTGGCCGCGAGCAGGCTCGTCTTGAAGGAAAACCTGAGAATATGCTTGACAAGATTGCCCAAGGCAAACTTCAGAAGTTCTACAAGGAGAGCACCCTTATGAACCAGGATTTCATTAAGGACGGTAAGACAAGTGTTAAAGATTACCTAAAGAGCATTAATCCAGACTTAAAGGTTATCGGATTTAAGCGCGTTTCACTTAACGCTTAATATCAGTATATTACTAAAAAAGCTACCAGGTATGGTAGCTTTTTTTTTGCTCGTTCTGCTCAATTAGCCTAACTTGTTAACCAAAATTTCCTCCAATATGATTAAGAGAAAACTGTTAATCTCATTATGCTTAGTTCTTTTGACCTTAGGCAGCATCTATTCGCAAAATAAGCCATCGGTTGTTTTCAATGAGTACAGAACACTGCCTGCCGATACCACATGGTATGTTCCGCATAGACTTATCAGTCAGCAGAAATACGAGAGCGCTAAGGGAGAATTTCTTATCCTCCAGCAGCAAAATATTAGCAACAGGGACTATCGCAATTACCTCTTTCTTGCCAACGAGTACACGTACTGGATTTACTCGCACCGACAGGCAACTGAAGCAAAAAGAATACTCCTTGATGCCGTAAATGAAACAAAAAAGCATATTGACAAAGGAAATATTGAGCTACTTATATCGTACTACAACCTTGCCATATACGAGCCAAATGTGGAGGACAAAATCCAATGGTACAAGGCTTTTCTCGAAAGCTATTCCAAGGAAGCCTATCCCCGGTTTGGATTCATTATCAACCGCGATATTGGATCGAGGTATTATGCACTGGGCAAATACAACCTAGCATGGGAGCACTGGGATGCTTGCCAAACCGATTTTGAATTGAGTTCATCGTCCTTATCGGATCTTTATAATGTTATTGGTGCAAATATTGCGAGCCACGATATTGAATTGGCCATTGAGTACCAGCTAAAATCAATAGATCTTTTAGATAAGAGCGAAAAGAGTATTGGAAATCAAATTGCCCTTAACGGCAATGTTGGTCAATTCTATCTCCGAAACAAGGATTACGAGAATGCGATTAAATACAGCAAAATTGCCAATAACCTGCTAATTAATAACAGAGACTTTACCGAGTTTAGGCTACATAATCGGCATACTAGGTACACAACAATAATCGAATCGTATACCCGATTAGGTGATTATGATAGTGCGAATTTATTCATCGAAGAGATGCGCCGGGAGCTTCCTGGATTTGCCAATCCACGGGTTAGTGAAGGAATGCTGGTTTGGCACGAGAGCATGATGTACCGTTTAGATAAGCAGTACGAGAAAGCACTCCAAAAACTAGATGAGTTTTACAGTATTTACATTGATATCTTCAAAACTCCCCTTTCGCCTTATCTGGTTAACTATTACCTCGACAAGGCTGATATCTACCACAAAACCCGAAACTACAAGGAGGCTATAACCAATTACGAGAACACGCTTAAGGCAATTGCATTCAACCACTACCAAGCCATTGATGATAAGCTGAAATTGCTTCCGCCCGAGAGCTATCATAAGTTTTACATTCCTTATGTTCGCGACATATTGCTTAGCATACTCGAAAGCTATAGGTTGATGATTGAAGAAGGAAGCGATGAGCCTGTGTTGCAGAGAATGATGCAAATAGTAACATACTCCAATCTTGTTATAAAGTACCACTACAGCGGTATTGCCGACGAACGACTGGCGATGGAGGCCAGTTCGAACCTAAAAAAATCATCATTCTATGGAATCTTTGCATCTTGGAAACTAGCACAAACCAACAGATCGTATATTGATACCGCTTTCGTTTTGTCCGATAGCCCCAGGGCTTTTAACCTTAATTTCCAGCGCAACATTGCGCAACGCTATGCCTCGGATAGCGCTCAGCTTGAACTTAGGCGAATATCAGAGTTAACCAATCAGATTGCCAACCTTCAGGCTTCGGGTGACGGAAAAGACATTCTATTCGATCTGAAAAAGAAGCTATACAGAGCAAAGGTAAATCTGTCGGAGAGATACAGCGCAACCCTCGAATTTATGGATAATACTGCAAATGCTCTTGGTGCGAAGACATCTATTGAGAAGACATCGGCAGCAATTCAGTATTTCACCAAAGGCGATTCGATTTTTATTGTGGGGGTAAACCCCAAAAAAACGGACATTCAACTTGTTACAATTAATGGGTTTAGTAGCAAAATACAAGGGTTTACTAGAGATATTAAAACAGGCATCAGCCAAAGCCCATATCAAAGAGAGTTCTACGAGTTGCTTATAAAGCCCATGGAGCCAATTATAAAGGGAAAGCAAAAGTTACATGTTTTTGCTGATGAGATTCTGATGGAAATCCCATTCGAGCTTTTCACTAATCCCAGTGGAGAGTTTCTTCTAAAAAAACATAGCATTGAGTATTTGTACACATCAAAGGGTTTTTCGAGTACTGCAAGTCGAAATAATTGGAGTTTGCTGGCAATAGCACCAACTTTCGGTGAAACAGAGATTATTACCCCAACAATGTTAAGCCAAACAAGTATTAGCAACACCGAGGTTTTTAGGAGCGATAATAACAGAACTATGCTTGTGCCCCTTCCCTACTCGCAGTCGGAGGTTGATGAGATTACAAAGCTTTTCGGTTCGAAGAAGATTCCCTACGAGCTAATAGTTGGAGCAGATGCTACCAAGAATAAGTTTATTGAAAAAATGCCACAACACACCATTCTACACATCGCTAGCCATGGAGTAAGCGGCGACAGGCACAACAGTGGTTTATTCTTTCAGGCCTCTGATTACCCGGAAAAGGATAACCACTTTTTGAGAATGGCCGAACTGTTTAACAATAAAACTAGTGCCAACTTGGTTGTGCTATCGGCATGCAAAACAGGCATTGGTGAAGTTTTGGAAGGCGAAGGCATTATGGCTCTTCCACGAGGATTTATTTACGCAGGTTCACAAAATGTAATTGCATCGCTCTGGAAGATACACGACCAAAAAACTAAAGAGTTTATGATACTATTCTATAATTACTTGTTGAAGGGAAACGATTACACCGAAGCCCTAAGGTTGGCCAAGTTAGACAGCATTGCCAAAGGATACTTACCCATTGACTGGGCGGGATTTATTTTAATCAAAGGATAGATAGAGAATTACAAATAAGTTTTTTCATTATTTTTACACCACAAAACACTTAAGATGAATAAGTACAAACGGGTTCTACTCAAGCTTAGCGGCGAAGCCCTTATGGGTAACGACAGTTACGGTATAAACACAGATATTCTTAACTCCTACGCACTACAGGTTAAAGAGACTGTTGAGCAAGGAGTTGAAGTGGGAATAGTGATTGGCGGCGGGAATATCTTTAGGGGCTTAAGTGGCGTATCCAAAGGATTCGATAGGGTTAAGGGCGATCAAATGGGCATGCTGGCAACTGTTATCAACAGTCTTGCACTGCAAAGTGCCATTGAAGGAAACGGGGGCAAAGCCAAGGTTTTTACTGCCACCAAGATGGAACCTGTGGGTGAGCTGTACACCAAAGCCAAAGCCCTTGAGGCCTTCCGAAATGGGTTTGCTGTGATTATTGCAGGAGGAACAGGAAATCCCTTCTTCACCACCGATACCGCATCGGCTCTTAGGGGTGTTGAAATACAAGCTGAAGCCCTGCTAAAGGGAACCCGTGTTGATGGAGTTTACACCGCCGATCCCGAAAAAGATCCCAAAGCAGTAAAGTATCAAACCCTAACGTTCGATGAGGCTTACTCTAAAAAACTTAAAATAATGGATCTAACTGCTTTTACCATGTGCAGTGAGAACAACCTCCCCATTATTGTATTCGACATGAACACCCCCGGAAATCTGAAAAAAGTAGTTTTTGGCGAAAATATTGGTACTTTGGTAAAAAAATAAATATTTTTATATCCTAAAAAATACAGAACCATGACTGAAGAAGTTGAATTCTGCATAGAAGAAGCTAAAGAGCGGATGGAAAAAGCCATTGCTCATTTAGAAAATGAACTCCGTGTAATTAGAGCCGGAAAGGCAAATCCCGCAATGCTTTCGGGTTTAATGGTCGATTACTACGGCACATTAACCCCACTGCAACAGGTTTCGAACGTTGGCACACTAGACGCCCGAACCATAACCATTCAGCCCTGGGAAAAATCAATGATTAATCCCATTGAAAAGGCAATTCTTGCTGCCAACCTGGGGTTTAATCCTCAGAACAACGGGGAGATAATCCGGATTGCGGTTCCACCGCTTACCGAGGAGCGCCGAAAGCTGCTGGTTAAACAGGTTAAAAACGAGGGCGAGAATGCCCGCGTTAGCATTCGAAATGCCCGACGCGATGCCAACGAAAATATTAAAAAACTTCAAAAAGATGGGCTTGCTGAGGATTTAGCCAAAAATGCTGAAACTGATGTTCAAAAAATGACCGACGCGTATAACAAGAAGGTTGAGGAACAGCTCGAGAAAAAGGAGCAAGAGATACTAACAGTATAAGAAAAGCCGCAAATGCGGCTTTTCTTATACTCGCTCCATTTTGAGTAGCCGTGCGGCAATATCTAATCCCAACTGGAAATTTCCCGGAATGATAAGGTGATGATTTCCTAGTGGATTCTCCACAAAGTAATCGCGAACTTTGTCGGAGACTTCAACCCCCAACTGAGTTCTACAGGCCATCTTTTGATAGGGAACCTCAACCACTTTACCAACAGCAATAAAAGCTCGCGTTAGGGTATGATCTAGCCTTAAAATGGTAACCTCTTGCGCCTTTAGCTCTCCTTTAATGGCCAATCCTTTCCCTGTTTCGTAATGGGTATCAACCTCAAAATTTTTCAAAAGGTTAGCAGGAATGGTACAGTGCGAAAATATCATCTGGTTACCTCTCACACTGGTTGTGTTGGCAATCCAGGGAACAACTCCAAAAAGTTCCTTTGTGAGCATCATGCCGAGCATACTACACGTATCACCCTCGCAGCCAGCAGGAATTCCATCCATAGAGAGTTTCGACAGAGCCAAGCAAGCAGTTGTTTTTCGAGACGTAACCAGTGAGAAACACTCAACCGTTAGAGCTTTCAACTCATAATCCTTAACCTGTTTCGAGAGTGCTTCGTAAACTTGACCCGATGCGTGCAACTCCTTGGAGTTGGCGTTGCGAAAAAACGCTGTGAACTCAGGAGCTACATCCTTAAAAGCGTTAATATCAATTTTACTCCAGGGAATATCTATTTGATCGATCCCCATTTTAGTTTTTATTATAAATGGGTCGATGTTAGAATTCACTAACCAGTCGGAGGGCTCTCCGATTAATCCAAAACGTTGTCCTTTGAGCCGTTGGAGGCCCTTTTTAACGGCATAAAGGCTGCTTATGTACTCTATGGATTTGGGATCACAGAAATCAACTAAAATGCTTGAGATGTTATTCTGATTCATCCATGCCTTAACCTCAGTTGCTGCCGCCCACGAGTTGTCGGCTCCAGTTGCAAGGAGTAGATAAAAGCCATACTCCCGGACCGATTGCAAGGCTACCCGTTCCGAACCTCCGGTAAGAAAAACAAGGATATCTGGATCCTTATCGACGTATTCGACCCGCTCGTGATGGAAGAGTTTTTGGAGTTTCTTCTTTCCTCTGGAGTAAATGTTTAATTCAGCGGCTGGGAAGGCCAGCAGCTTTGCCCTCAGCTTATCCATGGTAAAAAATGTATGTTGATGTAAAAAACCTACTGCAAGGAATTCGAAATATCCATTGCAATGTCGAGATAATCGAAAATATCGGTTGGCTGGCCGCCAATGCGCACTTCGCTTCGCAGATGGCCAAGGCGAACTGCCACGATATCCAAATCGGGAATAATAAAAATATACTGACCCAATATCCCACGTGCAAAAATTACCCTGAGATCGCGATGAGTTGTAAACCACCACTGATGACCATAACGCTCAGTTGGAATTCCATTCAGTTCCTTATCGGCCAAGTAAAGGGTGGGATGTAATGTTTCGTCGAGATACTTGGTGGAAATCAGCTGCTCGCCATTCCACTGGCCATGGTTAAGGATCAGTCGGCCAATTCGAGCAAAATCGCGCGCGTTGGAGTTAAAGCAGCAGTATGCCTTTTCAATTCCACCTTTCTTGTCGAGGCTCCAAAGGGCATCGTACTCGGCACCAATCTTACTCCAAATCTTTTCCGACATGTATTCGCTTACTGTTTTGCCGGTGGCTTGTGCAACAATGAGCGAAAGAATCTGAGTGTCGCCGCTAAGGTAATTGAACTGCCTGCCAGGCTCATTAATAACGGTTTGGTCGAGCACAAGCTCGCGCAGAAATTTGCCATAATAGGCTTGGGTTGTAGTTGAGAAAAGACTGGCGTATGCCTCGTCCCAGCTAAGACCCGAACTCATGGTTAGCAAGTGCCGGATAGTAATTAAAGCTTTACTCCCCTCTTTAAATTCTGGGATAAAAGCGCTAACAGGTTGGTCGAGACTTTCAATAAATCCATCGTCGATGGCGCACCCAATCAACAGGCCAACAATACTCTTGGCCATTGAAAATGAGTTTGAGTACGAATCGACTCCATAGCCATCCCAGTAGGCCTCGAAAAGTAAAGCGGAATCCTTTGCCACAAGGAAAGCTACCGAACGAGTTTTGGCCAGGTTTTCACCCTGCTCACTGGTTAGCTGGTACTTATTATACTCATTGGAGATAGCCCAGGGTTGAGCCGATCCTGTTTCAACCACCCTATTCTCAAAAATCTGGTAGTGATGAATTTTGGGCTTTTGGTACCGAAGCGCTTTTACTATGTAGTGATTATGGGGGATAGAAAGAAATACACCCAAAGAGACTAGCACTAAAGCTACAATTCCTAAAGTAATTTTCCTTTTCATAACCATTGGGTTTATTAACTAGCTTGTTAATGATTGATGCTCGCTAATTGCTCTCGAGAAGTTCAAGCAGCTCGTCGAGTTTGGGAGTTAGAATGATTTCAGTTCTGCGATTTCGTTGCCGAGCCTCTGCCGATCGGTTCATATCAACGGGATGATACTGGCTTCTCCCCGATGCTGAAACTCTGGCAGGATCGATTTTTGAATCCTGCAGTAGGATACGAACAATAGATGTTGCGCGCTTAACGCTAAGATCCCAGTTGTCGAGCAGTTCGCCACGTGGAGGGAAAGGTAACTCGTCGGTATGTCCTTCGACTACAATGTTGATATCGGGCGATTTTTCGAGAACTGGGACAAGTTGCTTAAGGGCTCTAGCACCGTTTGCATCAACAGTATGGCTGCCCGACTTAAACATAAGCTGCTCCTCGAGCGAAACGTAAACCTTCCCATTCTTAAGCTTCACGCTAAGCCCTTTTCCCTCGAAACCAAACAGAGCATCGGAAACTGCTCTGCGCAGAACCATAACAGCAGAGTCCTTTCGTGAGAGGATTTGCTCCATCTCCACAATCTTAGCATTGCGCTCATCCAAATCGGTTTTAACCTGATTGAGGTAGGTCTGCATCTCCTCAAGATTTCGACGGCGAAGGTTCAACTGTCGTTCCAACTCCTTTAAGGCATCCTGCTTTACCTGCAACTCCTCTTGGGTGGCTTGCAGCTGGGCAAGAACTCTGCGTGTTTCCTGCTGGCTTCCCGCCATAAAACTTTTCTGAAGATCCTGCAACTCCTCGTAACGACTAGTAAGCCGCTGATTTTGGTCTCTAAGTCTATTCATTTCAATGGAACGAGAGAGACTATCGGCCTCTAGCTGTTGCACCTCAGCCTTTAAAACATCGTATTTTGATTGCAACTCCTTGTTAGTAACATCAAGCGATTCGTTTTCAATTGCCAATTTTTCGCGTTCCTCTTCGCACTTTATATTCTTATCCTGCAACGCTTGAAATTCCTTTGCAGGCACACACGCACTTGCAAAAAAGATAATAAACCCAAGTGCTATAACAAGAATTCTATTCGATTTCATATTTGGATGTTTTGATTGTAATTATCAGAATAATCAATTACAAATATAGCAATAATGAGTATTAATACTTTTTTATAATTGTAGGGTATTGTATTTTTATCAACAGGCAATTTGCTTGAAATTGATTCGTTCCTTTAGCATCAAGGATACTGCCAGAGGGCGCTAACAACCTTTTATATATAATTTTGTTATACCTTTGCAAAAAGAAGAATCGAGATGGATATGCCCACTAATTTCCTACAAAACATAAACTCGCCCGACGATCTGAAGAGATTGCGAGTGGAGGATCTTGAGGCTGTAAGTAAGGAGTTAAGGCAATTCATCATTGATGTTGTTTCGAATAATCCTGGGCACTTTGGAGCTAGTTTGGGTGTTGTGGAGCTCACCGTTGCGCTTCATTACATTTTCAACACCCCCGACGATAGAATAATCTGGGATGTAGGGCATCAGGCCTACGGTCATAAGATTTTAACTGGTCGGCGCGACATTTTTCATACCAATCGAAAGTACAAAGGGATTAGCGGATTTCCTAAGCGAAGCGAGAGTGAATACGATTCATTTGGAACTGGACATAGCGCCACATCAATCTCTGCAGGGCTAGGAATGGCGGTTGCCTCGAGCCTTAAGGGCGAAAACAGAAACACCGTTGCAATAATCGGCGATGGATCAATGACTGGGGGCTTGGCCTTTGAGGGTCTAAACCATGGCGGAACGCAAAAATCGAATCTGCTGGTTATACTTAACGACAACAACATGGCGATTGACCCTAACGTGGGCGCGCTAAAGGAGTACTTACTCGACATAACCACCTCGCAAACATACAATAAGCTAAAGAGCGATATCTGGAATCTTCTTGGAAAATTGAACCGCCTGGGAACTCGTTCAATGGTTCAAAAACTCGAGAATGCGCTAAAATCGGCTTTACTAAAACAGAGTAACCTGTTCGAATCGCTTGGTTTTAGGTACTTTGGACCGGTTGATGGTCACGATGTTGTTTACCTTACTCAGGTTCTTAACGATTTAAAAAATATACCCGGCCCCAAACTCCTGCATTGTGTTACCGTTAAGGGCAAGGGTTTTACTCCAGCCGAGGAAAACCAAACGGCATGGCATGCTCCTGGTGTTTTCGACAAGGATACTGGTGAAAGGATTGTGCTAAAATCGGATAAACCAACGCCCCCACGCTTTCAGGATGTTTTTGGCCACACAATGGTGGAGTTGGCAAAACAAAACGAAAAAATTGTTGGTATAACTCCAGCCATGCCCAGCGGATGCTCCATGAATATAATGATGGAGAAAATGCCCGAGAGAACCTTTGACGTTGGGATTGCCGAGCAACATGCAGTAACCTTTGCCGCTGGACTAGCCGCAGAAGGACTTGTTCCATTCTGCAACATCTACTCCTCATTTATGCAACGAGCCTACGATCAAGTTATTCACGATGTAGTGCTACAAAACTTAAACGTTGTGTTCTGCCTCGATAGAGGAGGAATAGTGGGCGAAGACGGAGCAACACATCATGGTGTTTTCGACATAGCGTACATGCGAATCATTCCTAACATAACCATTTGCTCTCCCTTAAATGAGGAAGAGTTACGAAACATGATGTTTACGGCTCAACAGCCCAACATGGGCTCATGGAGTATTCGCTACCCTAGAGGAAACGGTTCGTTGGTAGATTGGCAAACGCCCATGAAACAAATTGAGGTTGGAACAGGGAGGGTTCTCAGCGAGGGAACGGATATCGCCATACTGTCATTTGGCCCGTTGGGAATAACTGCAGCTCAAGCTGTGGAGAAGTTAAAAGCTGAAGGGATAAGTGTTGCGCACTACGATATGCGTTTTGTTAAACCCCTCGACACGAATATTCTTACACAGGTGGGCACACGTTTTAGTGCTATCATCACAGTAGAGGACGGTGCAATCCAAGGTGGATTTGGTTCCGCAGTATTGGAGTGGTTAAACGATAATGGTTACCAAACCCGTGTGGTTAGACTGGGCATACCCGATCGTTTTGTGGAACATGGCACACCACAGGAACTATACCGTGAGTGCGGAATTGATGTCGAAAGCATCTACAAAACAGCACGCAGTATTGTTGCGTCAAAGTTAGTGGGCAAAGTAGTGTAAGTTTTTACAAACCATTTTTTACAAACTTTGATACTGGTCTCTCTTGCCCAAACCAAAAAAACCATTTATATTCGCACTCCCAAAGAAACACTACCACTTGCCCGGATGGCGGAATTGGTAGACGCGCTGGTCTCAAACACCAGTGATAGCAATATCGTGCCGGTTCGACCCCGGCTCCGGGTACACCAACAAGCCTTTAGCCATTACTGGTTAAAGGCTTTTTTTGCATATCGATTTCATATATATAATGCGCGTACCATTTAAATACTCCGTTCAATGTCAAAAGAAAACACGTTAAAGCCATACGGCGACAAGCAACCCAATTTCGACAGGCGATACCTTGAGATGGCACATGTGTGGGCCAAAAACTCCTACTGCATTCGCCGACAGGTGGGGGCACTTATTGTTAAAAACAAGATGATAATCTCTGACGGGTACAACGGCACTCCAAGCGGTTTTGAGAATATATGCGAGGACGAATCGGGCAAAACAAAACCCTACGTGCTGCATGCCGAGGCAAACGCCATTACCAAAGTGGCCAAATCGAACAATAGCAGCGAGGGTGCCACGTTATACGTTACATCGGCTCCTTGTATGGAGTGCTCAAAGCTTATTATCCAAGCGGGCATAAAACGAGTTGTTTACAGCGACGACTACCGAGCTACCGAAGGCATTGAGCTGCTGAGCAGAGCAGGCATTGAGATACTGAAACTTGAATAGCCTAACGGTTCTATTATTTTATCTTAAAAAACTTTGGGATCAGCGCTAATTGTCCCCAATCAATTTATCTTTGCAAATCCATCATACGTGAAACTCCTATGCACTACAACAATAAGAAGAAGGATATAATTTACCCACTGGGTTTAGCGGCAGTTTTAGTTGTGGGAATACTGGTGGGCGCATCGCTTAGGCAGGCGCCCGATCGTAGAAGTCTAACCGTTTACCCTAGAACCGATAAGCTATCGAGTATCCTTAACTACATAGAGAATCAGTATGTCGATACCGTTTCAATGGGTTCGCTGGTGGAATCAACAATTCCCACCATGCTTAAATATCTCGACCCCCACTCGGTTTATATTCCGGCATCGGAACTACAGAAGGTTAATGAGCCGCTCGATGGCGGATTCGATGGCATTGGTATCACCTTCAATATGCCAAACGATACAGTAGTAGTGATGTCGACTATTCCTGGAGGACCATCGGAGCGGATTGGCATAGAGGCTGGCGACAGGATTATCACCATTAACGACTCACTGGTTGCTGGAAAAAGTATCAACCAAAATGATATTGTGACCATGCTAAAGGGTCCAACTGGTACCAAGGTTTCTGTGGGTATTCAGCGTACTGGACTTAGCGAATTACTCACGTTTGAGATTACCCGCGACAAGATACCCATTTACAGTCTCGATGTTAGTTTTATGCTAAACGAGGAGGTTGGATTTATTAAGATTTCACGTTTTGCACGCACCACATACACTGAGTTTATTGCCGCTATCGACAAGTTGCAAAGCCAAGGCATGAAGAAGATCATTATCGATCTGCGAGGGAATACGGGTGGATACCTCGATGCGGCTACAAATATTGCCAATGAGTTTCTTCCCGAGGGCAAACTTATAGTTTACACCCAAGGCAAGGCTCGCCCTCGTCAAAACGTATACTCCACCGCAAAAGGCCGATGCCTAAACACCCCAGTGGCGGTTATTGTTGATGAGTTTTCCGCTTCTGCCAGCGAGATTCTGGCTGGAGCACTTCAGGATAACGACAGAGGAATTGTAACTGGTCGCCGTTCATTTGGAAAGGGATTGGTTCAGGAACAGGTTTTATTCTCCGACGGATCGGCCCTTAGGCTAACCATAGCTCGGTACTACACTCCTACCGGACGAAGCATTCAGAAACCTTACGAGCCAGGAAGCGACGACTATTTCTATGATATCAGTAACCGCTATCTGCATGGAGAATTTCAGGAGCAGGACAGCATTCAGCTACAGGATTCACTCAAGTTTACAACTCCAGGAGGGAGAACGGTATATGGTGGTGGTGGAATTATGCCCGATTTCTTTATCCCCATTGACACCCTTGGTGTAACCCCATACTTTAACCAAGTGGCTAGGCGTAACCTTATTTACCGTTTTGCATATAACTTCACCGATAAGCACCGTCGTTCGATGAACTCGATGAAGGACTACAAAGAAATTGAAAAGTACCTCGACAACCTCAATATAATGACTCAGTTTATCGATTTTGCTAAGGCAAGAGGGGTTAAACCAAACCACGCAGACCTGGCTAAATCGAGGTTTATTATTGAAACTCAGATAAAAGCATACGTAGCTAGGGGCATTATTGATGATCTTGGGTTTTACCCCATAATTACTCGAATTGACAATACATTGCTTCGAACTATAGAAATTCTCCAGCAAGACAATATGCTCGGCATAGTTTCGGACAAATCAACTAGCAACCTGTCTGTTAGTGGATTAAAACTTGCTGCAGCAAAAAAGCATTTTATTAAAGATGTTATGGCAATAAATGCATAAGCATACTCCTTTTTGAATAATCACAAGGGTTTAGGCTAGATGCTTAAACCTTTTTTTCAATGCTTTACCCTAAAAGGTTAAACAGACTGTACCTGACTAACATATCATTACCAAAAGGTTGAATTGTAACCCTAGTTTTTGTATATTTGATCAAAACCCAAACTACAAAAACTATGGAAATCCAGAATACTATTGAACGCTATGGTGGCGTTATCAAGGAAGAGCCCTTGTCGTGTATCGAGAACGATCTAATTCTCAAGAATACATGCGTAATTGAAGCCGTTTCGCCATACTTTGGATACTACAGCGAGGTTAAAAGCAACACCAAGCCTCACATGGTTTACTTTGTGCTCGACAACTATTTCTCGCTCGAAACATTGACTAGATCAACTATTTCAGTTCAAAAAAAGTTGAAATTCCCCATCAATGCGGTTACAGGTTCCATTACCCTTTTTAACCAAACCTGTTATGTTATTCGACTCCTTAACCTAAATAACTATAGCCATATTGCCATGGTTCAGCAGCAGTACCTTGAAGAGGGAATTGAGTTGAAGAAGAAAACTAAAAGTTTTCAGAACCAGATGGGCATGATTAAGCTTCGGCGGTTTTTTAATTTGTCGCAGCTTGGCGATGGCCTTTACCTTGAGCAGAATCAGCCCAACATGGGCTACTTTGAAATTCCCAAAAATATCAACTGGGATGATTTTAAGAAGTTGACCATCGAGGTGAAATACGATACCGACCTGCTGTACTTTGATGCGGCTAGAGCATATATTTACGAAAACTGCGACATAGTTGATCTGGTAAGGGTATACCGCGAAAACCTTACCGAGGATCGACTAAGGGCTATTCGCGATCGATACATCAAACTGCTTGAATAACTTTTTTCAATACAAAATTCATATGACCTGTAGAAAGCATCAAAATACTTCTACAGGTCAAAGTTTTTATGTTGAACAACATGTTATTTCCAGTCTACATCAAAGGGATATAAACTAACAAATAGTATAACTTGACTCGCAAAACCAAAAATCAAATTCTATGGCTAGAATTTTCAACTCATCGGTTGGTAAAAAGTTAATAATGAGTATTTCGGGGTTGTTCCTTATGCTCTTCCTTTTGGTGCATCTTGGCACAAACCTACTGCTCCTTATTGGCGATGGGGAACTCTACAACAAAGCTGCCCATACCCTAGTGTCAACTCCCGCCCTCAAAGTGGTGGAATACCTACTGGCTTTCGGCTTCGTATTTCATATTATATATGCCTCAACGCTTACCCTAAAAAACAGGAAAGCCAGACCGGTTCAGTATGCCAAAAGCGCATCAAACGACCTTACCTCCTGGTCGTCGCGAAACATGTATATCCTGGGAGGGACAATACTTGTGTTTCTTGTTATTCATCTAATCAACTTCTTTCTTAAGCTACGTTTTGGCGAGGTTCCTTACATCACCTACGATGGAATAAAGATGCACAACTCCTACCAGCTTGTTTCGGAGTTCTTTATCGACTACTGGTGGTATAATGTAATATATATTGTTTCGGCGTTGTTGCTTGGCCTTCACCTAAGCCACGGATTTTGGAGCGCATTCCAGACCATTGGCATAAACAATCAAAAGTGGATTAAGCGACTTGAAGTAGTCTCGTGCATCTACGCAGTGATAATTGCCACTGGGTTTACTATCATACCAATCTACTTCTGGTTCTTTCACTAGCACTGGTTTCAGAATAGAGTTTGAATCTACAAATGATCATCTTCTAACAACAATCTACCATGAATAAACTTAACTCTAAAATACCCGATGGCCCTCTTGCCGAGAAATGGACTAAGTATAAGAACTCACTGCGACTTGTAAACCCAGCCAACAAGAAGAAACTCGATATTATAGTTGTTGGTACTGGTCTGGCCGGATCGGGAGCCGCGTCCACGCTGGGTGAGCTGGGTTACAACGTTAAGGTTTTTTGCTACCAGGATACTCCTCGCCGAGCCCATTCCGTGGCGGCTCAGGGAGGTATTAATGCTGCCAAAAACTACAAGAATGATGGCGATAGCGTTTATCGCCTGTTTTACGATATGATTAAGGGTGGCGACTATCGCGCCCGCGAGGCCAACGTGTACAGAGCCGCTGAGGTGAGCAATCTGGTAATCGATCACTACACCGCCATGGGCGTACCTTTTGCCCGCGATTACGGCGGATTACTCGACAACCGGTCATTTGGCGGTGTACAAGTAAGTCGTACTTTTTACGCCAAAGGGCAAACTGGCCAACAATGTATTTTAGGTGGTTACTCTGCACTGGTTAGGCAAATGCAAACCGGAAGGGTAACCATGTATCCCCGGCGCGAAATGCTCGACCTGGTGGTTGTTGATGGCAAAGCACGCGGAATTGTTGTTCGAAATCTGATAACCGGCGAAATAGAGCGCCACTCCGCTCACGCGGTTGTTTTGGCTACTGGTGGATATGGCACAATCTATTACCTTTCAACCCTTGCTGTAAACTCCAACGGATCGGCAGCGTGGAAAGCGCATAAGCGCGGAGCGCTTTTTGCCAACCCCAGCTTTATCCAAATACACCCCACATCAATCCCAGTGCTAAACGATTTTCAGAGTAAGCTCACCTTAATGAGCGAATCGCTCAGGAATGATGGCCGGGTTTGGGTTCCCAAGGCCAAGGGCGATAAGCGTAAGGCAAACGTAATACCCGAGGATGAACGCGACTACTACCTTGAGCGTCGATATCCGGCCTTCGGCAACCTGGTGCCCCGCGATGTAGCCTCACGTGCAGCCAAGGAACGCTGCGATGCAGGCTATGGCGTAGGCGATTCGGGTCTATCGGTTTACCTCGACTTTAGGGATGCGATTCAAAAACAGGGCAAAAAATCAATAGAAGATAAGTACGGCAACCTCTTCGAGATGTACGAGAAGATAACCGGCGAATCGCCCTACGAAACCCCAATGCGTATCTATCCCGCTGGACACTACACCATGGGCGGTTTGTGGGTCGATTATAATTTGATGACTACAGTCCCGGGGCTTTTCGCCATAGGTGAGTCGAACTTCAGCGACCATGGAGCAAACCGGCTAGGCGCCAGCTCGCTGATGCAGTGTGCCGGCGATGGCTACTTTATCCTCCCCTACACCATTACCGATTACCTTGCCGATGAGATTAGAACACCCAAAATCAGCACCGATCTACCTGAGTTTATGCAAACCGAAAAGGAGGCCAAAGAGCGAATCGAAAAGCTACTAGCGGTAAAGGGCAAGCAAACCGTAACCTCGTTCCACAAACGATTAGGGAAGATTATGTGGGACTACTGCGGCATGTACCGAAACGAGGAGGGCCTAAAAAAAGCCCTAGTTCTAATTGATGAGTTGGAAAAAGAGTTCTGGAGTGATGTAAGAATTCCTGGCGAAGCCGCTGATCTTAATCAGGAAATTGAGAAAGCGGGCAGGGTAGCCGACTACTTTGAACTGGCCAAGCTCCTTTGCTACGATGCGCTAAACCGCAAGGAGAGCTGCGGCGCTCACTTCCGCGAAGAGAGCCAAACCGAAACCGGTGAGGCCAAGCGCGACGATGCCAACTACTCGTATGTTGCAGCATGGGAATTCACTGGGGCACAAAGCGAACCCATACTACATAAGGAGGAGCTAAAGTACGAGTTTGTAAAGCTACAGGAACGCAGCTATAAGTAAATCGATAAAATCTTAACAACCATAAAATATGAAAGTTAAGCTAAAAATATGGCGACAGAAGGACGCTAAATCCAAAGGAAAATTCGAAACCTATCCTCTCGATAACGTTTCACCTGAGATGTCGTTCCTCGAAATGCTCGACTATCTGAATAGCCAACTTATTACAGATGGAAAAGAACCGGTAGCCTTTGAGCACGATTGCCGCGAGGGCATTTGCGGTTGCTGCGGGCTATACATCAACGGCCGTCCTCACGGAGTGATGAGCAAAACCACAACTTGCGAGCTGCACATGCGCGAGTTCAACGATGGAACTACAATAACCATAGAACCCTGGCGTGCTGCCTCTTTCCCTGTGATAAAGGATCTGATTATTGAGCGTAACGCTTTCGATAAGATTATGCAAGCCGGTGGATTTGTATCGGTAAATGCGGGACAAGCGCAGGACGCAAACGCCATACTTGTGCCAAAACCCAATGCCGACGAGGCTTTCGATGCCGCATCGTGCATAGGATGTGGGGCTTGTGTCGCCGCTTGCAAAAACTCATCGGCCATGCTGTTTATTGCTGCCAAGGTTTCGCAGCTTGCCCTTTACCCACAGGGCAAGGTTGAGGCGAAGGAGAGAGTACAAAAGATGGTGGCCAAAATGGACGAATTGGGCTTTGGCAGCTGCAGCAATACCCGTGCTTGCGAAGCCGAGTGCCCTAAGGGAATATCAATTTCGCACATCGCCCGTTTGAACCGCGAATACATATGCGCTGCTATACGTGAGTAGCTTAATTGCAACTACTTAAACAAATGGCTACTTATAACGAGTAGCCATTTGCTTTTGATTTTTAGTCATAATTACCATTGATAGATAAAATTATATAACTTTGTACATAGAACTAATTTTAATCGTTTATGAAAAAGGTAGTTGTAGCAATCTTCGTTTTGATAGTAATTGCAGCCATTGCATTTGTTTCATTAAAGCCTTTCTTTGCCAACAAATCGTTCGAGAAAGGCAATATGCTAGCCGATTCGGCACAGTATGATTTGGCCATCGACAAGTATACCCGCGCCATCTGGTACAAGAGCAAAATTGCACCTTACTACTTTGCCCGTGGTAAAGCTTACGCTGCCCTTAACAACGACCCAGTTGCAATCGAAGATTTCTCAAAGGCTATTGATTTGAATCCAGCTGAATCGGACTTCTACCTTTTCCGCGGTATCTCGCAGCGTAAGCTAAGAGCACTCGACCAAGCCATGGAGGATCTTAATAAAGCCCTTGAGCTGAACGACTCCAGCGCCAAGGCATACTACCAGCGAGGACTGCTATTCGCATCGCTAAATCAATATGATAATGCGATTAAAGATTATAACAGGAGCATTGAACTCGATGGTTCAAATATCGAAGCATTTTACAGTCGCGGCGAAACCCGAGGAAATCTTGAGGATTTTATGGGCGCCATTGCCGATTACGACAAGATGATTGAGGGTGCCGATGCGCCAATTGATGCATACAAGCAACGAGGAATTTTTAAGCTAAAAATTCAGGATTTTGAGGGTGCCGAAAGCGATTTATCGCGAGCCGCTGAACTGGAGAATAACGATAAGGAGATTTTTTACCAGCTTGGCCAGGCCAAACACAACCTTAACAAGGTTGATGAATCCATTGAGCTGTTCAACAAAGCCCTAAAGCTCGACTCCAAGTACGACTTGGCCTATGGAGCCCGTGGTGGCGCTCACTTAAAAAAGGGAAACTTCAAACTTTCTATAACCGATTTCACCAAGGCCATTGAGCTAAACCCAGAATACAAAAGAGCATACTATGGCCGCGGGATTGCCAAAGCGCTCTCGCAGGATTATGCTGGCTCCATAAAAGACTTTACCAAGGTAATAGAAATTGACAAAGATTTTGCCCAAGCCTACTACAACCGAGCCGTATCGAAAGCAATTTTAGGACGACATAAGGAGGCTCTTCCCGACTATGACATTATTATTCAGCGCGACTCAAGAAATGCCGAAGCCTACTACAATAGGGGTATCTCGCGGATGAACGTTCAGGACACCAAGGGTGCCTGCGAGGATTTCAAAAAAGCGGTTGATTTGAAATACCAACCCGCTGAGCCTATGCTGAAGATGTACTGCGGTTCGCAGCAATAAGGTTTCTGGACCGAGAACAAAAAGGAAGCGTGGTTTTTTGAAACCACGCTTTTTTTGTGGTGGCTTAAATACCACGGGGTTACTCTCCGCTAAGCATATAGTAACCCCATGAGTATATTAACTCATAGCCCCCGCTTACGAATATTCCAGTTTAGGATAACCAGCGATAGTCCCACTAAAACCATGCCCAGTATGGCAATTAGAGTGGGGTTCTCGTTGGGCAGTAGAAGCCAGCTTAGCACGGCACCAAGCACAGGAATTATAAATTTCCACATGTTAAGGGTTGATAGCTTTACACCTGGACGCTTTAATAATGTGTGCCAAATTGATATAGCTGCAGCCGAAAGAAAACTTAGCCAACCCAACGATAACCAGTATTCTAGCGGGAAAGGCCCTGATTGAAAATTTTCGGTTATCAACCCTAAAACAAAAAGCATGGCTCCACCAAAAATCATGGAGAACGAGCTTAGCACCAGCGGAGGAATATGACGCTTATCTTTGGCTACCAACATATTCCCAAATCCCGACAGCAGATTATTGGCAATAAGGATAAGAATCCCCACGCTCACCATTGTACCAGCTACACCCATCTGCATGCGGCCAAGGCTAATAATTACAATGCCCAGCAAGCCCA
The DNA here is from genome assembly GCA_964490015.1 of uncultured Rikenellaceae bacterium. Lineage (GTDB taxonomy): Bacteria > Bacteroidota > Bacteroidia > Bacteroidales > Tenuifilaceae > Perlabentimonas. The sequence continues at coordinate 35,877 of CAZBBA010000002.1, forward strand.
CCAGAATACTTGCTACCTTGCGGCCATTAAGCATGTCGCCAGGCATAAAGAAATGGGCTACAATGGCTATAAAAAGTGGCCCGGAGCCAATAATCATAGCTCCCAGCGCACCGGGAACCATATCAACTCCCTTGTAAAACAGGGCATACTGAAGAAAGGTTTGCACAAAACCCACAAGCAATATCTTAGGTTTGTTTTGTTTGGCAGCGATAAGTTTTGCCCGTAAATCGGGAATAAAGGGAATAATAAGCAGTCCCGACAGGAAAAAGCGAATCCCTGCAAACTGAAAGGGTGAGGTATAGTTTAAACCAATCTTAATGCCCACAAAAGCGGTTGACCAAAGTATGCAAGCAACAATGGCAAGTACGGGGGTGGATTTAAAGAAGAACCTGTTTTCCAACTTTAATATCTAGATAATTCTTACTTTTTTAGTTTGGCCTTCCCAAACTCGTAACCAATTTTTAAATGTGGTGTTATAAAAAAATCAAAATCAATTGATGGTCCGCTTTCAATTTCAACCAAAATGGCTCCATCTTCAATAATCTTTTTAAATCCTAGCCCAATTGTAAGAAGAGGGTAGGTTGGTTTTAGTACCGACTTGTAATCTTGGTTATTTACATACCCATAATATTGATACCCAAAAAGGCCTACTAGATTATTTGTTAAAGACAATGAGGTTTTCTTGTTTCCCCATAAATTAATTCTATGGTTTAAATGGATTGTACCAGTAAATACCCAACCATCTTTATAATAAAAGTAAAAAAGATTACTTCCTATCCCTGCAAAATAGAACGAAGAAAAACGATATCCATAAACCATATCAAAGGTTATAAGCCCTGCACCTGATGCAAACATAGCAGGAAAAAACAGGTGTGATCCTGCCTTCAGAATTGGTCTCCATCCCTTATCAAAATACTTCAGTTTACAAGTACTCTTCCTAGACAACGCCTCTAATTCAAACTTGTTTTCATAAAGAACGAGATCAATTGGTCCTTTCATCGAAATTGTTCCCAAGCACTCTTCAATTCCTATAGAAACTAGAGTGAACTTACCAACATATTTGTAAAAGGATGTATCAGAATCGGGAACAAAAATGCGATATTCCTTCCATATTTTTGGCGATGTTCCAGAAATCATTGAGTTGTATCCACCATCTATTGCGCCATACAACACGTTTGAACTTTCACAAATTTTACTAATTTTTGAAAAAGGCTGCCCTTGTGATGTCCTAGCAGGAACAGTCTGAGCCCATAGAGTTATACTCTGCAAAATACATAAAAGAACTAAGCCTAACAGATTTTTCATGGCAATCAAGTTTTATTATTTAACTTGGTAATGCTGAAAGGCATAAACTTAAAAAGTAATGCAAAGGCTTTGGGAGGGTTATACCAAATATAATAAATTTGGTGCAAAAAGGCAAGTAATTAATGAATAACTCTTAGAGCCCTACTTGCTTTTGCTATAAAAAACTGACGTAAGTATCAGAATTCGTATCGTAATCAGCTAGTCAAATGGATCATTTAACAATTTGAATTTTCACTTCCAGCATCCTCTTTAAATTATTCAACAATAAACTTGCAGAATAGACTTGGGAACAAATCAAATTTTCCAAATAAACAAGCTATAACCAATTGAGTCGATTCTTCCAAAAAAAGGATCTATAAAAATTAAATACCCCACGGTGAAAATCCTTCACTTTCATCCTGCAAAAAGCCGGCATATCGTTCAGCAACTGTGTCAAGCAACGAGGAAATATCATCAGGCTCATTACAAGTTACCAGTTTTAGGCGCAACTCCTTAAAATTGGGCAACCCTTTAAAGTAGCAGGTCAGGTGTCGGCGAAGCTCAAGAATACCTCTGCGTTCGCCCTTAAACTCTATGGATTTCTGAAGATGCTCTTTCGCAATTTCCACCTTCTCCTCCACCGTAAAGGGTTTCATCAACTCCCCTGTTTGCATGTAGTGTTTTATCTCCTTAAAAATCCATGGTCGTCCGTAGGTAGCGCGACCAATCATAATGGCGTCGACGCCATAGCGATTGAAATACTCCACCGCCTTCTCGGGGCCATCGATATCGCCATTGCCAATAATTGGGATTTGCATGCGGGGATTTGCCTTCACCTCGCCAATAAGTGTCCAGTCGGCCTCGCCTTTGTATAGTTGCGCTCGGGTACGTCCGTGAATGGTCAGTGCCTTAATGCCCACATCCTGCAGACGCTCGGCAATCTCCACAATCTGTTTGGTGCTATCGTCCCAACCCAAGCGTGTCTTAACGGTTACTGGCAGATGAGTTGCATTAACAATCTGGCGGGTCATCTCCACCATCTTGGGGATATCCTTCATCATTCCAGAACCCGCTCCGCGGTTGGCAATCTTTTTCACCGGGCAACCAAAGTTGATATCAACAACGTCGGGGTTGGCTTCGGCAGCCATCTTACAAGCCTCCACCATGCTCTCGATAATGTGGCCGTAAAGCTGAATCCCAATTGGTCGTTCGTGCTCAAAGATGTTTAACTTTGTCTGACAGCTGCTAGCATCTCTTATCAGTCCATCGGAGTTCACAAACTCGGTGAACATCATATCGGCACCAAACTGTTTGCACAGGAATCGAAACGAAGGATCTGTAACATCCTCCATGGGAGCCAAGAAGAGGGGCTTATCGCCTAAATCTAGATTGTGTATTCTCACTGTGTATCAAAAATTTTGGGTTACAAAAATAGATAGAGTTATTGAAATAAGTCCATCAATGTTCAAAAAAGAGACCTTGAGCAAGGTTGATTAGAATAATGGATTAATTTTGTTAAACAATTACACAACCACCGAGAACATGAGACTTATTTTCCGATCGCTAATAATCCTAGGTATTTTAGCCCTAGTATCGATTTTTTATGGATGTCCGCCATGTGAGTATGACGCTCCCTTCAATATAAACAAGATAGAGGTTAAACTACTGGATAACTCGGGCGAAAAACCTCAGATCTCCGAATCGGAATATCAACCCAGAGCAGCTATTGCCTTTGCCTGCCAGCTTTTTGACTCCGTTTACTACTACCCTTACGACTATGCCTACCAGATTCCGGCTGCATTTTCAATCTTCCAATCGGCTCAGGCTTGGTCCTGTATGGAGAATTATTTTCTTGAAAATCAGGTTGCCGACATAAAGATTAAAACGCTTTTCGATATTTCAACCGAGGTTAAAGCCAACGACGATGTTACGCATCTTTTTGTGGCTGAACTCCCTGAGACCCATCAGGAGTATTTATACTTCACTGTAGATCAGATTATTGATCGAATCAATAACAATGCTATATTTTGGCATCCATGGGTATCGCTATACCTTTTTCTAACCATTGAACTTGAACACGATAGGGCTTGCTTCGATGTTCAAATTACGCTTAACAGTGGTGAGATTCTGCATTCTGTAACCCCCATTATTTTTGCACAAAACTAGAATCGATTATGAAGTCCCGAATCTACGTTACTATTATTACTTTTTCCTTACTCATTCCGCTTAGCTCATATTGTAACAATGGCTTAATAAGGATTGAGCAGATTGGATATGGTTTTAACTTTGGCAACAGCTGGTCGAAACCCCAGCCATTGGGGACAAATATCGATTTCACTAACTATATCCAAAGTAATGACATCGATAGCTGGGCAAGCCTTGGATTTGGATCGACAATTGGTTTTGGTAAAAATTTAAAGGTTGATTTCAAGGCCAGCTACAGCCCCGAAACTGCGTTAAATATGAAAGGTCAGATTGCCTACTTTATTGGCAATCACCTTGGTTTTATTGGAGGATACTCAACCTATAGTAACACCGTTAACAATTATAGAGATTTCTTCGAGAGCCAGTCGAGCGAGTACATTCTTCTGGCAAACTCGTATCTATGCTTCGAGGGAATCCAGTTTTCGAATAGGGCTTACTACCTGGGGCCAACCATAAACTACAACCTGGGATTAATAAACATTTCGGGCAGCGTGGCTTTGGGTTACGCCCAGAATTCGAGCTTCAGCACCACTATTGCTCAGAAAAGAGTTGATTCCAACTACCGCAGAGAGATGGTATACGATATAGTTACCTCACCTTATTTCGTGCTAATGCCCGAGGTTAAGTTTAGTGCAGATATTTTTAGCTTCGATTTTTCCACCTTTGGGCTTGAAGCTTGCGTGTACGGCGAGTTTAGCAAGCGAAGCCTAAACTATATCCTCACCGAAAGTTCGTGGACTAATACTCAACCTACGAGCCAAAAAGTTGAAAATCCAAAGCGGCTTACATCCCGATTAAACGTTGAAGCTTCGATGATTTGGAAATTCTAAAGGATCCTCAAAATGCAAAACCTATTTTTTCAGAAAGAGATATCACCTCTAAAGGGAATACTCTTCTCCTTTTTACTGGCACTCTTTGGCTTTCTTTTCTTTTTTACCTTGGGGGAGTTAATCAAGGCTATTTTCTTTGGTGGGGTTGATGCCGATATCAGCACACAGGAAGGGCTAATGCTTATGCGCATATCTCAAGTTTTGCAGACCACTGGACTTTTTCTGTTTCCTGCTATACTTATACCGTTGTTTACAAGTTCATCGGCAACACGGTTTTTAGGGTTTAACACTATATCAACCTCAAAAATTATCCTATCAATCGCTATAATGGTTCTATTTATTCCAGGGGTAAATCTTATTGCTTCGCTCAATGCCATGATTCCAATGCCCAGCTGGATGCTCGAATTGGAGCAGGCTGCATCGAGAATAATGAAAGCGATGCTTATAACCGATAATACCTGGTTTCTTATGGTAAACTTATTGGTTGTAGCAGTTCTCCCTGCAATTGCCGAGGAACTATTCTTTAGAGGCTTAGTTCAGAAATATATGATAGGTTGGGTTGGCAAGCGGTTTTGGGGAATACTAATTACTGCAGCCATTTTTAGCGCAATCCACATGCAGTTTCAGGGATTTATTCCAAGGTTACTACTGGGAATGCTGTTCGGATATCTCTATGTGTGGAGTGGATCCATTTTGGCACCCATTGCAGCGCACTTTGCCAACAACAGCACCGCTGTTTTTGTGTACTACCTTATTGGCAAAGGTGATATTCCCTCCAAAATTGACACAGTTGGGAATGCCAGTGGAGTTTGGCAAGTGGGAATATTCAGCTTAGCTGTATCGGGACTTCTTTTTTGGGTATTCTGGCGCGAGCGGGTTACACATCCAAATCCACAAGACTCCGCTCCAGCATCTGAAGGCCTTTGATCTCATTTTTACGGTAAACGTAGATCAAGCCATAGACTTGAGCTTGTTCCCTCCGCTCGTGATCGGGGAGATCCTTAAATTTCTCCTCCACTTCATTCCAAATATCGAGGATTATGGCATCGGCCTTTTTTCTAAGCTCATCGAGTTCGGCTTGACATCGCTGAGTATTCTGCTGCAGTATTCGCTGGTGGTTGAAACCCTCGGCAAAATTCTCGTACCTAACCTTTACAACTGCTATTGTAGGATTAGTAATAGGTGGCTGTCCCTTTGAGGTTCGCTCCGATTCTCCCTGAATTATCTTTTTGCCCCACTCCAGCAAATCTTTATCGGCCGTTAGGTTGGGCAGCTTTCGCTCATCGATATCCATTCCATACAGCTCACGCACCTTCTCGGGCAACTCTCCCCGCGAAATGGTCATATTCAGGACCTGTATGAAGTGCGACAGGTACAACCGTGCCTTGCGCGATACTGCCTGATACTCCTTATTCCTTTCTATCTGCTTATTGTACGCCGCCTTGTAGTTGGCCATCGATTTCTCGAAGCTGTTGATAAACAGATCGGCCTTGGCAAATGTACTTTGGGTAAATGCCATTTTAAACGGGGGCAGCTCACGGCCTTTCTTAACAGCTGCCTTTAGTGCCCTTAGTCTGGCACTGTCGGTGTTGGGTAAGCGTCGGTAAGGCATGATAACGAGGAGTTTTTGGGTTGATGTTAAAAAGGTGTTGATAAAGTGCGAATATACATATTATTTTATACTAAAAAACAGTATTCGCAAATTATTTCGTTTTTTTGGCTCCCTAATAATGAGATTGTTGTGAAGCGAAGACAACTCTAACGCTTCAAAACTCATGCAATTCGCTAAAAAACTCAAATTTAGTGAGTAACAAAAAAGATATACTTTTGCATTTACTATTACATCATAAACGAGCAAATCTACCTAATATGTACGGCAAAATAAAAGAGGACTTGCAAAAGCAGCTTCAGGGCATAAAGAACGATGGCCTATACAAAACCGAGCGCGTAATTGAAACACCTCAGGGCGTTGAGATTGAAACCAACGGCAAGCAGGTTTTAAACTTCTGCGCCAACAACTACCTTGGTCTTTCAAACCATCCGCGTCTTGTTCAAGCAGCAAAGGATATCATGGACACCCACGGCTTTGGGGTTTCGTCTGTTCGCTTTATCTGCGGAACGCAGGACATTCACAAGGAACTTGAAAGGCGTATCTCGGAGTACTTTGGCACCGAGGACACAATCCTCTACATTGCAGCATTCGACGCCAACGGGGGCGTTTTTGAGCCCATCCTGGGTGAGGAGGATGCCATTATATCCGACGCTCTAAACCATGCCTCAATAATTGACGGAGTTAGGCTATGCAAAGCCCAACGCTACCGCTACAACAATGCCGACATGGACGATCTCGAGCAACAACTAAAGTTAGCTCAGGCCCAGAGGTACAGGATAATTGTTACCGATGGAGTTTTCTCGATGGACGGAAACGTGGCTCCAATGGATAAAATAGTAGAGCTGGCCGAGAAATACGATGCCCTGGTAATGATCGACGAAAGCCACTCGGCTGGTGTTGTTGGCAAAACAGGCCGTGGGGTAACCGAGCAATTCAACATTAGGGGAAAAGCCGATATTATCACCGGAACACTAGGCAAAGCCTTTGGGGGTGGTTGCGGAGGATTTACCACTGGACGCAAGGAGATAATCGACATGCTTCGTCAGCGTTCGCGCCCATACCTTTTCTCCAACTCAATGCCTCCAGCAGTGGTTGGTGCAGGAATCGAGACTTTTAAAATGCTTGAGACCAGCAATGAGCTACACGATAACCTTGTTAACAATACTCTGTACTTTGTAAAAGGAATGCAGGTTGCTGGATTTGATATTAAACCAACCCAAAGCGCTATTGTGGCTGTTATGCTTTACGATGCTAAGCTATCGCAAACCATGGCAGCTGAACTGCTCGAGGAGGGTATCTACGTAATCGGATTCTACTTCCCAGTTGTGCCCAAGGAGCAAGCCCGCATCAGGGTTCAGGTATCGGCTGCGCACAGCAAGGAGCATCTGGATAAGTGCATTGCAGCATTTTCCAAGGTTGGTAAAAGGCTGGGGGTGATTTAACCTCATCGACAACAATAACCATAGAAAAGCGAAAGTACAGAACCACTTTCGCTTTTCTAATTATTGAGCATTTCCTAGGGAAATATTTAGAATAACTTTATCGTTTCGGCAATTTGCGCAGATGCATTACCCAAACCGTAAAGCGATGCGCTGAAATCGGGATGGGATTTCACCATCTTCCTGTAACAATCAACGATTTTTTCACTATCAGAACCGGCCAAAACATTATACCCTCCCTCAACAAGCTCAATCCACTCGGTTTCGGCACGAAGGGTTACGCAGCTCTTCTCGAAGAAAAAGGCCTCCTTCTGCAGGCCGCCGCTGTCGGTAATCACCAGGGAACAATGCTTAAGCAGTTCAACAATATCAAAATAACCAACAGGTGGAATAGTTGTGAAATTCACCTTTATCCCGCTTCCATCGATTATCTTCTTTGTTCGAGGATGAAGAGGGACAATCACCTGTCTTTCGACATGAATGGCATTAAGTGCATCGATAATCCCATTAAGGTTTTTAGGATTATCTGTATTCTCCTGTCTGTGCACAGTAGCTAGCACAAAGTTAGGTTCCAGTTCTAGGGTTCTAACAATTTTCGATTTTTGTGCTGACCGCTCGCTATAGTAAAGTGCTGCGTCGAGCATTACATCACCCACTTTAAAAATTGTGCACTTAAACTTATCGAAACCCTCGGCCTTTAGATTTTCTGCTGCCACCCTGGTAGGGCAAAACAGCAGCGTCGAAATCCTATCGGTGAGTATGCGGTTGGTCTCCTCGGGCATGGCCATATTGAACGATCGAAGTCCAGCCTCTACGTGTGCCACGGGAATACCCAGCTTTTGAGCGGCAAGCGCACCCGCTAGGGTTGAGTTGGTATCGCCATACACCAGCACAGCCTTGGGTTTTTCGACAAATAAAACCTTTTCGATGGCCTCCAGCATTCGACCGGTCATGGCGCCGTGCGACAGGCTATTGATCTCGAGGTTATAGTCGGGTACGGGAATCTCCATCTCCTCGAAAAACACCTGCGACATGTTGTAGTCGAAATGCTGACCCGTATGAACAATAATCTCTTTAACTCCAGCACATTTAAGCGCACGACTAACCGTTCCGGCTTTTACGAACTGAGGGCGAGCTCCAATAATTGTGACTACACTCATAGCTAATAAGATTTTAAACGATCAAGCAGAGATTATTACCCAAATTTAGGAAAGCGAATTGAGTAATTCAGCCAGTCTGCCCGTTAAATTTCGGCGGCTATAGGGTGAGGAGTCCACATTTTTGTAGAAAGGGAATCCGTTTGCATGCTCACTCCACAACCAAGTAAGCTTATTCTCGATATCGTTATAGTTTGAAAAGTCGGCAAGTATTCCCGCTTGGGTGGCGTTAAGCAACTTTTCAACATCGCCCTCGGTGGGGCCAACGGCAAATATGGGCCGTTTAGCTGCAAGATACTCAAAGATTTTACCGGTGAGTATGCCCTTGGCATTGGGTGAATTATTAACAAGTAGTAGCAATACCCGCGAACGCTGCATTAGCTCCACGCTTTGGCGATGACTCAAGTAGCCAAAATGTTTGCAATAACGGGTTAGCCCATACTCTTGAAGCTGATCAAGAACTAGCTTATCTACATTTCCTACCAGATGAATCCTCAACTGCTCAGCAAAGTTAATATCAACCTCAAGCAGATGATTAAGCGCCTTCCACAAAAACTCGCTATTCCGGTTTGGTGGAATTGTGCCCAAATGTGTAATGGTAAATAAGCTATCGGGGGGAAAGGATTGCTTTGGGAAATCGGCCTCATCAAAGCCATTGGTAATTACCTGAACCTTGCGGTTGCTCATCCGCTTAAACTCTTCCTGCATCTGCGAACCAACAACTACAACTCTATCGGCATTTTTCAGCACCTCCTGTTCGAACTTGTGATGCTTTTTTAGTGCGAAGGCGGCTAAGGGTAAATCGGCAAAGTAATCAATATTGGTCCAAGGATCACGAAAATCGGCCAACCATTTCACTCCGAGCTTGCGTTTTAGTCCAAGGGCAATAAGATGCATGCTATGGGGCGGACCCGTTGAGACCACGGCATCTACTGGATGTCTCTTTAAGTATTGAGCCAAAAACCTAACCGATGGTTGAATCCAAAACATACGTGCATCCGGAATAAAAAGGTTTGCCCTTATCCAAAGGGCGATGCGACCCAAAATACCTTTTGAGTGACCCCCTTCGGAGGTAAAACCTACCCCCAATTTTCCCCTTTGGCGAGTAAACAAACGAAAAAACGTGTAGGGTTCCAGTATCTTTAGTCTAATCACCTCAACACCCTCGGGGATATCTGCCATCAAGGAATCGTCTACCTGTGCAAGTTCAGGGTTCTGCGGCGTGTAAATAACCGGCTCCCAACCAAACTCGCGAAGGTACTTGGAGAACTTAAGCCAACGCTGAACGCCACTCCCGCCTGCAGGAGGCCAATAGTAGGTTATTATTAGCAGGCGTTTGGACATAAAAAAATGAGGTTAAAAGTTTAAGGTTGAGAGTTTTTTTGGGTTTAGAGTTTAGAGTTATTGTATAACCTTGAACCTTAAACTATAATCCTTGAACTCACCCACCCTGTTTGCCTACAAAAGGCAGGGCAAGGGGCGTGCAGGCGCAAAACTCTATATTTTCCTTAAAAGATTCTTCATACTCACCTTATCCTCCATAATCTCGCGGAGGCGCGATGCATCAACCCGCTCCTGTTCCATGGTATCGCGGTGGCGAATGGTAACAGTATTGTCCTCTAGCGACTGATGATCGACTGTTATGCAGAAGGGCGTTCCAATGGCATCGTGTCGACGGTAACGCTTACCAATGCTATCCTTCTCCTCGTACTGGCACTTGAAATCGATTTTCAGATCGTCCATAATCTGGCGAGCCTTCTCGGGCAAACCATCCTTTTTAACCAGCGGGAAAACTGCGAGTTTAACTGGAGCCAGTGCTGGAGGTATGCGAAGAACAACGCGTTCATCAAGGCTGCCATCCTCTTTGGTTATCTTCTCCTCGGTATATGCCGATGAGAGGATTAGCAGGAAAGTTCGGTCGAGACCAATGGAAGTTTCCACCACGTAGGGCACATAGTTGGAGTTGCTTTCGGGATCGAAGTATTGCAACTTCTTCCCAGACAACTTCTGGTGACTTCCCAAATCGAAATCGGTGCGTGAGTGAATTCCCTCAACCTCCTTGAACCCGAAGGGGAAGCTAAACTCGATATCAGTTGCCGCATTGGCGTAATGAGCCAGCTTGTCGTGATCGTGAAAACGATACTTGTGATCGCCTAAGCCTAAGGCTTTATGCCAGCGCAAACGCTTTTCCTTCCAGAACTCGAACCACTGCATCTCCTCGCCCGGGCGAACAAAGAACTGCATCTCCATCTGCTCAAACTCCTTCATGCGGAAGATAAACTGACGAGCCACAATCTCGTTACGGAATGCTTTCCCAATCTGTGCAATCCCAAATGGCAACTTCATGCGTCCCGTTTTTTGCACATTTAGATAGTTCACAAATATTCCCTGAGCTGTTTCGGGACGAAGGTAAACAATGCTGGCATCCTCGCTAACGGAACCCATCTTAGTGTCGAACATTAGGTTGAACTGGCGCACATCGGTCCAGTTGCGCGAACCCGAAATGGGACAAACAATTTCGCAGTCCTCAATTATCTTCTTTACCTCAGGCAAATCATTAGCATCTAAAGCCTTTACCATCCGCTCGCGAACAACATTAATTTTTCCCTGAACCTCAAGCACGCGTGCGTTGGTTTGCTTAAACATCTCCTCGTTAAAGCTTTCGCCAAATCGTTTAGCGGCTTTTTCTACCTCCTTTGCAATTTTCTCCTCCTGCTTGGCCATCCACTCCTCAATAAGCACATCGGCACGGTAACGTTTCTTGCTATCCTTATTATCGATAAGAGGATCGTTAAAAGCACCCACGTGGCCGGAGGCAACCCACACCTGTGGATGCATAAAGATTGCCGAATCGATACCTACAATATTCTCGTTAAGTCGAGTCATTGAGTCCCACCAGTACTGGCGGATATTATTTTTAAGCTCTACTCCATTCTGCCCATAATCGTAAACAGCGCTAAGGCCATCGTAAATCTCGCTGCTTTGGAAAACAAAACCATACTCCTTACAGTGAGCAATAAGCTTCTTGAAAAGTTCCTCTTGAGTCATTTGAAATATCTTTATTACTGATTACTAAATTGATTCATGTTATAAAAAAAGCAACTGCAAAAATAGTGTATTTAAACAAATTACGGCTAGCATTGGATAAGATACACTAAAAAAAGGGGCAACGATTCGTAGTGCCCCATGAAACGGATGGGAAATAAAAAGAGACTACTTTACACTTATCCGTTTGGGACATGCCGTTGATACATGCCAAGGAACAATTCGGCGTAACCGCATGGGGACATTTGTATAATCCGGAGCCCAAGGGATAACCCACTCGCCATTTCGATATCCGATCTCTGGGAAATTGTAATTCTCACGTTCGAGAAGGGTTCGGGAATCGGTTACAAACTCATCGAAAAGCTTTTGCTCATCATCGGCAAAGAAGTTAGGTATTTGCTCGTACTTTGCCACTGGCAAAACCCTATACTGTCGCTTGCCATTGATGGTTGGAGTTTGAACCCAAACCAGAATGTGCCCAGCATCGGCAATGCGGGTTTTGCCATTCTCCTTAACCAAATGGATAGCGGCTATGCCTCCTCCATTTCGGTATCGAGGGCGCTGATTTGACACAAAGTTTCCCAACGAGTAAACGGCAACACGCCCATCGGTAGAATCGGTATCGAACGAGGCCTCCATCCGCTGCAGCACATGTGGATGTGATCCAATAACCAGCCTAATTCCCAAGTCGTGCATAAATCGCATTAAGCGGAGCTGCTGCATCGAGGGAGTCCGCTCGTACTCGTTGCCCCAATGCATAAAGGCAATTACCTCATCTACTTTCTTCGTCCTGGCTTTCAAGTAATCGGCACGAATTAGGGCAGTATCAATTGAATTGACTATGGTTGGACGAGGAACTGGAATTCCATTTGTCCCATAGGTGTAGTTGAGCAACGCTAAACGTATACCATTCTGCTCTAGAATAAGCGGATAAATTGAGTCGCGATGAAGGGAATCGTTGTAGGAACCAGCGTAGGGAACTCCGCGGCTATTTATTACATCTATTGTACGCAGCAGGCCGCTTTTATACCTGTCAACTGTATGATTATTTGCGGTAACCAGCACATTAACGCCTGACCCCAAAACTCCATCGAGCAACTCATCGGGTGAGCTGAATTGCGGATAACCCTTGTATGGAGGACCCGCCAGCGTAACCTCAAGGTTTGCAATAATAAAATCGGCTCGCTTAAAAATTGGCGATACCCTAGCAAATACATCATCGTAGTTGTAGTGTCCGGTTTCCTCATCAAAAGCAGCTTTTATCTGCGGATCGTGACCCATAACATCGCCAATAAACATAAGCGTAAGGCTCTGCTTTTGCTGTGACTGATCTGGCTGACCAAAAACAACATTACCTATAAAAAGAAGGAGTAAACTACAAGATAGAATAAAATGTGCCATAACTTTGGGGCTTGGATTGAGTTCAAATATAACTTAAAGAAGGGTAAAAGGCAACTTCTACCTGTTTATCCCAGGAATAGATATTCCCTCAAAGGTACGATACATCTCAAGGGCATACACATCTGTCATGCCCGATACAAAATCGGCAGCAGCCAGTAGCCTTTCGTATTTTGACGATCCGCTAGGAATGTACTGCTGCGGGATTAGTCGTAGGATTTTTTGGGAGTACCCATCGTTAGGGTCCAGCAATGCGGGGCAAATCTTACCCAGCAAAGTGCTGATAATTTGAAATCCTGCCAGCTCTATTTCGATAACAGTACGATGGTTATAAATCTTCTCGATGGAAACTTTTTTAACCCTATCCAACGCCTGCTTTCCTGAATCGTTTAGCTGATTAATTAACGATGGGCAAGGAATACCGCTCATTATCGAACTATAGCTGCGAATAAAGGCTTGAGAGCATTCGTTGGTAAGCTTACCGATGGTAACAGCCCTAAGAAAAGCAACCTGCTCATTCTCGTCGGCAACATCCATAAGGGTATTATGAATACTCGACAACCAATGCTCATCCGTGTTGGGGCAGAAAAAGCCTAGGAACAACTCCTTCACCTCCGAAATTGTAAGTATTCCAAGTTTATGTGCATCCTCAACATCCATTACCTGATAGCAAATATCGTCGGCGGCCTCAACTAGGTATACCAAAGGATGTCGAGCGTAGGCAAGGGGCGAAATGCTTGTTTTTAGTATACCCAAATCGGCGGCAATCTCGGAGTACCAGTCGCGTTCCGACTGGAAAAATCCGAATTTCTTCTTACCCTCAAGAGTCGATTCCCAGGGATACTTAACAATGGAACTAAGAACAGGATAGCTAAGGCGGAATCCTCCCTCACGCTTTCCTTCATCTTTTTTGGAAAGTAGACGAAGGGCATTGGCGTTGCCCTCGAATCGCACTAAATCGATCCACTGCCCAGCAGTTAATTCAGCTTTATACCTATCCTCATTGTTCTTAAAGTAAGTTCTTATGGCGACCTCGCCACTATGCCCGAAGGGAGGATTTCCTAAGTCGTGGGCAAGGCAAGCAGTTGAAACAATTGTAGGAATTTGGTCGATTAGCGCATAATTCTCGGGCGGGGAGTTCTCCTTAATAAACTCAACCACATTGTTACCCAAGCTGCGACCCACACTGGCCACCTCGAGGCTATGGGTTAATCTGTTATGTACAAAAACGCTGCCTGGCAGGGGAAAAACCTGCGTTTTATTCTGCAAGCGGCGGAAAGGTGAACTAAAAATTATCCTATCGTAATCGCGCTGAAAGGTCGAACGGCTCTCCTGTTCCTGCGTGCTGCCACCCTTCAAACCAAAGCGCATGGGGCAAAGTAATCCGCCCCAATCCATAGTAATAGTTTGTGTCAATTGATGCTAATTTATTGGATATGTGAATCCTAAGTAAGATTGGTAATGTTATTCGAAATTTTTAGAATCTTGTATACCTCACCCTGCTCGTTCTTTATGGGTGTGTATGTTTCTTGAAAAACAAAGGTATGGTTATTAACAGTGAATCGATTTACCTGTTTTTGCGGCATTCCATTACGTAGATTACTCCAGAAACTATCATATTCTCGCTTTTGCTCCGGGCTAAATTCAAGCTTATCGGAGTGATGCGTTCCAACAACTTCGTCGCGCGAAAGCCCGAGCAATTCGAGGTACGATTCGTTGATTGAGGTAATGTAGCCCAACGAGTCGTACTCGATAACAAAGCTGGAGTTATTTAGTGCTTCAATAAAGCACTGCATTTCGGAAGTGCGTCGGGTGGACTCCTCCTGAGTGGCCTGCAACTCTTCCATATTTTGGCGCATCTCCTCTTCCTGGGCAAGCATTTCCTCGGCCTGTTGCTGAGTTTTAGTTAGCAGTTCGGCAGTTCTAATGCTCACTCTAACCGTAGTAATGGTTGATGCAATGCTTTGCGCTAAGCGCTCAACAAGTTCTACTTGATGTGGTTCAAATACGCTGAACGACGCTACCTCAATTACACCCAAAACATTTTCGTCGAGCATAAGGGGCACAATTAGAAGCGCGTTGGGAGTGCTCTCACCTAAGCCCGAGGTAATCTCTATATAACCATCTGGAATCTCGGTAAGAATAATTGATTTTTTCTCCAGAGCGCAGGCTCCAATTAGGCCTTCACCAAGTAGAATATGTTTCTGCTTGTATTTAATGCGATTGTATGCAAAAGCAGCTTTTAACTCAAAGAACTGATTATTTGCCTCGTCGTCGTTTAGTAAGAATAGCCCTCCCTGATTTGCACCCAAGGTATTAACCACTTCCCGAATTATTGATTTCGACAACTTTTCCAAATTATCATTATCCAGCCTAAGGATCTCGGCAAATTTAGCCAGAGCTTCATTTGACCAGCGTCTCAGATTATCCTCGGTTTTCCTCTTTTCATTTTCGTCGTGCGCTTGCTTAAGGCTACTGCGCATATCCATTAGCGCCCATCCGAGGACATCCTCTTCGCTAAGTTTGGTGAAATCGGCATTAAGGTTACCTTTGCCTATGCTGGCGGCAAAATCTACCTTATGACTAAGGCCATTTATAGTTGTATTCAGGGCAACTGTCATTTGGCCTATCTCATCGTCTGCCTTAACCGGGAGAATCATATCTTCCGACACATTGCCAAGTGCCATACGCTTAAGCGTACCCGTTATTTTAGTAATAGGATTAAAAATTGCTCGAGAGAAAAGAATTATTACCGAACCCAACACCAACAAGCCAACAATGCCAACAATAATTGAGAATGTTAGATTTTTATTAGCTTGTGCTAACAGCACCGATTTGGGGACAACAACAGCAATAGACCAAGGGCTACGGGTTTGGCCAACCACAATAGGGGCAAACACAAAAAAGGAGTTGATCCCACTAGCATCACGAGACATAAACGACACGTCTTGGCCATTGGAAATGCGTTCTACCACTCCAAAGTTTTTGAAAATGTCATCGTAATCCTCAAGCGCATTTCTTCCTAGGCGTTCCATATCGGGATGTGCCACATATTTGAGGTCGTTGGATAGCAAAAAGGCGTAACTTTGCTCAAAAGGTCTAACTTGCTTAATTATATGGTACAAACTCTCCAGTGTAATATCAAGTCCAACTACGCCAATGTAGTTTCCCTCGTTCTTGATTGGGGCAATAAGGCTTGTCATAAGGATGTTATCCTTTTCGTTCCCCGTAAAATTTGCCAGGTAGGGATTCTCAAGCCAATCCTTTGGGTTAGCTTTAATTCGAGCGTAATCTGCACCATCACCAGTTAAACTCGACAAGTAAAATCTGCTTTTAATCTGGTTTCCCTCTCTCCACACCTCTGCTTTATATCGACCGTAATCCTTGGTGTAGTTTTTATCAATCTGCTTTAGTTCCCAGCTGTCCCATATCGACAAAAGATGTGGATTTTTCTCCATAACATCTAAGTAGATTTGGGGAAAGATTTTTTTCCACTGCTCTTCGGGCATAAGGGTGTAAGATCTTACAGCTTGAGCCAGTGTTTGGGCTGTAACCAAATCTTTTTCAAGCATAATTCTCATGTCGGATGCGTGCTTCTGGGCAGTTGACAGGGTTACTAACATGGCATCGTTCATCGCGGCATTTCGTGAACTGATGCTAATAAACCCAACGGAGAGTATATAAATTATGGCTGATACCCCAACTACGGTCACAAAAATTTTTTGCTGAAGGTTGAGCGTCTTTTTCATGATTGATCAATTTTACAATAAAACATGCATACCTCAACGAATTGGGGTATGCAATATGGTTCATGCTATAAGCATAGAATGCTACTACTTAGTAAAAGCCCTGAAGTTTCCTCACGCGCGGTGTTATGCACATTATAGGTATTCGCGAGGCGGCTTTCCCCTTGTTATCCTGAACGTAGGTGGTGTACTTGTCGGCCATAATCAGAATTAGGTCTGCATCGATGTTATTAGCAAACTTAAACACCTCGTCCTTGAATGAATTTTGCCGCTTGGCCGTTTTAATACCATACACAATCTTATTACCATCGAGCATTTTTTTGGTAAAGTATATGTTGTTGGCCATGTTGCGTTTTCGCCCTTCGTCGTTGATATAGGGTTTTATCAGGTTGATATTACACTTGTAGTACTTCGAAAGGTAGATGATCCAATGGAGAGTCTCCTTGTACTTTTTGTCGTAATCGAGGGGCACAACTATCTCAATGTAATGGGTATGCACCGGCATCGACTCGGCGATAACGAAGGGTATTGACAAGTTTTTTACCGAAAGGCTGCGCATAAAAGTACTGGATTCGAATTTCTTCTTTCCGTACTTATAGTTCTTGTATGCAACTATCAGGTTAAGGTTTGCTGTGGCTATTAACTCCTTAATAATGTTTGTGGGGTTGCCCTCCAGCACCATAGAAAAGATATGACAAGAAGAGTCATTGCTAATACCATCGGCAACTTCCTCGAGACGGCGTTTTAAAATCTCAATCTCTTCGGGTTTGGCCGCCTTATTGCCAAGGAAACGGGATAACCATGTATTTGGCATTAAGTGCAGAAGTAGTATATCGTTTCCCGCTACTTCGGCTAGCTGTAAAGCATGCTTAAGCGCTATTTCAGCCCCATCGGAAAAGTCCCAAGGAACCAATACAACCTTTTTGGGAGTAGTCATATCTCGCACAGTTTTTTGAATAGAAATGAAAATAAAAACCCCGTTAAATATATCAATTATTATTGTAATGCCAGCAAATCTAGCTTCGAAAATTACTTTTTAATTTTCCGCCATCCACGATCGAAGCTTCTCCAGCTGACTTTGCTTGTTAACATTTCTTAGCTTTCGGGCTGTTTTTGTAAAATAGGAGTGCTTAGCGATAAACTTAATTTGCAGCTCGTTCCACTCCCTTAAGGTACCAATTTTACCATGCTCATGCAATTCGCGGTACAGCATATTCGATACTGGAATAAAATCGGTTCTACCTAGGTAATCGAGATCGGCATCACATATAATCTCCTCCAATAAATTTTGTGGCTTTGGTGGAAGTTTTGTACTCATTATCAAATCGGCAACTACCTCAATCTGCTTTTCAGTATAGTAATACTCGGGCAAAATTTCGCGAGCTAGTTTCACGGCCATCTCCTCGTGGGTGTTGTAGTCGATCATATGCCCAGCATCGTGAAAGAGAGCCGCAGTTCTAAGCAGAAGTAACTCCTCGTTGGTTACTTTCTCCGATCGGCCAATTAGTTCTACCTGTGTGTACACATCCACTGTATGCTTTAAATTGTGGTAGTAAAGGTTTTGGGGCAAACCTTTTTCCAACTTCTCTAGAATAAAGTCTTCCAAATCGCAAAGCCTTACCAGTTGCAGAAGAATCTGAAAGTCATAGTTAGGCTCAATGCCTAACCTATCAACCGAAAGGCTTGGTTTGATTCCATTAACAAAGTACATTTCAATATCGCCCTTATTTTTAACTGGCATCCTGCCCCTAAAGGTGCAATCGAAATATTCGCTTACCAGCATAAAGGTATTTCCAGAGATATTGATTTGGCCAACCTCACCTGACGATTCCATGCGACTGGCTGTGTTAACAGTGCTCCCCCAAATATCGTACGAGAGTTTATTGCGACCTACAACACCTGCAATTACAGGGCCTGTATCTATTCCAATACGTAGCTCCCAAATATCCTGAACGTGCTCGGCATTGCGAACCAAATCCTTCATGTAGTGAATCATCTCCAATGCAGCTAGTACAACCTCAACCGGGTTAGTTCTGTTTTTTTGAGGGATTCCTCCTGCACACATGTATGCATCGCCAATGGTTTTAATTTTCTCAATTCTATACTTCTCAACTACGGAGTCGAAGTACAGAAAAAACCTGTCGAGTTGATCAATTAATACCTCAGGGTTAGTCTCATCGGTAATTCGAGTAAATCCTTCTATATCGCAAAACAAAACCGTTACCACCTGAAATCGCTGTGTGTTTACTCTACCCTTTTCTTTAAGTTCCGAGGCTGTTTCCTTGGGAAGCACACGGGCTAAAAGGTTATCGGTTTTCTCCTTTTCCCTAACCAATTCCTCAGTACGTGTATTGATAAGGCTTTCGAGCTTAAAGCGAATCTTAGTGGAGCTGTATCTGCGCCATTTAAATATAGTGTAAAGTGCTAATAATAATAGAATTGAAAATGCAACAATAAAAAAAGGCGTTTCGAAAAAGTGCGGTTTAACCTCAAAATCAATAGAAGCAATATCGGATTCCTTTCCCCAAAAGTTACGCGTTTTGAGCATTAGGGTGTAAGACCCTGGGCGAAGCCCATTTATTTCGCGCATGTTATTGCTGGTCCATGGTGTCCAGTTTAAATCGAAACCAACTAAAAAGCAAGAGTATTGGGCATTCCCATACGAGGTATCCCATCCACCCGAGGCGTTAGATGAAAATCTGACCTTAAGATTACTAAGTCCCGGAGCATCGGATAGTTCTTCAACGCTATCTCCTACTAAATACCCATTACGAACGTTAAAGGATCTATCACGCTTTTCAAGCTTCAATTGGTTGATGGTTGCAGATGGTTTTCCTCTAAAAACGTTGGAGTTCCTGTAGTAATGAATCCCCAAATTTGTGACCACAAGCAGAGTGCTGTCCGGAAGTAATAGAACCTGCTTAAGCGCCTCCGAAGCCAAAAGGGGTGCAAGAGGCCTTTTTGGTTCAAATCTTCTCGTGAGCGAATCTTTCTGATAAAACCACAGGGTATAAATACCAGAAAAAGGCTCAAAAATTCTTAGCATCACTAAACCTGATTCCCCCTCTAGAACCGGGAGATTTTGACTTGTTGAATCGCAAAACAGTAAATTATCGACCTTGTTACCCCAATAATCGAATGTGTATAGGCAATTGTCTAACTTTATATAGGGTTGTGGGTTCTGATTGGTAGCAAACGTTAGGGCTCCCGACACTAACAAATCATTATCGAGCAATCTCCAGGGTTTATCAGTTGCATCAAACGCCTTAACATACCAATTGTTGGTCTCTACCTGAACAAGCAAATGACCATTGTGGCTTAGTATTCTTTCTATTCGCTGCAGGTTGAAAGGAAAATCAATTTGCCTAATCTTGTCGGAGTGTTTTGATAAGTTTTTAGCATAAAAAACATTGTCGCTTGCCCAAAGGAACCATAGGCTTTCGGCCTGTTCGACAAATGTAAAATGATTTGATCCTAAATGTCCAGGATCGTTTAAAACAAGGCTAGCCCTTTTGTCTTTGACAGTAAATAACCCATTGGCTCCAACAGCATACACTCCCGATATATGTGAAAAAACTTGCTTAACTGGACCGGCCATTCCCGGAATTAAGTCGAACTTAATTTGACCGGGAGTATTAGCATAGGATGCTACAAAAAGGCCATTGGACGCTCCACTGTATATAAGATTATTGGCAAAAGCGATCGATTGAGGCCTAAGCATACTACAACCACCACCACCATAAAGACCTGTGGTTGATATGTTTGAAAAACTATGTATAGCAGTTGGACTTAGAATAAGTAGTGTTTCGTTAGAGAAAGGCAGGATATCTACAATTTGGTCAGCAATCTCTGAAGTTTCAATCGCTTGGGCTGCAAGCTTTCTTTCACTTTTCGTGACTTCAACAATCTCGTTGCTGCCAAAAAGAAGGTAAAGCTTATTATCGATCGACTGAACTCTCTTAATCTGAGCATTGCGTTCAACACTCATGCCGTCGAGAAGCCTAATTTGGCTAGGCTCGCCTGTCAGCTTGCTAATCCATGGAAAACCGCTTGTAATAGCATACACATGGTTATCCGACCTTGTTACATAAAGTAATGTGTTAATTAAATTATCTGGTAAAACTAGTTTAGCAACGGTTTCTTTGGGATCACCAGCACTTTTAAGCTCCCGATTATCCTTGGTATAGAAAATTTCTTTCTGTGATTTTACAATTCTAACCCGGTGATTTGCAGAATCGATCAGTTCGAACTCACTGAAATAACGCCACAACTTACTCTGAGTGGCAAAAAACATCGCATTATTGGTGTCAACGGCAAGTCCCGAAATACTTTCGAAACCAATAAATGGAGGCGTTGAAAAAAGCACTTTTCGCTGCAGTAGGCCATTCGACAAGAATTGAAAAACCTCTACGGTATTATTGTAGGCAAAGTATACATCTCCCGAGGGCGCAATTGTATAAATTGGTTTTTGAGGGAAATCAACATTCTCCCAGTTTAAACCATCAAAAATAACTAATGTTTTGCCCCTAAGAAGCAGGATAAATCTCTCGTTAGCCGTTATGAGCGTTCCATTTTCGGAGATGAAGCTGCTAGGTAAGGGACTTACCTTAACAGCAGTGGGGATAGGGCCCGAGGAGGCTTCTAAATTATTGCCCTGACAATAAAGAACAAAGGCAAGGCTTATGAAAAAAAGTGATCGTAGCTTATTCAACAAATTCAGAAAATTCATACCTTAGACCTTTGATTTTTCCCAAAAACCAACTGTTGGTTTGCGTTTTTTGCAAAGAAACTAAATTAGTAAGATAATTAGCTATATATTGTGCTCAGAAATAAAACAGCCAGCAAACTTCTACATTATAAAATTAATTAAATATATGAATAATCACAAGAAAAAAATACTTGTTCCCACGGATTTCAAAACTCCTGCCTCCTATGCGCTTCAGCATGCTGTAAGAGTTTCGGGAGTGGTTGGTGAAACCATTACCATGATTCACGTAGTGGGATCAGCCGTTGAAATTGCTGCCGCTCAGATTAAACTGGAAGCCGATGCAAGAGAGGCGCAAAGCAAGTATGGTGTGACACCCGAAGTTTTAGTTAGGGTTGGCGATGTGGCCGATGAAATTGCCAAGGCGGCAATTGATATTAACGCAAGCATAGTAATAATGGGATCTGCCAGCGTAAAAGGGAAACAGGATTTATCGAATTTGCCCACACTGAAGGTGATAACCAAATCAACGGTTCCCTTTATCACCATCCAGGAGCCACCCGTAAACAAGCGCTACGACGATATAATCTTCCCAATCGATTTCACCGTTGAAAATAAGGAGAAACATGGCTGGATTTCTTACTTCTGCGACTACTACATATCCAAATTCCATCTGGTTAAGCCCAACGTTTCCGATCCTGAACTTGTGGCCAAGGTAGATCTTAACATGGCATCGGCAGTTCGATTCCTTGACGAGAAAGGTGCAAAATACCAGATTTACACCGTTCCCGGGATAAAACCATATGCTGAGGAAGTTCTCGACTTGGCTGTTAACATAAGGGCTGATCTTATTGTGATAATGACTACTAAAGCATGCTGCAACGACAACAATTTCATCATGGAGCCCCACGAGCAAACAATTGTTGGATATGCTGGCCACATACCAGTTATGTGCATAAATCCTCGATAAAAGGAAAACTATGCGCCATATTGTTTTTGCCACCAACAATAAGCATAAGCTGATGGAGGTGCAGAAAATGCTTGGTGAAAGGTTTCGCCTGCAAACTCTTGACGAAATTGGTTTTGTGGATGAAATCCCTGAGGATTATGCAACTCTTGAGGAGAATGCCTCGCAAAAAGCCTGGCACATTCACAATATTTTTAAAACCGATTGCTTTGCCGATGACACAGGCCTTGAAGTTGAAGCACTTGGGGGCGCTCCTGGTGTTTACTCGGCTCGGTATGCTGGCGAACAAAAGAATCCCAGCGACAATATAGTAAAACTACTTAATGAGCTTAAGGGTAAAAGCAACCGAGCCGCTCAATTCCGAACCGTGATGTCGCTAATTCTGAATGGTAAAGAATATAGGTTCGAGGGCATTGTAAGAGGGAAAATAATTGATGAACTTAAAGGAACAGCCGGGTTTGGCTACGATCCGGTTTTTTTACCCGATGGTTACTCCCAAACATTTGCCCAAATGGATCTTCCTGTCAAAAACAGAATAAGCCATAGGGGAATTGCCCTGCAGAAACTAACCGATTTCCTGCTTACACTTTAAAAAAGCCCCGAATGGCTTTTTATACCCTTTTTTGTGCCAATCATAATATCTGACATTTTTTGAGGTTTATAAAAAATGAAGGACTTTAAAATTATGAGGAAAAACCTGCTGTTCATACTTCTTTTTTTGAGCCAGGCGTCAGGATTTGGTCAAACTGGTGTTGGAAAATGGCGCGATCACTACTCGTTTCGGGGACTAATTGCTGTAGCACCTGCTCCTAACCGAATATATGCTGCTTCGACCAATGGCGTTTTCTGGTATAATCCTATCGATGGACACATAGGGAAATATACAACCGTAAATGGATTAAGCGATGTGGGTATCAATACAATAGCATATTCTTCTAGCAGCGAAATTCTTGCTATTGGCTACGAAAACGGAAACATCGATCTTATTCTAAAGGACAGAGTCGTCAACTTACCCTTTATCAAGCAAAAGCAGATGCAGGGAGCAAAACAAATAAATCACTTTTTGTTCGATGACCGTGATCAACTTTTCGTATCGACAGCCTTTGGAATTGTTGTGGTGAACCTTGTAAAGTTGGAAATAAAAGACACCTACTTTATAGCCAGCGGAGGCAGCGAGTGCTGGGTAAATCAAACCATTATTTACGGCAATCAAATATTTGCTGCAACCGACCGAGGGCTTCTTAGTGCCGACGTAAACAATCCTCTGCTTATACATTTCGATAGCTGGAGTCTGGTAACTGGACTTCCCTCGGTTTCGGCCGAGTATAATTCATTGGCAGTTTTTGCTGGTAACCTTTTTGCGAACCAGTCCACCGGTGACACAACGCCCGATGTGGTTTGGTTTTACGATGGTTTTAACTGGGCCACGCTGAACACCCAGTACACTCAGGTTCGAAACCTTTGGGCAAATAGTAATCGGTTAGTAATCTGTAGCCGCCAGGGGATTACAACGTATCAAAATATTCCCGGAACTCCTCAAACCATAACAGAATACGAAAACCAACAATCTTTCTATCCAAACTTTGCGGTGATTGACAATAACAACACTTTAATTATTGCCGACCTGTACCTTAGCTTGTTGATACACCAATCGGGAAAATGGCGAATCGTTTCCCCAAATGGCCCATTCAATAATAGAGCATATTACGTTATGCCAATGGCCGATGATTTATATATTCTGGGTGGGGCACGAACATCGGCATGGGGGAACTATTACTACCCGCTAACATTTCATAAGCTCTCAAATAACCGATGGAACAGCATACTAAATTTCGATTTTATTGACGCTGTTCGAATTACCCTAAGCCCATTCAACAAAAACGAATTTTTTATTTCGAGTTGGGGAAATGGCATAATTGTTTACCGCGATGGCCAGGTACATGAAGTTTATAACCCCGAAAACAGCTCACTTCAAACTATTATTCCTGGCCCATACTGCCGAATTGGGGGTGTAGTTTTCGACTCAAAAGGAAATTTATGGGCAAGCAATGTTGGCGTTCCAAACCCTATATCCATTAGAACGCCCGATGGCTCGTGGACAAGTTTTCCTTACGAAAACATTATTTCCTCGCAAAGGCTGTCGGACATTGTGCTCTCGCCGAGCGACCATCTTTGGGTTATAGTCCCCTCGGGAGGAGGTTTGTTTGTGCTTAATCCGGGTGATAATCCTAAGACAATGAGCAGTCATACCGCGCGTAAGGCTAATCTTACCAGCCCCGATGGAGAATCGCTTCCCAGCGACGTTATTAGTATCGCATTCGACAAGGATGGATACCTTTGGGTTGGCACCAGCGAGGGTGTGCTTATAAGCTATAACCCACATCGAGTATTTAAGGGTTCAGAATTTTCGATTCAACGCGTAAAAATCCCCAACGAAGTTGAAGGCTTTGCTGCGTACCTTTTAAGCACCCAAACCATTACTTCCATTGCTGTTGATGGAGGAAATCGGAAATGGTTTGGAACCCAACGTTCGGGGGCTTACCTGCAATCGGCTGATGGAAGCCAACAGATTCATCATTTCACTCAGGAGAATAGCCCGCTACCATCAAATAACATAAATCACATTGGAATTCACCCCAAAACTGGCGAAGTTTTTTTTGCAACCGATCGGGGAACAGTATCGTACAGAGAGGTTGCCACAGAACCTAGCTCAAAATTTGGTAAGGTGTACGCTTTCCCAAATCCTGTTCGTCCCAATTTCGATGGCCCCATTACAATTACAGGTTTAGTTGATAAGACAAATGTGAAGATAACCGACGTGGCTGGAAACCTTGTTTACGAAACCACTAGCTTAGGAGGACAAGCCATATGGGACGGGAGTAACCTTAAAGGCAATCGCGTTGCCACTGGAGTTTACCTATTTTTCTGCGCCGATAGCGAAGGAGAGGAAACAGCCGTTGGAAAAATTCTTTTCGTTAAGTAGTCGATATCACTTCAATGATAAAAAAGGCTAAGTGCATAGCTTTACACACCGTTCGGTTTGGCGAGAGCAGCCTGGTTGCCTACGTTTATACGCAAGAGTTTGGTCGTGTTAGCATTATGGTTAACAATGCATACGGAAAGGGCAAAACCGGAAAGAAGGCAATCTACTTCCAACCCCTCAATATCATCGACATAGTTTTTTATCCAGGAAAAAGTCAAACCCTTGGTAAGCTAAAAGAGGTTTCGGTTTCGCAAACCAACATGGCGCTGCATTTAAATCCGGTAAAGAGTGCAATTGCCCTATTTGTGGGAGAGATAATATATCGAACCATTCGCGAAGAGGAAAGCAATCCTGGCCTTTTCCAGTTCCTCGAGCTATCAATCCAAACCCTCGATGCCATTGAACACGGAGCCTCCAACTTCCATCTAATATTTCTATCTCAGCTAACAAAATATCTTGGATTCTATCCAAGCGGAAACTACTCAACATCAACTCCATACTTTGACTATAAAAATGGTTCTTTTGTAAGAAACGAACCAGTTCACCCCATGTTCTTCAACTTGGAGCAAAGTCAAATCTTATCGTTAGCGCTAAACACAGCCTACACTAATGCCAGTGAGGTAAGGCTAAACGGACGGCAGCGAAACGAGTTCTTAAGCAATATCCTAAACTTTTTCTCATTTCATATGGATGCCGTTCACAGCATTAAATCGCTCTCGATTCTTAATCAGGTTTTTGAGGAATAATCCCTCTATACCACTTCAATTCTGAAACCTACTTGCAACTATACCATGAAATGGCATGTCATTTGACAAGTTTAAGAGCATTTCTGGATTTTCGATTCGTCATTTTCATATATTTGCAAACTTTTACAAAACCGAAATCATTATATGGCTAAGATATCTGTGACGAGCCCGTACTTTGGCCTTGTTTCTAAATTTGCTCAAATGGCAAACGAAACAGGGGCAGTCAACATGTCGAACGATCATAGCGATTTTCCCTGCGAACCCGAGTTGCTTAACTCGCTGATTAAGCATTTATCCGAAGGTCGAAATAAATATGCTCCCAGTGAGGGCGTGCTGGAATTGAGGAAAATAATTGCACAAAGATATAACAGCGAGTTTGGATGCAACTATAACCCCGAGTCGGAAGTAACCATCACGGCTGGAGCAATTCAGGGAATCTACACCGCCATTTCCTCGTTAGTAAAAGAGGGCGATGAGGTTATCGTTTTTGAACCCGCATTCGAAACGTATGTACCGTCGATCGAAGCCCGAGGGGCTCGCCCCATTTTCTTTCAGCTTAACCCAAACGATTTTTCAATCGATTGGAGTGCACTAACAAAACTTATCAATAGCAAAACAAAGCTCATCATCCTCAACTCTCCGCACAATCCAACAGGATTGGTAATGAGTAACGAGTCGCTTGAACAATTACAGCATATCCTGAACGGCACCAAAATATTTATCCTCAGCGATGAGGCTTTTGCCGATGTGGTATTCGACGAGCAGCCAATGTTCAGCATTGCCCGTTACCCAAAGTTAGCCGAAAGAAGCATAATTGTAGGATCCTTGGGTAAAACATTAAGCGTGCCGGGCTGGAAAATTGGCTACTGCTTAGCCCCCGAAAACCTTTCGGCGCGTTTGAGGGAAGTACATCGATATCAGATTTACTCCGTAAACCTTCCTATTCAGCTGGCGCTGGCCGACTTCCTTAAGGATAAACCCCTGTGGTCCCCATATCGTAACAATTTTCAGAGCCGACGAGATCTGTTTGCAACGCATATGAAAGCCTCTCGATTTACCCTTTTCCCCGCTCAAGGTGGATACTTCCAGGTTATGGGTTACGAAAAAATCTCGCAGGAGCGCGATGTTGAATTTTGTAACTGGCTTGCCCTAAATGCTGGAGTAACGGCTTTTCCTCTCTCCCTTTTCTATCACGATAGCGTGGATAACCAACGACTTCGAATTTGTTTTGGGAAAAGCGAGGATGATCTTAGGCTGGCTGCCAACAGGTTGCTGAAGGTATAAAGTTTAAAACTCACATTTTTTAACACTTAACCCAACAACATACCTGTTGTAAACACTCCCCATATTATTACCTTTACATTGTTTTCAATCACCCAACAATGTAAAGTATATGCCTATATTGCCATCAATAATCAACTGGCTAAACACTAAGCGATTACACCAGATTGATCTGTTTCGCCGATTCCCCTGCGAGGTGCAAGAAGAACTTTTGCATAGTTCGATCAGCCGAGCCAAGGATACTGCCTTTGGTATTGCGCATAATTTCAGCGATATAAAAACTATCTCGCAATTCCAGCAAAACGTTCCCATTGTCGACTACGAAGGAGTTAAACCCTGGGTAGAACGTCTTCGTAAGGGTGAAGCAAACATTCTGTGGCCTGGCGAGATTAAATGGTTTGCAAAAAGTTCGGGCACAACAAGCGACAAAAGCAAATTTATCCCAGTTAGTCGCGATGCGTTAGACGAATGCCACTTCCGTGGAGGAAAGGATGTGTTGGCAATGTATACCGACCTTTACCCCGAAACAAAAATCTTTCAGGGGAAAGGGCTTACCCTTGGCGGCAGCCATCAAGTAGATAATTTTAGCAATCAGTCGTACTATGGTGATTTATCGGCAATACTAATCGAGAATATCCCCTGGTGGGCCGACTTTATCAGAACGCCAAGCCAAAAAGTTGCGCTTATTGCCGAATGGGAAACAAAGCTAGAAAAACTCACCGAGGAGGCTCTAAAGGAGAACGTAACGAACCTTGCTGGAGTTCCATCGTGGAATCTAGTGATGATAAAGCACATTATTGACTATACTGGCAAAAACAATCTGTTGGAAATCTGGCCAAATCTTGAACTCTTCACTCATGGAGGGGTTAGTTTTACTCCTTATCGAGAACAATTCCGTAGGTTGATACCTTCGCCCAACATGCACTACATGGAAACCTACAATGCCAGCGAAGGTTTCTTTGCCATACAGGACGATCCCAAAACCGACGACATGCTCCTAATGCTGGATTATGGCATCTTCTATGAGTTTGTCCCATTCGATCAGGTTGGCTCGCCTAACCCAAAAGCACTCACCATTGCCGAGGTGGATCTTTTCAAAAACTACGCAATGGTGATTACCACCAATTCGGGACTATGGCGATACATGATTGGCGACACGGTGATGTTCACATCAACATACCCGCACAAGATTAAAATTACTGGACGCACCAAGCACTACATCAACGCATTTGGCGAGGAGGTCATAATTGACAATGCCGAGAAAGCCCTAAGAATTGCCTGCGAGAAAACGGGTGCGCTCATCCATGAGTACACTGCCGCGCCTGTTTATATGGGCGATAACGCCAAGGGAGCACATGAGTGGCTTATTGAGTTTGAAGTGGCGCCATCGGACTTAAACTTCTTTTCCAAAACACTCGACAATGCGCTCTGCTCAATTAATTCCGACTACGAAGCAAAGCGATACAAGGGAATTACGCTCTCGGAGCCCATTGTACGCTCGTTACAACCAGGCACCTTCTTTAGCTGGATGCGCGAAAGAGGAAAGCTAGGTGGACAGAATAAGGTTCCCCGGCTATCGAATACCAGGGAGTATGTGGATGCACTGCTTAAAATGATATCTACCCAAAATTGATGCGTTCTATCATTAACCCCATAATCTGCCTGAATATATTCTTGCTGATTGCACTTACAACACATAGTCAAGTGGTTGAAAGAAGGCATTTCCCAACCAGCGAAGATTTTTGGGTAATTAATGGGTCAACGGTTCAAAAAGTAGATGGGCAGGGTAAAATTCTATCCAATTACCATAACCATTCTTTAGGATCGCCAACAAGCATCGACGCATCCGACCCGTTTAGGGTTATGATTTTTTACTATCAGCATCAAACTTTGGTAATCATAAATACCAATGGAGTTGCACTTGGAGAGCCCATAAGTTTACAAGATCTCGCCTTAGGCGAAATTACGCTCGCCTGTCGTTCGAGCCGAGGAGGAGTTTGGCTTTACCACCGCGAGAGTAGCGAACTTTTGCTTACCAATCCACAGTTCTCTAGAATTATTCAGAGTACAAGAGTAAACACTTGGCATGATCCAAACTGCCTGCGAGAGGTAAATGATAATGTATACCTTGGTATCAACAACGCATCCATTCTGCAAATCGACAGTTACGGGGCAAAACGGAACGAGCTAAATCTTTTGTATGATGGCTACTTTTTGGTTGATGCAAATTTCCTGTGGGTTTTAAACAACGGATTGCTAGAAAAAAGAGCGCTACTTGACCCGACAAAAGTTGTCGTTTATTTTATGTGTCGCTGCAACTCGCTCCCGCTGATTATTAACGGTGAAGCCAAATGCTTTGATGGCCACAAGTTGATAACTTGCGAAAAAATTACTGCTACGGGTGGGTGAAAACCCAATTAGTTTTGTACTTTTAAAGCCCAACATTATTCAATCTAAAGAAACCATAGACAATTAATTACTATGCACATAGCCGTAGCAGGAAACATAGGTTCTGGAAAAACAACCCTCACCCGATTACTAGCCAAGCATTATAACTGGAAACCTCAGTATGAGGATGTGGACGACAACCCATACCTCAACGATTTTTACGAGGATATGCAGCGCTGGAGTTTTAACCTACAAATCTACTTTTTAAATAGCCGCTTTAGCCAAATTGTGGAGATTAGGCGTAAGGGTGAACAGGTAATCCAGGATCGGACCATATACGAGGATGCTCGCATATTTGCTCCCAACCTCCACGACATGGGCCTTATGTCTACTCGGGATTTTAGCAACTACTCGAACCTCTTTGCGCTCATGAGCTCGCTAATTCAACCTCCCGACCTGCTTATCTATCTAAGGGCAACCGTGCCAACTTTGGTAAAGCAAATTCAGAAACGGGGACGCGATTACGAGAAAAGTATTAGAATCGACTATCTTCAAAGGCTAAACGAACGCTACGAGGCGTGGATTGAAAGCTACAAGTTGGGAAATTTGCTGATTGTGGAAGTTGACAACCTGAACTTTTCCGATAATCCTGCCGACTTAAGCTCAATCATCAATAAAATTGACGCACAAATCCACGGGCTTTTTTAAGCCCATCAGCAATTCTGAACCATATCAATGCAAAGGGGTGTTCGTTTCACCCCTTTAGTTTTTTACCGAAAAACCACATTGCCTTTTTTGCATTTTTTAAAATTACATAAAGGCAAAAACAGTTATTTTTGGACTTTAATATGGTCTACCCGGGGGTGCTTATTTCTATACACAAGCCATAAAACGCATCATTTAAGACCTTAGAAAGATTTGTTTTAAAAACTTTATACCTTTAGCTGTTTGATCTCCAGATAATCCACCACTAACAGACATTGTTCAATGAAAGCCAACTTTAAGAAAATCGTCCCGCATCTGGTAGCCATTATTACCTTTTTGATTGCCACAAACCTTTACTTTTTTCCAGCTTTGCAGGGGAAAGGAATATCGCAGCACGATATTATTCAGTTCAAAGGATCGGCCCAAGAGGTAATTGAGCACAGGGAACAGTTTGGGGAAGAACCCCTTTGGACAAACTCCATGTTCGGCGGAATGCCCGCATACTTAATTTCTACAAAATTCAACGGGAATCTTCTTGAAACTGTTGACAACCTTACAAAACTAGTAAAACGTCCTGGAGGATATATCTTCTTAACCCTTGTTGGTTTCTATATTCTCTTACTTTCGCTTGGAGTAAGCCCATGGCTAAGCATTGTGGGAGCATTTGCTTACGCATTCTCATCGTACTTTTTCATTATTATTGAAGCCGGGCACAATGCCAAAATACACGCTATAGCTTATGTAGCACCAATGTTAGCGGGTGTTTTCCTGGCCTTTAAAGGAAAGTATCTGGGAGGATTTACGCTGTTTGCCCTTTTTCTTGGGCTAAACCTTAAGGCTGGCCACGTTCAAATCACCTACTATGCAGCATTTATTGGCGCTGCAATAGCCATTGCCTACTTAGTTGATGCAATAAAGCAAAAAGAATACGCAAAATACGGCAAAGCAGTTGGCATACTAGTAATCGCGGCTTTGCTAGCAGCGGGAGCAAACTTCTCGAGGTTATACTTCACCTACGAGTCGGGCAAATACTCCATTCGGGGAGCCACTGAACTATCAACCCGCGAAGATGATAGAACCTCAGGGCTTGACAAGGAATATGCAACTGCATGGAGTTACGGAATTGCTGAAACATTCAACTTACTTATCCCAAACCTAATGGGAGGAGCATCAGCCAGCGATTTCGGAACCAATTCCAATATTTACGAGTTCTTAACTCAAAACAGAGTTCCGCCTGCACAAGCGCGAGCTATTGTACAACAACTTCCCGGATACTGGGGTCCACAACCGGTAACCTCAGGCCCGGTATATATTGGAGCAATTGTGGTGTTTCTTTTTGTTTTGGGGCTATTCTTTTTGCGTGGAAATCTTAGATGGGCATTACTTGGCGTTACCCTTCTCAGCATTATGTTGGCGTGGGGACGAAATTTTATGCCGCTCACCGATCTGTTCCTTCACTATTTCCCTGGATACAACAAGTTCCGAACGGTTTCCATGATCCTCTTTATTGCCGAGTTCACGATGCCTCTTATTGCAATTCTTGGGCTAAAAGAACTTTTCGAAGGTAAGATTTCAAAGGAGAAATTCATGCAAGGCTTGAAATGGGCTGCGGGGATTACTGGAGGAATTTGCCTTTTCTTTGTGGTTTTTGGAGGAGCACTTTTCAGCTTCGAAGCCGATGTTGATCAGCATTACATTGCCTCGGGTTACCCAGCAGAAATGTTCGAAGCCATTCGACTCGACAGGCAATCCATGCTTAGGGCCGATGCCATTCGCTCGCTGGTTTTTATTTTGCTATCAGCCGGCGCAATTTACGTGTATCAAATCAAAAAAATAAAATTGGTTCCTACCATTGCAATCCTTGGTGTACTAATTCTTGCCGATATGTGGACAGTGAATCGCCGTTACCTTAACAGCGACAACTTTGTTCCCCAGTCGAAGGCCGAAATGCCTTTCACCCCCACAAATGCCGACAGACAAATTCTTTCGGATCCAACGCCATACTTCCGAGTTTATAACCGAACAGTTAGCACCTTTAATGATGCCAGCACTTCATTCTACCACAAATCGATAGGTGGATACCATGGAGCGAAACTCCGAAGATATCAGGAGCTAATTGATTACCATATCACGCAGGGCAACCTGAATGTGATAAACATGCTGAACACGCGATACGTGATAGATGCCGGCGAGCAGGGCCCCGTAGCCCTTTTTAATCGGGGAGCATTGGGGAATGTTTGGTTTGTAGACACCATTCAACTTGTGGATAACGCCGATCAGGAAATTGCAGCCCTTAACTCATTCAATCCATCAACAACAGCAATTGTCGATAAACGATTTGCTGCTAGTGTACAAAACTACTACCCAATACCTGCTGATAGCGATACCATCATGCTGGTTGACTATAGAGCCAATAGGCTAACCTACAGCTACAACCTCAAAAATGATCGATTTGCAGTGTTCTCCGAAATCCATTACCCCGTAGGATGGGTTGTTACCATCGATGGGCAGGAGTTAGAGCACATTAGGGTTAACTATCTGCTTAGGGGTGCTATGCTCCCTGCTGGGAAGCACGAGGTTGTATTCGAGTTTAGGCCCAAAATGTTTAACACAGGTTTTGCTGTGGATCTGGTTTCATCGCTACTTATTATTCTAATTGCTTTGGGTTGGGCTGGTTTTGGTGTGTACAAAAATTGGAATACGGAAAATTAACAACCGTAGTTGCATCATTTTTCGATTGTTAAGCTAACTTTGCACCCACTATGAAAGCCAAAAAAACAGGTTCAAACTGGCGACTGAGAAGTTCTTACCTCTCGTCAATTATCAGCAACTCTCTGGTTTTGTTTATGCTGGGCATTTTAATGCTTTTGCTCTTCAATGCCAAAAGGCTGTCGGATTACGTTAAAGAAAACATAGGATTCTCCGTTATACTTCACGATGATGTGAGAGAAGTGGATGCCAATTTCCTACGGAAAACTCTCGATGCATCGCCTTACGTTAGGGTAACTGAATACATCTCAAAAGAGATTGCTGCTAAGGAACTTCAGCAGGAATTGGGAGAGGACTTTATTGGATTCCTAGGATACAACCCCCTATCCTCGTCCATCGAAGTGCGTCTAAAGGCGAATTACGCCAATCCCGATAGCATCCGCAAGATTGAAGACGAGCTGATGGCATACCGACCAGTAAAAGAGGTGTTTTACCAGAAATCGCTGGTAAATCTGGTAAACGAAAACGTGCAAAAAATTGGTGCCATACTACTAATCTTTAGTGGGCTGATGCTATTCGTTGCAGTAGTACTTATCAACAATACCATAAGGCTCTCGGTTTACTCCAAGCGGTTTATTATCAACACCATGAAATTGGTTGGCGCAACTTGGGGTTTTATTCGAAAGCCGTTTCTGGTTAAAGGAATGTTGCATGGATTTTACGCATCGCTCCTTGCCTTGGGTTTACTTAGCGGTGTGGTATATGTAATACAAAACGAGTTTTACGAGGTGATAAACTTTAGGCAACTTGAACTGCTTTCGGCCATCTTTGGGCTAGTAATCGTTTTAGGTGTAATCATAAATCTGATATCAACATCGATGGCTGTTAGCAAGTATTTAAAGCTAAGAGCTGACGAGCTTTACTACTAAACTAATAATCTTACAATAGTATGTCGAAAAAGCAACCCAAACAGCAAGAAAAAGATGTTACAAACCTTTTCCCCCTGGGAAAGGAGAACTTTAAGTTGATGATAATTGGCTTGGGAATAATTGTGTTTGGCTTTGTTCTAATGATTGGCGGAGGCTCCGACGATCCCAATGTATTCAACGAGAGCATCTTTAGCTTTAGGCGAATCACCCTCGCCCCCATTATTGTACTTTTTGGCTTTATCTTCCAGATTTATGCCATTATGAAGAAGCCCAAGGCGGATCAAGAGTAACAATTTTCAAATTACCTAGAAATGGAAACTTTACATGCCCTAATCCTTGGAATTATTCAAGGGTTAACAGAGTTTTTGCCCGTTAGCAGTTCAGGACATCTCGAGATAGGCAAGGTACTTCTTGGCGTTGAGATTGAGGAAAGCCTCTCGTTCTCAGTTGCAGTTCACGGGGCAACCGTGCTAAGCACAATTGTTGTATTTCGTAATGATATTCTGGATCTGATCAATGGTCTATTGAAGTTCAAATGGAATGAGGAAACCCGTTTTGTGGCGCTAATTCTCTTCTCCATGATACCAGTGGGGATTGTAGGAGCATTTTTTAAAGATAGCGTGGAGGGTTTGTTCACTGGAAACCTTTTGCTAGTTGGGCTTATGCTACTAGTAACCGCCACTCTGCTTGGGTTTTCGATGGCGATAAAGCGTTCTCGGGAAACGAACATAAACTTTTCTGATGCGCTTATTATTGGAATAGCGCAGGCTGTTGCCGTGCTTCCCGGGATTTCACGTTCGGGAGCCACCATTGCTACGGGGCTAATGCTTGGCAAAAGGCGCAATGAGGTTGCCCGATTCTCGTTTCTGATGGTATTAATTCCAATACTCGGAGCAAACTTTTTGGACTTAATTTCTGGCGATTTCTCATCGGAAGCAGGTGCTGGCACAACGGCATTAGTGGTTGGTTTTATTTCGGCCTTTATTGTAGGTTTTTTGGCCTGCAAGTGGATGGTATCGCTTATAAAAAAGAAAAAACTTACAGGGTTTGCCATATACTGCGCTGTGGTTGGAGTAGTGTCCATCCTATCGTATATTCTTTAACAACATACAATGAAGTATACTTTTAACAGGGAAACTGATTGGAGAGAAGGAGTGGTATTGCTATTTGACAAGCCCTTGGAGTGGACTTCATTCAATCTGGTTAGCAAGGTACGCTCGTTGCTTTACCATCGCTTAGGGTACAAAAAGATTAAGGTTGGGCATGCTGGAACCCTCGATCCGTTAGCTACAGGTTTGCTAATTGTTTGTGTTGGTAGGGCAACAAAAATGGTTCCCCAGCTTCAGGATCGTGAGAAGGAGTACATTGCCACCTTTGAGTTGGGTTCAACTACCCCATCGTTCGACCTAGAAACGCAGATCGACAACCACTACCCCACCGAACATATCACCAAGAAGGTTATAGAGCAGGTGATACAAGGATTCGAAGGACCACAAATGCAAATACCCCCACTTTTCTCGGCCAAAATGGTAAATGGTGGCCGAGCCTACAAGCTGGCCAGACGGGGAGTTGACATGCAGCTGGAACCTTCGCCCATTGTGATTTATGAAATGAAACTTATCGACATCTCGATGCCCCGAGTTACAGTATTTGTGAAATGTAGCAAGGGGACATACATCAGGTCGTTGGCTCGCGACTTTGGAAATAAACTGCGCTCAGGTGCCCATCTGGTGGAACTTCGACGCACTGCCATAGGCACATTATCGGTTAACGACGCCATGGGTTTAGAAGAATTCGAAAAAATTATTTCCGAAATGTAACCAACTGCACTTTCGCCCGTATAAGGTGCACAGTGCCCGTAACAGCCCGATTTTCCTAGATATTCCTAGTAATCAATGTAATTTCAAAAAAAAAATTTGGTTACATGAACCAAAACGTATAATCGTAGTTACCTTTGCAAACTCCAATATAAATTCTTTTTCGATGAAGTTATCCCAGTACAAGTTTAATTTACCACCAGATCTTATAGCAAAATTTCCTTCCGAGAATCGCGATGAATCACGCCTAATGGTATTGGATCGGAAAACCAAAAAGATTGAACACAAAGTATTTAAAGATATCATTAACTACTTTGATGATGGCGATGTGATGGTTTTTAACAACACCAAGGTGTTTCCAGCTCGATTATACGGCAACAAGGAGAAAACAGGGGCAGAGATTGAAGTTTTTTTGCTTAGAGAACTCAACAAGGAGCAGCGCCTCTGGGATGTTCTTGTTGATCCAGCTCGAAAAATCCGAATTGGCAATAAATTGTATTTTGGTGATGATGATGTGCTTGTTGCCGAAGTAATAGACAACACTACAAGCCGTGGTAGAACCCTTCGTTTCCTTTTTGATGGCTCCTACGATGATTTTAAGAGCACACTTTACCGCTTGGGCGAAACCCCGCTACCCAAGTTTATTAGACGCGAGGTAACTCCCGAGGACAAAGAGCGCTACCAAACAATTTTTGCCAAGCACGAGGGTGCTGTGGCTGCCCCAACAGCTGGTCTTCACTTTAGTCGTGAGTTGTTAAAAAGGATGGAGATCAGGGGCATCGATTTTGCAGAGATAACTCTTCATGTGGGTCTTGGCAACTTCCGTAGTGTTGATGTTGAGGATTTGACCAAGCATAAGATGGACTCGGAACAAATCAACATCCCCGACGATGCGGTAAGGATTGTGAATGCGGCAAAGGAAAACCGCCGAAGGGTGTGTGCAGTTGGAACAACCGTTCTGAGAACTCTGGAAAGTTCCGTTTCGACCGATGGGTATCTAAAGCCCTTTTCGGGGTGGACCAATAAGTTCATCTTTCCGCCCTACGATTTTAGCGTACCCGATGCGATGGTGACCAACTTCCACCTGCCTCTCTCAACACTACTTATGATGGTTTCGGCTTTTGCTGGCTATGATTTCCTGTTCGATGCCTACAAGTTAGCCATATCGGAAAAGTACAGGTTTGGCACCTACGGCGATGCAATGTTGATAATATAAAAGATACAGAAGTAGAAAAAAACCTGCTATTCGCAGGTTTTTTTTTATGGAGCAAACACTTGCACAACAACCACCAGGATCAGTAGAGTTAAGAAAAGGGCTTCACCCCAAAACCGGCTTCGAACCATTGAAAAATAGTTTGATAAAAGAAAGGAGATGGGTATCGCAATCAGATATTGAACCTCTGATGATCGAAAAAGAGGGAAAATGGTTAACAACCCGAACCATACCAAAATCCAAAGCAGAATGGTGTTGTGCTTACGAATAATGATTTTCTGCGTTGGAAGAGAAATCATTAGAGACAATACACCTACAACCAACAGAAGTGCTAAAAACCCATAAAGTAGCATGTAAGCCAATCCACTAAAGAAAAAGGAAACATTAAGGGAACCTGTCGCGGATAATACAGCCTGCAAAACACCATCCACATCATCGAAAAAAAAATAGTTATAAAAGACAACAAAAAACCAGGGAGCAACAAATCCAAAAAGAGTCGATAACCAGGGTCGAACTCCAACTTGATTAAGAACTACAATTGAAAAAAATAGCACTATCATCATAACTGCTGAAGGCAGATAAAACAGTGTTGCTAGCGAGACGAGAAAACCTGCCTTAAACATTTTATCCAAAGGCCGATTGCCAATATTGGCTGAGAATAGATTGTCGACAGCACCAACCATTAGTAGCGCAGCAAATACTGCTGGATTGAGTGTTTGTAATGGTATAAAAGCCGAGGCAAGAAGAATGTAGAACAGTGCAGGTAAATAGGTACGCTGCCGGAGCAGCATGTGGCGGGTGTTTACCTGAACAAGATAAAGACCAATAAGAGAAACCACCAGTAGTGTAATAACTTTTGAGGCAAGAAAATTATCGCCTATAACGAAAGACACCAATTTAAAAAGCGGCATTGGGTATGAGCCAAAATCAACAAAGCCAGTTCTAGCATTTAAGAGGCCTTTTAACCACAGTAATATTCCCGAGAGCATAACGGCAACTAGTACTCGCGGGAGTGGTCTTTTAAAGAATCGTAGTAGCATATAGAACTTGCTGGCTAGAAATAATTAATCAAATCCTTACCAATATCGTTTCTACAGTATTTCCCCTCAAAATCGATCGAATTCACCAATCCATAGGAAATATCAAGAGCCGATGATATAGTTGACGCTGTTCCCACACAGGCAAATACTCTACCTCCAGCAGTTACCAACTCATTATCACAATTAATACTTGTACCGGCATGAAAAACAATTCCTTCGGTGATGCTCTGCAATCCATTCACCACCTTTCCTTTCTGGTATTCACCAGGGTAGCCAGCCGAAACCATTATAACAGCAGTGGTTGTATGGGGATGAAATTCTACGTTTGTATCAGCAAGATTCCCTGTTGAAGCCTTTATGAGCAACTCAAGGAAATCGGTTTTAAGACGAGGGAGAACCACTTGGGTTTCGGGATCGCCCATGCGGGCATTATACTCAATTACAAAAGGATTTCCATCTACATTCATTAGGCCAACAAAAATAAACCCTACATAGGGAATTCCCTCAATATGCAACCCCTCTATAGTCGGCTTCACAATGTTTTCCTCAACCTTAGCCATAAATTCAGCATTGGCAAACGGAACGGGCGAAACGGCTCCCATACCACCTGTATTTGGCCCAGTATCGCCCTCTCCAATTCGCTTATAATCCTTGGCCTCAGGAAGAATAACGTAGTTTTTACCATCGGTGAGAACAAATACCGAAAGTTCAATGCCGCTCAAAAACTCCTCTATTACTACCGTTTTTCCGGCATCACCAAATTCACCATCAAAAAATTGATTTAGGCTTTGCTCGGCTTCGGAAAGTTCGTTGCAGATAACAACGCCTTTACCTGCAGCAAGGCCATCGGCTTTGAGCACATAGGGCGATTTAAGGGTTTTAAGAAACAGTAGTGCATCGTCCTTCTGGTTCACATTAAAACTCTTATAGTTTGCCGTTGGGATACCATGACGAGTCATAAACCCTTTTGAAAAATCCTTGCTCCCCTCAAGCATTGCACCGGCTCTAGTTGGCCCAATTACGGGAATACATTTAAGATCATCATCGTGCAGAAAAAAATCGTGTATTCCCTTAACCAATGGATCCTCGGGGCCAACCACAACCAGTTTCACGTCGTTTGACAAGACAACCTCTTTTACTTTTTGGAAATCGGTTGGATTGATAGCAATATTTGTCCCAAACTCAATGGTTCCAGGATTTCCAGGCGCAATAAAAAGATTCGTAAGAAGTGGACTCTGGTGTAGTTTCCATGCAAAAGCGCTCTCTCTGCCTCCTGAGCCTAACAGTAGTACATTCATATTGTGAGGGGTGATTTGTAGCGGTAAAAATAGAGCAATAGTTTCAAACGCCAAAGCGAACGGCCAATGTATTGACCAATAAATGCAGAAGCCCCTATTAACGGGGCTTCTGCTATATAAAAAAACTACTATTTCTCCTTTACCATTCGGAATATGGTGCTTCGGCCATCGTTGGTGATTAGACGAAGCAGATACACACCCGAAGGCAGCGTTTGAGTATGAATTCTATCCATTCCATCGAGTTGAACCTCCAAAACTTTTTGGCCAGCCATATTGGTAATTATGGCTCGGTTAACGATTTGTGGGTTCGAGATTCTAATCTCGTGATTGAATGGGTTGGGGAACAAGATTATCTGCGTTAGCTCATCAAGTGGTGCACTTACGGCAATCAAGCTAATGTTTACCTCTTTGTCTTGTCCATCAACGGTGAAATCTGAAGTGTAATCGTTATAATCGGTCTTCTTCACAGCTAGGCTATAAGATCCATCGGGAAGTTGTATTGTGGCCACTCCTGTTGTATTTGATACTACTGGGTTAAACCCGTTAACAGTAATCTCTGCTCCCTCAACCGGAGCACCGCTTGTATTCTGCACCGTGAAAGTTACCGTATAGTGAGGTGTTGTCGAAACCTCTACTTTGAGCTTATTACTTTCGCCCTCACAGGTAGCTTTTGTAACAAGTACGCTGTACTCGCCTGGTTGATCGGCCTCGTAGCTATTAGTAATCGCACCGACAATTGGCGAACCATCGAGTAGCCACTGGTATGCATCGGCATTATCTATATCAACCGTAAAGGTTACAGCAATAGTCTCGCCATCGCCCCAAACAAGCTTGTCGTCGGTAGTGATAACAGGTTCAGGAATAGCATTTATCGCTATTGTGACACTATTGCTTGTGCCAGAACATGCACCAGCAACCAATTCGACAGAATAAATTCCTGCTTGTGTTGCAATATATGTCGATTGCGTTGCATTTTCGATTTCAGCACCATTGAGCTTCCACTGATACGAATCGGCTGTGGTAATATCGACCGTTAGGGTAACGTTTATCTCATCACCCTCACAGAGTTCTGTTGCGCTTAAGGCTGATACAATTGGGTGTAGTTCGTCTTCCTCAACAATAGTGATTGAATTACTAACACCCTCGCATCCATTAACCACAACCCGAACCGAATACTCACCAGGGCTATCTGCTGTATAGCCAGCGGAGGTTCCGCCATCGATATCAACATCATTAAGAGTCCACTGGTATGCGGATGCATCTGATATATCGACAACTAGATTAACACTTATTGATGTTCCTGTGCACCAGGAAATGGGATCGATTGTGCTAATTATTGGAGTCGGTTTTGGAGTTACAACAACTTCGAGCACGTTGCTGAAAGCGGTCTCCTCGCCCAGTGAAACTTCAACTTTATACTCTCCGTCGAGGTTGGCGATATAGGTTGCACTTTGGGCATTCTCGATTGCCACATCGTTTCTGTACCATTGATAGGAATGGGCATTGGCAACACTAACCTCAAAATTCACAGTAATTACTTCGCCCTCGCACCAGGTAAGAGGATCGAGCGTGGAAATAGTAGGAACTAGCTGCTCAACCTGAACAACCTCAATCTCGTTGCTCACGCCAGAACAGCCGTCAACGGTTACCAATACAGAGAATTTACCAGTTTGATTTGCTTTATAATCAGGCTGATTAGCACCAGCAATCTCATCACCATTGAGAAGCCACTGATATGCATCGGCGTTTTCGACATCAACCTCAAATGCAACGCTTACTAGTTCACCCTCGTAGAAAGTAATCCTGTCGATAGTTGAGATTATGGGTTTTGGATTCTCAGTAACCGCGATTAACAACTCATTGCTAGTGGCTGAACAGCCATTTACAACGACCTCGGCCGAATACAAGCCCTCGAGCGTTGCGGTATAGTCCATAATATTAGCACCAGTTATTGGAGTGCCATTGATCAACCACTGATATGAATCTGAATTTGATATGTTTACCGTTAGATTAACGTTTACGGCCTCACCCTCGCAAATAGTTAAACTCGAAAGGGCAGAAACAACAGGTTCGGGTCTATCAATTTCAGAAACGGTTAACACGTTGCTTGTGCCTGAACAACCGTTAACGGTAACCTCCACGGCATAATCTCCAGATTGTGTTGCCACAAATTCCTCTGTTATTGCACCATCTATGGGTTGCCCATCGTGAAGCCACTGGTATGCATCAGCATCTTCTATATCGACGGTAAACGTAATATCAATTTCATCACCTTCGCAAACATTGAGATTGTAAAGAGAGCTAATAGTTGCATGCGGCAATGGTTTGATAGTTACCGTAACATCTGCTAATGAAGCACAACCTGTTTCGAATATGGTACCAGTTAATGTGTAGGTTTTGGTTTCGGTTGGAGTAAACGAAACTCCATCTACAACACCATTATTCCAACTATACTCATTTGCATTGCCGGAGGCAACAAGAGTAACGCTTTCGCCTCCACAAATCTCAAAATCGGCAGGAGCGTTAACAACAGGAAGAGGATTAACAACAATTTCAATCTCATCGCTTAAGCCAACGCATCCATTTACAACTACGCCAAGGGAATATACACCAACTTGAGTGGCAGTATAGGAGTTGGAATTTGCATTAAGAATAGGATCGCCATTTAGCAACCACTGATATGTATCGGCATCGGCAATGCTCGATGATAGTTCTACGTTAATACTCTCATCCTCGCAATAGAACAGCAGATCATCGGTTAGGATTAAGGGTTCAGGATTATCAACAATGACCACCGAAAGTTCATTGCTTATACCCAAACATCCCTTAACATCAACCTCAACCGAATACACGCCGGGCTCAACTACAGTATAATTCCGTGTAGTTGCATCGAGTATTGGCATACCATTGAGCAACCACTGATATGATAAAGCATCGGCAATATCAACAGTTAATCCTACCGCAACCGGATCGCTTGCGCAAACCGAAAGACTGGACGTACTTGAAATAACTGGAACGGGATGTGGATTAACAATTACAGTAGTTGGATTGGATGCAACCTCGTTGCAAACGCCATTCTTAACAACTGCCCGGAACTGTGTAGTTTGAACTAATTCATCGCTTGTAAAAGTTGTTCCATTATGCGCGATTTCTATCCAAGTTGCACCATTGTTTATGGATGACTCCCATCTTACCACATCGCCAAGTTGCCCTGTAAGGGAAAGGATTTCGCTTGTTTGTCCAACGCAAATCTCGGAGCCACCAATCACATCGCCTCCAACCGAAAGGGGTTCAATATCCACATTAAACACCTCGGAATTTACGGTTGCACAGCTACCATTCTTAACCCGAACCCTAAAGGCGGTGGGTTTGGTAAGCAGACTGCTCTCGTATGAGGTTAAACCTTCAGTCCCCGGAATATTATTCCACTGTAGGTTATCGCCAGTATCGTTATACTGCCAGCGCAGTATCGCACCCTCAAAGTCCTGAAGGGTCATCAATCCGCTGGTTGTACCATGGCAAACAAGCGATTCTCCAACAATTTCTCCTCCAATCGATTGAATTACCTCTACCTCCGTAAATTCGGAAGGCAACTCTTCGCAAACACCACTCTTAACTATTGCCCTAAATCGGGTAGTTTCGGTTAGCGTTCCGCTTGTATATGTAGAAGATGTAATTGATATAGGTATCCACGCGTCGAAAGGTGCAATGGCTTTTTCCCATCGAATAATATCACCCAAATAATCCTCAAGGGTTAACAGTCCACTAATGCTACCAGAACAAATCACAGATCCTCCTCCAACAACACCTGGTTGGGTTTGAGGATCAACATAAATGGTAACCTCATCTGTTAATTCACAACCTGTTTCAGTAATAACACCAGTAACCTTATATGTTTTGGTTTCAGTAGGGGTAAAAGCTTCGCCGTTGGTCACGCCATTATCCCAGGTATAGGTATCGGCAGTTCCTGCTCCGGTTAAGGTTACTGCCTCGCCGGTGCAGATGGCAAAGTCGGCGGGGGCGGTTACCGTGGGCAGCGGGTTAACCGTTATAACGACCTGATCGGTGCTCTGGCAGCCTGTTGCGGTGATAGTCCCCGTTACCGTGTAGGTTTTGGTTTCTGTCGGCGTAAAGGCTACGCCATTGCTTACGCCATTATCCCAGGTGTAGGTGTCGGCAATGCCTGCTCCAGTCAGGGTTACTGCCTCGCCGGTGCAGATGGCAAAGTCGGCGGGGGCGGTTACCGTGGGCAGCGGGTTAACAGTTATCGTTACCTGATCGGTGCTCTGGCAACCTGTGCCTGTGATAGTTCCCGTTATCGTGTAGGTTTTAGTCTCGGTGGGGGTAAAAGTTACGTCATTTGTCACACCATTATCCCAGCTATAGGAATTGGCATTGCCTGCTCCACTAAGTGTAACAGACTCGCCAGAACAAACGGCAAAATCGGCAGGTGCAGTAACCGTGGGTAGCGGGTTAACTGTTATGGTTGTTGATAATGAATTTTGCTCCTCACAAACACCGCTCTGAACAACTGCCCTATACTGAGTTGTAGAAGAAAGAATTCCTGGTGTATAGGTAATGGCCGTATGAATAATGGGGCTCCAAGTTAAACCATCTGCTGTAGATTCCCACCTAACAATTGATCCTACATGACCCGATAATGATATTTCAGGACTAGCATCACCCTCACAAACAGGTGCACCACCCGAAACACTACCACCAACAGTTGCGGGATCAACGTAAATAGTTACAAAACCCGAAGCCTGCTCATCGCAAACACCACTCTTTACTACAGCTCTAAAATGGGTTGTTTGGGTTAGAACTCCTGATGTGTATGTTTCTGAGGTATGGCTTATTGTTGTCCAAGCTATAGTATTGGCTGAAGACTCCCACCTAATCACATCACCAATATGACCACTTAGTGTTAATACTCCACTTGTGCTACCATTACATACTGTTTTTTCTCCCGATACAGAACCACCAATGGTTTGTGGATCAATATTCCAAGAAACTATATTATAAACGCCATCAGAGCAGTAATCAGCTGTTCTTCTGGTACGAATATCAATTGAGTTTAGCCCTGTTGTGCTGATTAAACTACCAGACGAGTAATTTGTCCATGCTCCTCCATTGGTACGGTACTCCAGCTCATCTACGCCATTACCGCCTGAGCCAACCGATAATGTTGCTGAAACGGATG
The DNA here is from genome assembly GCA_964490015.1 of uncultured Rikenellaceae bacterium. Classification (GTDB taxonomy): domain Bacteria; phylum Bacteroidota; class Bacteroidia; order Bacteroidales; family Tenuifilaceae; genus Perlabentimonas. The sequence continues at coordinate 80,574 of CAZBBA010000002.1, forward strand.
TGCCCTCGCAGATATTGGCGATGTTGGGCGTTTTGGCTAACGTGCCCGAAACCGGGGTGGCCTCCACGGTCCAACTTA
>CAZBBA010000002.1:80751-103199 GCA_964490015.1 uncultured Rikenellaceae bacterium
TACCACCGGAGCCAGCGGTTAATGTGGCTGAAACTGAGGTGCCCTCGCAGATATTTGCGGTATTGGGCGTTTTGGCTAACGTGCCCGAAACCGGGGTGGCCTCCACGGTCCAACTTATGGTGTTGTAATCGGCAGCGCTGCAATAGCTGGCCGTGCGACGAGTGCGGATTTCCACGGTGCTTACACCTGCGGTGGGAATAGAACTTCCCGACGTGTAATTTGTCCATGTTCCACCGTTGGTGCGGGACTCCAGCTCATCGACGCCGTTACCACCTGAGCCAGCCGATAATGTGGCTGAAACTGAGGTGCCCTCGCAGATATTTGCGATGTTGGGCGTTTTAGTCAGCGTGCCCGAAACCGGGGTGGCCTCTACAGTCCAACTTACAATGCTGTAATCGGCAGCGCTGCAATAGCTGGCCGTGCGACGAGTGCGGATTTCCACGGTGCTTACACCTGCGGTGGGAATAGAACTTCCCGACGTGTAATTTGTCCAAGTTCCGCCGTTGGTGCGGGACTCCAGCTCATCGACGCCATTACCACCTGAGCCAACTGTTAATGTGGCTGAAACGGGTATGCCCTCGCAGATATTGGTTGCATCGGGTGCTTTGGCCAGCGTGCCCGAAACCGGGGTGGCCTCCACGGTCCAACTTATGGTGTTGAAGTCGGCAGGGCTGCAGTAGCTGGCCATGCGGCGGGTGCGGATCTCCACGGTGCTTACACCTACGGTGGGAATAGAACTGCCAGACGTGTAATTTGTCCAAGTTCCACCGTTGGTGCGGGACTCCAGCTCATCGACACCATTGCCGCCTGAGCCTACAGTAAACGTAGCGGAAACTGATGTGCCCTCGCAGATATTTGCGAGGTTGGGCGTTTTGGCCAGCGTGCCCGAAACCGGGGTGGCCTCCACGGTCCAGCTAACGGTGTTGTAATCGGCAGGGCTGCAGTAGGTGGCCATACGGCGGGTGCGGATCTCCACGGTGCTTACACCTGCGGTGGGGATAGAGCTTCCCGACGTGTAACTTGTCCAAGTTCCACCGTTGGTGCGGGACTCCAGCTCATCGACGCCGTTACCACCGGAGCCAGCGGTTAATGTGGCTGAAACTGAGGTGCCCTCGCAGATATTGGTTGCATCGGGTGTCTTGGCCAGGTTTCCACTAACTGGAGTGGTTTCAATATCCCAAGTAACCGTTACATAGCCCGATGGACTACAGTAATCGGCTAATCTTTGCGAGCGAATCTCCACCTTGGCTTTACCTGTGGTATTAATATTGTTTCCCGAAGTATAACTAGTCCACGTTGACCAACTCATACCATCAAAAACCCTATACTCCTCCTTATCTGTCCCATTGCCTCCAGAACTTTCATTTAAACTAGCAGAAACTAAAGAACCTTCACAAACATTCGCTAGATTGGGTGTTTTTGCATATGAACCCGATACAGGGGTTTCCTCCACCAGCCAGCTTACAGTAGTGTATGCAGAAGGGCTACAGTAATCGGCAAGTCGACGAGTTCGTATTTGTACCTGTTTTACATTCGCAGTTAAAATATCCGAACCAGACGTATAAGCTTGCCAATCAGTCCAGATTACACCATCGCTACTAGTTCTAGACTGAAGTTCATCCGTACCATTTCCACCTGATCCTGCAGTTAGCGAGGCTGAAACTACCGTTCCCTCGCAAATATTATCAACACTAGGATCTTTTGTAAGTGAGCCCGCAACTGGAGTTGGCTCTATGGAAACCAATGCACCTCCACTCATCCCAATGGTACAGCCAGTAGTTGAATTGGTAGCAACCACAGTATATGTTCCCGCTCCAGTTTGATTTCCAAAACTAATGGTACTGCCTGTGCCTGGAATTGGGCTACCAGTATCACTTGAATTTAATCTTAACTGATAATTCACTCCAGATTGCGACCCATCGAGACCAACAGCAACTCCATCACTTTCCGAACAGTACTCACCTCCACCGGTTACATTATAAACATTAGGTGACACATTAGTTGACTCAAGAGTAATTGGATAATCGAGGTAACAACTATTCTCATCGGTTACTCTCACAAAATAATCACCTATGCCTAACCCTGACTGGTCCTTTTGTGCCGGCACAGTTATACTTGGGCCTGTCCAAAAATATGTTTTTGTCCCCGTTCCGCCCGAAACAGTTAAGCCAATGCTTCCGTTTGTTGATTCTGGGCACGTTGGTTTATTCTCTAGATGAGAAACTGACAATGCGCTCGGCTCGCCAACGGTAACATTGAAGGATCTTGAGCATCCAACATCATCGCGAATAGAAATGGTGTAAATGCTTGCTGTTAAGCCAGTGAAAAAATTATTTGATTGGTAGACTCCGCCTCCAATTGAATACTCGTACCCCGAGTTAGAGCCTCCTGCTACACCAATTATGTCGATTCTACCATTGCTACCGCCATTGCAACTTGGTTCTGTAACAGGAAAAGTTGCCGAAATTTGGTCTGGCTGAGAAACCGAGGCGGCTTTTGACTTCTTACACCCCTTACTATCGGTTACGGTTACTGAGAAATTGCCAGCCTTGAGGTTAGTAATTGTTGATGAGGTTAGAGTATTGGACCAAACCTGGGTATACCCGCCATTACCACCCGTAATACCGGTTATTGATAATTCCCCATTGCTTCCGCCATAGCAAGTAACTGGTGTTTCGGCTATGGTGATAGCAATATCATCGGGTTGGGTTATTGTTGTTGGGAATGAGGCCTCACAAAGATTCGCATCTTTTACATAAACGGTGTAGATTCCAGCTGTTCGCCCTGTAATATCTTTTGATGTGGCAATCTGAACATCTGAGACATCCTTCCACACATATGAATATGGCAAAACTCCCCCTGATAGAGAAAGTGTTGCGCTACCATTTGATCCGTTATAACACGTTACCGCGGTGGGTGTTACACCTCCTGTAATTGCTGTTGGTTGGGTTATTTCAATATTATCAATTATGTGTTCATTATCCGTTAATGGATCGCTGTCGTCATCATAAGTTACAACAACTTTATATGTTGCAGCCAATAGGTCAGAAGCTGTTGCAGTTGTAGAAAGGACATCGCCACCTGTGCTTAAAGTCCAACTATAGGTTATAGGATTATCAGGAAATCCATCGGGTTTAAAATAGCTAACAGTTGCTGATCCTGAATTGTCGCCGTTGCAAAGCACATTGGTTTTAGATGAGATCCAGATGCTAAAAAACTGCTCGTCAACAACTGTAAAGGATTTATCTTGAGTACAGCCTGCACCATCGGTTACGGTTACTGTATAATTCCCTTCGTCATTAAGTCCGGAAATATCCTCATCTGTGGAAGAGTAAACATTTGGCCCTACCCAACTAAAGGAAAAATCGCCCGGAAAAGCTCCGGTTCCACCACTTACAGCTGAAATGTTTACAGCGCCATTGTTGCCCGGATTTGTAATATTGGTAACAGAGCCTGAAATAACAATCTCATCGGGATCGGTGAGAGTGTAAGTATCATTAAACTGACAACCATTCTCGTCGGTAATACAAAGGCAGTATGTTCCAGCTATTAGGCCAGATTGATCCTCGTCGGTTGCCACCAGACCGAATCCATTATCGGTTGTCCAGAAGTAGGTGAGCGTTCCTGTACCACCTGAAGGGTGGATGTCAATTGCACCATTATCACCCCCTGGACACGTTACGTTAGTAATATTGGGTGTGCCAGTTGTAATAGCAGTGGGTTGAGTAATGGTGTATGTGGTTGAGGCCTCCTTATCGTTTGAGTCGGTAACGGTGATCCTATAAACACCTGGTTCAAGGTCGGTTGCAGATGCTTCGGTAAGTGCCGGGACAACCACATCATCTTTACGCCAAACATAGGTGTATGGGGCTGTACCAAAGTAAGTGGTAACTGTAAGTTCGCCATCATTGGAGCCATGGCAGGTAAGATTTTTCTTATGGTTAAATACGGCGGAGAAAGGGTTTTGGTATTTGGCAACAAATCCGTCTGAGAAAGTTGAGTATGTATTATTTAGTTGATCGAGAGTACCAATTGATAAATTTGCTGACCTAAAATAACCGCCTATATATGTATTTCCATCCCCATCATAAACAACCGCTTGTCCTCTATCTTCTGCTGTGCCCGAAACCGAACCAGCAGTAATGGGGTTCCCATCAATATCGAAAACAAAAAAACCAGCATCGTTACCACCACCAGATGTTATGGTAGTATTATTAAATAAAACCGAGTTGGAGAAGTACCCCGAACATACCATTATATTTTCGTGTATCTGAATGCCATATCCGCTGTCAGCACCAGAACCTCCAATTACTGTATGCCATATTAAGGTTCCTTCAGAATTGTAACGAGCTGTAATAATATCAACACTGCTTGCAGAATACGATACAGGGGGATCGATATCATTCTTATCAATATTTCCAGCATTTTGAACATACCCAATAATATAAACATTATTATCATAATCAATTATGGAGTTCAACTGGTCGTCGGAAGTGCCACCTCCACCTGCAGTACGAACCCACTGAGGCACACCACTTGAACTAAGTTTCACTAAAATAATATCACCACTACCCCTGGTGGTGTAACCACTCCCCCCTATGGTAATAGTGCCATTATTGGCTCCCCCTAAATAGATAGAATTGTCATCGGCAAGGGCAAGGGCACGAAAGATTGTTTGGCTGCCAGTATTGGCAAATTCTACCGACCAATTATATGAAGCATCAGTATTGAACGAGGCGACAAACATGCGACGGGGATTTGCCCCAGCATTGTAAGAATCATTGATTATTCCATCGCCAATGGTGACATCGCTTATAAAAAGACCTGTTACAAAAATGGCACCATCGCTACGAACGGCCATACCCGTGACCCTGTCGTTATTCGCCCCCCAGGCAATATTCTTTGCCCACAGAATTGTTCCATCTGACTTATACTTAGCAATAAACCCATCGAAACCACCCGTGCTGGTAATAGTTTGACCATCGAAATTGCAAGTGTTTTGAAATCCACCGGAAATATAAACATTGCCCAATTCATCGACTCTCACATGGGATGCCAACTCATTGCCGGTGCTTCCAGCAACCCTTACCCATTGTATTTCACCATCGAGGTTTGTTTTTACCAGGTACAGGTCATTGCTTCCTGTTGAAAGATACTCAACCCCGCCAAGGGTTAGTGTACCCCTGAATATTCCGTATGTATATAGGAAATTACCATCCCGAACGACATCAACAACTTCTGTATTATCGCCAGTTGATTTTACATGCAAAGCCCAATCCCAGTTTTGAGCAAAAAGGTTTGCGAAGAATAGTAAACCAACAAAAAGTAAAAGTATTCGTCTCATCTTATTTTTTTATTTGCAATAACAAATATAGCTCCCTTTAAAAATAATAATGTAGTTTTACATCAACAATTTAAGGCATTACATCAAATCATGGAGGTATTTTTCCATATTGGGTACCCAAAAACAGCTTCTACTTGGCTACAAGAGAAACTATTCCCTAATATAAAAAAGTTTCAATACATAGGCAACAGGGAAACTGGTCGGTTTTTCTTTGAGAGTGATGCCTTTCTATTCAATCCAGAAGATATATATCAACACTTGCAGTGTTATACGGAGGCATCAAGATATTTGTTTAGTTCTGAGCTGCTTTCCACTCCAATAAACTATGGATGGCATAACGGAACTATCTCAAAAACTTGTGCAGATAAAATAAAAATGGCATTCCCTGCCGCAAAGATATTAATCTTCATTAGAAACCAGCAAAGTCTTGCCGCATCAGCTTACCAGCAGTATATTAAAAACGGGGGAACGTATAGCGTAAAGCATTTCCTTTACAACAGCCATTTTTCTTGTAATCATTTACTTTTTGATGGGCTAATATCGTACTATGACAAGCTATTTGGGAAAGAGAACGTGTATATCTTTTTCTTTGAAGATTTTGTGAAGAACCCTAGAGGCTTTATTGAGTCCTTCTGTAACCTTTACGGCTTTGAGGTAGATGTTGATACATTAGATTTTAATATTGTAAATAGAGGTTTACGAGTAGGGTTTATACCCCTTATCCGTTTCTTAAATTTATTCCATGCAAAGCCTATTGGAAGGAAAAGAATGGTTCTAAAGCTGCCAAAGTTTGTTGGTATTATTAACAGATTAATTAAGCCATTTAATCAATTCAGAATATTTGGTAATTACGCCAAATATCAGAACATATTAGACAATAAGGATATTGAATACTTCAGGAAGACTTTTGCAGAATCGAACAACAAGCTTGCGAGAAGGGTTAGTTACGAAAAACTCAAAGAACATGGGTACCTCTTATGATTAGCAGTCCAATAATTCACATAGGCTACCCAAAAACAGGTACAAAATGGCTACAAAAAAACCTGTTTCCCAATCTTGAGGGATGTTTTTTCCTTAATCGTCCACAAGTATTTGATTTATTGATTAAACCTGATACATTCGAATTTTCTGCCACGGAATGCAAACAGCAAATAGACAAACTAGCTCAAGGACGAAGGGTTGCAATATCGGAGGAGTTACTGCTGGGAGGACTTGACATTGGCTTTGGGGTCGGAGAGTTTATTGTTACAATGGCCAACCGATTAAAAAGTGTTTATAGCGATGCGCTTATCATAATCACACTAAGAAATCAGGTTGAAGCCATTTCATCGGTATATGGACACTACATCAAATCGGGTGGAACATATAGTCCATCTAGTTTTCTGGGTATAGAGGGACGGCATAAATCGTTCTACAAAAACCATCATCTATTCTCTCTTAAGTTTTTTGAGTACGATCGGATAGTTAATCATTACATGGAACTATTTGGCAAGGAAAAGGTTATAATCCTTTACTACGAAGATTTTCTATCTGATCAGGTGCAATTTATTCAGGAATTCTCTAGGTTAGTTGGGATTCCCACAACCAATGCAATGCCCGTATTAAGGTTTGAGAACAAAAGACTGTCGTCAGCCTCGGTGAAAATAATGCGTTTACTAAACCGATTCACAGCAAAGAATACATATTTTAAGAACTACCTAATTAATATTCCCACATTGTATTATCGAACTCTATCAATATCAGAAAAAATTGACTTATTGAAATGGTTTAAAGATAATCCTTACAAACTCCCGAAAAGCATAGAAGACACCATATCAAACTACTACAAGGCTAGTAACCAAAGACTAGTGAGTTTACATGGTTTGGATAGGGTTAAAACTTTAGGGTATCCCCTCTGATTAGATCAGTAAATCTTGCGTCGTTAGAGAGAATAAGGGAATAGATCTTTTCACTTATCTGAAGGTTGCGCTCTATCAGCTTACGCTTAATGCCAAGCCAGCGATGAATTCTGTACCGATTCTTGATTGAGAACAAACCGAATATGGTGTCTAACACAGTTGCTATCAGGCTGTACTTAAAAAACCCTTTTAGTGATTTTGTTCGATCGTGCATGGTTAATGGATCTCTATATCCGGCACCATGGTGGTAGATCAGATTATTATAAACTCCAAAAAGTACAGGATGGAATGGATTTGAATTTGATCGATGCAACTTAAACCAATCGTTTCCATTATCCTCCAACACTTTGAGCAGATTCCCCCCTACATCACTACGTAGAGTGTTCATGCTTGATTTCCAGGCATACCCGCTCTTCCAATCTCCATTTATACTTTTCCAAAAGCCAACACTAGTAATGCAAAAAGAGGGGTGTGGCTGTTTGTCGCCAATATTTTCGAGTCGCTGTATTGCGGCAAGGGGATATTCACTAAGAGTCCTCTCAATAAATTTATCTAATGGATTTATTGGAAAGGCATCACCATCAATAAAGACAATGGGATCACTTTTATCTTCGGCTGCAAAGTATATTATATCTGCAAGAATGTTAAGTTTTGTTGCATGATCAGTGATGGGTTCAGTGCACGAGTAAAAGAACTTACCCTTGTGCTTTATAGCATTGCCACAGAGAAAAGTGTATACCCTAAACGGCTGCTTAATATTTTTCGTTAGGTATTGCAGTTGAATATCAATCCATTTATCCGTTTTATAGTGTACAGTGGCTATGTGAATCATGGCAATGTTTATCTTTGCTCTATGAGAATTATTTTTGTAGGCTATATCAACCGGTCGGGATCTTCCCTGCTACTCTCTGAACTTAGCAAAGTTAAGGGTTTTGTTTGCTTGCCCGAATCGGAATTGCTGGCTAAAACACTACTCGAAAAACCATACCAAAGGGTCTATGCTGGTTCAAATATAGTTAAAGTGCTGGACAAAGCATTGCAGAATGACTTCAAACTATCACTTTTCACATACAAAGGGAGTTTTAATGAGCTTTTCGGACAGCAAGAGAACGAGTTGACATCAATTGATTTGTTTTTTCGGTTTATTACCCGTTCAGCCCTTTCGGAGAACTCAGCATGCACGCATATAGTTTTCAAAAACACGCACCTTCCATTCATATATAAGAGAATTCGTAAGGCAGATTTAGAGCGGTACTCAGTTAGAATAATAAATCTGGTAAGGGATCCTAGAGCAGTATACCACTCTCAGAAAGAAGCGATAGGCTCCTGGGGTAAACCCATGACAGGTAGTCCATTTGAAACATCACTGGAATGGAGTAGACAAATTCGATGGTGTGAAAACCTAATGAATGTGGATGGCTCAAGTGTTCTGGAACTTTGTTACGAAAATCTTATTTACGAAACAAATAGAACAATTAAGAACCTTATACTGGAGTTTGGAGGAAATTATGAATTAGATGAGAGTCAAACTGCTTACTCCAAAAAAATTGCATCAACCCTTAAGGGCATACATGATAATATTAACAAGCCGATTACAAGGGATTCCACAGAGATATGGAAAAGAAGACTAACGGTTAATGAGATTAAGTGTATTGAGTGGGTATGTAGAGATCTGCTTTCATTAAAAGGATATACCCCAATATACAGAAACCCATTCCGGTGGCATTTTCTAATACATGCTATACCTGCATACTTACGCTACGTTAGTGCTTTAAATAGAGGCATACACCTACCTCCAATTAGCCGATTGTAATGAGCAAGAAAAGCATCCTACTGATAGCCTCTGAAACCTACCCCGCTAAAGCAGGTGATGGCCGTAGTGCCTATTTCCTTTCGTTGGAGCTACGAAACCAGGGTGCAGAGTCACTCCTTTTAACCCTTCGTGGAGAAGAATTTAGTGACTTTAATGATGATTATATTTTAGCTATTCCATACTATTCCAACAGTCTTACTGGGAAATTACTATCAAGGATTCTTCTACTTTACAGGCTACTAATACATGGTTACAAGTTTGAGGTATGGATAGTATATGGCCGCACTCTTGGTAATCGACTTGCAATACTTCTAGGAGCAATCCTTAGGAAAAGGATAGTATTCCGATCTACACAATGGGGCTTCGATAACATTTCAACATTGGTAAAGGGGCACTTACTAAACAGGTTTATCTATTCGTTGGCTTGGGGCTACTGGGGTTTAAACAACACCTTTATTGAAGACTATAAAAGTGTTACTAAAAAAAAACGTGTCTTTCATTCTGCACAAGGAGTTCCAAACATCTTTTTTAGTTCTCCTTCGTTGGATAAGAGTGTTTTACTAAGATATTTAGGCTTGAATATGGATATTCCCCTACTGATATCAGTAGGGCATATCATTCACAGGAAAGGATTCCCTGAGATTTTTAGTTGGTTATCGGAGGTAAAACATGATTTTATTTATTTATTGGTTGGCGAGAATAGCCCTAGTAAAACTAGTAGATTATATAGAAAATGGCTTGAGATGGAGCATCTACAGCAGCAGGGGAAAGAATTGCTTGGTAATAAGATAAGGTTTGTGGGACCAAAGTCTAATGTTTTGGAGTATCTTTATGCATCAGATATGTATTTACATGGAGCTTATGCCGAGGGTTTCCCCCCAAACTCATTGAATGAAGCCATGGCCTGTGGTTTACCATGTGTAGTCAGACGAATTGAAGGAATAGATAAAGAGCTGGAAGAAGGTAGTGGTATTCGATTGTTCTCGAATAAACAGCAATTTACAAAGGGGGTTGAGGATCTAATTGATTCTGCTTATTTAAGGAATAACCTTGGCAATAAGACTAGAGGGTACGCCGAAAAACACCTTAGGATTGAAGATGTTGCATTTAAGCTAATTCGTTTTGTTTACCCTCATCCCTTATAGAACACAAAACTGTTTGTATCTTATTAAGGCTTTCATGTTGTACTTGATTCGCTTTACGATTCCCTCCGATTGAAATTTTTTCCCTTATTTGAGGATTTTCTATCATCAGTTTTATGCTTTCTGCAATAGAGTCTGGTGTAAGATTATCGATAAAAAGAATCTCCTTTTTATCAACAAAGATGCCACTTAAATTCTCCCGCCCACTCGCTATAACCGCAACTCCCGCCATCATGGCCTCAAGAATAACCAGTGGAAAATACTCGCGCTCCGAAGGTAAAACAAGCATTGAAACTCTTTCGAGTAGCATACGCTTCTTTTCCTTATCAACAAATCCAACTATTTGCACTCTTTCAGAAAGGTTTAGCGTACTAACCATATCTCTAAGGTCGCTCTCAACCTTTAGGTTTTGCGGCTGTCCTGCTATGGTAAGCCTTAGCTGGGGGTAATCATTCTTAAGCAATGCGAAGGCCAGCACTAGCTTATCGTAACCCTTATGGGGTAGCAGATTGGAGAGGAAAATGATATGATTGGGGTCTCTTTCTACTTCTTTTCTTTCGAATAGTTCAGGGCTAGTTATAAAGTTTGGGATTATATGCACCCTAGTGTTATGCAGTTTTAAGGGTAGAATCTCTTTCCTCACAAGACCTTCCGAAAGGTGTATTATATCGCACCCCCTGAATAGAATTCTATAGAACCAGTGTAACCCCCATTTATTTGAGTACTCTATTAAGCCCGATAGATGAAAATGCAAAACATACTTACCCTTTGGCAATAGTAATTTAATAATCAATAAGTACAACGCATCCCTAATCAACACAAAGTTAAGTGGTACAATGGAGAAATAAACGGTATGGGGTCGAAACGATAGCAGTTGCCAAATAATTCTAAAAAGGATAGTAAATGCCCTAACAACCTTACCAAATCGCACTTTTTGCAAGTCGGCTAAATCTCGGGCAAAACTTAAACCTATTAAGCGAGTTTCAAACTGGGTATCGGAGCTTATGGCATTAAAAACGGACTGATTCATCACACTGGCACCGTGAATTGGTGGTGGAAGCTGAATCAGAAAAAGCGCTCGTGTTTTCCGGGTTTTGGACACTGTTTCTAATGAATTAATCCAAACCTTAACCCCCTCCTATTAGCCTCTTCCAGCACCCTTACCAGCGCATACCGCATGTTCTCCTCCGCTTTACTGGAGTCGTGGAAGACGATGATTGTGCCGGGGCGCAGGTTGTTGAGCACTATGCTGGCGCAGCGCTTGGGCGTTACCCAGCGGCTGTAGTCCATGCTTAGCACGTTCCACATAATTATTCGGTAGCGCCTGCGGAGCAGCCTCGATTGGCTCTTCTTAATCCTACCGTAGGGCGGACGGAAAAGGGTTGTGTTGAGCAAGTCGTTGGCGAAGTCCACATCCTGCACATACTGTCCGGTGGGAGTTTCCCATCCTTTTAGGTGGCTGTAGCTATGATTTCCTATAGCGTGCCCCTCATTAATAATTCGCTGAAAGATATCAGGATGCATCTCCACCTTTTTGCCAAGGCAAAAAAAGGTTGCCTTAGCGTTGTAATCCCTAAGCGTATCGAGCACCCAGGGCGTAACTCCCTCCGTTGGGCCATCGTCGAAAGTGAGATACACGGAATTCTCCGTTCCGGGCATACTCCAGGTAAACCCGGGGAAGAACTTTGTGAACAGCTTTGGCGGACTTAAGTTTATCATAATCGACTATCCATTGGCGCCAATGGCGGCAAAAAGGCGTTCAAGTTCTTCCTTATGCTCGCCCTGCTCGAAACTCGATGCTAATTTGTAAAGTTCCTGCAGAATGTAAAGGTTCAGCTCCGTTTCACTTCTAACAGTTCCCGATAAGCGTTCGGGCAGAGTGAGCAGGTAGCCCAATTCCTCGGCGCACTGCTCCATAAAAACAGTGGAGTACTTAACACCCTTTTCAATATCTCCTGCTCTATAGTAACCCTCAATTAGAGATAGCGCAAAGAAATTGAAGGGGACGGTTTCGTGTGGAACAACCTCCATGCACCTATTGAGTGCAGCAATAGCCTTTTCATGTTCCCGCTCCTCGTTTAGTGCACGGGCTAAGCGACCAAAAATATTCCTGTAGTTTGAGACTATCCTAGAGCTGTTCTCACTGATATAAACGCTGGGGTTTGCAATGCTTCTATACTGATACTTATTCATTAGATTATCGTATAGAATTTGAGTATCGACCTTTCCATACCTTCCACCAACCCGCTGGGCTTCTATTGGCACAATGCGATAAATCAACCCTTCAAGTTGGAAGTACGCATCGAGATTCTGATAGGTTTCCGAACTCACGGTGATGGCAAAGTACATGGGCCGATCCCAATTATTGGTGGCCATCAAGTCCATTAGGAATAGGCCGTCTTTAAGCACATAGTTTGTAGGAATTCGCCAGCGCATGGTGTCGACCACCTCGTGCATCCTCTCGGGTCGAACAACACCGTTGCTAGCAACCTTCTCCTTATCAACAGGAAGAAACAGGTTGCGCGATGGGAAGAAATCGACGGTTTGATTACGTTCAAAGGGTGAGCTAACCCGGGTACTTGGGTTATCGTTTAGCACAAAATCCATAGCCTGCCGAACATGAATGGGCTGCGATATGCGATCGGTAGCTAGGACCACCTCGCGGGTTCCAAGCACAAACTTATCCTTTGTCATGCTCACGGGCAAAGGATCTGATTCGTAAGCCTTGCGAAGCATCTGGTCGATATACCAGTCGGCACGCAAATAGCTCAGATTGGTAACCCGCACATCGGTTCTTACACCCTCAACCTCCTGGGCATACCACAATGGGAAAGTGTCGTTATCGCCATAGGAGAAGATTATTGAGTTTGGCTCAAGGCTATTAAGAGCATTGTAGGCAAAATCGATGGAGATGTAGTTTCCAGAGCGATCGTGGTCGTCCCAGTTCTCAACCGCCATTAGCCCGGGTACAAAAACCAAGCTCAGCGATGAGGCTACTAAAGCTCCAGGGGCTTTATCGAAAGCCTTGCGGATAGCCTGAAACAAGGCAATTACGCCCAGTCCTATCCAGATGCTAAATGCATAGAAGCTTCCGGCGTAGGCATAATCGCGCTCGCGCGGTTGATATGGGGTTTGATTGAGGTACACCACAATGGCAATGCCCGTAAGCACAAACAGCAGGGTAACCACCCAAAAGTCTTTTCGGTTGCGAAGGTATTGTATAAGCAATCCGGCAATACCCAACAGGAACGGAAGCATGAAGTACCGGTTGTGCGCCTTACCCTTATAAACAGCTGGTAAATCGCTTTGAGATCCGAGGCGTGGTGAATCGACAAAGGGAATACCACTAATCCAGTTCCCTTTAACCACTTCGCCATGACCCTGAATATCGTTTTGCCGCCCTGCAAAATTCCACATAAAGTATCGCCAGTACATGTGTCCCATCTGGTATGAGAAGAAAAAGCGCAGATTCTCACCGAACGTGGGGGCTCGCCTTACCTCAGTATCGCCTCCCCTTCCTGAAACACGGATTGGTCGGCCCGAAAAGTTTGACCACTGCTTGTATGCATCAACATGACGAGGCTCGGAGCTGTACATCCTGGGGAAAAACGAGATAAACCGATCGTCGTAAACCAGCTCGGGCCTGTGGCTTGCCACCACGTACTTGCCATCCTTCTGTATGTACTGAGGGCTACCATTCACCCTATCGATAACAGGAGCATCGAAGGAGTGACCAAACACCAACGGCCTGTCGCCGTACTGTTCGCGGTTGAGGTAGTAGAGCAGCGAGAACATGTTATCGGGACTGTTCTGATCCATTGGAGGATTTGCCGAAGAGCGAATCACAATTAGCGCAAAGGAGCTGTAACCAATTAGAATTACGGCAAAACTCACCAGAATAGTGTTTAGAATTGGCCTTGCATGCTTATGGGTATAGTAAATTCCCCAGCTCAGCAGCGCTGCAACTGCGGCAATGTAAAAGAAAACGCCCGACTTGTATGGTAATCCAAATCCATTTACAAAAAGAAGCTCAACCTTGGAGGCCAACACGATAAATCCTTGAATTATGCCATACATCATGGCTAATAGAAGAACCACGCTTATGGCAAGCGCCTTAACAATTCCCCAGGGGGTAACGGTGTACTTTTTAAAGTAGTATACCAGCACAATGGCCGGGATGGCCAATAGGTTTAGTAGGTGCACACCAATTGATAGTCCCATTAGGTATGCAATAAGTACAAGCCAGCGGTTGGCGTTGGGTTCGTTGGCCACATTCTCCCACTTAAGGATAGCCCAGAAGACTACCGCAGTGAAAAGCGATGAGGTGGCGTAAACCTCGGCCTCGACTGCCGAAAACCAGAAGGTATCGGAAAACGTGTAGGCAAAAGCACCCACCAACCCCGATCCAAGGATTAGGATAAGCTGTGTTGCGGTGTAAACGTTATCCTTTACATCAACCAGCTTGCGAGCCAAGTGGGTTATGGTCCAAAACAGGAAAAGAATAGTAAACGCGCTAGCCAGCGCCGACATGGCGTTGGCAAAAACCGGAATCAACTCGGTGGTTGGAGCCAGCATGGTGAAGAACCGCATAAGCAGCATAAAGATAGGGGCTCCGGGAGGGTGACCCACCTCGAGCTTGTACCCGCTGGCTATAAACTCGCCGCAATCCCAAAAGCTGGCGGTGGGTTCAATGGTTAAAAGGTAAACAACAGCCGCAATGGCAAAGGCTATCCACCCCAAAATTACATTCGCTCTCTGGTACTGCTTAAGGGTAAACTGATTCATGGGTCAAGTTTTGTTTAGTAGGCAAAATTACTACTTTTTTAGACAAGTTGCCCCAAAAGCTGTACTAAACGGTTTTTTCCCATCGCCCTGCGGTGGAAAAGAATATTACAGAATAGATAACATAATGAGCCCAGAAGGAGCAAGCGTGCACGGTATAGCCCCAGGCTACGTCCCGGGGTATTCGGATTTAAGCCCTTCGGGCTTGTGAATGGGTGGCGGCATTGCCTAGGGTTTATACGCTTGGAATACAAATCCGTGCTAGCTGCGTATAAACTCCCATCTGCCTGAAGAAATCACCTCTAAAACCTAGAAGAAAAGGGTATCGCCCTTGGTGGGGATATGGATATTGTTGAGTCCCGCCTGCTTGAGTTTGTGCTTAAAGAACTCCATGGGTTTTAGGTCGCCGTGCACCAGGATGGTATTGCCAATGCTCTTAAAGTTCTGGCAGCTCAAGAAGTCGATCATCTCCTTGTAGTCGCCATGACCAGAGTAGGACTCAATACGCCGGATCTCGGCGTTCACCTCGTGCTCGAACCCGTGAATGGATATAGTTTTTGGTTTATCCATTAGTCGGGCGCCCAGCGTTGATGGAGCGCAGTACCCCACGAATAGAATAGTATTCTTGGGCTCGCTGATATTATTAGCCAGGTGGTGCTTAACCCTACCCGCCTCGGCCATGCCCGATGCCGAGATGATGACACAGGGTTTATCGTAGGTGTTGAGCGCCTTGGACTCGTCGACACTCTTAGTATACCGAAGCGTATTGAATCCAAAGGGATCGGGATCGGTCTCCATAATCTCCAGAATATCGCTATTAAAGCACTCGGGGTGCATCCTAAAAATATCGGTGGCGTTGGTGGCCAGCGGGCTATCGACAAAGATATCGATCTTGGGCAAGCGACCCTGATTGTAAAAATTGTTGAGGGAGTAAACCAAATCCTGCGTACGGCCCACGCTAAACGATGGGATTATCAGCTTGCCACCCTTCTGTACGCAGGTATGGAACACCACATCGAGCAGATCCTCCTCGCCACGATCGTTATCGGAGTGCAGCCTGTCGCCGTAGGTTGACTCGCAGATTAGGATATCGGTTTGGGGGAACGGATCGGGAGACCGTAAAATTCGGTTGGTTGGTCGACCAATATCACCAGTATAGGCAATTCGCTTGGTAACGCCATCCTCAGTAATCTCGATATTGGCCACCCCACTTCCCAGCATGTGGCCGTTATTTGTGAACTTAACCTTAATATTACTATCGATGCTAAACTTGCGATCGTAGGCAATGCCAATAAACAGCTCCATGGCCTTTACGGCATCATCCTTGGTGTACAACGCTTCTACGGGCTCCAACCCCTTGCTTATGCGCTTCTTGTTAAAATAGAAAATATCTCGTTCCTGTATAAAGCCAGAGTCGACCAGCATAATGGCGCATAAATCTCTAGTAGCAGAAGTGCAAACCACTGAGCCTCTAAAGCCCTGCTTGTAGATGTAGGGAATTAGGCCCGAGTGGTCGATATGCGCATGGGTAAGGATGATATGATCAATATCCTTGGGATTAAAACCTAGGTCGCGGTTCATTTCATCGGTTTCCAAGCCTTTGCCCTGGTACATGCCGCAGTCGAGCAGAATTCTCTTGCCGCTATTAGTTGTAATAAGATGTTTGCTACCTGTAACCTCGCGTACGGCACCGTTGAATTGTATTTCCATAGAATGATTTGCTAGAAGGTAAATGCTGCGTGGGTTTAAAGGTAGGAATTTTATTGCAAGGTGATTGTTTTGAGTGTGGAAATTTGGTCAGCTATTGGCTATTGGCAGGTGCCTGTCTCGGGAATCGCTGTTCTTTAGCGGTTAACGAGAGCAGTTGGCAGTCTCGGAAAAGCAGCAAAATGTGCGTAAACATTTCGGGACTCCCTATACCAAGCTATTCAAACATAGATCCTACTCATACCGTAGCGACTCAACTGGGTTTTTGGCCATTGTGCGGAGAACCTTTACGCTAATAATCAGGTAAGATAAGGCAATCATGCTTACAATGGGTATGGCAATGCTGCTAATTTGAATTGGTACGCGGACGGGCCAAAGGCTTTCGATAAGGAGATCGGCCAGGAAGTATCCCCCTAAACCACCAAATACCGAGGCGATAATAACA
Source organism: uncultured Rikenellaceae bacterium (assembly GCA_964490015.1). Classification (GTDB taxonomy): domain Bacteria; phylum Bacteroidota; class Bacteroidia; order Bacteroidales; family Tenuifilaceae; genus Perlabentimonas. Next base: position 97,883 of record CAZBBA010000002.1, read on the forward strand.
ATTACCAAGAATGGCTTACTTATTAGCCAGTTTACGCCAAGCTTAGATGAGCCCAGCACTGTTCGTACGCCAATCTCCTTGATGCGCCTGAGGATATTCAACGAGACTAGGGTGTAAAGGGCAATTGACGAGAGCACGATGGCGATAAAGGCCAGGAACATGTTGATTGTGGTGATATGCCTATTCACCTCATGCGCCTCTTCATCGATTAGCACCTGCTCAAAACCAGAAAATGGAATAAAGGGAACCTGCTGCTCCCACTGGGCTTTAAGATGATTGAGTAGCTCCTTGGAATCGTTGCCCTGGTTGCGGACAACCATTAAACCCTGTGGTTCTGGATTACGCATCCAAAAGATAATGGGTAACGGTTTATTCCAGAAACTCATGTGGAAATAATCGGTTACGCCAATAACCCTCAGGGTGAGCGTATCTAACCTAACAATTTGGCCTATGGGGTCGATAATCCCCAACTCATCGGCAGTTCTCTTATCGAGTACAACCGAACTGGCCAAATCGGACGATTCGAACTCGCTGGTAAACCCTCGCCCCTCGAGAAACCTTACGCCCATTGTTTCCAGGTAGTTTACACCCACCTCCATAACCCTAATCTCTGTCTTCTTATCAAGGAATTCTAACGTTCGGGAGTAGCCTCCCCAACCAATGTGTTGACTAGTGTATGCAATATTGCTAATATCGGGATGACTTTCGAATGAGGCCTGGAGCACTTTTGTATCGATACCATTGCTGAGTGGAACCACAAGAATCTTGTCCATGTCGTAACCCATATCCATCGATTGCTGGAATGATGCGTTCTGAGTAAATACCAAACTTACAATTATGGCTACAATCGATACCGATATCTGAAACCAAAGTAGAACTTTGGATAGCCAGCCGCCCTCCTTTAGTCGATACGAACCCTTAAAGATATCGACCGACTTAAATGAACTTATATAGAATGCGGAGTATGCACCCGCCAGAATGGATGTAAAAACCAGAAGAAAACCGAGGAAAATCCAAAACCGGACATTGCCCACAAACTCCATCTTCAGCACCATGTAAGGCCACATCTTGTTATACTCATCGATAAGGAAAAGGGCTATAAGCAGCGAAGCGACGAGAGCCAGAAAACAGACCAAGGCGTTCTCGCCTAGGAACTGGGCAATAAGCTGCCTGCGACCACTGCCCATTACCTTACGCACTCCAATCTCCTTAAGCCTTGTATTGGCAATAGATATTGAGGTATTCATGTAGTTGAAGCTGGCCAGTAGAAGGATTAAAATGCTCATGATTAGTGGCCCAAAGATTTGGGCTGGATGCAGGTTTACCCAAAGCCAGTTACCCCATACATCGCGGCTGATCTTGGTATAGTCCCTAAGGCTCATCACCTCAAAGCTGGTGATAGGCCAATCCTCGCGGGCTTTATTCTGGATATCAATAAAACCATTAAGCGCAGCTTCCACTCTAGGAATATCCGATGGATTGGGTACTGCCAGGAAAGTAGCCCCAATAGATCGTTTCCAGTCCATCTCCCCGATCTGAAACAGGGTGAAAAAGTTGCTGATTATGGTAACTGCATCAAAGTTTACCATTGAGTTTTCCGGGATATGCTGGAGTACGGCCACTACCTTGAACTCAACGAGCTGACCCGTGCTGTTGAAAAGGGTTACACTTTCACCAACTGGATTTAAGTCACCAAAATACTGCTGTGCTGTTTTATCGCTTAAAACAATGCTGTTGACATCATCAAAATTCGCAGTGCTTCCCCACTGAACAGGGAAAGTGAACAGGCTAAAAAAGTCCTTATCGGCAAAAGCTACTCGCTTGGCAAAAATCTTGGAGTCGGCCTCGTTTCCGCTCCGCACCGACAGCTGATCGGTGGTGTATCGCACAATTGTCTCCACCCCTGCCACGCCATTTCCCATGGCGGGTGCCAGCGAAACTGGCGATATGCCATAGCGTTGCTGACGTCCGTTTACATCCCTAAAGATATTAACCTTGTATACTTTGTCGAGATTTTGGTGGGTGATATTGAAATCGGCTTCAAACCTATGGTTTAAGTACCCTACTATGCAGCATGCCAGGGTGGTTCCTAGGCCAAGGATATTTACAAGGACAAAAAACTTGTTCTTAAGTAAACTACGAACTGCAAGGGTTATGAATGTTTTAAGCATAAGTTTCGGTTTTGGTTATCCGTAAAAGACGAATGATGTTGCCCAACTGCTGCAAGCAGGAATGCAAAAGCAATAAAAACAACAATAATGCCTATCAGCTGGTGTGTAATGTTGGTATACTTACATTTGGAACCGAATGTACCTCAACTCTTGTAGAAAAATATCTTTCCCTTGTGTCATAAAAACCACAAAGAAGACGCAAAGGGACACAAAGCAAGCGCTTGACATACGCTTATTATTTGACAGAATAGTTATAAAGCCTCTAAGAAAGAGAACACCAAAAACCATCACCTATCCTAATTATACAAATCGCATGAACAGGACTAATCAAAAGGGATATGTTGGAATAGCTAAAACTCGCTGCCCTTGCTTTTGGGGTAATCGAGCGAGTAGTGTAGTCCTCGACTTTCGCGCATATTCTGGGCATTCTTAATAATAAGGTAGCCCACATTAATCATGTTGCGCAGCTCGCAGAGGTTCTGGGTAAGGATAGATTTTTTGTACAGCTCCTCGGTTTCGTGGTACAAAATCTCGAGACGCGTTAAGGCTCGGTCGAGCCTGAGGTTTGAGCGTACAATACCCACGTAGTTACTCATAATTTGCTGCATCTCCTTGTAGCTTTGGGTGATCAGCACCATCTCCTCGTTATGGGTTGTGCCCTCGTAGTTCCAAGCAGGAATGCTACTGTTAATGCCTATAACTTGTGCCACCTCAACAGCATGCTTTGCCGCCCTATCGGCATAAACCACCGCCTCAATCAGCGAGTTTGAGGCCAGCCTGTTGGCTCCGTGCAAGCCCGTGGAGGAGCACTCGCCAATGGCGTAAAGATGCTTTATGGTGCTCTCGCCGTTCATATCAACCTTAATTCCCCCGCAGAGGTAGTGCGCTGCAGGCACAACAGGAATCATATCCTTGGTGATATCAATTCCTATGGACAAGCATTTTTGGTAGATATTGGGAAAATGGCTGCGTATCTCCTCGTCATCCTTGAAGGTAACATCGAGGTAAACAAACTCGTCGCCGCTAATTTTCATCTCGTTGTCGATAGCGCGAGCCACAATATCCCGCGAGGCAAGCGATCCACGCTTATCGTACTTGTGCATAAACTCCTTGCCATCGGCAGTTTTAAGAATGGCCCCAAAGCCCCGCATGGCCTCGGTGATAAGAAAAGAAGGTCTTTCGCCAGGGTGAAACAACGAAGTTGGGTGAAACTGGATAAACTCCATGTTCTCCACCAAACCCTTAGCCCGGTAAACCATGGCAATGCCATCGCCGGTGGCTACAAGGGGATTGGTGGTTGTGTGGTAAATATTCCCAATTCCGCCGGTGGCAATCACGGTACATTTGGCCAAATAGGTATCCACCTTTTGGGTTTTCAGGTTGAGCACGTAGGCCCCGTAGCACTCGGTATCGGTTTTATAGCGGGTTACCTTTTCGCCCAGATGGTGCTGGGTGATTATTTCAACAGCAAAGCTGTTCTCGAGCACGATAATACTCTTATGGCTTTTGATTCGGGTAGTTAGCGCTCGCTGTATCTCGTTACCTGTATTGTCCTTATGGTGGAGGATGCGATGCTCGGTATGTCCGCCCTCACGGGCCAGGTCGTACTGCCCCGAAGGTTTCTTATCGAACTTAACGCCCCACTGAATAAGCTGCTTTATCTGATCGGGAGCCTCAGTGGCAACCATCCGCACCACCTCCTCGTTGCAAAGGCCATCGCCGCAGATAAGGGTGTCGAGGATATGCTTCTCGAATGTGTCGGGTTCATAGGTAACGGCGGCTATACCGCCCTGTGCGTAAACGGTGTTAGTCTCGTCGAGGCTAGCTTTGCTAATCAGAATAACCGATCCGTGCTCAGCCGCCTTTAGCGCAAAACTTAGCCCAGCAATGCCTGAGCCAATTATCAGAAAATCGCAGGTGTGTGTAGCCATATAATGCTTTTGTGCAAAGGTAGAGCTTTGGAGCTGGTATTTCAAACTTTGAGAGGAGAATTGAGTTATTTCGAATTGGTAATATTAACTTAACTTCGACGTAAAAGATTTAACACAGAGACACAGACCTGCCCGCTGGCAGGCAGGGACACAGAGTAATAGATTTGCTCAGTTGACAGGGAGAAAGAATTCAGAGTATTTTTTGGGTTTTGCTTAGCCTGTAAGTAGGCATAACAGCAAACACTCATTGTGAGCTGAATAGATTGGCGGCAGCTAAGTCGCCGCCAAAGGGATGGTTTTCAGTTTAAATGGCTGGGGATGTGACCAGCTTGGGTGTTCGTTGATGGGATTGATCCCACTTTAAAAACATCCCTGCGTACCAACGCGGTTTAGTACCCGATTCAGGCCAAATTGGTTACACCCCATGTTGAAGCAAATGCTTTTTAATCGTCGAGTAGATTTACAATTTCTTGTCTTAGCTTTTTCAGGTCATTCGTTACAATCGCCCAGATAATGTCTTCGGAAACCATATCGTAACCGTGAACTATTCTATTTCTTGTGTCAACTATCTTTCTTGCGTTAGTAACCTTAATTTCGGGATTAACATTCAGGATTCTTTTAACAGCTTCTCCAATTATTTCTATGTTTCTTTCTATGGCTTTTCTAGTTTTCAAGTCCTTTTTAAATTCGAAAAAGTCTTTTTTTTCGGGAAGAAACTCTTCAATCTCATCAATTGCCTGCTTTACGTCTTCAAGCCAAGTTAGGACTTCTTTTTCCATAAATTTGAACTTTGGTTCGGTCAATTTCACTTCTTAAAAACTTATTTCTAATCGCTTTCTGTTCGAGAAGGTCAATTTGCCTTTTCAGAATTTCTTCAAGTTGAAATTTCAGATTAAAATATTTGTCTGAGTAGGAAATTGGGTCGGTGTCATCAATTTCTACAACCAAGTCAATGTCGCTATCTGGCTTGAACTTGTCAGTGGTCACTGAACCAAAGGCGAATAAAGCACTAACTTTGTTTATTTCACAAAGCCTTTTTATTTGGTCGATATGTTGATTCAAAATATTCATACTAACGCAAAGATAATAAATTTTCGGATTCGGTTTACGGTTACTCTGGGGGATATGTCAGCATCTTCTACAACTAATTAATTAACCCTTTACTCGGCATACTTATTAATTAGTCTAACCAGCAAGTTGTTTAGCAACTCCACC
>CAZBBA010000003.1:0-28554 GCA_964490015.1 uncultured Rikenellaceae bacterium
GCAATTGTGCTGTTTGCCATTTTAAGCAGGAAAGTTCAGGATGTAATTCGCTTGACCATTGGATTGTTTGGAATGATAGCCCTTTTGTATGGTGCGTCGGAGTTTTTCAATCTTAATATATCGGCATATTATATAGTGCTTGCACCTGTTGGGCTGCTTATTCCTGTGGCCTTGGTCTATTCATTTATTAATAAGGCAAAGTATATTTTGTTCTTGCTCTTCTTCCTAGTGAGTACTTCCCTTTTCAGCTTTAGCGTCGATTATATTTTTCATAATGTGTTGGATGTTCACCACCGCGATAGGATTAATGATTTGCTCGGAATAGATTCCGATCCTCTAGGGTGGGGCTACAATGTTAACCAATCGAAGATTGCCATCGGGTCAGGCGGTTTCTTAGGGAAAGGTTTTTTGCAGGGCACACAAACAAAGTTCAACTTTGTGCCCGAGCAGAGTACCGACTTTATCTTTTGCACAGTGGGTGAGGAGTGGGGATTCTTAGGTTCGGTGGTAGTGTTAGGCTTGTTTTTGGCGTTGCTGCTCCGCCTTGTAAAAATTGCCGAAAGGCAAAAGGAGGCCTTTACCAGAATTTACGCCTATGGTGTTTTGTCGATTTTATTTTTCCACATTGGAATCAACGTGGCCATGACCATTGGTTTGTTCCCTGTTATTGGGATACCGCTACCCTTTTTCAGCTACGGGGGTTCTTCGTTGTGGTCATTCACTATCCTGCTCTTTATTCTCCTCAAACTCGATAGCTCCCGTTTGGACTAAATCCTCCTTCCACCCAGAGGGAACCACGTTATAGTCGAGCTTAACAAACTCGATTATATCGGGGAAAAAGATTAAAAATTGATCCCTGATGTATGAGTAGTGGTAGTTTAGCGTTTCGATAGCAAATTTTGTTTCGTCGGGCAGTGAGGTTACCCGGCTCATAATCTCGAGTGCCTGCTCAACCCCCTCTACCTTATGGTAGCTGTATAGCCTGTTGCTTTGGACTAGCAGGGGTAGTAAGTTACGTACCGCCTTTGGAAGTTCACGGTATCGTAATGCCATTTGATAGTAAAACTTTCGCGTAAAGCCTCGTAGTGGGTATGGGGAGAATGTTCCCCAGTATCGAGCCAGAAAGTGGTCAAAAAACACATCCACAACCACCCCGGCGTATTTTCTGTAGCCCTGCCGAAAGAGTTGCCGTACCTCAAATGTGGCCGGGTGGGTATCGGTGTAAAAATCTATTGCTCTGTGTAGATAAATACCCTTTTGTACGCCATCGGGGTAGCGGCTTAAGGATCGGCCTTTCACAAAATCGCCAACCAGGTTGCCCATCCTAACGTCAACATTATCACCCGAAAGGTAAAGATGAGCCAAAAAATTCATATTCTGTTACTGTTTGTGGGTTTGGAGAATGACGATTTTGTTTCGTTGAATGTGATTTGTATAACAAATTTAAGTCCAAAATCCCAGTGGGGCTATGTTTCAGCGTTAAAATAATTGAAAAAGCTCTGACTTATTAACTCAGAGCTTTTTGGTGATGAAAAAAATGGTGAAAACTAGTAAAGCTCCACGTCGTAGGGTAACCGTGCTTGAACTCCCCTGTTTTCAATAATACTTTGAATACGTTCGTACTGCTTGTAGGCTAACCCAAACTCTTTTTCAAATAGCTTAATTCTTGCTGAGCCAGTTAACTCTTTGATAATTGCCTGGAAAGGATCTTCCTGTTTAGGTAATTCCGTAATGCGGTATTGTTCAAGGTTGGCTTTCTCAGCAGCAATTTCAATCGCCCGCTCAAGTCCACCAAACTCATCTACCAGTTTAATGCCCATGGCATTTGCTCCGCTCCACACGCGGCCTTGGCCAATCTCATCAACCTGCTCAACAGTTATGCCCCTACCTTTCGAAACGTGACCAATGAAAGTGGTGTAGATATCCTCAACACCCATTTGTCCTACCGCTCTCTCTTCGGCTGTTAGCGGACGGTAAATCGATCCAAAATCGGCACTCTTATTAGTTTTTGCTACATCAACATGGATACCCAATTTCTTGTTCATTCCTTCCTGCACATTTGGATACATACCAAATACGCCAATGGAACCAGTAATGGTGGTTTGACTGGCAATAATAACATTGGCTGGGGCTGCAATGTAGTATCCGCCCGAGGCAGCAACGTCGCCCATCGACACAATTACAGGTTTAACCTCGCGGGCAAGTTCCATCTCGCGCCATATTAGCTCCGACGCCAAGGCACTTCCGCCAGGCGAGTTAACCCTAAGTACGATCGCTTTTACCGAGCTGTCGCGACGAGCCTCGCGAATGGCACGAGCAAATCCATCGCCCCCTATTTCCCCTTCGGTTTTCTCGCCCATTACTATGTTGCCCGAGGCGTAAACTACGGCAATTTTTTCCTTGATAAGCCCTTTGTGCTTACGGGGTGCAGGGACTTTTGTGTACTGCTCTATTCCTACTGAGTTGATATCATCTTTCTGCTTAGTGTTGGTGAGTTCCTTTAGCAGATCGATTACCTGATCTTTGTATACAATGCTGTCGATAAGGCCATGCTCAAGCGCCGTTTCTGCATTACGAACGGTTAGGTTGTCGGCCAACAGGTTAAGCTTTTTCACATCCAATCCTCTGGTTTGAGCTATTCCCTCAACCCAGTGATTCCATATTGATCCCATATAGGTGATGATTTGCTCCCGGTTTTCGGGGCTCATCTTGTCGTACATAAAGGGTTCAACAGCCGATTTGAATTTTCCGTGACGCAGGATTTGTGCCTCAACCCCAAGTTTTGCCAATGCATGCTTGTAGAACATTATTTCACTCCGTAGCCCTACCCAATCAATAGCACCCAAGGGGTTTAGCATCACCTTGTCGGAAATGGACGACAGGTAGTAGCTTTTTTGGCTATACACATTACTGTAGCTGATGATAAATTTGCCCGACTCCTTGAACTTGATAAGGGCATTGCGAATTTCCTCAAGAGTTGCAGCACCACCGGGAATGTTCTCGTTCTCGATGTAAATTCCCTTGATTTTTTCATCCTCAGCCGCATTGTTAATGGCCTTTAGTATATCGTTAAGGCCAATGGTCGATTGTGGGCTAAGGCCAGTAAAATCGAAACCCGCCATGGGGTTTTTCGATCCTCGGTCGGCTATCTCCTTGTCAAACTTGATAACAAGCATGGAGTTTTCCTTAACCTCAGTGGGTTTGTCGGATTTTGACATAACAGCGCCAATTATTCCAAAGAAGATGAAAATTCCAAGGAATGAGGTGATAAGCACACCCAGAATTGTTGCTAGCAAGTACTTGAAGAAATCTTTCATATTGCTTGTGGGATTATTTGTTAGGTTGTGTTTTGAATTTCGAGTTAAAAGTATGAAAAAATGTTTTAATGGGGTTGATTTATTTGATTATTTAGGTAAACTTTGCAGAACATTTTCACCATAGATTATACTTGTAATGCATAGAGTTTTCTTATCCATAGGCGGTAATCTGGGGAACAGAGAGGAATACCTTACCCTAACCCGCCAGCAGATTAGCCAGCAGATAGGCGAAATTGTTAGCCAGTCCGACATATATGAATCCGAACCATGGGGTTTTTCGCACCAGAACCCATTTTTAAATCAGGTGGTTGAGGTTGAAACAACCCTGTCGGCGCTGTGTTTGCTCGACATCTGCAATAAGATTGAAGCCCAACTTGGTCGCAATCGCTTGAAAAGCGTAGGCGAGTACGAGGCACGAACGGTTGATATTGATATCCTTTTATTTGACAGCTTTATTTACACTCTGCCTCCACTGATTGTGCCCCACAGGCATTTGCACGAAAGGATGTTTGTAATGGAGCCACTGACGCAGATTGCACCTCAGCTAGTCCATCCTCTTCTCTGTCAAACAATGGAACAGCTTAAAGTGGCGTGTCAGGATCAGGGGAAAGTGTGGAAGTATAACGTTGCGATGAAAGATGTGGTGGCTTAATTTGCTTGTAACCAAATGGAAATATTAAAGGGTTGACTGCGGTCAACCCTTTTTGCGTATTATAACTATCGGAATACCTAGAGTTCAATAATTCTCCGGCTAGTTTCTTTCCCGTTAACATTCAACTTAACAATGTAAACCCCGGCACCTAGCTGCATTTCCTTGGCCGAGAACTTGTATAATTTATCGCCTTCACTTTCAATACCGTTATGCAATACTTTTACCAGCCTTCCATTCACATCGTAAACCGATAGGTTAACATGGCTTGGCTGTGAGATGTCAAACCGGATGTTTATAAAGTTTTGGTAGGGATTAGGGTACGCCTTAAGTGTTACATCTGATAAAAGTACTTCAACATCGAGTGGGTTTGCTCCCTCTTTAAGCGCCACAGGGTTGTATGCGGCTTGGGTTGATGTAAAGTTTCTCCCATCGGGGTAAGTTGTGGTGTTAGTAATTAGCACAAGGATTGGGAACCGATGACCATCTACATACCAGCGATAGGTTACGGTTTCGATATCGTACCTGCGGTTGCTTAGGGTTTGATCGAATGCTTTCACCTCTTTTACCCTGAGCGCATTCTCGTACACCATGTTACCGGGTAATAAAAGGGTACCCATAGCATCACCATCAACGGCGTAAAGGCCTATGATATCGCCTAAATCCTTTTGATTAGCATAGTACTTACCATTGAATGAGCCAACAAATGAGCTGCCGAATGCGAAGGGGTAGCGCATTTTTACGAATGGTTTGTTGTAAACTATTTGAGTTGCCTCGTTGGCTGAAATAAATCCATACTGCTCAATGCCCGATTCGTCTGAATGAAAAAAGAAAAAGTTCCCAAATTCTTCGAGCATCGTATTGGCTTGTGAAAAAATGGCGGCAGCCTTTGAGTGGTTTGGATCGTTAAGTGTACCCACAAAATCGCGGTTTAGCTTTAACCCTCTGAAATCCCAAACTGCATTTAATCCCGATGGGCCGGGATCGGTATAGTCGGTAATCTTCATTTCGTTTCTTTGGTCTGCAACCAAACCATGGGTATCGAACTTAAGCACAGTTTGCCCGCTAACTAGTAGCGCAAACATCATACAAGTAAGGGTGAAGTAAAGTTTTTGCATGGCGGTTTGTTTGTGATTTTACAAAATAAAGTTACAACATTTTCGTGGGTGAAGTATTCGCTTTAGGAGATTTTTACGATAGGCTCAATTAAAAGTTTTTTCGCATCACTATAATCCTCGATACAACAACAAAAAGAATGCTGTACACCAGGGCAACTATCGAAGAGTAGAGTAAAGGCATCGATTCTCCCATCAGACTTAAATTTTCCGTTTCGGCTGCCGTACCTGGCATAACCTGCATCATATCGCCCAATGATATGCCTACAAAATCGGGCATTGGGGTTAGGTTGGCAATTACCTTGGCTGGGAAAAATTTATCGATAGTATCGGGTGTAAAGGCTCTTAGAATTGGTTCGATTGGGAAAAAATATAGTATGAAAGAAACTATGGATACTGCTGGATTCCTAAAAATGAATGCCATTAGCATAGCCATTAGCATATATGCCAACGACTGTGCAAAAAGTACGGGAAGGTAGCTTAGACCGTTTACAATATTTACTAACTCGTAGCCTGGCGTTTTAACAACACCCATTATTAGCCCCGCAGCAAAAGCCAGTGCTGTGGTATATATGGCAATTATTGAGAAAACGCCAATTTTTCCCACCAGTAATTGATCCCTGGTAAGCCCATCGATAATTTGCTTGCGGAATGTGCGAAACTGAAACTCGTTTGTTATGAGCATAATTGCAAGTATTCCCAGCAGCAGGTTAAACCAGCTGGCAATCCAAGCCAAGGTGTTCCATACATGGGGAAACTGGAGTATCTTTTCAATTTGAACACCTTGTATGTTTACCTTAATACTTCCAGCCACTAAAACAACCAGGGCAAAAAGGGTTGCATGGAGAATTATTATTGTCCTGAATGAAGGGGAGAATAGTGTCTTTACCCTTTCGATATTTAGAATTGTCCAAAACATCTCTGCAGTTGAATTTTTGGTTGGCTCAGTGGCTAATCAGATCAAGAAACTGAGACTCTAATGTTTTCTTGTGAACATGGATCGATGTGGGAGCTACTCCCATGCCAACAAGTTTTGAATTGATATGGGCAATACTTGTTTTCTCATCTATCGAAACTAGAACGCTGTCGTTTTGCTCGTTCACTATTTCAATCTCGGGGATGCTCCTAAGCGCTGTTAGCAGAATTTGCATGTCCTCGGCAGTGATGCTTACCATTAGCTTGTCCGTTAGGAGTTCTTTTACCTCTCCCTGTGAAATTATTTTACCCTCCTTGAGGATAATAACATGGCTACATACCTTTTCCACTTCGTCGAGAATATGGCTGGCAAGGATAATGGTTTTGCCCTGTTGCGATAGCTGGATAATAATGTCTCTTACCTCGGCAATTCCTTCAGGATCGAGTCCGTTGGTAGGCTCATCGAGAATTAGCACCTGAGGATTTCCCAGAAGAGCGCTGGCTAATGCAAGCCTCTGCTTCATCCCTGTTGATAGGGTGTAATACTTTGAACTTTTCCGGTTGAGCAGGCCAACCGATTTCAGTGCCTCGTCTATATGGAGTCTGGAAGCGCCTTTGATTAACGCAGCTATTTGCAGATTCTTTTCTAGGCTGAGGTATGGGTAGAAGTAGGGCATTTCGAGAAGCGCTCCAATGCTTTTGTTACAGCTACCTTGTCCCTCGAAATTGAGCCAGGAATATGCCCCCTGAGTTTGATGCTTTACCCCCAGAATAATTGAAAGCGTTGTGGATTTGCCACTACCATTGGGGCCCAAAATCCCAACAACCTGCCCCCGGTTAACTTCGAACGATAGGTCTTCGATGGCCTTGGTGTTGCCAAACCATTTTGTTAATCCGTCAACTTTTAGTACTGCGCTCACAATATTCTATTTTTATGATTGGTTGAGCTAGAAGGATTTTTTCGAATGTAATATTATGAATAATTGCGAAATAAATTACGTCATAGTATAATCGAATGTCAAGATTTAGGGGTAAAAAAATCGCCGACAAGGAACATGTCGGCGAAAGTATACTCTGTAATGACAAATACTTAACCCATAAAGTTCAAAGTTTTAGTTCCCCAACTCGGAGATAAACTTAATGCGAACGAGCCTTATTTCCTCCTCGGTAAAGTCCTCTTCGCCCAGAAAATCCAGGGCTTCTTCAATCGACTCGGTTTCGGCTTCATCCTTAAAGTAGTTGTATATCTCCTCTACTTTTTCCTCATCGATAGTGCTCTGGATATAGTAGTCGATATTAATGCGTGTCCCTGAGTTTACAATGGCCTCAATTTCGGTGATAAGTTCTACAAATTCAATGTTTTTGGCTTGGGCAATATCCTCTAGATCCATCTTGCGATCGATGCTTTGGATAATATATACCTTCATCAGCGATTTGTTGGCAACGGACTTAACCACCATATCCTGAGGACGGATAATTTCCTTGTCCTCGACATACGATTTTATTAGATCCACAAACTCTTTCCCGTAACGTTTGGCTTTTCCCGCTCCAACTCCTGTGATGTTTTGCAACTCCTCAATACTAATAGGGTACTGAATAGCCATATCTTCGAGCGAGGGATCCTGAAATACCACAAAGGGAGGAAGATTCTTTTTCTTAGCAATTTTTTTCCGCAGATCCTTTAGCATTGCCATTAACTCCTCGTCGGTAGAGCCGCTTTTGCCCGCTTGGCCAACCGTTAAGTCGTCCTCATCCGACTCCTCGTACTCATGATCCTGCGTGAACATAATATCGAAGGGTTCGTCGATGAATTTTTTACCCTTCTCGGTAATCATCAGGAGGCCGTAATTTTCAATATCCTTCTCGATAAACTTACCAACAAGTGCCTGCCTGATAATGGCATTCCAGAACTTGATGTCCTTCTCGCCACCCTCGCCAAACATATCGAGTTTGTTGTGCTTGTACGATTTTATGGCGGTAGTTAGGTTGCCACAGAGGATGTTGGCTATATGCTCGGCTTTGAACTTCTCTTTTACGGCAAGAATTGTGTCGAGCAGCAGCTGTAAGTATTCCTTGCCCTCGAACTGCGTTTTGGGATGCATGCAGTTGTCGCAAGCGGTACAGTTGGGGTCGTGATACTCCTCGCCAAAGTAGTGCAGCAGCATTTTACGCCGGCATACCGACGATTCGGCATACGATACTGTTTCGAGAAGCAGCTGCTTACCAATTTCCTGCTCAGCAACTGGCTTGCCCTGCATAAACTTCTCGAGTTTCTGGATATCCTTATAGCTGTAGAAGGTTATGCACTTCCCTTCGCCGCCATCGCGGCCAGCCCTTCCGGTTTCTTGGTAGTACCCCTCAAGGCTTTTGGGGATATCGTAGTGAATCACAAATCGTACGTCGGGCTTATCGATTCCCATTCCAAATGCAATTGTTGCCACAATTACATCAACCTCCTCCATCAGAAACTTGTCCTGATTACCACTTCGGGTTGACGAGTCCATGCCAGCATGGTAAGGTAAAGCCTTAATGCCGTTCACTTTTAGTGTTTCGGCAATCTCTTCAACCTTTTTACGGCTTAAGCAGTAAATGATCCCCGATTTGCCGTTGTTATTCTTGATGAACTTAATGATTTCGCGTGTAGTGTTCACCTTTGGCCTTACCTCGTAGTAAAGGTTTGGACGGTTAAACGACGATTTAAACACGTTTGCCTCGAGCATGCCCAGATTTTTCTGAATGTCGTGTTGTACCTTTGGCGTGGCCGTTGCGGTAAGGGCAATTATGGGTGCTGAGCCAATCTCGTTAATTATAGGACGAATTCGACGATACTCTGGGCGGAAATCGTGCCCCCACTCCGAGATACAGTGTGCCTCGTCGATGGCGTAGAACGAGATGGGAACCTGCTTTAGGAACTGAATATTCTCCTCTTTGGTTAACGACTCGGGGGCTACGTAAAGCAGCTTAGTTTTGCCGCTAAGCATATCCTGTTTAACCTTCTGGATTTGGGTTTTATTAAGCGATGAGTTTAGGAAGTGGGCAACACCATCCTCCATGCTAAACCCCCTCATGGCATCTACCTGGTTTTTCATCAGGGCGATTAGGGGCGAAATGATGATTGCTGTACCTTCGCAAATAAGTGCAGGAAGCTGATAACAAAGCGATTTTCCTCCACCGGTGGGCATCAGGACAAACGTATCGTTGCCTGCAAGCACATTGCGAATGATAACCTCCTGGTTACCCTTAAAACTACCAAAGCCAAAATACTTGCTTAGATGTTCCGATAATGATATTTCTGATTCAAACTTCACTGTTGACATCTCCTGATGAAATAAATGCTCTTAAATCTTGCTGATAATTTGGGTTAAAATAATTTCAATTAATTTTGTTACCTTAAAAATACTAAAAAAAACAGTTTTTTAAACCCTTAAGTGCTATTCTTTTTATAATACGGTATAAAAATATCAATTATATTCCTTATTTCGATGGATGTTGATATAAATCACCTACCCTAATAAGTGCTAAAAGGGTATTTATTTGAACGAGATTTCTATCAAATTTAATTTCCATCAAAGTATTCAACTTTAGATTCTTCTTGTAGTGATTTGTTTTAAAGGGTAGTGTGCATTTGTTGATTTTTTTTGGTCGACACTTTTTAAATTAACATTTTTAGGGTTTATGAAGCAAAAAGAGCAAACGGTTGAAATGGGTTTCTTGGATCACCTCGAAGAGCTAAGATGGGTGCTTGTGCGATCGCTGATGTCCATACTCTGTGGTGCCATTGTTGCATTTATTTTCTCTGGATTTATTTTCGACCAGCTAATCCTTTTGCCAAAATCACCCGAGTTTTTTACCAACAGAATTCTTTGCACACTAGCTCAAATGCTTGACTCGCCAGCGCTTTGCATTAATGCAACGCCGCTTAATATTATTAATATAAACATGGCAGGACAGTTTAATGCCCACATTATGGTGTCGGTTTATGTGGGGATTGTGATTGCATTTCCATACATAGTTTACCAATTTTGGAAGTTTATTAGGCCAGCCTTATATGAGAACGAAAGGAGAAAAACCAGAGGAGCCGTTTTTTATATTTCGGCCTTATTTATTGTTGGTGTACTTTTCGGATACTATATAATTTCGCCTCTAACAATCCATTTTTTAGGGGGTTATAGCGTTTCGGGTGAGGTGACTAATCAGATAAGCCTGAACTCGTTTATTGCATCGGTAACCTCAGTAACCCTTGCCACAGGATTACTATTTGAGTTGCCAATACTTGTAGTTTTTCTGACCAAGGCGGGTATTGTTACGCCATTCTTTTTAAGGAAGTACCGTAGGCATATCTTTGTTGTGATAATGGCTGTTGCAGCCATTATAACTCCGCCCGATATATTGAGTTTGCTGCTTGTAACGCTACCCCTGTGGCTTTTGTTTGAGTTGAGCATTTTGCTCTCGGCAAGGATTTACCGTAGAAAAGTTAGGGCAGAGCAGGATGGCCAATAGAATGATCTATGACTGAAGGGGATTGACTATTATGGCTTAAAATATATTCTATCGACGAAGCTCAAAGTTTTGGCCCAGATAAACTTTTCTCACCTCAGGATCCTCGGCAAGTTCCTCGGCGGTACCGGCTTTTAGAATCTCCCCTTCAAACAGCAAGTAAGCTCTATCGGTAATGCTTAGGGTTTCATGTACGTTGTGGTCGGTAATCAGAATTCCAATGTTTTTGTCCTTAAGTTTGGCTACAATCGACTGGATGTCTTCTACGGCAATAGGGTCCACTCCCGCAAAGGGCTCATCGAGAAGGATGAATTTTGGTTCCAACGCAAGGGCTCGGGCAATCTCAGTTCGGCGTCTTTCGCCACCGCTAAGCTGAATACCAAGGCTTTTTCGGATTTTTTGCAAACCAAACTCGTTGAGCAGCGATTCAACCTTTTCGCGTTGATATTCCTTGGTAAACGTGGTCATCTCCAGAACGGCCTTTAGGTTGTCCTCTACGCTTAGCTTACGAAACACTGAGGCTTCCTGTGCCAAATACCCAATTCCCATTTGTGCGCGGCGATATACAGGTTCAGTGGTTATTTCTTGATCGTTAAGGTAAATACTGCCGCCGTTGGGCGTTACCAGGCCTACCATCATGTAAAAGGTTGTGGTTTTTCCTGCGCCATTTGGACCTAAGAGACCAACAATCTCGCCTTGTTTTACCTCTACTGAGGCTCCTTTTACAACAGTTCTCGATCGGTATCGCTTAACCAGATTCTTGGTGTGTAGCCGCATGCGCTCATCCATAACAATTAGGAATTTTTGGCAAATTTATAAAAAGAGTTCAAGTTTATGCAGCAATTACTCATAAAGACATATAAAAGCAAAAGGTACATGTTGTTTTAAAGGCTTGTGCCAATTGCTTTGGTTTTGATGTTTTTTTTTATTTTATCAAGCATGTTTCTTAACATAAATGCGTCAAGATACAGAAAAACAGAGGAATAAGACTATTTTTTAAAAGCAGACAAAGTTATGAAATGTAATTTTTTTTGTTATTCCTTTCGTCTCACGCATAAACGTATAATTTTGTTGGGCGTTTTTTTAAGAACGTTTTTTAGATTTTATTATCATCATAGTATTAAATTTAAAATTAACAAGTTTATGAGTAAACGTAATGTAGTAATTATTGGAGCAGCGGGAAGAGACTTTCATAACTTCAACACCTTCTTCCGGAATAACGATCAGTACAATGTGGTGGCATTTACTGCAGCCCAAATCCCCGATATCGACGGGCGTAAATATCCAGCTGAGCTAGCCGGTGCTCTGTATCCATCCGGTATTCCTATTGTTGCAGAGGAAGAACTTGAGAAGATCATTAAGGAAAAAAACGTGCACGACTGTGTATTCTCCTACAGTGATGTGAACTATAATCACGTGATGAGAATAAGCTCCACAGTTAACGCTGCTGGAGCTAATTTTTTGCTATTAGGCCCTAGCGAGACTATGATTAAAAGCACCAAGCCAGTAATTGCCGTTGTAGCTACTCGGACGGGATGCGGAAAATCACAAACATCGCGTAAGGTAATTGAGCATCTTATGGGCATGGGTCTTAAGGTTGTTGCGGTTCGTCACCCAATGCCTTATGGCGATTTGGTTGCTCAAAAAGTTCAGAGGTATGCTAAGGTTGACGATTTGGCCAAGCATAAGTGCACCGTTGAGGAGATGGAAGAGTACGAGCCACATGTAGTTCGTGGTAATGTTATCTACGCAGGTGTTGATTACGAAGCAATTCTTCGTGATGCTGAGAAAGATCCTTCTGGTTGCGATGTAATCCTATGGGACGGTGGAAACAACGACTTCGCCTTCTATAAGCCCGATTTAACCATCACCGTTGCCGACCCACACAGGGCTGGAAACGAGATTAGCTACTACCCAGGTGAGGTTAACCTTCGTTTAGCCGATGTGGTTGTTATTAATAAGATGGACTCTGCAGCCCCCGAGGGAATCCAAATCGTTCGCGAGAATATTGCAAGCCGCAACCCCAATGCTATTGTGGTTGACGGAGCTTCTCCTATTACTGTTGATAAGCCCGAGCTTATTAAGGGTAAGCGTTGCTTAATTGTTGAGGATGGTCCAACTCTAACCCACGGCAACATGAAGATTGGCGCAGGTACCGTTGCTGCTCGCAAGTTTGGTTGCAGCGAGGAAATCGATGCCCGTCCTTATCTTGTTGGAAAGCTAAAGGAAACCTATGAGATTTATCCATCAATTGGTAAGATATTACCCGCTATGGGTTATGGTGAGCAACAGCTAAAAGATCTTGAAGCTACCATAAACAATACCGATTGCGATACAGTTATTATTGGTACTCCCATTGACTTGTCGCGTATTATTAAGATTAAAAAACCCGTAACACGCGTTCATTACGATTTGGCCGAGATTGGAAAACCCGATCTCAAAGGTGTTCTCGAAGAATTTGTGGTAAAACACAACCTTAAGAAGTAATTTTTGTTCTTAATAGCAGAAAGAGTCGCTCCGGTTGGGGTGGCTCTTTTTTTTAGTATTTTTAATGTGTAAACAGCTTATAAGATGCTTTGCATACTATCGAACACCACTAATCCCTACTTTAACATTGCCAGCGAGGAGTACCTGCTGAAATCGTTTGCCGATGATGTATTTATGCTCTACATCAACGAGCCCTCGATAATTGTTGGAAAGCATCAGAATACCCTGGCGGAGATAGATTACCGGCTTGTAAAAGAGAGGGGAATTAAAGTTGTTCGGCGCTTGTCGGGAGGGGGAGCTGTTTACCACGATTTGGGAAATTTGAACTTTACTTTTATTCGCAATGGGAGCGATGGCAAGCTGGTCGATTTTAGAGGGTTCACACAGCCTATAGTCAATTTGCTTGGGGAACTCGGTGTGAAGGCAAAGTTTGAAGGCCATAACAGTTTGAATATCGATGGCAAGAAATTCTCGGGAAATGCAGAGCATATCTTTAAGAATCGAGTGATGCACCATGGAACATTACTTTTCGATACCGATATGCAAACTCTAGCCGATGTGTTGTACGTGAATACCAATCGGTTTGCCGATACTGCTGTAAAGTCGGTGAGGGCAAAAACCACAAATTTAAGCGAGCATTTATCTCCACATTTCACAATAGATCGTTTTGCTGCCCTACTAATGGAATTTATGCAACGCACATTTTTGGAATCGAATATTTATCAGTTTAGCAAAGATGATAAGGAGGCTATAGAGAGTTTAATAGCCGAGAAGTACAGTAAGTGGGACTGGAACTTTGGATATTCCCCAAGCTACACTTTTTCGCGCACGTTGTTGCTTTCTGGGGAATTAGTTGAGATGGAGGTTAGGGTTGAGCGAGGGGTAATATCAGGCATTCAATTTCCTCAGTGGTTCTGGAATCTACCATACATCCAAAGTTTATCCACAACTCTAAGAGGTGTGAAACATAATGAGGATGATGTGGTAAAAGTCCTAGTTGCATTAAAACTACCCGATGCAGATTATCAATCGTTATTCAACTCGTTGTTTTAGTCTTACCTGGTAAATGCCGAGTCGGGTCTAAAGAAAACCCTCTCATCCAGAATAAAATCGAACGACTCAGGTGGTAGTGCCGAAGCTACACGTAGGCTCGAATCCATAAAAAACAGGAGTTCGCGATTTATGGTCTCGCCAGCAATGTTGGTTTCCTGAAACTTATGGGGAATCAGATATCCCATCAAATCACCCTTGTACTTGGCAATTTCGGCATTTAGACTGTCGAGTTTATGCTTATCGCCCGAAATTTTACTAGCCTCCAACTCATCGGCTATCTGAATGGACAGCTGCAACGTTTGGCTAGTTTTGTGGTATCGGGGGGTTAAATCTCCAAAAACAATGGGTTTGTAGTGAGGGTATTCGTTGCTTTTTATCATCCATGTTTTTATGGCATCCTCGGCAATTTCCTGTTTGTTTTGTAATATTTTTTCTTGTGCTGGTGGTTTGCTATTGCAGCTTAATAGGCTAGCAGCAAGGGTAAGTGCAATGAGGACAGTTGAGAGATGTGATTTCATGGCAGGTAGTTTATGGTTGCAAGTTAGCAAATTGGCAATAATATTTCCACTAACTGCACTAAAAAAGATATCCCGGCGAGCTATTAGCTGCCGGGATAACCAGTATTACTTGTCAACTCTACTTAGTCATTTGCTCAGCAAAATACTTGTAGAAAAGTGGGATTGTTTGGATTCCCTTGTAGAACTGCTCCAGAGGATAGTTCTCGTTGGGCGAGTGAATGGCATCGGACTCAAGGCCAAAGCCCAAAAGAATGGTTTTTGTTCCCAACTTCTCCTCAAAAGTACTTATGATGGGGATACTTCCACCGCTGCGGTATGGAATTGGGCGCTTGCCGTAGGTGTTTTCCATGGCTTTGCTGGCTGCCTGATATGCTGGGCTATCGGTTGGCGAAACGTAGCCTTGTCCACCGTGCAGGTAAGTAACTTTTACCTTAACGTATGGGGGCGCAATGGCCTCGAAGTGCTTTCCAAATAGCGCGGCAATTTTCTTGTGATCCTGGTTGGGCACAAGGCGCATCGATATTTTGGCGTATGCTTTTGATGGTAGAACGGTTTTGGCGCCTTCGCCAATGTACCCGCCCCAAATACCATTCACATCGAGGGTTGGACGAATACCCACACGCTCAAGCGTGGTGAAGCCCTTCTCCCCCCATACTTCCTTAATGTCAAGTGCTTTCTTGTAGTTATCCTCGCTAAAAGGAGCCTTGGCCATCTCGGCACGCTCGGTGGCGCTAACCTCCATCACATCGTCGTAGAAACCAGGAACGGTAATATGGTTGTTCTCGTCGTGCAGCGAGGCTATCATCTTGTTAAGGATATTGATTGGGTTTGCAACCGCTCCACCAAAAAGACCAGAGTGAAGATCCCTGTTGGGACCAGTTACTTCTACCTCAACGTACGAAAGTCCTCTAAGTCCAGTAGTTATTGAGGGATCGTCCTTGCCAAGTAGCGAGGTGTCGGAAACCAGGATTACATCGGCCTTAAGCATTTCCTTATTCTGATCGAGCCATTTACCCAGGTTTGGTGAGCCAACCTCTTCCTCTCCCTCAATCATAAACTTCACGTTGCAGGGTAGCGTGTTGGTTTTTAGCATCAGTTCAAAAGCCTTGGCGTGCATAAAACCTTGGCCCTTATCGTCGTCGGCACCACGAGCCCAAATCTTACCATCTTTCACAACAGGCTCAAAGGGCTTAGTGTTCCATAGGTCGATGGGGTCAACAGGCATTACGTCGTAATGCGCGTATACTAGTACAGTTGGGGCTTTGGGGTCGATAATCTTTTCACCGTAAACCACTGGGTGACCGTCGGTTGGGTAAACCTGAGCCTTATCGGCACCGGCGCTAAGAATTTGATCGCGCCAGTACTCGGCACACTTCTGCATGTCGGGTTTGTGGTCGGCAATAGAGCTGATTGATGGAATGCGCAGCAGCCCAAATAGCTCATCGAGGAAACGATCCTTGTTCTCCTCAACGTACTTCTTAATGTAGTCCATAGTTGTTATTTTGATTTGTTAGAAATATTTTCGTGCCGTAATAATAGTGAAAAACGGCGAATTTTCCTAAATTATTGGCGCTCTAACGCGCTACGGTTGCTCTATAACATGTAGTAAAACCTTCGAATGAGCCATTTGGTTCATCAGCTAAATATTGTGAAAAGCGATATTCTGGAAAGCGGTGTTAAAATCTGAAGTAAATAAAGGGTTGTAGGTTGGCCGATTTAAACTGGAAAATTATTAAGGCAAGTATAATCACAATAATGAACTTCAGCCAAATTGGGGTTTTGATAAAAGCACCTCGGTAAAATTCTTTGCAGCTAACTGGTAGCCAGTGAATAATAAGCGCAAGGCCCGTTAAGCTAAGAACAGGGGCGTAGGCTACAAATATATCACCTAACGATTGCCACCCAAAGCGAGTGGTTATCTGCCTTAGCATATCGGTAGCTCTGCCAATACTCTCGGCTCGGAAAAACACCCAGCTCAGGCATACTATGTGAAAAGTGATAAAAGCGGAGAGGAGTCTTTTCCATTTTGGCGATGGAGACTCGGTTTTTGGATACAACTTCAGCCATAGCTTATGGAGAGCCAGCGAAACGCCATGAATGCCTCCCCAGATAACAAATCGAATACTTGCCCCATGCCATAATCCTCCAAGTAGCATGGTGATTAGCAGATTGGCATAGGAACGAACGGTGCCCTTTTTGTTTCCTCCCAAGGGGATGTATAGGTAATCGCGCAGCCACGACGAGAGCGAGATATGCCATCGGTGCCAGAAATCGGTAATGCTAATGGCCTTGTAGGGCGAGTTGAAGTTGATGGGCAGCCTAAACCCCAGAAAAAGAGCAACGCCGATGGCCATATCGGTGTAACCCGAAAAATCGCAGTAAATCTGAACTGAGTAACCATACGTTGCCAGCAAATTCTCGAAACCTGAATAGCTCAAGGGGCTCTGGAAAACTCTGTCAACAAAGTTAATGGAGATGTAATCCGAAATAACTACCTTTTTGATCATCCCATTCAAAATCAGAAAAAGCGCATGTCCAAATTCCCGTTGTGTAAGGCTATATTTCCTGTAAAGTTGAGGGATGAACTCGGCTGCCCGAACAATGGGGCCGGCAACCAGCTGTGGAAAGAACGAAACGTAAAACCCAAAGTCGATAATATTTTTAACGGGTTCCACCTTTCTCCTGTAGATATCCACAGTATAGCTAATGGTTTGAAAGGTAAAAAACGAGATACCCACCGGAAGAACTATTGATGTAACATCGAATGTGGATCCGGCAATGGTATTTGCCCAATGCGATAGAAAGTTAAATGCCTTAAAGTTTGTCCCAAGCAGGCTATTAAGCGTATCGGTGAATAAGAAGCTGTACTTGAAGAATGAAAGTACTGCTAGATTTATAACAACGCTTATTGCAAGGTAAGCCTTCTGTTTCCACTTAATTTTGGACTTATAAATCATTAGCCCCAGTGTATAGTCGCAAATGGTTGAGAAAATAAGGAGAATAAAGAAAAGGCCGCTTGCCTTAAAGTAGAAAAAAAGGCTAAAAATTAGCAGGTATGAGGTTCGTAGGTAACGAGTTCTGTAAACAAAGGAGTAGCCTAAAAGCAGTAATGCGAAGAACATCCAGAATGACCCCTCGGTGAAGATAAGGGGTTGGCTCTCCTGGTAGCTCACAAATTGCTTTATATATTCCCAAATGCTAGTCATCCAAAGATGTAGGATTGATTTTTACCAGTATAGATTTTTCGCCAGTTAACCTGTACAGCGCATCAAAAAGCATGGCGCCTTTGAATTTGTAGCCCTTCCGGTTAAGGTGGAGCTTATCGGGAGCGCTGAACCCATTCTCCGCCCAGCGATTGATGCTTCCTGCGCCACCCATGGCCGAGTGAAAATCCCAAACTCCACATTTAAGTTCTGCAGCTACTCTTATAATCTGATCTCGAGCCAGTTCAATTGAGGGGTTTGGCCTGTTGCGATTTATAAGATGATCGCCAGGAGTAGAAAGTATTATTATTATGTTGGGCAAGGTTTTACGAACTCGTTGGATCAGGTTTTGTAAGTTTTCGCCAAAAGAAATTGGGCAAAATTGGGGATTGTACGAGTCGTTTGTTCCCAATGAGATTATTACTAGATGAGGATTTGCATCAGAAATTTGCCTAAAAATGCTTTCCGATTGCAAAAACGTGTTCACCGACGCCCCATTTACACCCGCTGCATTGTAAATAACCTTCGACTTGCTGTTAATCAGATCAATTCCCAGAAGCCGAACATATCCTCTCTTACTTTTCCCCCAGTCGAAACCAATTGTTACCTCGTTGCTGGGCTCAGCCATTTGATAGGTTGCGCTGTGCGTTTGCCTTTGGTTTGTTTGACACTCCTTTCGGGTAAGTGGATAGATGCTGCTGTCGCTTGCCTCGAAGTGAATCTTAACCCTATCAAATTTTTGATTTTCGAGTTCAGACTTAAGCCTGAGAGTGAATTCGCTGGTTGGATCGATGGTAGTTATGGCTATCCCAGCCATGCCGATATTCCTAATGTTGGTGTCTCTTTTCCATATTCCCTGAAATGTAACCTCGTAGTCGTCGGGGTTGTTTGAGCCCACAATGGAGTAGGGGAATGTGAAACCACGCATTGGATGCTCATCTTTAAACCAGGCTGCTAGTAGCCTACGAGTCTCTCCGGTGAACACATCGGCCTGTACATGTGAGTCGCCAAGATGCAGTATTCTTAAAGGTTCTGAGACTTTATGTGCACCTGCAAGGAGCGTTGATAGTTTTATTTCCTGATCGAATGCAGCACCGAACTCAATTTTATTTAAATCAATATTTATAAAAGCTGGCGATTCAACGGTGTCCATTAGTGTAAGTTGTGTAGGCTGTTTGTTGGGTTTCTGTACCAAAAAAATTACTATAAAAGATGAAGCTATAGCCGTCAATAAAGCAGCTATTCCCAACACCTTTAGGTTTACTCCTCCAACTTTTTTGATGCTCATTGTTTCTGAAAAATATTTTTCAATATTCAGTAATGCTGAATCATATATGTAATAAACATATAAAAATGCATTTAATACTGTTGTTTATTTTCTTTTACGGTAACGTATTTGTCAAACGACTCCATCAACGAGGAGTAGAACATTTCGGCAATGAGGTTCGATCCACGCAGGGTAAAGTGGACAAAATCTTTCGATGCCAGAGGAGGAGTTGCAAAAGACCATGCTGGTATAGAATTTGGCCCTCCCATAGCCATATAGCAATCCCAAAAGGCCGCACCTGCTCTGTGGGCAGCGTTCCTTTGCGCATCCCTTATCTTCTCAATATTTGGATAAGATACAAATTGTCCACCCTCGCGGCGTGCCATGTCGGAAACGCCAATTAGTAGAACGGCAACATTTGGCTTTGCCCGCTTTATGGCCAGTATCTGCTGATACATTTGATTCTCGTAGTACGAGTAGCTCTCAACAATATGTGGAACCACGTTTACTCCAAACTGCAGAATAACCAACGATGGTTTAACCAGGCTAAATGCTTGTTTTAGCGACTTGTCGTCGGCCCGGGTAAAGTCGATACCCGAACTTCCCCTGATGGCAATATTATCAACTACAATTCCTTTAGGCGATTCCAATGAGACACCAAACACCATTGGGCTTTCGTCGCCTTTAAAGTCAATTTGGAAGTTACGTTCTGCAAGGGGCATGCTCCAAACCTGTTGCTCCATTTTTGTATTTGGCGCAACCATTTCGGCTTCCTGTGTTTTACCATTGTAGGTGAGTGATACCATAAACGGTTCGCTTCCATGCCCATACAATATACGGCATTGGGTGAAGTTTCGCGGTGAAGATCCGCTTGAACCTCTGCGTTCAATTTTAATCCAGGCTTCATTAAATCCCCCCTTGGATAAGCGGCGCGAAGAGGTGAATAGGGAGTAGCCGCCCATAATGCCAAATCGGTTATCCACTGCCCCTCTTCCCAGATCGGCTAAGAGAATCTGTTTCCAGTTTGATGATGAGGTTTGAAAAATTCCACCGGGTTGGTAGCTGTGTGGAACCGCATGAACCAGTCCAATTCCTGTACCTCCAAATCGGCCCTGAAGTCTAAGCCGTAAGAACGAGGTTATTCTGTCGCCCTCTATTTGTGAATCGCCAAAGTGCATTACTCTAATTTGCTGTTGCGAAGCTTTCCCTGTGGCCAGCGCGCTGAAGAATGTTTCCAGCGCCGAAAATGATGAATCGGGGAATTCTATTGGGACAAGACGATTTTTAAGTATTTCGGCTGTTATACTTGCGGGTGCAGCTGAACGCGTTGTAACTGTGGAATCGGAAATGGTTGAGTCGGTTAAGGCAAATATATCGTTATCGGTCCAAATAAATGAAGTGTCGAGATTGCTGCTTTGCGCGGTTATGCTATCGAGGTACTGTTCGAGCAGTGCAAGTTCAGGGTTAAGGGTAAAACCCTCTGAAGAGCCCGAAGTATTAATGTTAAAAATGGATAATGCAGAAGGAACCGTAATTGTAATCGACCCTATCTTAATTCCATCGCGGGGGAAAAGCAAACTTATTACAGTAATTGCCAGCAGGAGCGAAAGGAGTATAAGGAAAAGCTTAATGGGCTTAAGCATAGGGGCATCAGGATTATTGGAAGTTTTTCAGTTCTAAATATACAATGTTTTGGTATACGATAGAACTGAAAAACTTCGGATATCCCTTTTTTGTTAACCCTTGGGCTTTATTTTTAACGTTTGACCCGGTACAAGCCTGTCGGTAGTAAGATTGTTAATGCGTTTTATGTCAGCGGTGCTTATGCCTGGGTACTGCTTGGCAATATCCCATAGGGTGTCGCCACGTTGTACTCGGTAGTAAATATAATTCTGATCTGCGCCCGCTGGAGCAACAGTTTGACCCGATTGTTGGGCAATCCGGGCAGGTACGTAAACTGTTAAATTTTGTCCAATTCTAATTATGTTACCCCTTAAGTTATTCCATTCGCGTAACTGCGAAACCGACACACCGTGCCGCGAAGCAATAGATCCCAACACATCGCCCTCCTTAACTTTGTACGTAATACGATGACTGCCCGATGGGATATCGTGAGCGTAGGATGCCGAGAAGCGGCTGGGGTTAACCACGTTGTTGGGGTTGAAGTAGATGGAATCTTTGTACGCAAAAACCTCCTGTTGCCTATCGATGAATGGCCCAATGGCCTCGAAGGGGAGTTTAAGCGACATCTGCTTCTGCTTGGCTGGTATAATGTCGATTTTATACTGTGGGTTTAAATCGCGTAGAGTTTTAAGCGGTATGTTAAGCACGTTTGCGACCTGCTCTAGGTGTAGCATGCCTGAAATCATTACGGTATCGATGGTCGATGGCAGAGTCATGGGCACAGGTTTCAGGTTGTGCTCCTTGTGGTAGGCAAAGGCATAGGTTGCAGCAATAAATGCGGGAACATAGCCTCGGGTTTCGCGGGGAAGATAGTAGTAGATATCCCAGTAATTGCGTTTTCCTCCAGCACGACGGATTGCCTTGTTCACGTTACCTGGGCCACAGTTGTATGCTGCAATGGCCAAGGTCCAATCACCATAAATTGTGTACAAATCCTTTAGAAATCGAGCGGCTGCATGGCTCGCTGCGATTGGGTCGCGACGCTGATCGACATAAGAGTTTACGGTTAGGTTATACATACGACCTGTGCCATACATAAACTGCCAGATGCCAGTTGCTCCTGCCCGTGACACGGCACGGGGGTTCAAGGCCGATTCAACCACTGCAAGTATCCGTAATTCGATGGGCATCTGGTACAAATCCAGAATCTCCTCGAATATTGGGAAGTAAAAGTCGGCGAGTCCCAGCATCACCTGCACTTTCTCCCTTTGCCGGTTGGTGTATACGTTGATAAAGTTACGAACGATACTGTTGTACGGAAGGTCGATGATGGAGTTAATCTCAGCCAGGCGCATAATGTATACGGAATCGGGAAGCATGCCTACCGGAGAAAAAGTGCTATCGGGTTCAACAACGGAGAGCATATTGGTGGTATCCAACCCAGCCTGAACGTACCAAAGGTTAAGCAGGCTGTCGAGATTGGTGCTAAACGATGACATAAGCCCAAGCCCTTCAAGCGATGTGTCCTTGATGCCGGGAATGGTATCGCGGTTGGCAAAGGAAGATGTTGAGCAGGCAAAAATTATGGCCAAGGCCACTGATAATGCAATCCGTTTCATAGTTATTAAAAGTTGAAGTTTAATCGAAGCCCTAAAGATAAGGTGGAATGGGGGTTATTTGCAAATGCGCTATCAAAAATAATGGGCTCAAAGTTAAATGCCAGGTCATCGCTAATATCCCAGTAGTGAAAATGACCATCGACGTAGGCATCGATGATGTTAAGTAGGTAAAAGCCAGCCATTCCAATAATAGCCAAGTCCCTATTTCGACGATAGGCGTCGCGAAGGTAAATTAAGTCGGCTTGGGTTCTAATGGGGCCAAACTCGTTATCGGGGTAAAGTTTGAGGGCTGTTCCCATCCGTTTATACCCACGCTGGTTAAAGTCGATAATGTAGTAAATAGATGCTATTCCACCGTAAACAAATGGGACTTTCCATAGTTTCTGGTTGTAAATCTGTCCCATACCTGGGATTAATGCCGATAGCAAGGTTGCTGTTTGTGGCGAATGCTTTCCTTTGTTGTATACAACCAATGCATCGGCAACGCTGGCCGCGTAGAAGAACCCTGCTCCAACGTAAAAAAGATTGCGTTGCATTCTTTGCTGAGTCCACTTCTCCTCGAAACGAAATTTTTCCTCGGGGCTATAGTACGGAAGATTATATTCGTCGATTGTGGCGTGGTAGTTCTTGTTTGCCTGTATTCCCATGTAGATCATCGATCCCATGCCTGCATAAAAAACCGGTGCTTTCCAGTACTGCTTGTTAATTACCTGACCAGAGCCAGGGAGAAACTGTGCGGCCAGCCAGAGTTGCGTGGACGATAATGAATCCTTTTTTACCTTTGGTTGCTCAGCAAATGCAGGTAAAGCGCAAATAAACAAAAGTAGGGCAACCAGTACATGTTGCCCTTTGCTATTGATTATCTTCGTGAAGTGTGAATACCTTGCCAATGCCCTGTTTTGAAGTTCCATTGGATGGAAACGTGAATATGATTAGATTATTACTCGCTAAAGCGATTAAATCTCTCCATTATTTCCTCAAGTTCACCGTGAGTGCGATAGTTGATTACAATTTTTCCGCTACCCTTTTTTCCTGGTTTAACCTCTACACCCCATCCGAAAAAATCTTGAAGTTTTTTCTGAAAATCGGTTAATTCCACAGGTGTTTCACCATCGTCTTCAGGAGTTGGTTTTTCTTTTGGCTGTGGTTGTGGTTGGATTGGTTCGGAAAATAGCTTGGCCAGTTCCTCCGCTTTGCGCACAGATAGATCCTCTTCAATAATCTTGTGGAAAATATCGATCTGGCTCGTCTTATCCTCAAGCGAAACCAATGCACGCGCATGACCCATGGAGAGCTTACGCTCCTTTAGGCCAAGCTGAATCTCGGCGGGGAGCTTAAGCAGGCGCAGGTAGTTGGTAACGGTTGCCCGTTTTTTACCAACTCGCTCCGACAGATTATCGTGGGTGAGTTTGCACTCATCAATTAGCCGCTGGTAGCTTATGGCTACCTCAATGGCGTCGAGATCCTCGCGTTGGATGTTCTCCACCAGGGCCATCTCGAGCATACCTTGGTCGTTAGCCGTGCGAATAAATGCGGGAACGCTTGTGAGCTTGGCTAGCTTGGCAGCACGCAGACGGCGCTCACCCGAAATTAGCTGGTACTTCTCCCCAACAAGTCGAACTGTAAGGGGTTGGATAATCCCCAACTCGCGGATCGAATCCGAAAGTTCCTGAAGGGCTTCCTGGTCGAACGTGGTCCGGGGTTGATATGGATTGGCTTCAATCTTGTTGATGTCAATTTCTTTAACCAGATCGTTGCCGGTGCTCTTCTCCTCAACTTTTGCGTCGGCTCGTTGCTGTGGAGTTTCAGCTTCTTCAATTAGAGCTCCAAGGCCTCGTCCTAATGCCATTTTCTTAACCATGTTTAAATCTGTCTTTGTTATCTATGCTGGTATTACTTTTGGGCTGCAGGTTCGGAAACCTCATTCTTTTGAATTAGTTCGCGGGCAAGGTTTAGGTAGTTTGTCGATCCGGCCGAGGCTGCATCGTAAAGGATTACAGGCTTACCGTAGCTGGGCGCCTCGCTTAACTTGATGTTACGCTGAATAATTGTGTCGAAAACCATGGTTTGGAAGTGTTTCTTCACCTCATCTACCACCTGGTTCGATAGGCGTAAACGGGCATCATACATGGTAAGCAGGAAGCCCTCGATTTTAAGCTCGGGATTCAGTCGGGTTTGAATTATTTTGATAGTGTTGAGCAGTTTGCCTAGTCCTTCAAGGGCAAAGTACTCGCACTGAACGGGAATTATAACCGAATCGGCAGCAGAAAGCGCATTAACGGTGATTAGTCCCAGAGATGGAGAGCAGTCGATAAGAATATAGTCGTAGTTATCTTTCACCTTTTCGATAACGCCCTTAAGAATCTTCTCGCGGTTGGGCAGGTTGAGCATTTCAATTTCAGCACCAACCAGGTCGATATGCGATGGAATCAGCTCCAGCCCATCAATTTCACTCTTAAGGATAGTGTCGCTGGGGTTAACCTCGTCAATAAGGCATTCGTATATGCTTGTTTTTATGTTTCTTAGATCAAATCCTGTTCCGGAAGTAGCATTGGCCTGAGGATCGGCATCGATGAGTAGAACCCTCTTCTCGAGTACCGCCAAGCTGGCAGCTAGGTTAATTGCTGACGTGGTTTTACCTACGCCGCCTTTTTGATTAGCTAGTGCTATTACTTTTCCCATAACGTAAAGAGTTTGTTTCAGTTGATTTTTAAGGCCACAAAGTTACCCGATGAGCCTGATTGAGCGTAATTTTGGCGGCCACTAATATAAACAATGACCCCGAACTTACCAACATGTTATTAACAATTCAGACCATAGAACTTTGCAAAAATAGTTAAAGTTTTTGAAAGATTTACTCCGGGTTATCGACCCCAATTCTATTATCCCCATATTATGTATATTTTAGCTGAAATTTTTTTCGATGGATAAATCCTGGTTTGTGATTGTTAATCCTGCAGCAGGATCGGGAAGAGGAGAACGCGACTGGCCCCAAATTTCGGCTTTATTCCGTAAGTATGGCCTAAAATTCGAGTTTGCCATTACTCAACGGAAACACCATGCTGTTGAGTTAACTGTGTTGGCAATTCGCAAGGGGTATCAACAAATTATTTGCGTTGGGGGCGATGGCACCCTAAACGAGGTGGTGAATGGCGTTTTTATTCAACGTGTTGTGCCAACTAACGATATCACCATAGCCGTGGTTGCGGTGGGTACAGGAAACGACTGGGCTCGAACATTCACGCTGATTGGTAATTACGACCAAAACGTTAAGTTTATTAAGGATGGGAATACCTTTTTGCAGGATGTGGGAAAGGTGGACTACTTTGAGGCGCGTATTAAGCACTCGCGATATTTTGCCAACGCTGCTGGTATCGGTTTCGATGCCGATGTGGCGCTCACAACAAACCAGCTGAAGGAGGATGGTGAGCAAGGCCGATTCCTTTACTTGCTGAGCATCCTAAAAACACTAATGGCTTTTCGACCTTCGGCAGCTAAGGTGCAAATCGATAGTCACAGCTATGGAGGAGTGGTTTTTAGCGCTACGCTGGGGATTGGAAAGTACAATGGGGGCGGTATGATGCAGGTACCAAACGCCACTCCAAACGATGGAATGCTCGAAGTTACCCTAATTCAGAAAGTTAGCCGTTTCAGTGTTCTCCGAAATATCCTTCGGCTTTATAACGGGAAAATTCTTAAACATCCTAAAATACTTGGATATCAGGCAAGGCAAGTGAGAGTAACCTCAAAACCTCCCTTCAACTTGGAGGTCGATGGTGAGTCGCTGGGGACTTCCCCTTTTGTTTTCAGTATTGTGCCGCAGGGTATTCGGGTTGTGGTTGGGGCCGATTTTAAGCTAATACGAGGGCCTCAAACGGCAATCTATAACGAGGAGTAGCCTGGGTTTTGCTTACATGGGATCAACATCGGGGAGGATGAAAATTCCTCGAAAAGGCTGGTAATCTTTTATCCTATCGATTTCAACATGAAGCAGATCCTTCGCTTTTTTAAGTTCCACATTCCGTTCGAACTTCAGTAAAATATCCTTGATGTAAAAATTTTGCACCCTGTTGATCATGGGATCCTCGGGGCCCAAAACTCGATTTTTAAAAATTGTGCGCAGATTTCGCGCCAGCTGCTCAGCAGCCACCTCAAGCACCTTCTCGTCGCGATGCTTAACCGACAATCTTACTAGTCGATAGTATGGTGGATACTGAAAGTTCTTTCGCTCAATAAGCTGCTGCTTGAAAAGCGATTCAAAATCGTTCTCAATTACCTGCTCTATTACTGGATGCGTGGGATGCGATGTTTGTATTAGCACCTTTCCCTGCTTGTGCTTTCGTCCGGCGCGCCCGCTAACCTGAGCCATCAGCTGGTAGCTGCGCTCGTAGGCTCTAAAATCGGGGAAGTTAAGCATGTTATCGGCGTTAAGAATACCCACCAGACTAACCTTATCGAAGTCGAGACCCTTGGTTACCATTTGGGTTCCAATTAGGATGTTAACCTTTCCGTTTTCGAAATCGCTGATAATACGCTCGTAGGAGTTGCGGCTACGAGTGGAGTCCAGATCCATTCGCTCAATTGTGGCGGATGGGAAAAATATGGCAAGTTCCTCCTCAATCTTCTCGGTACCAAAACCCTTAGTGCTTAGCTTATTGCTGCCACAGGCTAAGCATGAGGTAGGATTTAGCATGGAATATCCACAGTAGTGGCAAACCAGCTGGTTGCTGCGCTTGTGCAGCGTGAGGCTCACGTTGCAATGTTTGCACTGGGGTACCCATGCGCACTCCTCGCACTCAACAAAAGGCGAGTAACCCCGTCGGTTCTGGAATAGGATTACCTGCTCATCGTTTTTTAGGCAATTGTCGATGGAATCGAGCAGCTCCGGTGCAAATATCGATTTCATCAGTTTTTTCTTTCGGGCAACAAGAGTGTCGATAATTGAGATTTGTGGTAGCTTGATGCCTTCGAACCTCTCGGTGATGGTTGATAACCCGTACTTCCCAATTTGCGCATTGTAGTAGGTTTCAACCGATGGAGTTGCGGTTCCTAAAATCACCTTGGCGCCTACCATTTGCGCTAGCACAATGGCCGAGTCGCGGGCGTGATACCGTGGAGCAGGGTTAAACTGCTTAAAGGTATTCTCGTGCTCCTCGTCCACAATTACCAGGCCCAAACGCTTAAAAGGCAGGAATATGGATGAGCGAACACCCAGTATAATGTCGTAGGCGGGATGAGATGGGTCGGCTCCATCATTTAGTAAGCTTTGGTACACCTCAACCCGCTGGTTATCGCTAAACTTGCTGTGGTAAATCCCAACCCTGTTCCCAAAAAAACGCCTTAGGCGATTTATGATTTGGGCCGTAAGGGCAATCTCGGGCAATAGGTATAAAACCTGCTTCCCTTGGTTTATTTGATCCTGAATTAGCTTGATGTAGATTTCGGTTTTCCCGCTCGATGTTACGCCGTGGAGTAGAACCACGTTCTTATCAGCAAACTCGTGGTTTATTGTATCCAAGGCCGTTTGCTGGGCAGGAGTAAGTTTGAGCGTGACCTCATCCTCCTCGTTGTTCATTTTCACCCTCGAAACCTCACGGATTTCGACTTCAAACACATCTTTCTTCACCAACGATTTAAATGCAGCGGGCGATGCGTTGGCCTTTTCCATTAGTTCCTTTTTGCTTACCCAGCTGCTAAAAGTCCCTCTTTGGGGTGCGGTTAGGGCAAGGAATGCCATTAGCAACTTTTGTTGTGCTTGGGCTCGCGACAGCTCCTCGAAAACGCCGTTCACATCATCATCGACTTTAAGTCGCGAATGTAATCGTACAAATGTTTCGAGTTTTGGCTTAAAGATTGGCTCAATGGTCTCGTTGATGGTGATAATTTTTTTGTCGAGCAGCTTTTTAATTATCCCCATGGGGTTGGGAATATCCTCCTTGGCAATAAGCTGTTGAATGGAGATGCTGCCATCATTTTCCAGAGCCCTAACAATTGAAGCCTCGGAATCGTTCATCAGATCGGCAATGGCAATGTTTTCGCCTTG
The DNA here is from genome assembly GCA_964490015.1 of uncultured Rikenellaceae bacterium. Lineage (GTDB taxonomy): Bacteria > Bacteroidota > Bacteroidia > Bacteroidales > Tenuifilaceae > Perlabentimonas. The sequence goes on from CAZBBA010000003.1 coordinate 28,307, forward strand.
AGTAATTAGCGTTTCGCTCTCCAGTTTTAGCCCAGAGGGCAAGGCTGCCTTCATCACCTCGCCAAGGGTACACATGTAGTAGCTGGCCATCCATTCCCAAAAACGAAGCTGTTGGGGCGATACCATCGGCTCGTTGTCGATAACCTGAACGATGTCCTTGGTTTGGTAGTTTTCGGGGGAGTTTTGGTGAATGCTGCGAACAATTGCCGAGTAGAGTTTTTTCTTGCCAAACTGCACTATAACCCGGG
>CAZBBA010000003.1:28654-47110 GCA_964490015.1 uncultured Rikenellaceae bacterium
TCCAACTCGTTGTAAAAATCCTCACCGTAAGCCCTTATTATCGGAGTTTTTAGGAAACGGAACACAGGAAGATTCTCCTTTACACCAAGTTCGCGTGCGGGTTTGCAGATGCTCCATTGGTCGAAGTTGAGCGCCGTGTACGTGGAGTATTTTTTAACCCGAATAGGGTAGAGGTGGCACGATATGGGCTTTCGAAACTCCACCTTTCCCTCGAGCCATGCCTTTTCGATGGCGCAAAAGGTAATGCCATTCTCCTCAATGGAGTACGCGCACTCCTCATCGTTTATAAGCGGAGTAACAATATCACCATCTATGTCGGTAACGACAATTCCCTGCTCGTTTATCGCCTCAAGCCCTTCGGGTTTAAGGTAGGGTTTGATATGAGCAATTTCCATCTCGAGTAGCTCTACCTCGTTGGGCTCCAGCGGCGCTCCCGACTGACCATCAACGCAGCAGGTTCCAAGGCACTTGGGTAGGTCGCAGCAGAACTGCTTTTCGAATAGGTCGAGGGAAAGTATCTTGTCGCCAATTTGTATCATAAAAAAATTATGCTTGAATGGGAGGACGCTTAGATTATAACTAAACTAGTCGTCCTCTCAAAATGCTTACTCACAAAGAATTTTACCCGTCATCTCGGCAGGAATGGGTAGCCCCATGATGCTAAGAATGGTTGGGGCAACATCGGCCAGGATACCATTCGAAACCTTTTTGTACTTGTCGGTAACAAGAACAATTGGTACAGGATTTAGCGAGTGGGCTGTGTTGGGAGAGCCATCCTCGTTCACAGCATTATCGGCATTGCCGTGATCGGCAATTATCATTACCGTGTAGCCATTGGCTTTCGCCGCATCAACCACTTCGCCCACGCATTGATCAACCGCTTTTACAGCTTTTTCGATAGCGCCGTAAATCCCGGTGTGCCCCACCATATCGCCGTTGGCAAAGTTGAGGCAAACAAAATCGGGCTGGTTTTGGTTTAAGTCCTTTACAATGGCATCCTTAACCAGGAATGCGCTCATCTCGGGCTGCAGATCGTATGTGGCCACCTTGGGCGACTGGATAAGGATTCTGTTCTCGCCGGGGAACTCCTGCTCACGACCACCCGAGAAGAAGAAGGTTACGTGTGCATACTTCTCCGTCTCAGCAATGCGTAGCTGTTTTAGTCCTGCTGCCGAAACCACTTCGCCAAGGGTGTTCAGTAGGTTATCCTTCTCGTAGGCTACCTTCACACCTTTAAACGTGTCGTCGTAGCGGGTAAGAGTAACGTAGTGCAACGGTAATGTTTTCATCCCGTGCTCGGGCATATCCTTTTGGGTAAGAACTATGGAGATTTCGCGCAGGCGGTCGGTACGGAAGTTGAAGCAGATAACCACATCGCCCTCCTTGATGGAGCCAACGGGATTGCCATTGGAATCAACTTTTACAATAGGTTTAATAAACTCATCGGTAACACCTTCGGCGTACGATTCCTCCATGGCTTTTACGATGTTGCTAACAGGTTTTCCAACACCGTTAACCATAAGGTCGTAGCCAACCTTTACGCGCTCCCAGCGCTTGTCGCGATCCATGGTGTAGTAACGGCCAACCATGGTGGCAATTTCGCCGTTGCTGGTTTCTAAGTGCTTCTCGAGGTTGCGTACAAAACCCAATCCGCTCTGCGGATCGGTATCGCGACCATCGGTTAGGGCATGGATAAATACCTTGCTAAGCCCATTATCCTTGGTCATATCGCAAAGTTTGTATAGATGGGTATCCATGGAGTGAACCCCACCATCGGATACTAATCCAAGGAAATGAACCGATACATTTTTCTCCTTGGCATACTTAAAGGCTTCTGTTAATACCGAGTTTTTATCGATTAGCCCCTCCTTAATCTCCTTGTTTATTCTAACCAAATCCTGGTAAACAACGCGGCCTGCGCCGATATTTAAGTGTCCCACCTCGGAGTTGCCCATTTGTCCATCGGGTAAGCCCACATCTTCGCCGCTGGTCTGTAGCTGCGAGCTTGGGTAGGTTTTTTGAAGTTTTGTCATATTCTCGGGGTGAGTGCTGGCTATCACATCGGTTTTATCGCCCTTGCCAATTCCCCAACCATCGAGAATCATTAGTAGTACTTTGCTGTTGATTGTCATAGTATTTTACTGAAAAATGAATGTTTACACCATAGAAACAACTGAGCGTGTCGAAAGTTGCTCAGTAAAGCACTGCAAATGTACAGAATTCAGATAAATTTTTTGGCCACACCAAATCTCGCAGCAAAATATTTATGCCAACGAGTGAAATGATTGAAGTTTATAGTGATACGACAATCGGTATTAAAGCTTATATTTGGTGCATATTATTCAAAAATATTAAACAAAAGCATCCCTTATGAAGATAGTTGTTCTAGGCGCAGGCATGGTGGGTCGTGCCATTGCCTTCGATTTGTGTAAGGACTACGAGGTTACCTCAGTCGATTTTTCAGCAGAAGCGCTAACCCAGGTTTCGGGCTATGGCGTTAAAACTATTAAAGCCGATTTAAGCGATACCGCTACGGTTAAAAAGCTGGTGGCAGACTTCGACCTGGTAGTTTCAGCCGTGCCCGGTTTTATGGGCTATAGCACCGTGAAAGCTTGCATCGAAACCAAAAAATCGGTGGTGGATATCTCCTTTATGCCCGAGGATTTTATGGGGCTAAACGAGTTGGCCGTGAAAGCTGGCGTTACCGTTATTGCCGATTTTGGCGTTGCCCCTGGGATGCCCAACATTATTCTTGGATATCATAACCAGACAATGGAGGTAACCGATTTCTTTTACATGGTAGGCGGTTTACCCATAATAAGGAACTACCCGTTCCAGTATAAGGCGCCGTTTTCGCCCATCGACGTGCTGGAGGAGTACACGCGTCCGGCTCGCTGCATGGAGAACGGACAGGTTGTGTCGAAACCCGCCATGAGCGAGGTGGAGATGTACCGATTCCCCAATATTGGCGATCTGGAGGGTTTCAATACCGATGGCTTAAGATCGCTGCTAAAAACCATGGCGCATATCCCCAATATGAAGGAGAAAACTTTACGTTATCCGGGGCATATCGATATTGTTAAAACCCTTAGCGCAACAGGTTTTTTCAGTACCAATCCCATCACGATTAATGGAGTTGATATCACCCCCATGGAGGTTACCTCTAAGATTCTTATTAACGAGTGGAAGTTGCAGCCCAATGAACCCGAGCTAACCGTTATGCGGGTTACCGTAACCGGGAAGGTGAACGGATTGCCCAAGTCTATATCCTACGATCTGTACGATGAGTACGACCCCGCAACCCAGCAGTGGTCTATGGCGCGAACAACGGGCTACACCGCCACCGCTGGCGTGAATCTGCTGGCAAAGGGATTGTTCAACCAAAAAGGCGTGTTCCCGCCCGAAATGGTTGGCGAGAGCAAGGGTTGCTTCGATTTTATTATGCGTTACCTAAATGATCGTGGGGTTGTTTACGCCGTTGACAACAAAAGTTAGTAAGATTTTTACTAATTGAATATTTGCTGATATAGTTAATGCCCAAGGTTTTTTATAGATCTTGTTTTACAATACTGCTTTTTGCCCTGACGTTTTTACCCTTTTCGGCAAATTCGCAGGTGCTTAAAGGCACTGTGCTCGATGACGAAACCCGCAAGCCAATTGCCGGGGTAAATGTTTATATAGCCCGTTTGGCCAAGGGGACAACCACCAGCATAAACGGCCAGTTCCAATTTGCAGAGCCGTTGCAGCTAAAAGCGGACGACCCGGTGTTGTTCTCGCATCTAGGTTACGAAACCGTAAGGTGTTCCTATGCCGATTTAAGGGCTAACAACTTCCTTGTGCTTCTTCGCTCTAAGGCGCAGCAGCTACAGGAGGTTGTTGTGCTAGCTAATAGGACACTGAAACCACTTCTTGGCTACCGAAAGCTAGGATCGCTTAGCGAGGGCCTGTATGCATTTGCCTCGGTGCAGGTTGATGATACGATTTATGTGGCGGGTGGAAGCAATGCGCTTGGGGAGAACCAAGCCCTAAAAGCCTTGGAGCTGTATGGCATGGATTTTATGAAGTACCTAAAAGCCGATTTCTCCTGGCCCAACTACAGCAAGCAGATACACGTGTACAGTACAAAAAGCAACACATGGAATGTGCTATCCACTAAGCTATCGCCAAGGGCTTACCACTGCATGCATTACCACAACGGAAAATTATATGTGCTAGGTGGTAAGCGATTATCGACCAGCAGGAAGCTGGAGTACTTGGATGAGCAAATTGAGGTTTATAATCTTGCCGAAAAAACATTGCTGATTGATGCTGCAAATCCTCACCGGGCGGTTAGCTTTGCCTCATTTGTGTATAACGATAACCTAATTGTAATGGGTGGCTCCACCCATTTAAATGCCAAAGGCGATAAGGTTTGCAGCAGCAAGGCGTTTATGCTTAACCTTAACAATGGTTTCTGGTACCAGCTTCCAGATATGCCCATAGCCAAGGAGACCAAAGGCGTAGTTGTGGATAATACCATTTACCTGATTGGCGGGTTTAGCCACAAACCCCTTGCCACCATCGAAAGCTACAATATCCAAACCGGCGACTGGACTGTGGAAGGTTCGTTGATTACTGAGGTTGAACGCCCGGGATTGGCCTTGCGCGACAGCATTATTTACATATACGAGGGTAAATCTGTACAATTGTTAAATCTGAAAACCAGGGCGATTAGGGAGTACGCCATAGATCTGGGGCTTAAATGCTGCGAGCTGTTTTGGGACGATAACACTCTACTAATTGTTGGCGGTTACGAGGAGGATACAGGCAGCATTATCCCCTCTGCTCAGGTTTTTGCCATCGATTTGGATGAGTTTGCAAATACGCAGCTTATTAGCGAAAAGGTTTTGTAGGGTTTTGGCTTATGCGCGCTTAAAGTTGTCCACAAAGGGTGCAGGGTAAACAATTTTACTTTAACTTTAGGGCTAAAAGGTAAAAATATAATCTACCTTTTGTGTTTGTATCCTGCTAATACTGTTGTTATAGGTTGCTTTTTGTGCATGTACAAGCAAGTTAGGGCACGTACTGACAGACGAGAGAAATCAATATATGGATATTTTATAGATACATTATGGATATTTCACTAAAAATCCATTATCTTTGTATGGATAAAATATGGATACAATATGGATAACTATATAAATAAGTTAAACTTTGATTTTATAACTAATCAGTTGGTTTTAAAATCTATAAGTTACATTGACTCGTTTAAAGGAAAATGGAATATCGTTGAAAGCAAAGAAAATATCTTTCTTAAAGAATTAAGAAAAATTGCTACAATTGAAAGCATTGGTTCATCAACTAGAATTGAGGGGGCGCAACTAACTAATGAAGAGATTAAACAACTCCTTGAAAATGTAAAAATAACAGAGTTAAAATCAAGGGATGAGCAAGAAGTTGTAGGCTACTATGATGTACTTGAAATTATCTATGAGAACTATGAAAACATTAGCATATCTAAGAATTACATTCAGCAATTACATCAAAGTTTATTAAAGTACAGCACTAAAGACGATAGACATAGAGGTGTTTACAAGAATTTGTCAAATAAAGTTGTCGCTAATTATCCTGATGGAACTCAAAGAGTAATTTTTAATACCACAGAACCCCATTTGGTTGAAAGTGATATGAACTATTTGATAGAGTGGACAAACGACCAACTTAATTTAAAATCACTCCACCCATTAATTATTGTCGGACTTTTCGTTTATGAATTTTTATCAATACATCCATTTCAAGACGGAAATGGAAGACTATCTAGGCTATTGACCAATTTATTGCTTCTTAAAAACAACTATTTATTCATTCAATATGTATCGTTTGAAAATTTAATTGAGCAGAAAAAAAAGACTTACTATGAAGCACTAATGGATGGACAAAAGGATAGAAATTCTGAAAAAGAAAGAGTTGACAAATGGATGCTTTTCTTTTTACAATCCCTTGAAGCGCTAATCCCCCGATTGGAACAAAAATATGATGTATTTAAAACTAAAGGTGGTTATCTGAATGAAAGACAAAAGAAAATAAAAGAATTTATTACAATCAATCAACCAATTAAATTATCTGATTTAGTAAAGAGTATGCCTGATTTTTCAATAAACACGCTTAAGAAAGATTTACAATATATGAAAGTTGAAAAAATAATTGATTCAGTTGGTAAAAACAAAGGAACGGTTTACGTATTGAAAGACAATTAAGTACGTGCCCTAACAAGGGGTGTAGCCAATGCGGTCTGATTACGGAACTCCGTTTCTAAATCGCCCGATTGGTGCGATTTCGTCAGGGGCCGAAATCGAAGTTCGCGTTCCTCTCGTCTCGTCAAGTTTTTGACGAGACGAGACCACACCCCATCCGTTAGCAGCAATTGAGACTCGATTGCAAAATGAAAACAATCTAAACAGAATAAAAAATGGAATTTCTAAAACCACTAAGATTTGTATCTATACTTAATCGGAAAAAAGACGACCCTAGTAAATTTATTTTTACTGGCAATTTGGCCGTTAAGGAAATCGACATTCAACTTTTTAAGTACAGAAAAGAAGAGTGTTTTGAGGATAAAAATATTTCGCCTTATATCATTAAGGCATTTGAAAAGAATGGACATAATTATTGGTTAAATATCTATGGGTTAAATGATACAGAAACCATTGCATCAATTTGTGAGAAACAAGGAATTCACAGTTTAGTAATTCAAGATATTTTGGATGTAAACCAAAGGCCTAAGTTTCAAGAATATGAAGATTTTTCTTTTTTGACTTTAAAATCTATTGTTCCTTCCGAAAATGAAATGATAACAGAACAAATCAGTTTTGTTTTCGGCACAAACTATTTAATCTCTTTTCAAGAGAGGAAAGCAGACTACTTTGAGCACTTAAGGGTTAGGCTAAGAGAGAATAAAGGCATTTTAAGAGAACGTACTGCAGATTATTTGCTTTATACAATGCTTGAATCGATTCTTGACAATTATTTTAAAACCCTTACAAAGTTAGATGAAGAGATTGGAAAGTTTAATTTTACGAATACTAAAAAAGAACCATCCCCAAATGCACTTGAGTTGATTGAGAATCATAAAAAGTTTGTTCATTTTATCAAGAAATCTATTCTTCCAATAAAAGAATTTACTCAAATAGTTGAACGTGGCGAATGTGAATGCATTGCAGAAAAACACCAAAAATATTTTTTAGAAATCAAGGATTTATGCTTAACCTTAATTGATAATTGTGATATGATTATTTCATCACTTGAGAGTGAAACAAATTTATTCTTTTCTGTGCAAGGTCATCGAATGAATCAAGTGATGAAAACCCTAACAATCGTTGCTACTATATTTATCCCTTTGACCTTCATTGCAGGTATTTACGGAATGAATTTTTCAAATATGCCTGAACTTGAATGGAAATACGGTTACCTCGGAATATGGATGATAATTATTGGTGTTTTCTTCGGTATGATTTTTTATTTTCGTAGAAAGAAATGGTTTTAGGATGCACAAAGATAAGATGAAGAACAAAAAATAACTTATGCCAGCAAGGGGGTGTAGCCAATCTCGCTGTGCCTAGTAATTGGATGTTCTTTGGTTGATGACGTGGTCACTCCTTTAACGAGACTGCATCGAATCTCGCGCACCGCTCATTAACCACTTGCCTGGCTCACCCCCTATTCTTAAACTTTTATAAAGACCGAAACGACAGTAAACTTTAAATTTATATGATTAGAAAAGCACTTGCTTTAAGTTTTATCCTTATTAATGGACTAATTGCAAATGGGCAGATAGTAAGCCACATTGATAACGTTGTGTTGATAGATGGATATTTATATGGTAACAAGGTTGATTATTCAACTGAAAGGTTACAGTCAAGAATTTATAATCCCGAAAGTGTATATACATTCAATTATAGGTATATTGATAGTGCCGGGAAGGAGATGTTTTTTAGAATCAAAAAATACCGAACCTGGGAGTTTGTTGAGATAGATCAAAATGACGGAAATATTGTAAAGGACTTTAAAATGGAAATTCTAAATCGAAAATTAGTTTATGATAATTCTTCATTCTATCAAACAGGAATCTCATATATAATTGATAAGAGCGTTACAACCACAGGGCTTATTGAAAATAATCGTAATATCTGGTTGCATCCGCCGCGAGAATATCTTTTTCAAATACTTGAGCTTAACCCATTTCCATATATAAAATCACCATTTGAGATTGGACACATTTGGGAATGGAAACTTGATATTGGAGGACATTGGGGCGATAAGCGTTGGAAGGAATGGACTGGAAGTATTGAGAATAAGTACCAGTACTGCATTGTTGGAATCGATAAATTAAAGACCCCATTTGGGATTTTAGACTGCTATATTATCGAAAGTCAGGCGGTTAGTGAGCTGGGTACAACAAAGTTTTAAAGCTTTTTTAACGAGAAATATGGATTTGTAAGATTAGAATACACAAATATTGACAACTCAAGAATTGAGATAAATTTGCAGAAGATTCATACCCGAATGTTTGATTTCCTTAAATATACCCAGTAATATTGAGTTTACAACTCTTGTCATTTCGCTTGTCGCTTTTTGTAAATGACGAAATCAGACTCCATTCGTTGAGGAAAAACAACATGAGGATACCTTATTGTAAACAAGTTTTTTAAAAAGTTGTAAGTTTACAGCTGGTAACAAACTCTTTCAAGCAATGAAACTTGTCCTCTTGCTTACGACTTTAATAGGCTTTCAGGCTTCAATGCTTGCCCAAACGGCTAAGTACAGCAACGATTTTTTGAATATAGGTGTGGGGGCAAAATGGTTGGCCATGGGCAACACGGGCGTGGCTACAAGCTCCGATGTGGAATCGGCTTACTGGAATCCTGCAGGACTTACCGGAATACAAAGCACCTACGAGCTGGGCGCCATGCACGCCAGCTACTTTGCAGGGATGGCCAGCTACAACCACTTGGGCTTTGCCCATAAACCCGATTCGGTATCGGCGCTGGCCTTTACCGCCATCCGCTTTGGGGTTGATGATATCCCCAATACCACCGACCTTATTGACTCCGACGGAAATTTCAGCTACGATCGCCTCAAGCTATTCTCGGTGGCCGATTACGCGTTTCTTATCTCCTATGCCCGTAAGCTACCCATCGATGGGCTAACAGTTGGCGGCAACGCCAAAATTATTTACCGCAATGTGGGTAAATTTGCCAGCGCATGGGGATTTGGGATTGATGTGGCCGCACAGTACCGGCGCAATGGGTGGCAGTTTGGCGCCAACTTGAGGGATGTAAGCACAACCGTAAATATCTGGAGCTTTAACCCCGATGAGCTGGAGATAACCATAGGCGATAGCACCTTTAACCGCGCGCCCGACAACAGCTTTGAGATTACCCTTCCTCAGCTATCGCTGGGTGTTGCTCGTAAAATGAGCATTGCCGATGAAATAAGTCTAACCGCTGAGTTCAACGGTGTTTTTTTCTTCGATGGACAGCGCAACACTCCGCTCTCCACAACATTTGCCAGCATTGAGCCACGCGTTGGCATTGAGGTTGGTTATATCGATATGATATTCGTGAGAGCCGGTGTAAACAACCTGCAGCGGGTTACCGAATTCGACAATAAAACTGCGCTAATAGTGCAGCCTAACCTGGGGCTAGGTATTCGTTTCAAAGGGATATCATTGGATTATGCCCTTACCAATGTGGGCAGTGTTGGGTTTTCGCGCTACTCAAATGTCTTTAGCCTAAAATGGGAATTTAGTAGGATTGGGCAGCGATAAATTTCTGATACTCCTCAAACTTATCGAGCACTGCTTTGGCCACCTCATACTCAGTGGCTTTTTCTAAAAATCTACTGGAAAAATTACAGTATACCAAAAACTTGATGGCCTGATCGCCCTGTAGGCCTGTGAGCCTTTCAATTCCCGCTGCCGATACTATGGCAAAGATTGACTCCATCCTTTTTTCCTTGCGCTCTTTACGGCGAATCCTTTTCCGTTGCTTCGAGTACCAGTCCTCACCAAAATGCCAGGTTTTACTTACTAATTTGAGGTAAGGGACTTCGAACCGACTATGCTCGGGCATTATCAGTGAGTCGGTATTTACACTATTTATCCTCTCTGTAAGTATTTCGAGCCGCTGCTCCTCTTGGGTTAAGGGAATATCGCGTGTAGTTGCATCCTTTATAAAACTGTAGTATGTTTTGTGGCGGACTACTGCAACCGAATCGATACTGTAGGATAAAGGCACTAAAAAGATGTAACTCATTGTCCCAACCCCCTTGGAGCAACACCCAAAATCGTAATGTAATTTATGATAACCCAGGGCAGTGATAGAAAGGGTATCGGGCTTTTCTGCATTGATTTTAAATAACCCCTGCTCGTTGGATATGGTTCCCTGCCTACTCCGCTGAAGAACTACATGGGCATCAGCAACTGGTAGGAGTGAAACCGAGTCTAAAAGCTGAAAAACACACATCTTATTGGGTTGAGCCCAAGATGTGCTAGCCACCAGTAGTAATAGGACAATCCTTACAGCATTCACTTTTTTATACCGAACTTAGGCAATTGATAGCTAGTTTCAATATCCCATTAACTCTTGTTAACCTTAAGTTTGTCAGCAAAACACTTTTTAACTCAACAAATCTATTTGTAGATGATTTCATAACATTTGCCTATTTTGCTGATTGGTCATCAAAATTTTTAAAAAAAACTGGAAAAACTTTAAAATAATTTCACTATTTATATGATATTAGTGTAATAAATGTAATTATCTTTGCGATGTATTTAAATACCTAAATTGATGAGCGGAATAAAGAACAAGTACATAACCAAGGCATTGCAGATATTTAAGCAGGATGGGTTAAAGCTATCGCTCGACGAGCTGGCCGATAAGATGTCGATAACCAAAAAAACGCTTTACAACCATTTTAACTCCAAGGAGGAGTTGCACACCGCCTGCATGCGCAGCATGTTTAGCGAGCTTAACCAAAAAATGGCTGTACTAACCGACCCAAAGATGAACGCCATTGAATGTATGCGCGAGGGGTTTAAAGCGTTGAAGCTTATTTTCATCCAACTATCGCCTCTATTTATTCACGATATGCAACGGCTCTACCCAAATATAGTGTACTCGAGCCATGCTTCCGATATTGATATTTTCAAAAGGCAAATTATGGCAAATGTTGAGAAGGGAATAGGTGAGGGGGTGTACAATTCACAGCTCGATGTTTCCTTTATAAGCCAGTACATTAGCCATTCGGTATTTGGTTTCTATTTTCACTCGGTACTTAGCAACAACGAATTCTCAACCTTAAATTATTTTGAAACCGTACTGGAGTATCATCTTAAGGGTTTGGTTTCAGAGAAAGGACGATTACTGTTATAACTAAATTTTCATAATATGATAAGAACCAGAATAATTTTAACCATAATCCTGACCATTCTTGCAGCATTGCAAGTAGAGGCACAGGAGATCTTCAGCCTGCAAAAGTGCGTTGGCTTTGCGTTGGAGAACAATAGCAACCTTAAAAAGTCGAAGTTGGAGCTGGAGAAAAGTCTGGAGTCGCGACGGGAGGTGCTGGGTAGCCTGCTCCCCCAGATTAGCGGTTCGGGCAGCGTGAACTACAACCTGAAAAAGGCACAGTTCGTAATGCCCAACTTTATAAACGATATGCTGCCACCCAATATGCAGGATCCAAACGCATCGAAGTATATGACCATTGAAATGGGTACAAACTATTCGGCTGGCTTGGGTGCAACGCTTAACCAGCAGGTATTGAACTTTACCCTTTTCAACACCCTTGAGATTGCCAAAACCGCCGAGGCCATGGCCACGCTTGGGGTTGAGATGAAAGAGGAGGAGGTTATAGCCCAAACCGCAAGCATATTCTATGCGATTCAATCCACTGCATACGCTGCCGAGCAGCTAGGGCAGAGCATCCAACTAATCGACAGGATGCTTACTACCATGGAGTCGAACTACCAGAATGGGCTGGTAAGAAGGGTTGATTTAGACAGGCTAAGGGTAAACCGTGTGAACCTATCGACTCAGCAGAGTGCCATTGAGAATGCTGTTGATATTCAAAAGAATCTGCTTAAGCTACAAATGGGGATGGATATTAACCTACCGCTAGAAATTGAAGGAATTGACCTGTCGGTATTTGAGCAGAGGGTTGAAACGCCAAAAATTCAAGGATTTGAACTGAACCGCTTAACTCCGTTCCAGCTAATTCAGCAGCAGCAGAGGATTGGCAACCTACAGGTTAAGTCGGTAAAAAGTGAGCTCCTACCATCGCTTATGCTTGGGGTTAACTACCAGTACAACCTTCTTGGCGACAGGCTCTTTGGAGGCGACGACAGCTACTCCTACCCATCGTCGGTGATTGGTTTAAACCTTCGGATTCCAATTTTCGCTGGCATGTCCAAGAGTGCCAAGCTAAGGGGTGCGCAAATTGAGCTGATGAAGCTCCGGGAGGATGAGCATTCGCTTAGCCAGTCGCTCACCATGGCCTACCAAAATGCGCTGCTTAAGCTAACCGACAGTAGGCTTACTATCGATGCGCAACGCCAGAATATGGAGCTGGCCGCTGAGGTTTTTCGCATCACCGAGGAGAGCTACCAGCAGGGACTGGCCTCTATGTCCGATGTTCTCAACTCCAACTCAGCCCTAATCCAGTCGCAAATAAGCTATGCCGATGCGCTCAGCAAGTATATGGCTGCATATATCGAACTACGCAGAGCGAATGGCACAATTAAAGAACTTGTTAAATAGCAAATAAACCACAGATATGAGAAAAGCAGTCAACATACTGGTAATTATGGCCATGCTTTCAGCCATAGTCCTAGTTCTGAGGATGAACAAAAGAACCAACCAGCAGAAAACCGAGCTGGCCTCAATGGTAGCAACCGCTGTGCCAGTGCAAATAGATGTAGCAAACGAGGAAACATTCACTACCGAATTCACATCCAACGGAACCCTTGAGCCCATAAAGGAGCTGGCATACGTTTCGGATGTGTCGGGCCGTATTGTGAATATTGCTGTTGAAAAGGGCGATTGGGTACAGAAAGGGCAAACCCTTATTAGCGTTGATGATGAGCTGCTCCGAGCCGATTACCTGGCCAGCGAGGCATCGTACAAAGCCCTAAAGACAGACTATGAGCGTTTTGAGAGGGCTAAGGAGAGCGGAGGTGTTACCGCCCAGCAGCTCGACAATATGCGCACCCAACTTGCTGTCGCCGAGAGCCGCTACCTCACCAGCAGGCGTAGGCTGGCCGATGCCACAGTAAAATCGCCCATTGCAGGATATATAAACGAACGGTACGTTGAGGTAGGTGCATTCCTGAACCCCGGAGCCAAACTTTTTGATATTGTTGACGTTTCGCAGCTGAAGCTAAGGTGCAATGTTACCGAATTGCAGGTGTTAAAGCTTCGTGTTGGGCAGGAGGTTTCGGTTACAAGCAATGCATTCCCAAACCATTCCTACACGGGTACCATATCGTTTATAGGCAAAAGGGCTGGTGCAGGGCTTAGCTACCCCGTAGAAATCATCATCAAAAACAAGAAGGAGCTAATTGCAGGGATGTTCGTTACCGCCCACTTCGAGTCGAATGCGCAACGAACAGGCATACTTATCCCCCGGAATGCCGTGAGCGGGAGCATAATATCGGCCAGCGTATTCGTGGTGAAGGAAGGTGTTGCTCAGCATCGCGATGTAACCATTGGCGATATGGTTGGCACCAGGGTTGAGGTAACCCAAGGGCTACAGGTAGGCGATAGTATTGTGGTGGCCGGGCTTATCAACGTGGTCGATGGTGTAAAAGTGGTTAACCGAAAATAGGTAAGGCAATGAAAATATCTGAGATATCAATAAAACGGCCAATTTACGTAATCGTACTCTTCGCCGTGCTCACCATCCTTGGCTACCTGGGGTTTCGCAACCTTAGCGCCGAGCTGATGCCCAAGTTCACACCCCCTATTGTGAACGTTCAGGTGGTGTACCCAGGTGCATCGCCCCTGGAGGTGGAGAACTCGCTAACCCGAAAGCTCGAGGATGCCCTCTCGAGCATGGAGGGGATAGACCAAATTCAGTCGTACTCTTTCGAGGGGATGTCGATGCTATTCGTGCTCTTCAACTACGGAACCGATATCGATAAATCCATCACCAATGCGCAGAACCTAATAGCATCGAAAACGATGGAGCTACCCCGCGATATCCTATCGCCCACCATCAACAAGGTAACGGTTGACGATAAGCCCATTATCTCCATTGCAGCCACCTCGAACCTGGAGGCCACTGCCTTTTACGACCTGATGGACAAGCGGATACTGCCCGACATCAACAGCATTAGGGGTGTTGCTAAGGTTAGCCTGCTGGGCGGACAAGCCCGCGAAATTCAGGTGAACCTTGATATGGACAGAATGCGTGCGCTGGGTATATCCCCAATACAGATTCAGGGGTTGATTCGTGCATCGAACCTCGATTTCCCAACCGGAAGCCTACGGAGCATGGAAACCTCAACCACCGTTCGCATATCGGGCAAACTCGAAAGTGTTGAGGCGATTAGGAACCTTATAGTTACCACCCTACCCTCAGGAAGGCAGATTAGGCTAAGTGATGTGGCCGAAATATCGGATGCAGTGAAGGACCCCACAACCCTAGCCCGGGTAAACGGTCAGGAGGCCGTGCTGGTGAACCTGCTCAAGCAGGGCGATGCCAACGCCATTGAGGTGAGCGATATGGTTCGCAAGCGAATTGCCCAGCTCGAAACCGAATTTGCCGACCAGGGGCTAAGGATGGCAATTGCTCAGGACTCAACCGATTTCACCCGCCAGTCAATCAACTCGGTAATTAACGACCTGCTGATGATAGTTCTACTGGTTACGCTGGTGATGCTTTTCTTCCTGCATAGCTTCCGCAATGCGCTGATTGTTATGACCGTGGTGCCCGTTTCGCTCATCGCCACATTTATTGGTATGCAGCTGCTTGACTTCACGCTCAACCTGATGTCGCTGCTGGGGCTATCGCTGGTAATTGGCGTACTGGTTGACGATGCCATTGTGGTGGTTGAGAACGTGTATAGGCATATTGAGATGGGCAAGAACCGTATCCGCGCCTCGTACGATGCCATGAAGGAGATTGGCTTTGTGGTGATTTCCACTACGGTGGTGCTGGTGGTGGTTTTCCTTCCGGTAGCCCTTACCGATACGCTGGTTTCCGATATCCTAAGGCAGTTCTCGCTAGTAATTGTTATTGCCACAATTATTAGTACGCTAGCAGCGCTCACCCTAACCCCAATGCTAACCTCGCGGTTTGCCCGAGCCGAGAATCTTTCGGGCAAGGGTATTTTCAGCCGAATAATTAAGGGTTTTGAGAGGCTCATTGAGAGATTTAGCCTCTGGATTTCCGATATCCTATCGTGGTCGCTATCGCACAAGCGGTGGGTTGGGCTTATAGTTACTACCATTGCCATAGCTGTATTCTCCCTTTTCCCCTTGGGGTACATTGGTTTCGAGTTTCTGCCCAGCGTGGATAGGGGCGAATTTATGGTTCAGCTCGAGATGCCCAAGGATATCTCCATGGAGGAGTCGAACGCTTTGGTACGTAGGGCCGAGGACTGGATGCGTTCGCAACCCATTGTGCAGAATGTGATTACTACTGTTGGAGTAACCAGCGATAATACTCAAAGCGCAAGGGGTACTGCATACCTGGCAGAGCTGAACGTTGAACTTGTGCCCCGCAGTATGCGCGACATGGAGACCAGCCAATACGTTACATTTATAAGGCAACCCCTCACCGATTTCCTTATGGACGCAAAGGTGAAAATCTTTAACGTTGCACTAACTGGCGAAGCCTCGAGGGCCGCGATGGAGTACGTAATTAGCGGAACCAACACCGACACGCTAATGTTTTTTGCCGAGCGTGCCCTGGAGGTAATGCGTAGCATACCCGGAACAATGCAGCAGGAGCTCTCGGTGGAGAGTGGCACCCCCGAAATTTCTGTGGCAGTAAATCGCGATAGGATGTCAGCCCTGGGTCTTACCATGGACAATGTTGGCATTACCATGCAGATGGCTTTTCAGGGGAACAGCACCCTAAAGTACACGGAGAATAACTACGAGTACGATATAAACATAAGAGCCGATAGGGCATTCCGCCAACAAACCGCCGACGTGGAAGGCTTAACGTTTGTGAACAACCGTGGTGAATCAATCCGCCTCGACCAGTTTACCGATATCAAGATGAGTACTGGCCCCAATAAGTTGGAGCGATACAACCGCAACAGCTCCGTTACAATACGGTCGCAGGTGCTGGGCGCAACACCGGGTACTGTATCAACCCAATTCTTAAATCAGATAAATGCTATGGGTATCCCCAAGGGGGTAAAAATTGAGGCAGCGGGCGATTTAAAATCCATGGCCGACTCCATGAGCGTTCTAACGGCTGCACTGCTGCTATCGATAGTTCTTATCTACCTAACCATGGTGGTGCTTTACAACGATTGGACCGATCCTCTGGTGGTTATGTTCTCCATACCCCTATCCATCCTGGGAGCAGTGCTGGCCCTAGCCCTTACCAACACCCCGCTTAGCATATATGGTATGCTTGGCTTGGTAATGCTTATTGGCCTAGTGGCCAAGAATGCCATTCTGCTGGTCGATTTTGCCAACGAGGCCCTAAGTCAGGGTAAAACAGCCGACGAAGCGCTGATTGGAGCGGTAAAAATCCGTACACGCCCCATTCTAATGACTGCAATATCAACCATAGTAGGTATGCTACCCGTTGCTTTGTCAACCGGGGCGGGAGCCGAGCTTCGCAATGGTATGGCTTGGGTTATTATTGGGGGTATGGCCCTATCCACGCTGCTTACGCTAATTGTGGTGCCTGTGGTTTTCCGCATATTCCATTCACGCAAAAGCAAAAAGCATAAACTGGATGTTGAGCGATTGATGTTTGAAGAAATTCAGTAACGCTTAGCATAAAAGCGTAAAAGAGTAAGGCCTACTACTGGTCTTACTCTTTTGATTTTCTATCTTTTACATGTTTCAAGGTATGTTCAAAATAACTGTTGATAAAAAAATGCGGTAAAAATCATTAAGTCCAACTCCTGGGCCAAACCATTTTTTCTCAATACTTTATACCCCACAAACCACCCCTACCCTGTTCATTTCCTGTTGATAAAGAATTTTCTGAAAGGCAATTTTTATACCTACTTTTGTGGGTTAATTAGGAGATAGTATATGATGGACGGAACGTATTCAGAAGATAGCATTAGAACGCTGGAGTGGAACGAGCACATCCGCCTGCGCCCCGGCATGTACGTGGGCAAGCTGGGCGATGGCTCTCAACCCGACGATGGTATTTACGTGCTCCTCAAAGAGGTATTCGACAACTCGGTGGATGAGTTTATGATGGGCAATGGTAGAACCATCGAGTTAAACATTTCGGATCATAAGGTTTCGGTGCGCGACTATGGCCGCGGAATTCCCCTTGGAAAACTGGTAGATGTTTCATCGAAAATGAACACGGGCGCCAAGTACGACTCCAAGGTTTTCAAAAAATCGGTGGGACTAAACGGGGTTGGTATCAAGGCGGTTAACGCGCTGTCTACCAGCTTTCGCATTCAGAGTTTCCGCGAGGGGCAGTCGAAACTGGTGGAGTACAGCTGCGGCCGCGTGGTTAATCAGCAGGATTTTAATAACATACAGGATCAAAACGGCACCTATGTTGAGTTCCTTCCCGACGAAACGCTCTTCGGTAAATTCGACTTTCAGAACGAGTACATCGAGAGCATGGTGCGCAACTACTCGTACCTCAACACTGGACTTACCATTAAATTCAACGGTGTACCCTTCATCTCCAAAAATGGGTTGCTCGATCTGCTCAACGAGCAGCTTTCGGGTAAGGAGATGTACCCACCTATTCATCTAAAGGGCCCCGACATTGAGCTAGCCATAACGCATGGCGTTGGATACGGTGAGGACTACTATGCATTTGTAAACGGGCAGCACACCACCCAGGGTGGAACCCACCTCACCGCTTTCCGCGAAGCATTTGTTAAAACCATTCGTGAGTTTTATAAGAAGGACTTTGATGCTTCCGACATACGAACATCAATTATTGCCGCTGTTAGTGTAAGGGTAGAGGAACCCGTTTTCGAGAGCCAAACCAAAACCAAGCTGGGCAGCAAGGATATGGGTCCCAATGGCCCATCGGTACGTCAGTTTATTGGCGATTTTGTGAAAACCGCCCTCGATAACTACCTACATAAGAATCCTGAAGCAGCCGATGCAATACTGCGCAAAATCTTAGAATCAGAAAAGGAGCGCAAGGCCATTTCGGGCATCCAAAAACTGGCGCGTGAGCGCGCCAAAAAGGCCAACCTGCACAACCGCAAACTTCGCGATTGCCGTGTTCACTATGGCGACAAGG
>CAZBBA010000003.1:47210-101729 GCA_964490015.1 uncultured Rikenellaceae bacterium
GCAAACTTCGCGATTGCCGTGTTCACTATGGCGACAAGGACGAGCGAAACGTTAATGCAACTCTTTTCATCACCGAGGGTGACTCGGCCAGCGGATCAATCACCAAAAGTCGCGATGTGAGCACCCAAGCGGTTTTCTCGCTCAGGGGCAAACCCCTAAACTGCTTTGGGCTTACCAAAAAGGTGGTATACGAGAACGAGGAGTTTAATCTGCTACAGGCTGCGCTTAATATTGAAGAGGATATCGAAAATGTGCGCTACAACAAGGTTGTAATTGCAACCGATGCCGACGTTGACGGGATGCACATCCGCTTGCTGCTCATCACTTTCTTCCTGCAATTCTTCCCCGATCTTATCCGTCAGGAACATCTTTTCATCCTGCAAACACCCCTATTCAGGGTACGAAATAAGAAGAAAACATTCTACTGCTACAGCATCGAGGAGAAGGAAAAGGCCATGAAGGAGTTGGGTGCAAATCCCGAGATTACCCGATTTAAGGGGTTGGGTGAGATTTCGCCCGACGAGTTCAAAAACTTCATCGGTGAGGATATTCGACTCGATCCAGTCCGCATCACATCGCAGGATCAAATTGCTGATCTACTCTCCTTCTACATGGGCAAAAACACCCCCGAACGCCAGGAGTTTATCATTAACAACCTGAAAATCGAGGGCGATCTGCTGGATGAAGTGACTGAAGCAGCAATGGAAAGCACCGACGAATCGATGCTAGAAATTGAGGAGGAGGCAGTAGCTTAATATTAATACAGCAAGTAACACCTAGATATACAATGCAATTCGACGATTTTGAAGCGGAAGATTTACTGAATGGCGATGGCACACGCAAAACCTCGCCCGAGGAGCATAGCCGCATAGCCAAGCTAACAGGCGAAGGGGCCAAAAAGGTGCAGGTCTCGGGAATGTTCAAGGAGTGGTTTCTCGATTACGCCTCCTACGTAATCCTCGAAAGGGCTGTTCCGCACCTCGATGATGGGCTAAAACCCGTGCAGCGTCGTATTCTGCACGCCATGAAACGCCTCGATGATGGCCGTTACAATAAGGTGGCCAACATCATCGGATACACCATGCAGTACCACCCCCACGGCGACGCCTCCATTGGCGATGCCCTGGTACAGCTTGGCCAAAAGGATCTACTTATCGACATGCAGGGTAACTGGGGTAATATCCTCACCGGCGATGGCGCTGCTGCTCCCCGTTACATCGAAGCTAGGCTCTCCAAGTTTGCGCTCGATGTGGTTTTCAACCCCAAAACTACTGAGTGGATGCTCAGCTACGATGGCCGTAACCAGGAACCCGTTACGCTTCCAATTAAATTTCCCCTTCTACTTGCTCAAGGCGTAGAGGGTATCGCAGTAGGTTTAGCCTCAAAAATACTTCCTCACAATTTCAACGAGATAATCGATGCGGCCATTCTCCACCTTAAGGGCAAGGACTTTGAGCTTTACCCCGATTTCCCCACAGGTGGGTACATGGACTGCGCTCGTTACAACGATGGCCTCCGCGGCGGAGCGGTTAAGGTACGAGCGAAAATAGAAAGGCTCGATCGCAAAACACTGGTAATAAAAGAGCTGCCATTCGGCAAAACAACCACAACCCTTATCGACTCAATTATCAAGGCAAACGACAAGGGGAAAATCAAGATTAAAAAGATAGACGACAACACGGCTGCAAATGTGGAGATCCACATCCACCTTTCGCCCGATATTTCGCCCGACAAAACCATCGATGCTCTTTACGCATTCACCGACTGCGAGGTGTCCATATCGCCAAATTCCTGCGTAATTTACGACAACAAGCCCCGTTTTATGGGGATTAAGGAGATTTTGCGCACTTCGGTGGAGCGCACAAAAGGTCTTTTGACGCGTGAGCTGGAGATTAGGCTCAGCGAGTTGGAGGAGGGCTGGCAAATGTCGTCGCTCGAGAAGATATTTATAGAAAACCGCATCTACATCCTCATTGAGGATTGCGAAACATGGGAATCGGTAATCGAAACCATTGATAAAGGGCTAGAGCCCTTCAAGAATTTGCTACGGCGCGAGGTAACCCGCGACGATATTGTTAAGCTAACCGAAATAAAAATTAAGCGCATCTCCAAGTACGATGCCTTTAAGGCCGATGAGTACATTAAGAGCTTGGAGACCGAGATGGAGGAGGTGAAAAACCACTTGGCAAACATCGTTGCTTACGCCATAAATTACTTTCAGCAAATTAAGAAAAAGTACGGTAAGGGGCGCGAGCGCAAAACCGAAATCCGCAGCTTCGACACCATTGAGGCCACCAAGGTGGTTGTTGCCAACGAAAAGCTTTACGTTAACCGCGAGGAGGGATTCTTTGGCACTGGGCTTAAAAAAGATGAGTATGTTGGAGAGTGCTCCGACATTGACGAGGTAATTGTTTTCCTTAAAAACGGGAAGTACATCATAACCAAGGTGTCGGATAAGGCCTTCTTCGGCAAGGGCATTGAGCATATTGCCGTGTTTAAGCGCAACGATACCCGCACCATATACAATGCCATGTACCGCGATGGGCGCAATGGGGCAATAATGGTAAAACGATGCGCCATTACAGGGATTACCCGCGATAAGGAGTACGATATTACCAAGGGAACCGAAGGTTCGCAGCTACTCTACTTTAGCGCCAACCCCAACGGCGAAGCCGAGGTTCTTAAGGTTTTCCTTAAGCCTCGCCCAAGGCTACGCAACCTGATTATGGAATTCGATTTTAGCCAGGTGGCGATAAAGGGACGGCAATCGCAGGGAAATATCTTTACCCGATACGCCATTCACAAAATACAAGTTAAGGAGAAAACCGGTAGCACACTAGGTGGTATAAAAGTTTGGTTCGACTGGGATGTATTCCGCCTCAACAACGATGGCCGTGGACAATTTATTGGCGAATTCCAGGGTAACGAAAGGCTGCTTGTGGTTAATAAGGATGGAGAGTATTACCTGTCGGGTATCGACCCCAGCACCCACTTTAGCGACAATATCCTTCTGCTCCAGAAATACGACGAGGAGAAAGTTTTCTCGGCCACCTATTTCGATGGTGAGCAGGATTTCTTCTACCTGAAACGCTTCACCTTTGAAGGCACCGACAAACCCCAGAGCTTTATATCAAACGGTAATAAATCCTACCTACTGGAGCTAAACGACGACCATTTCCCTTGTTTGTCAATTACTTTTGGAGGTAAGCATTCGAGCCGCGAGCCAGAGCAAATTGATGTTGAAGAATTCATAGGGGTAAAAAGTCACAAGGCTAAAGGTAAGAGATTATCGAGTTTTCAGGTGAAAACGGCTAAGTTTATTGAGCCACTACAGAAGGAGATTGCCGAGGAGCAACCCGAGGTTATTGATCCCGAAGACACCACTGACGAATCGTTTACCATTACCCCTACCGATGGAAAAAATGCCTCGCAGATGACGCTTGAACTGTAAACGGGCACTTCTCATACAAACTCTAGAAAAGTTAAGCTGAATGAAAATCTTCCTTATTGGTTTTATGGCCAGCGGAAAAACCACCGTTGGCGAGGAACTTGCCAAGGAGTTGGGATTTGAATTTATCGACTTGGATCATTTCATCGAAACGCAGCAGGGTAAACCAATAAAGGCGATATTTGAACTTTACGGCGAGGATAAATTCCGCCAAATAGAACATCAAGCCCTAAGAGATGTTGCTGCAATTAAAAGTGATATTGTTGTAGCCTCGGGAGGGGGAACATCGTGCTTTTACAACAGTGTCGATTTCATGAATCATGAGGGAATAACCGTTTACCTCAAGGCCGAGGTGTCGGAGCTGCTTGCCCGACTAATTATCGCCAAAGCTGAACGCCCATTGCTTTGGGGTAAAAGCAACGATGAGTTGAACGAGTATATTATTAGAGTTCTCGACGAGAGGAAGAAGTACTACGAGAAGGCAAAAATTATAATGCCCATTAAAGACCTCGATATTAGCACCCTTGCCAATACAGTAAAGGCCATTCAGTAGTGAATGGCCTTTATTAATCGCTCTATTGGTACAAAGTTTTACCTTAACCTGGGGAGCACATGTAGAATTGGTCCAAGTACGCTGTCGCCCAGCTTCATCGACCGCATCGACGACCACCCAAAGTGCCTGTCGGGCAAATTGGCGTTATCCTTAAAGGGCATCTCAATGGTCATGGACATGCACTTAAAGTGCTCACCAACAAACTTCGAACCTATATTCAGGTTTGCCTTGCCGGGCTCATTCTTGGGATAGCCATGCTCGGTTTGGAAATCGGGGCTATACTCGGCCCACTTGGCCAGAAAATTCTCCTGCAACCACTTAAGCCGCTCGTCGTATGAGGGAATCCCCTCAATCCCCGATGCAAAGCAGTAGGGAAGCGACTCGTCGGCATGGATATCGAGGAACATGTCAACGCCAATCTCCTCCATCTTTTTACGCACATAAAACACCTCGGGGCACAGCTCCGCATCGGGCTTGGCCCACTCGCGGTTAAGATTTTTGCCAGCCGCGTTAACGCGCAGATTTCCAGCTATCGATCCGTCGATATTCATGTTGGGAACCAAGTAGAATACTGCCTTTGAAAGTAGCATTCGCGACACGGGATCGCTCTCGTCGATAAGGCGCTCAATAAGTCCCTGCATAAACCACTCCGATTGGGGCTCGCCGGGATGCTGGCGGGCAATCACCCAAATCTTGCGCTTGCTCTCGTCGGGCTCGCCCACAACCAGCAAGTCGATATCGCGGCCCTCAACAGTTTCGCCAAGTAACTCTAGTACACAAAGTGGCGAGAGCTGCGCTGCGCTCACCATATCCAAGTGTTGGTCGTAAGTGTAAGGTGCCGAGTAGGCAAAGAAAACGGAATTCTCAACGGGAGTATGCTCAAAGCTAAGTACGCCATCGGTATAGTTCGATGGAACACAAAACCATGTAACCCTATCGTACGAGGCGTACACGTTGTAGCCCGGCCACCCTTCGGGGTAGCTGGTTTGGCCTGCGTTTTCGATATGGAATTGGCAGGGAAATCCCTCGGCTCCATGCACGCGGAAGTAAAACCACTGAAAAGTATCGGAATAGGTGTCGGTTCTAATCCTTAAACGGATATTTTCGTGTTTTTCGGCGTTAATAATCTCAATATTACCGCTGTCGAAATTTGAGGAGATTTTCATAGTTTTTGTTTTTGTGCGCATGCAAGATAACACATTTACGCGTACTATAAAATACTGCTCATGTTCCGAATCCCAAAACTTCTGTAGGTTAATACTTCCTTCTAAAAGTTGTTTGTAAATCGAAAGCCACATTATCAAATATTTAATACTTTTGATGTGATTAATCAACCTAAAAAAATATCGCCATGAAACGCATTGGTTCAATTGCCCTAATTCTCTCGATGTTTGCCTCGTGTGCCCCAATGTCGAAAGAGCAATACCTTAACGACTACAAGGAGTTTGTTGATGAGGTAGCGCAGAACAGCAAGCTATACTCCGAAACCGAATGGCAAATTGCTCACGACAAGTATGTCCGATTCAACACCGAGTACTACAATAAGTTTAAGGATCAGCTAACGTTAGAGGATCGCATGCTTATTACCAGCTACAAGATTCAGTACAATACCGTTAGGGCTGGGAGCGAGATAGGCCGTTTCTACCAGTCGTACCTAAAAAAGGATGTCGACAAGCTGAAAAAGGAGTTAAGGTACTACATCGACAACAAGATGGAGGATGATATAAACCGCGTGCTGGACGATGCCAAAAAAATCAGTACTGAGCTTTACCAGGAGCTTAAGCGGATTATAGCTGACATTAGGGAGGAGAACAAAAAGTAATGCAGGGGAAACGGAGAATAGTCCCCTTCACGCTCTGGATTGCCTCCATTACGTTCTACGCATTGGGCCTTTACTTTCCAATCCTTGTAACGCGATCGCAGTTCCTGGGCTTTACCTTAAAGCGGATGGAGGTAAGGCTTTTCGATTCCATCGAGCTGTTCTATAATAGCAACGAGATGGCCTTGGCCATAATCATTTTGGCTTTCACCATAATACTTCCTATTGCTAAGTACATTGAGTTGGCAGTGCGCATATTTAAGCCACCCAATCAGGAGAGTATTTACTCTAAATTGCTACAGGCTCTCGATAAGTGGAGCATGCTCGATGTGTTTGTTATTGCCCTACTGCTAATGAATTTCAAAATGAACTCATCGTTTATTGCAATGCAGCTAATGAGTGGCACAACTTACATAGCTATCTCAATTGTATTAAGAATGGGTGTTTCGCTGAGTTGGGATTTACTTAGCGAAAAACCGAGGCGCAAGGCTTAATCGTTTACCGCTGAGGCAACCTGCTCCATAAGCCAAAGGGGCGTTGATGTTGCTCCACAAACACCAACCGACTGGGCATTAGCAAACCAAAGCTTATCCACCTCGCTGGCCGAGGTTACAAAGTGTGTTCGGTTGTTTATCGATTTGCACACCTCGTAAAGCATTTTCCCGTTGGAGCTGTTCTTGCCGCTAACAAACAGAATCACATCGTGATTCTTTGAGAAAATCATTAACTCCTTCTTCCTATTTGCCACCTGCCCGCAAATGGAGTTGTATGACCTAAAATGGATTGGATTGCCAGATGAATCAGTTCCCATTCGGGTAGATATTTCCTGCGATATCTCCCTGTACTCATCGGCGCTCTTGGTGGTTTGTGCAAAAATCTCGATAGGACGAGAAAAATCAAGCGATTCGATCTCCGAAATGTTTTCAATAACAACCGCATTCCCCTGGGTTTGGCCAATCAAACCGATAACCTCGGCATGGCCTCTTTTTCCGTAAATTACCACCTGTCCATTCTGCAGCTGCATTTGTTCCCAACCCTTTTTCACCTTCTCCTGCAGCTTCAGCACAACCGGGCAGGATGCATCTACTATTTTAATGTCATTTTCGCTAGCCCTCTTATAGGTTTCGGGTGGTTCGCCATGAGCTCGCAGTAAAACTCTCTCTCCGCTTAGTTTACTCAAATCGTCATACGTAATTGTAATTAAGCCCATTTTCGTTAAACGTTCCACCTCCTCGCCATTATGCACAATCTCGCCAAGACAGTAAAGAGGCTCACCACTCTCCAGTTCCTTCTCGGCCCTATTAATGGCATTCACCACGCCAAAGCAAAAGCCCGAGCGCTTATCAATTTCTACTCTAACATTTGATTTACTGCTCATTCTATATTGATTATTGCCAAACAAACAGCATTACAGAAACAAAGTTTACTTAGATATTATCTTATTAAAGATATCGTCGAACCACTCCATTTGCTCATCTACGGTCATAAAGGAGTTGTCGAGCACAATGGCATCGGCGGCTTGGCGCAGTGGCGCCACATCGCGGTTGCGATCAATATGATCGCGTTCCTCGATATTTCGCAGCACTTCTTCGAGCGTGGCAACTTGCCCTTTACCCTTAAGTTCCAGCAGCCTTCGCTGCGCCCTTATTTGCGGATCGGCAGTCATAAAAATCTTAAGCTCGGCATCGGGGAAAACCACTGTTCCAATATCGCGGCCATCCATTACAATGCCTTTCTGTTTTCCCATCTCCTGCTGCTGCTGTGTCATCTTATCGCGAACCATGGCAATGGCCGAAACCGGACTAACCAGGCTCGACACCTCTAGCGTTCGAATCAGATCCTCCACCACCTCACCATTAAGCGTTGTTAGCCAACCATCGCCCTTTGAATTGGGGATAAAACCAACCTTTATTCGACTTAGTAAATCGGGCAGTTGGTCCAAATTCACGCCATCCTGATTTGCCACCCCATCTTGGATGCACGCCAGCGTAACCGCACGGTACATCGCTCCACTATCGATAAAAATATAGCCCAATCGCTTGGCAATTGCCTTAGCAAATGTGCTTTTTCCACACGACGAGTACCCATCAACAGCAATGGTAATCCTTTTACTATTCACAAAAATCAACTTTAGAATTCTACGTAAGAGTGCAAAGGTAGCACAAAAAAATGTGAGTAGGTTTACAGGTTCGACTTTACAAGGAAATCGTCGAGATTTGTGCTGATGGAAAAGTGATTAGATGCTCCCGCTAAATGGTAGGTTGCCCGGCTGTAGCTAACATGGAATTTATGAAGTTTAATGCCAATGCCCCAGCTAAAGCCAACGGTTGATACCCGTTGCTCCACCTTTAGCTCGTTTCGGCGCTGAAAATTGTAGCCGCCCCTTAGGTAAAAGTTTTTTACTGGCACAAACTCAACCCCAAGTGCCAAATGGCTAATGGCCTCGCGGCCTATTTCTTGCAATAAGGTTGGCTTGTCCTCAGCCTCGTTGCCATAAAATGAAGTTGTGCTGGATGGTCGGTTATAGTATAGCGATGAAGTTTGAAGTTGCTGGAGGGTGCCCACAAACCGGAACGGTGCATGCCTTAACTTCTGGCTAAAGCCAGCAACAATCTCAAAGGGTAGTGGCTCCCAAGTATTGGGTGTGTAGGGTTTGAGCATGGTGCCAACATTGCGTGCAACTAATCCTGCGGAGAATAAATGCTCGTGGCTGGTGTACGAAATGCCAAGGTCGACACAAATACCAAACGATCGGTAGTTTTCGAGGTGAGAGTAGATGGGCTTCACATTTATACCAACTGTAATCAAGCTGTCGAATGTTCGGGAGTAAATCAGATTAAGTACCATATCGGAGCCGCTGAACGAACCCGTAATTTGACCAGTTGCATCGGCCTCAATAAAGTCGCCATAACCTACATTCTGCATGGCGATGCCAAACGATCCAATGCCCTCGAAATGCCGGGTGAACGATACAAATCCATACTTAATATCGGCAAAGTAGCCTACATACGACAGCGCAAGCTGATTATTTAACTCGCTTGTAAGATGAGCAGGATTTGTGAGCACAACCCCAGGGTCGGCCTCATCGAGAGCCACCACTTTGCTTCCCAAGGCTGCGCTGCGCGAGGTAATAGGGAGGTTTAGGAAACTGTATACGCCTTGTCCTCCCACCTGACCAAAACCAGTGAGACTAAAAATGATAATAAACAGGAATAGGGACAGTGCTCTAATATGCATATTTTCAGTAATGCTCAACTCACATTATTTATAAACAAAACTAACAATTGTTGGGTTTATTGCGGCTGCAAATCACGAAATAAAAACGGACGAAAACAATTCCTCTGCAAACGAGCTATAAATTGTGTGAAAAAATGCACTTTTTGCACAACATAGACAAATGCTGATTAACTTTACCTGTAAGAAAAACAAATAATTGCATTAACTTTGCAAGCCAATAAAAATATCTGAAAATTTTGCAGTGGTAAGAGAGCGCGAACCAATCCTTTTTATTGTCAACCCCTTTTCGGGGCGAGGAATCCCCAAAAATCTTTCGGATAGGATTACCAGATCGTTTCAGAACAGCCGATTTGTCCCGGTTTTGGCGTTAACCGAAAAGCCCGGCGAAGCGACTGAAGTTGCTCATACCTACCTAAAAAAGGGCGTTAACAAGATTTTTGCTGTGGGGGGCGATGGTACCGTGAACGAGGTGGCCAAAGCACTCGTTAATTCTGATGTTACCATGGGCATTATCCCTATTGGATCAGGGAATGGATTGGCTCGACATCTGCGAATCCCGCTTGATGTGACAAAGGCAGCCCGTACAATGTATAGGCAAAAAATTGCGCTAATCGATTATGGCCTTGCTAACGAGCATCCATTTTTCTGTACAGCCGGTTTAGGATTCGACGCTCAGGTTGGAGCCCGCTACGGAAATCTCACCAAACGAGGATTCCGAAACTACGTCAAAGCTACAGTATCGGAATATTTAAACTACCAACCCGGATTTTACAAACTCCGCGACAATGGATACTCCATGGAAAAGGAGGCGTTCCTTATTACAATTGCCAACGCGTCGCAGTTTGGAAACAACGCCTATATTGCCCCCGAGGCCGACATTACCGATGGGTTGCTCGATGTTACAATTATTTCACCTTTCCCCCGGTTTATGGCGCCATCAATTGGCATTAAGCTTTTTACAAAAAAGCTGGGAAAAAGTAAATATGTAGAGATGTTCAGGGTACGATCGCTGGAAATTCAGCAGCAGGAACCCAAGTACATCCATCTCGATGGTGAGCCTCAGTGGGTAAAAGAACCCATTAAGTTTTCCATAAAACCTCTAGGTCTAAAGGTTTACGTTCCCTAACTAAAATTTGTTAAACCTCCTTCTTAATCTTTTCAACCACTTCGAAAACCACCGGGCAAACCGCAGTATTACGTAGAGTGATATTTAGAATTTGTTGCATTTTACGCCTGTCGGTATGTGGATACTCCCTGCAGGCCTTGGGTCTGTGCTCGTAAATTTGGCAGTAGTTATCGGGCATAAGGAATGGGCAAGGACTGGTGCGAAAAACATAATCTCCATCGGCATCGATGGTGAGGTAGCGATCGACTAGTAACGATGGTTTAATTCCAAGTCCTTTGGCCATTCTATCCACATCGCGATGCGAAATCATGGGGCTAATACTTTTGCAGCAGTTGGCACAGGTTAAGCAATCGAATCCTTCAAAAACCTCGTGGTGTGCTGAATGGAAAAGCGAATCCACCTTATCGGAATTCATCTTTTTAAGCCTTTTGAAAAACTGGACATTCTCCTGCTTAAGCGATGCAGAAAGTTCTTTTAGCCGTCCTGGAGATATTATTTGCTTACTACTCACGCGAAAAAAACCTTTTTATCATCCCCTTTCGCATTTGCGAGAGGAATAGACCAAAAATAACAATTAAAATACCCAACATTTTCATCAGAGTAAGGCTCTCGCCCAGCATAAAGTATGCAAAAATTGCTGTTAACGCTGGAATAGCGTTTGTGAAAATATTGGCCTTAGAAATCCCCAAATGCTTAATGGAGTAAGTGAAAAAGATAAAAGCAAAGCTAGATGCAAATATTCCCAGGTTCAAAAGTGGAATCACAACATCCCACGTGGGTTTTACCTGAATAAACTCTTTATAGTCGAGCACAAAAAATAAGGGAAGAAAGAAAACGATTCCGATAAGGTTTTGGTAGGCAACTATGGAGATGGAGTTGTACTTATCGGTTAGTTTTTTGATGATTAGCGCATAGCCTAAAGCCGATACAACAGCTAGGGCAAGGAATGTTATGCCCAGCGGGTTCACATCGGAGAGGTTAAATCCCTTGTGAAAAATCACAAAGGCCACGCCTACCACCGAAACAATAATCCCCACAAAATTCATCATGGAAATTCGCTCCTTAAGGTAGTAGTATGCTCCAATGGGACTAAAAAGTGGAATAGTTGCAATTATCACCGCGGCCAATGTCGAGGGGGTTAGGCTCACACCGTAACTCTCGCCCAAAAAATACAGGAAAGGCGACAAGAAGCTAAGCAGAATAAACGTTTTGATATCTTTTCGCTCAATCCGGTCGAGTTTACCCAACGAAGCGGTAACAATAAATAGTAGGATGCTTGATATAATAAGCCGCATTAAAACCAACGAAACTGGTTTGTAAAGTACCAGAACCTCCTTGTACCAGATAAACGAGAACGACCAGAAAACCATAGCAAAAATGGCGCTTAGGTAAACGCCAATCAACTTCTTGGACATAAGAGTTTTGTGTTGTTTGATGATGTATTTTTAGACGAGCAAAGGTAAAAAGGTTTGAGTGAGAAGAGGCAAAAAAGTGAAAATTTCCTAAAACTCAATAATAAAAGGTGTGCGGAAAGGATTTGCGGATCAAAATTAATAATTTTACATCCATTAAATGCACTTACCATGGAAGAGCTAATTCGGCTTCGCCACGAACTACACCGAAACCCCGAACTCTCGGGGCAGGAGAGGGCCACCGCCAAACGGATAAGGTTTTACCTTAATAAGTACAGGCCTCAGGAACTTTTCACTGGCATTGCTGGGCAGGGCATGGCCGCGGTGTACAATGGAGCAGAGCCAGGGCCAACCCTGCTTTTCCGCTGCGACCTCGACGCGCTGCCAATTCACGAAACCCTCAATAGACCTCATCGCTCAGTAGTTCCAGGAGTATCGCATGTTTGCGGACACGATGGTCACATGGTAATGGTTTCGGGCATTGCCGAAATACTTTCCCAAGACCCCATTAAAAAGGGACGCGTTATCCTTTTTTACCAACCCGAGGAGGAAAATGGCCTTGGAGCTGCAAAATCTATTCAGCGCTTAAAGGAGTTAAACCTATACCCCGACTTTGCCTTTGCAATTCATAACATGCCAAAACACCCGCTTGGAAGTCTAATCCTTGCGGAAGAAACCTTTTCGGCTGCTTCAAAAGGGCTTATCATTAAGTTAATTGGAAAAAATTCGCATGCAGCTCATCCCGAAAAGGGTCTTAACCCAGCGCTTGCAATATCCGAGATTACCCAAGAACTTTACAATCTCCCCAACCAGAAAATATTTAAAAACTTTGTTCTGCTCACCATAATTCATATCCGATTAGGTGATGTAGCCTTTGGAACCTCGCCTGGATACGGGGAGATTATGGTTACTCTCCGCGCTTTTGCCGATGATGATATGAAACTAATCTCGGAGCAAGCTATAAATATTTCCCGTACCATTGGGGTAAAGCATGGTTTGGCCGTGGAAACGGCAATAGCCGATGACTTTCCTGCGGCCGTTAGCGACACCAACCTCAGCAATCTTCTCAAGAAAATTGCACTGGATCAAAATCGACAAACAGTGCTCCTTCAGGAGCCCAATCGTTGGTCCGAGGATTTCGCATTTTTTACCCATGAGGGTCCGGCAATTCTGTTTGGCCTCGGTGTTGGCGAAGATGTTCCCGACTTGCATAGTCCCGATTACGATTTTCCTGACGAAGCCATTAACCACGGTCTTAAAGTATTCGACAGCATAGTTTCGCACTACCTGCGCTGAAAAACAGAGTAGTTACAGCTCAAAATGTACGTTTTACGCAACATCATCGCGTAAAACCATTTCATTTACACATTGTTTTAGTACTTTTGTGGTTTATTTTTTTTCCAAGAACATACAAATTGTAACCTAATACGATAATGAAAACCGTAAAACTTTGGGATAAGGAGTTTCGAATTAGCTATCCAGCCAGCGAGATCAAAAAGGATATCGAAGCAATGGCCTTAGCCATTAACCAAGACATGAAGAATGAGGACAACCCCTTGTTCATCAGCGTGCTTAACGGATCATTCATTTTCACCGCCGATTTTATAAGGCTAATCGAATTCCCCTGCGAGATTTCGTTCGTAAAACTTTCATCATACGAAGGAACCGAAACAACAGGCACGGTTAATCAGCTTATCGGTTTAACCGAAAGGATTGAAGGACGAGCAGTAATTATTCTTGAAGATATTGTTGATACTGGAATTACGCTAGGGAAGCTGGTTGAAACGCTTAGTCAAGATAATCCCAAGTCCATTAAAATTGCCACGCTACTCTTCAAGCCCGAGTCATACAAGGGAATGCTAAAAATTGATTACATTGGCCGTTCAATCCCCAACGAGTTTATTGTAGGATATGGCCTAGATTATGACGGATTAGGCAGAAACCTCGCCGATATCTACACGCTGATGTAGGTGTCGTTGCCATAAAACCCCTAAAAACCATGCTTAATATTGTACTATTTGGCCCTCCGGGGGCGGGAAAAGGCACCCAATCGGAACACCTAATTAGCCGATACAACCTTATGCACATCTCCACTGGAGACATTTTGCGGAATGCAATTGAGCAAAAAACTCCCCGGGGCATTCAGGCTCAGAAGTACATGAATCGTGGCGAACTAGTTCCCGATGAGTTGGTTACTGGAATTATTGGTCGACGACTTGAAGAGCATCGCGATAAAGTAAGGGGATTTATTTTCGACGGTTTTCCCCGCACAACAAATCAGGCGCTTGAACTTGACAACATGCTTGCCCAGAAGGGAACATCAATTGCACTAATCCTTGGTCTTGAGGTAGAGCAAAACGAGTTGGTTGCTAGGATGGAGAATAGAGGAAAAATCACTGGCCGCGCCGATGACCAAAACATTGACATTATCCAAAACCGAATCAATGTATACAATCAGGCAACTCATCCCGTGATGGAGTACTACAAGGAGCAAGGTAAATACGTTGGAATAAATGGGATGGGTACCATCGATGAGATTTTCCAACGAATCTGCATAGTTGTCGACCAAACAATATCTGGATCTAAGCAGTAAAGCACGTTAGTATTAGTAGCAAACCCACATTTTTCAAAACACATGGCCTCATCAAACTTTGTCGATTATGTAAAGATATTTTGCCGTTCCGGCAAGGGAGGCGCTGGTAGTGCGCACCTTAGGCGCGAGAAGTTTGTGGATAAAGGCGGCCCCGATGGCGGCGACGGCGGGCGTGGTGGACACGTATACCTCAAAGGTAACGACCAACTTTGGACATTAATTCACCTTAAATATCAACGACATATTTTTGCTGGGAGTGGAGAGTCGGGCAGCAGAAATCGCAGCACCGGTGCCGATGGGAATGATGTTACCATTGAGGTTCCACTGGGTACTATAGCCATTGATACCGAAAGCGGCGAAAGGGTTTGTGAAATTACCGAAAACGGACAGGTTGAGATTTTAATGAAAGGAGGTCGCGGCGGACTGGGCAATTGGCACTTCCGAACTCCAACTTTGCAAACTCCACGGTTTGCCCAGCCTGGCGAGGATGGCGTTGAGGGTTGGATTATTTTGGAATTAAAAATCTTAGCCGATGTGGGTTTGGTAGGATTCCCCAATGCCGGAAAATCGACTTTGCTCTCCACTGTGACTGCAGCAAAGCCCAAAATTGCCGATTACCCCTTTACCACGTTGGTTCCCAACGTTGGCATTGTTCCCTACCGCGATCATAAATCTTTTGTAATTGCCGATATCCCCGGAATCATAGAAGGGGCGCACGAGGGCAAAGGACTTGGTATCAGATTCCTCAGGCACATTGAACGAAACTCGATGCTACTGTTTATGATACCCATCGATAGCCCCAGCATTAAGCAGGAGTACAATACATTGGTAAATGAGCTGGAACAGTTTAACCCTGAACTACTCGATAAACATCGAATATTGGCCATTACCAAATGCGATATGGCCGACAAAGAATTAAAAACTGCAATTGCAAAGGAACTCCCCGATGTGAAAAGCATTTTTATATCCTCGGTAACTGGCGAGGGCATTACAGAGCTAAAGGATATGCTTTGGAATGAGCTTAACACAGGTGAGATGTAGCCTCTCCGGTATTTTCTTAAGTAGTAGTTATTACATCCAATAAACCCAACAGATATGATAGAAACTCTACAAAGCCTCGATACACAGCTTTTTCTGTTTCTAAACGGAATTCACTCCTCGTTCTGGGATCCCATTATGATATTCTTCTCGGGCAAGCTAACCTGGCTTCCATTTTACCTTGCCATTGTTTTCTTTATGTACATCAAATTTGGGTGGCGTTTGGTTTGGCCCCTACTAGCTGTTGCGCTTGTGGTTACTCTGGCCGATCAAACATCCGTGCACCTATTCAAGAATGTGTTCGAGAGGCTTCGCCCTTGCCATAATCCCGAGATTAAGGAGTTAATTCATCTGGCCACAGGCCGATGCGCTGGTGGGCGTTTTGGATTTGTATCGTCGCATGCGGCCAACACGTTTGGTGTTGCTGTTTTTTTAAGTCAACTATTTCGCATTCGCTGGTTTACCATATTCATACTGATATGGGCTGCAGCAGTTTCTTACAGCCGAATATACCTAGGCGTACATTACCCGGCCGATATTATTGTAGGTGGAATGTTAGGGACTATTTGCGGTTATATAATCTGGGCATTGCTCGCATACATCAATCGGGTTAAAGGGATTTTGAAACCCAAATAAACTTTTTTTTATCGGAGGTTTTATAAATTGGCGATAAAATAGTGAATGCTCTATAAATAGACGAGTTAGCTATTGCTATCATGTACTTGGGGTATCGAAAATGTAAAGACACTCCCTTTTCCAACTTCACTTTCCACCCATATTTTACCGCCATGCTTTTCCACCAACTCTTTGCAAAGGTGAAGCCCCAAACCTGTACCCTGCTCTCCCGAAGTTCCTTCGGTTGTGTTTTTTTGAGTAATATCGAATAATTTATTTACCCTATTGGGCTCTATCCCTACCCCATCGTCTGACACTGAAAAAACTATACTACTATTTTGCTCTTGCGATGAGATTTTTATCTGGCCCTTTTCCTGTGAAAACTTTATTGCATTTGAAATTAGATTCCTCAGAATGGTTTTAAAAGCATTTACATCAACTTTCAACGGTGTGTGAGCTAAGTCGGCAATAATAACTTTAATGCTCTTCTCTTCCGCCAGATTCTCTATGCTGCTTACTACTTCCTTACAAATGGCCCAGAAATCGACCTGTTCCAACTCAAGCGATAAGCTACCAGATTGCGCTTGCGACCATAGTAGTAGGTCTTCAAGTAGATTAAAGGTTTGTTGGGCAATCTTCTGAACTATGGCAACACGATTCTCAATAATATCAAGATCATACTCCCTGATATTTTCATGTAATAATTCTAAGATGCCGAGCATGCCATTAAACGGACTCCTTAGGTCGTGGGCAAGAATTGAAATAAATTGATCCTTATCTCTATTTAGCTGGAGTAGCTGCTTTTCAAATCCCTTTAGAGTAGTTGTATCCCTAAACACGTAGCAAAACAAATAGTAGTTATCGAATTTTATGGGGAATACGGAGCTCTGAAGGTTTACGTATTGCTCAGGACTAATCGCAACTTCATTTTCGGTTATGGTGTAGAACACCTCTGGTGTTTTTAAATTTATAAGGTTATTTATTTCGTTTTCAATTGATTCTAAATTGCTTTCTGTAGATGAGGTAAACTTGTAACGAAAATCGACAATACTATTATTGAGTGCATAATCTGCTTTCA
Source organism: uncultured Rikenellaceae bacterium (assembly GCA_964490015.1). GTDB lineage: Bacteria > Bacteroidota > Bacteroidia > Bacteroidales > Tenuifilaceae > Perlabentimonas. The sequence goes on from CAZBBA010000003.1 coordinate 64,130, forward strand.
GTCCAAAGATACTTTCAGCCCCTTTGTTCCAGACTATAATTTTTTTCTGCTCATCGAAAACGATAATACCATCGTTTATCTGTTGGATTATTCCTCTGAATTTTGTTTCGCTCTCCTCGGCTTTATCTTTTGCTCTCTGCAGTTCAATTTCAACAAGTTTCTGATGTGTAATATTGTTGCCAATGCATGAGCCACCAACAACTTCGCCTTCTTTTAGAATGGGATTCATGGATACCTGAATGTAAATCACTCCCAATTCTGTTTCAATGGCATCCTCAATCTTGTACTGCTCATTGTTTAGCACCCTGTCGTACCTAGGCCTCCAAATGGGACGCAATGCTTCGGGCAGCGAATCTATTAGGCTTACTCTAGGCTCTAACCAAACCCCAAAGGTTTTTTTAAACTCCTCTTGAAACGCTTGGTTTATGTATAGTATCTCGTAATTTCTATTAAAAGCCCATATGCTATCCTGGGTGCCCTCGATAATTGCTGTAACATTTGCATTACTGGCTTCAGCAATTTCCTTGGCTACAAAAAGTTCTCTGGTACGCTCTTCAACAACGTTTTCGAGGTTTTTATTAATCTCTTCAACAAATAGTTTTTCGTTATCGAGCTGGTAGTTAAGAAAAAAGGTTCGACGTGCATAGTACTCAATATTATAGGCTGCAAACATTCCAATGATGTTTGCACTGATAAAAAAGAAGTTGTAGTTGATGAGAAGTAAATTGGGGATATAGGCATAAAATATTGCTCCAATATTAAAAAGAAGCAGAGTAGTCCAACCGGCAATAGTTGCTAAGAAAAACCGGAGTTTAATAAAAAAATATCCAGCCGAAAATACCAGCATCATACCTCCGTAGTATGCAAAGTTCTCGGGCACATACATTATCATTAAGCTAATGCCTGTTCCACCTATAATAAAGCATATAAGCAGCAGCACTTGCCAGATTTTCCGAAATACTTTGGTAAAGGATAAGAAAAACACTAGCGAAAGAACAGGAACAACAAATAAAAAGCGGATAATATGAAAGATTCTTGCGTACTCTGGAAACATTAATGAATCTAAGTAACCAAAAATGCCATAAAGGAATGTAAGCAGGATAAAAGCAACTCTAACCTGAAGGATTGAGTCAACAAAGTATTGTTTTAGGAACAACCTTTCCTCCTTTTCGGGAAAGGACAGGGTTAATTTGTTCAATTTCATTATACAAGCTGTTAATTTTATTGAAAACCATACTATTGCAGGTGTTTCTATACAGCTTGCACCTCAACTAGTATGTAAACTCGCCCTCCTCGCTTTTTACAATTAACTTGTTACCCTTTTCGCGCTTGTGGCACGAGCCCACAATGCGGGCATCTATTCCAAAATCGTTGGCAATAGCCACAATATCCTCGGCATACTCGGGGAATACATAAATCTCGAACCTGTGACCCATATTGAAAACCTTGTACATCTCCTGCCAAGGAGTCTTCGACTCCTGTTGGATTATTCTGAATAACGGAGGAATGGGAAACATGTTGTCCTTAATTACCATCAGGTTATCCACAAAATTCATCACCTTGGTTTGCGCACCGCCCGAGCAGTGAACCATTCCATGAATTACTGGACGATAGTTTGCCAATATCTCCTTAATAACCGGAGCGTACGTGCGGGTAGGACTAAGAACCAGCTTGCCAGCTGTTACTCTCAGCCCCTCAATTGTGTCAGTAAGTTTGTACGAACCGGAGTACACCAAATTCTTATCAACTGCCGAATCGAAACTCTCGGGGTACTTCTGAGTAAGGTACTTGGCAAACACATCGTGCCGGGCCGAAGTAAGCCCATTGCTGCCCATGCCGCCATTGTACTCGCTCTCGTACTTTGCCTGTCCATACGAGCTAAGCCCAACAATCACATCGCCATCGCGTATGTTTGAGTTATCAATTACTTCCGATCGACGAATGCGAGCAGTTACCGTAGAATCAACAATTACTGTGCGAACCAAATCGCCCACATCGGCGGTTTCGCCACCTGTAAGATGGATATTTACTCCATGCTCACTCATCTGCTGGCAAAACTCTTCGGTGCCATTGATAATGGCGGCAATTACCTCGCCGGGAATTAGGTTTTTATTACGTCCTATGGTTGATGAAAGGAGAATATTATCGGTTACGCCCACGCAAAGCAAATCGTCGATATTCATCACTATGGCATCCTGTGCTATGCCCTTCCAAACCGACATGTCGCCCGTTTCGCGCCAGTAGGCATACGCCAACGACGATTTGGTTCCAGCCCCATCGGCGTGCATCACCACGCAATGGTCGGGACTATTGCCTAGATAATCGGGAACAATCTTACAGAAAGCCTTTGGGAATAGACCCTTGTCGAGATGGCTGATGGCTTTATGCACATCCTCCTTTGAAGCAGAAACTCCCCTTTGGGAGTATCGGAAATCATCGGACATAAATATTTTGAATAAGTTTGATTTGTGTCTACTTTGGTGGTTTTTTCAGTGTGAGCAAATTCTTTTTGCTGTTATTGATCCACTTCGACTCCTCGGGGGTATCAACCAGCCAAATCTTTAAATCTGCCTGTTTCTCCTCGTCTACAAAAATAATTACAATATCGGCCTCGTGGTCAAATCGCATATCCATCCACAAACCTATTCGGGTAATCTCCGCCTCGGACCAAACGAAACAAACCCAGAGATCGGCCTGCTGGGGTTCCTCAACGGCATACACCTTTAGCTTGGCCTTGCTGGCCGATTCGGCCTGAAAAATCTTTTGCGAATAGCTGCTGGTTGCACTCAGCAACAGCACAACCATTATCAGAAACCGTATGGCAACAGGTAATCTCATGGCTATCAGATGAAGTTCTCTACTGTTTATAGTCGGTGCTCAGCACCCTGAACTCTGTTCTACGGTTTATCTGGTGAACGGTTTCCTGTTGTTCTTGATTTTGTATTTGATCGATAAAATTTTGATCGAGCCTAGTACCACTGGTCAGGAACGGGTATTGCTGAACCAACGGCTCGTCCACCACCTTTGGTTGCGACTGGGCATAACCCTTTGCGCGTAATCTTTGGGCTGGAACTCCACGCTCAATAAGATAGTTAACTACCGATTGTGCACGTTTTTGCGAGAGATCGTAGTTGTACTCTAGCGTTCCCCGGCTATCGGTATGTGCTCCCAGCTCTATTACAATGGTTGGGTTGTCGTTAAGTACCTCAATTAGCCTGTCGAGTGCAGCCATCGATTCGGGCCTCAACTCCCAACGGTTGTAGTCGTAGAAGATATTGGGCAGTTCAATGGGTTTGGCGGTTGATGTTAGCTGAATTCCAACGGTAAACTCTTTGCTGGTAGCCAATCCCCGGGTTGTTTCACGGCCTTTGCCATTGAGGTAACCCTCGCGCGAAGCGATAAGCACGTAATCGGTATTGGGGTTAAGCATAAACCGGAAAGAGCCATCGGTTCCAGTTTTGGCATTCACTATAAGGCCATCGCTACCCACCAGCTGAACATTTGCATCGGCAAGTGCTCGACCCGTTTTGTCGTCGCGCACATCGCCAATCATATTGAAAATTATCTCGGGCAGGTAGAATAGGTAGATGTTATCGCCACCCCTAGAGCCCACATCGCGCCTACGCGATGAGAAGTAACCAGCCTCACGCTCTTTCTCGAAGATTATTCCAAAATCATCGGATGGCGAATTGATGGGGTACCGCATATTTTCAACCTCCCATCCGTTGCCATTTTGTTTGGCTCTAAAGATATCGAGACCGCCCATACCCGGGTGACCATCGGAGGAGAAGTAAAGGGTTCCATCGGAATGGATAAATGGGAACATCTCATTCCCTTTGGTATTTATTTCGGCACCTAGATTTATGGGTTCGCCCCAGTTGTCGGAAGGAGAACTGCGGGTAATTTTCCAAATATCGTTGCCGCCATACCCGCCGGGCATATTGCTAACAAAGTAGAGCGTAAGGTCGTCGTGTGAGATGGAGGGATGCGCCACCACCATGCTGTCGGCAGCAATGGGGATGGGCTCTGGGCTAAGCCAACCCTGCTCGCGGCGCTCGCTAAGCATTATCTCGCAGCCCAACTTGTTGCGTTTGCTGGTGCGGCATCGGGTAAAGTATAACTTGTTGAAATCGGAGGTTAACGAGGGTGCACCCTCGTCGAAAGCGGTATTTATGCTCTCGTCAAGCGGACGGGGATTGCTCCAATTCCCTTGCCTATCGCGCTGCGAAACAAAAATATCGGTAAACATCTCACCTGTTCCAGCGTGTTTCTTTGAGCCGGTTGCCTCGTCGCGCGAGCTGGTAAAGTAGAGAATTGAGTAATCGTCCGAAGCGTAGGCAGGGCTAAAATCGGACTGACGACTATTGAGGGCACGCATGTTCACAATTTCGTATCCCGCGGGAGACGAAATCCACTTCTGCGACAGCTCACACGATTTTATGCCAATATCGGCTAGAGGGTCGTTGGGCACAAGCTGCTTGTACTTCTGGTACTGCTCAATGGCCTCGTCGTACTTCTCGCTCATCTTCAGCATTTCAGCGTAGTTGTAAAAAACTTTGGGGTCGGGGGCTTCGCGCTGAATGGCTTTGGAGTACCAAATCTCCGCCTGACGGGCATTGCCTACAAACCGGTAGCAGTCGGCAATCCGTTGAAGGTAAAATCCCATTTGTTCGCGGGGCACCTTGTCGAGCTCGCGGCGATAAATCTCTACGGCTTCAAAGTAACCTCCTGCCTCGTAAAGGGCGTCGGCTCGCTTAAGACGGGCAGTTTGCGAAAACCCGTCGAGGCAAAGGGTTAAAAGAGAAATTACTATTAGTGCTTTTACTGTAAACCTCATTGTACGATGATTTTCAAGTCAATTGTTCTGTTGAACAGGTACGTTTAGTTGGGCTTTTTATTGTGTAAACTTTGAGCATAGTTCACAAAACCTTGTAAAAGTAAACATATTTTCGATAACTACACCCGTTAACCTAACGAAAATGAGGATGCCCAAAAAGTATCTCGGTGTAGCTTTGCGTATTCATTGGGCATCTTGCGAGACATCTAGATGATATCTAAACAAAGAAAACACGAAGATGCGTCGAAGAAACACAAAGTAAAAATACCAAATTATTACTTTCTGGACAACCTCAATAGAACCCTACAAAACAAAGACTTTATGAAAATTATCGTATAAAAAGCAACTCGCGATACTTGGGTAGTGGCCACATCTGATTGTCGACAATTAGTTCCAACTTGTCGATATGGAATCGAATCTCCTCGATGTATGGTTTGATAACGGTGGAGTAAAGATGTGCTCGCTCTGCAATATTTGCCACCTGATTCAGTTCCTTACGTTTCTCTACCAATTCCTTAACCTGCTCGCGGATGGCCTTGATGTGACCTGAAATTTTCCGGATCGACAGCAACTGCGTACCTGCAAGCTGGCAGTAATCTTCCTCCTCGGGGAATAGTTCCTTGATACCCTTAACATTGTTAATTAGCACATTCTGATAGGCAATTACCGTGGGCACAATGTGGTTTATGGCCAAATCGCTTAAAACCCGAGCCTCAATTTGCACCTTCTTCACAAAAATCTCGTTGCGAATCTCGTAACGTGCATGCAACTCACGCTCCGATAGCACGCTGTAACGCTCGAAGAGACCAACGGTTGAAGGCGTTAAGAATGTTTTGAATGCCTCTGGTGCGTTTGGAATATTTGGCAATCCCCGTTTTGCCGCCTCATCAACCCACTCCTGGCTGTAGCCATTGCCCTCGAATCGGATTCTTTTAGAGGCAACTATCACCTTGCGGATACACTGGAATATGGCCTCATCCTTTTTTACGCCGTTGGCAATAAGCGCATCTACATCCTCCTTAAACCGAACCAGCTGATCGGCCAGCGCGGTTGAAAGCACAATCATGGGTGAAGCACAGCTGGCCGAAGAACCCACGGCTCTAAACTCAAATCGGTTTCCTGTAAAAGCAAAGGGCGATGTGCGGTTACGGTCGGTATTGTCGAGTAAAATCTCAGGGATTTTCCCAATGATATCCAGCTTCAGCTCGGTTTTCTCATCGGGAGTCATCTTATTGTCGTGCACCTTCTCTTCCAAATCGTCGAGCACCTGACTTAGCGTTTTACCGATAAATACAGACATGATGGCAGGAGGCGCCTCGTTTGCCCCCAGTCTATGGGTATTGGGTTCGCTGGCTATGCTACCCAGCAGCAGCGCTGCATGGTCGTGTACAGCCTTTACAGTATTTACAAGAAATGCCAGAAACTGCAGGTTATTCTTTGGAGTTCCGCCTGGCGAAAGCAGGTTTACACCGGTATCGGTAAGCATGGACCAGTTGCAGTGCTTACCCGAACCGTTAACTCCCTTAAAGGGTTTCTCGTGAAAAAGAACCCTAAAACCATGCCTACGGGCAATCTTATCCATTACCGACATAAGCAGCTGGTTGTGATCCACAGCCAGATTTGCCTCCTCGAAAATTGGAGCAAGCTCAAACTGATTGGGCGCAACTTCGTTGTGGCGGGTTTTAACAGGTACACCCAGCTTATAACATTCTATTTCGAGATGACGCATAAAGGCTCCCACGCGCTCGGGGATCGATCCAAAGTAGTGATCCTCCAGCTGCTGATCCTTGGCTGCCGAGTGTCCCATTATGGTTCGGCCAGTTAGCACCAAGTCGGGGCGAGCATTAAAAAGTGCCTCGTCAACCAAAAAATACTCTTGCTCCCAACCCAGGGTCGACATTACCTTTTTCACATCCTTGTCGAAATAGTTGCAAACTGCTGTAGCGGCTTTATCTAGAGCCGAAAGGGCTTTTAGGTGTGGCGTTTTAAAGTCGAGCGCCTCGCCGGTGTACGACACAAATATGGTGGGGATACAAAGAGTTTGTTCCATTATAAATGCTGGAGATGATGGATCCCAGGCGCTATAACCACGTGCTTCGAATGTGTTGCGGATTCCGCCGCTGGGAAAACTCGATGCGTCGGGTTCCTGCTGCACCAGCAAATCGCCGCTAAAGCTTTCAATGGCATCGCCATTGCTGCCAAACGAGAAAAAAGCATCGTGCTTCTCGGCTGTGGCTCCGTTGAGTGGGTGAAACCAGTGGGTGTAGTGTGTTGCGCCCTGCTCCATGGCCCAGGTTTTCATCCCAGTTGCCACCTGGGCTGCAATTTTTCGGTCGATTCGACGCCCTTCATCGATTGAGGAAATCACGCTTTCGAAGGCTTCGCGCGAGAGGTATCGCTGCATCTTTTTGCGATCGAAAACATTCTCGCCAAAAATCTCGGAGATTTTTCGTCCCGGATTCTCAAAGGGGGTTGCTGTGCGCCGGAGGGCTTCCTCAACGGCTCTAAAACGAAGCTGTGGCATAAAAATGTTATTAAGGGGTTCTGTTCACAAAAGTATATAAAATATTAACATACCCCCATGAAAACACATTAAAATTTTTTAAATACGTAAATTATTAACTTACCCCCCCCATATATTAATATTGTATTGATATTTAATTGTGTTTTTTTATTAATGCTATTATTTAAAAATCAAATTTGATTGTATAATCGAAAAGCAATATTTAGCAGTAAAAGACTCAACCTTCGCAAGCATCATCGAATTACTTATACCTTGTGCAATATTAGAATAATCACAACCCTTTGAGAGTTTTGTGATTTGTTCCTGCCTGTCAGCATACAGGTGATTTTTTGTGCAAATAAAAAGAGCTTTAATAATAGTAACACGAAGGATTGCATGAAGAATCCGAAAGAGTATTTACATATCTTATGACTTAAATTGCTGTAAAGGTCATAGCGTTGGTCGATTAAAAAGAATCCAAAATGGCGTGAGTGTTCATTAGAAACCCCGAATTGCCACCTAATTCTTTATGCCTTTTTTAGTATTTGAAGAATATTCTAACTCATAGTAAGTTGTGTTTGTCGATAATTATTCCTGTTTGAAATGTAATTATTCGGCATTTTTTGATACTTCCTTATCGATTTGTGAAAATCTGTTGAAACATATCAGTCCAAGGATTTGAGGTGTTAATGTGATTATCATTTTTTTATGTCAACCAGGTTTCAATAAAAGTTTAAACCAAATAACTTACATTTGCCCTAACCATATCTCTAAATTAACTCAACAATGAATCTTCCTAATCCCTTAAAACATATACCTAATGCCCTTACGTTGGCTAACCTGCTTCTTGGCTGCCTCTCAATTGTTTCGGCGTTTGAGGGTAATTTGCTGCTAGCTGCATACCTTATTATTCTTGCTGCAGTTTTCGATTTTCTTGATGGTTTCTCGGCGCGTCTTCTAAAGGCATACTCGCCCATGGGCAAGGAACTCGATTCGCTCTCCGATTTGGTAAGCTTTGGCGTGGCACCTTCTGTAATTCTATACCATCTTTTGAAAGATGCATTAGGCTTAGGCTTTGGTGAGGGATTCACTGGCGGCCATGTTTTGCTGGTTATCCCTTTTCTCATCGCACTTTTCTCGTCGCTTCGCTTGGCCAAGTTCAATATCGATACAAGGCAAACCACCTCGTTTATTGGCTTGCCAACTCCTGCCAATGCGCTTTTTATTGTTGGTATTGTGCTTGGACTTAACAGCTCACATAGTGCATGGTTTGAGTATTTTACCACCTCTTCAGAAGCAATAATTATTTTGGTTCTTGCGCTATCGGCTTTGTTGGTTTCTCCAATCCCCATGTTCTCCTTAAAGATTAAAGGATTTGATATTAAAAAGATTTGGAAACAGTTACTTCTGGTTTTGCTAGCTGTTCTTGCTATATTTATTTTGGGTTTAGCTTCGCTTTCCTTGGTAATACTGTTCTATATACTGATTTCAGTACTTACGCTACCTTTTAAAAACAAATAGTTTTTTTACAGACTTTTTTAAGCTGTATTTTTTGTTAATAACTTTTACTATCTCAGAGAATCACTGCACTAATTAATACCTACTTTTGAATCCCGGTTAATCCATTCCTTTCGCAGAAAGGAATCCTAAATACTCCAACAATGACCGGGAAAAACAGCCAGTTCAACCTTCTCTCAGGCAGTCCCAAGCAGTCAATTCGTCTCGTTTTACACGATGGAACAACTTTCGTTGGCCAGTCGTTTGGCTTTAACCAAAGCACAGCGGGCGAGGTGGTTTTCAACACTGCCATGTCGGGTTACCCCGAGAGCTTAACCGATCCCTCGTACCGGGGGCAAATTCTGGTGCTCACCTACCCATTGGTGGGCAACTATGGCGTTCCGCCAATGGTGCGTGAGCACGATGTGCTTAAGTATTTCGAATCGGAGAATATCCATGTTAAGGCGTTGGTGGTTTCGGAGTACTCCACCGAGGCAAGCCACTGGAACTCATGGAAAACCCTTTCACAGTGGTTAATAGAGAATAAAATCCCTGCCATTTCGGGGGTCGATACCCGAGCACTTACAGCATACATCCGCGAAAAGGGTGTAATGGCGGGCAAAATCTTGGTAGATGATGAGGATGTAGATTTTGAGGATACCGACTCCATTAACCTCGTGGAACAGGTAAGCACTAAGGAGGTAATAACCTATGGAAGTGGAAGGCACAGGATTGTGCTGGTGGATTGTGGAGTTAAGACCAATATTATCCGCCGATTACTACTCAGAGACACAACGGTAATTCGGGTTCCCTGGAACCATAATTTTATGGATATGGAGTACGATGGGCTATTTATCTCCAATGGTCCAGGCGATCCCAAGATCCTTAAAACCACCATTGAAAATCTATCCAAAGCCATAAACGACGACAAGCCCATATTTGGCATTTGCCTCGGCAATCAGCTGTTGGCCCTAGCAGCCGGAGGCAATACCTACAAGCTGAAGTATGGCCATCGGAGTCATAACCAACCAGTAAGAATGCTTGCAAGCAACCATTGCTATATCACATCGCAGAACCACGGGTTTGCCACCGATATGAAAACCCTTGACGACAATTGGGAGGAACTTTTTATCAACCTGAACGATCAAACCAACGAGGGTATAAGGCATAAGTCAAAACCCATATTCTCAACGCAGTTTCACCCCGAGGCATCGAGCGGACCAACTGATACCGATTTCCTTTTCGACGATTTTGTAGAACTCATAAAAAACTCAAAGCGATGAAAACCAAGCACAAGGTAAAGAAAGTTCTGGTTATTGGTTCGGGTGCCCTAAAAATTGGCGAGGCAGGTGAGTTCGACTACTCAGGTTCCCAAGCGCTTAAGGCGCTTAAGGAGGAGGGGATCTTCACTATTCTGATTAACCCCAACATCGCCACGGTGCAAACATCCGAGGGTGTTGCCGATAAAATCTATTTTCTTCCCGTTACACCATTTTACGTTGAGAAGGTTATAAAAAAGGAGAAACCACAAGGAATACTTCTGGCCTTTGGCGGTCAAACCGCGCTTAATTGTGGCGTGAGCCTTTTCAAGTCGGGAGTGCTGGCCAAGCACAAGGTTGAGGTGCTGGGAACACCCGTTGAGGCCATTATGAATACCGAGGATAGAGACTTGTTTGTGAAGAAGCTGGATGAGATTGGCGTGAAAACTATCCAAAGCCTCGCGGTTGAGAATGTGGATGATGCCAGGAAAGCAGCAGCAAATCTGGGTTATCCAGTTATAATAAGAGCGGCATACACGCTTGGTGGACAGGGAAGTGGGTTTGCCGATAACGAGCAGCAACTCGAGCAGATGGCCGCTAAGGCCTTTGCCTATGCTCCGCAAATTCTGGTTGAAAAATCTCTTAAAGGTTGGAAGGAGGTGGAGTACGAGGTGGTGCGCGACTGCCACAACAACTGCATCACGGTGTGCAATATGGAGAATTTCGATCCGCTTGGCATACATACCGGCGAGAGCATTGTGGTTGCGCCATCGCAAACGCTGTCGAATAGCGAGTACCATAAGCTGCGCGAGATTGCCATAAAGATTGTGCGCCACATTGGCGTGGTGGGGGAGTGCAACGTGCAGTACGCGCTCGATCCGCAATCAGAGGATTACCGGGTAATCGAGGTAAATGCTCGTCTATCGCGATCAAGCGCGCTGGCATCGAAGGCAACAGGTTACCCGTTGGCCTTTGTGGCCGCAAAGTTGGCACTGGGTTATGGGCTTTATGATTTGAAAAACTCAGTTACACAAACCACACCTGCATTCTTTGAACCTGCACTCGACTATGTAGTTTGTAAAATCCCTCGCTGGGATTTGGGTAAGTTTAAGGGCGTATCGAAGGAGATTGGCAGCAGCATGAAGAGCGTGGGCGAGGTGATGGCCATCGGTAGGAACTTTGAGGAGGCATTGCAGAAGGGACTTAGGATGATTGGTCAGGGAATGCATGGATTTGTCGAGAATCGCGAGCTGGATGTTGAGGATAGAAAGGAGATTGAAAGCCAGCTGGCAAACCCCACCGATATGCGTATCTTCTCCATTTCGATGGCGCTAAGGCATAACTTTACGGTTGATGAGATTCACGAGTTGACCAAAATCGATAGGTGGTTTCTGTACAAGCTGAAGAATATCACCGATATTCACTCTAACCTTTTGGCCTACAGTAAAGTCGAAAGTATTCCAGTAGGATTGTTGGCCGATGCAAAGAGAGCAGGATTTTCCGATTTCCAGATTGCCCGTGCGCTAAGCGCAAATGCCAATATCGACCCAACCAAATACTCCTTAAAAGTTCGTGAATACAGGAAATCAGCGGGTATTCTCCCCGTTGTAAAGCAGATTGATACCCTCGCCGCCGAGTTTCCTGCGCAAACAAACTACTTGTACCTAACTTATCACGGCACATCCAGCGACTCCATCGGCAAGGATCACCGGGAATCGGTAATTGTGCTGGGTTCTGGTGCATACCGCATTGGCAGCAGCGTGGAGTTCGACTGGTGCAGCGTGAACGCTGTGGAGACAATCCGCAAAAAGGGTTATCGATCGGTGATGATAAACTACAACCCCGAAACCGTGAGCACCGACTACGATGTGTGCGATGCGCTCTACTTTGATGAGCTCTCGTATGAGCGTGTGATGGATATTATTGAACTGGAATTGCCCATGGGCGTTGTGGTATCGACGGGTGGACAAATCCCGAACAACCTTGCCATGCGATTGCATCAGGCTAACGTTAAGATTTTGGGAACAACGCCCGAATCAATCGATATGGCTGAGGATAGATTTAAGTTCTCGTCGCTACTCGATTCCATTGGAGTTGATCAGCCCCGATGGATGGAGCTAACCTCCATGGACGAGGTAAATGCATTTACCCGCCAGGTTGGGTTTCCTGTGCTGGTTCGTCCTTCGTATGTGCTGTCGGGTGCGGCAATGAATGTGGTTTCGAACCCAGAGGAATTAGAACACTTTTTGCAGCTAGCTGCAAATGTTTCGAAGCAACATCCTGTTGTAGTCTCTGAATTTATTGAGAATGCCAAGGAGTTGGAGTTCGATGCCGTGGCAAAGGATGGCGAGATAATAGTTTACGCCATATCGGAGCATGTGGAGTTTGCGGGAGTTCACTCGGGCGATGCTACAATCGTATTTCCGCCGCAGAAGTTGTACATCGAAACCACCCGAAGGGTAAAACGAATTGCCCGCAAGATTGCCAAAGGCTTAAACATTAGCGGCCCATTCAACATACAGTTTCTGGCTCGCGATAATGACATAAAAGTAATTGAGTGCAACCTTCGCGCTTCGCGCAGCTTCCCATTTGTATCAAAGGTGCTGAAATGTAACTTTATCGAAATTGCAACTCGGGTGATGCTTGGCGAGGATGTTGAGAAACCCGAAAAATCGCTATTCGAGCTGGATTACGTGGGTGTAAAGGCATCGCAGTTCTCGTTTACCCGCCTGCAGAAAGCCGATCCCGTTCTTGGGGTCGAAATGGCCTCGACCGGCGAGGTGGGTTGTCTGGGCGACGATTACTACGAGGCTATCCTTAACGCCATGCTATCGGTGGGTTACCGAATTCCCGAGAAGAATATCTTGCTTTCAACAGGAACACCGCGCGATAAGCTGGAACTGCTTAAAAGCGCACGGATGTTGCACGAGCGGGGCTATAATCTTTTTGGAACTAGAGGTACGCAGCACTTCCTTGAGGAGAATGGTATTCCCTGCACCCATCTACATTGGCCCGACGAGGAGGAACAGCCAAATACCCTCGATTACATTAGGAGTAAAAAGATTGATATGGTAATTAATATTCCCAAAAACCTTTCGAAGGGGGAGCTGTACAACGATTACCATATCCGCAGGGCTGCAATCGACTACAATATTCCGCTTATTACCAACGCTCGGCTTGCATCGGCCTTTATATACGCCATTTGCCGTTATGGCTACGACGATTTGGCGGTGAAGAGTTGGGATGAGTATTGTTAGGAAGACAGAAGACAGAAGTCGGAAGCAAAGAGCAAAACAACTAATATCGATTAGCCTCATTGCCTCAACAATCGACGTTTCGATTAAGATACTAGCGAAAATCTGACAACCCCTGCCTGACTGCGTCATGCAGGCAGGGACAACCGAAAACAATGTACTATATCCCATGTGTTTAAAGCAATAAGGTTATGAATTCAAAATTTGATGAAAACGAAATAGCAGTCCTAGTTTCACAGGTTGCAGCTATTGCAAAATCGTTCCATTGTGATGATACCACTGGGCACGACTGGTGGCATGTTTACCGAGTGTGGAATTTGGCACGACAAATTGCCCAGCGCGAAGGCGCTAATATCATGGTTGTAGAGTTGGCCGCCCTGCTGCACGATATGGACGATCATAAAATTGCCGGAGCCGATTCCGATAGTTTGCCAAATGCTAGGCAAACCCTAAAAAGTATATATGCTAGCACTGAACTGGAAGAAGAGGTTATTGGGGTTATTAAGCAAGTATCGTTTAAGGGAGCTGGCGTGGATACAACCCCAACCTCGCTTGAGGCCTGTGTGGTGCAGGATGCCGATAGGCTCGATGCCATTGGTGCCATTGGCATTGCCCGCGCCTTTGCCTACGGCGGATCAAAGAATCGCGAGCTTTTTAATCCTGACGAGCAGCCAAATCTCCATGGATCGTTCCATGAGTATAAGAATTCCAAAGGATCAACCCTAAACCATTTCTACGAGAAACTACTGCTGCTAAAGGATAGGGTAAATACCAAAACGGCCAAAGAAATTGCCGCAGATCGTCATCGATTGATGGAGGAGTTTGTGGCGAACTTTCTTAGTGAGTGGAATTTTAGCAGTTTGCCCTAGCGCTTTTAAACTGAAATCAATATAAATCAATACAAGGATTTTCCAGATTAGGATTAGGGAATCCTATTGTTTGTATATCCTCGAATTGAGAAAAAATAATCTTTTTCTTTAAGAGTCATCCTTACATGTTCAATAAGCAACTGAACTTCGATTTTTTCTCCAACTTCCAAGTTAATACCTCATCTGCTTTATCTGAATTCCAAACGTTTGTTCAGATAATTCCAATTTCACTTGACTCGTATCGCAATTAATGGTAATTTTGATAAAGTTATACTTCTTGTTTGAAAGAATTCCTTACTCCCAGGAATAGCACCTCAAGCCTCTTTTGAACACTGCCTTTCGATTTCTTTTTTTTGATACATCTCTTTAGGTTACTCTGGTTTTTTTATTGGGTTTGTCTGTGGAGCAATACAAACAATAAAAACCTTTATCCTATGAAAACATCTACCCAAATTTTTAGATGGTGTATTGCTGTTTTTTTGTTTACAGTAGCACTGAATTACAATCTTTACGCCCAGTTTAATGGCACCCATTATATAGGTGCTGGAGAGGAGTTTGAAACAATTCAGCAAGCCGTCAATGAGCTGGTTAGCCAGGGCGTTGATGGGCCGGTAACCATGCTGGTTAAGGCTGGTCAGTACAACGAGCAGATTACTATTCCTCCAATCCCCGGTGCAAGCGCAACCAACACCATTTCCTTTAGCTCCGAGAACCAATCGGTTGATGAGGTTAGAATTTACTATGGTGCAGCAACTAGTACTACTAATTATGTGGTGTATTTCAATGGCTGCGATTATGTGAGCTTTGAGTATTTCGAGGTTATTAACTCCACGCTTAACTCAAGCTATACTGCTGTTATTGCGTTTAACACTAACGCAACGTACAACAAAATAAGGCATAATAGGCTGATAGGGAAAAGTGGTTCGCCAACCAGCAGTACCGAATCGGTAATTTTTGCCAATAGGGTAAAGTTGGATAATACAGAAATTTCGCACAATACAATTGCAGGAGGCTCATTCCCAATTCGTATTTACATCTATAACTACTCGACAGAAACATCTCAGAATGTAAAGATCCTGAATAATACCACTAACTCAACCCTAGGTCTTTACATTGATGGTCAATACGATGTTGAGGTATCAGGTAATACTATTAACTCCAATTCGGGTCACGGTATTAACTTTTTAAAGTGTTATGAATCGGTAAGGGTTGAGCGCAATGTGGTTAAGAGTATAGGAAGTTCAGCACATGCTGGGATGTACTTCGATCAGGTTGCTGGATCCATCGCATTTAGGGTTCTTGTTGCAAACAACGTGGTTTACGTTGATGGAGTTAATACTGTAGAAAACAATGGTATTAGCCTGGTTTCCTCATCATACATTGATATTGTACACAATACAGTTTTGCTTAATAACAGCAATGGCAATGGGGCAGCACTGAATGCCAACGGGGGGAACAATCTAAGGCTATTGAATAACCTGTTGGCTGTGGATAAGCTTTATGCAATGGCGCTTAAAACCAGTTCCACCTCAAATTTGGTTGAATGCGACTATAATAATTACTACAACTCTTCGAACTACATTGCCTCGTGGGGTGGCACAAGTATTACAACCATAGAGGTTCTTAGAAGCGTAAGCGGAAAAAATGCCAATTCAACTAGTTTTTACCCCTGTTTTATCTCTACTAGTGGACCACTTGGCCTAATTCCCCAATCGCACTGGATTAATAATACTGGTTCGAACCTAGCCTCATTGGTTGCAGATGATTTTAATGGTATAGCCCGAACATCCACTCCCGACGTAGGCGCGTTTGAGTTCACGCCGAATAATTTTTCTACATATAGCGGCGACCTTACTATTAGAACGGATGGGGGCACATTCAAATCCTTTACCGAGGCGATTGATTCATTGTCGAAACTTGGAGTATCGGGGCCAGTAAACCTTTTGGTCGACCCTGGAACTTACACTGAGCGGATTGAGATACCCGCAATCTCAGGGACAAGCGAGGTGAATCGCATAACCATAACCTCTGCATCGGGCGATTCCACAAGTGTTCTTCTGCAGTACAACTCTCTAAGTGCCGATGACTATTCTGTTGTTAGGCTTAATAGCACCGATTACTTATCCATTAAAAAGATATCACTCAAAAATACGGGTAGCACCTTTGCTCGGGTAATAACCTTAATTGGACATTGCCTTAATGTAAGCATCGAGAATTGTGTGTTGGAAGGCGGTGGTGGCCCCGCCGAAACAATTGATAGGGCAATTATTATCTCAAACACCCAGAACACGGAAAATCTGATTATCCAGAACAACATTTTAAACAACGGATCAAGGGGGATATACCTAAAAGGGAAAAGTGCAACCGATAAGACAAGCAAGGTGGTGGTGAAAGGGAATTCCATTAATAGCGGTTATTTAAGCATTTACTTGGAGTTCTATTCCGATTTTGAGGTTTCGGGCAATAGACTAAACGCTTTTACCCAAAGGGGTATAAGTCTTTCGGAGTGTAGTACTCCATATTCCGTTCACGGAAATAAACTCTCGTCGGAAGTATTAGCCGGAGGTGGAGGTATAAATATTAACAAGTGCAGTGGTGCAAATACGGCAGGATGGGTTTTCAATAATTTTGTGTATGTTAATAGAGGATCAGAGGTAAATGGGATAAATCTTTACGAGAGTGCCCACGTTGGGTTGTACAACAATAGCATAAATCTGATTAGCGATTATACCTCAAGTAAAGGGCTTAACTATTACTACTCTTCCCTTGCAAACAATAATATTATTAAAAACAACATTTTTAATGTAAAAGGACCAGGATATCCAATATACATAAACAGCGGATCGGGAATAACCGATATTGATTACAATAACTATTTCACCACAGGAACCCGAATAGCCTACTGGACAGGAACAAATTACGGTACACTGGCAGCCCTGAACGATGCTAGCGGAAAAGATTTGAACTCAATTAGCTATAATCCTAAGTACACCTCAGCATCGGATCTTCACACAAATTCTTACTGGCTCGATAACAGAGGAACCCCAGTTTCGGGAATAGTTACCGTTGATATTGACGGAGAACCCAGGAATCCTGTTACGCCAGATATTGGAGCCGATGAGTACACGTCAACCCTTATCCCCTATGCTGGGGAGTACACCATTGGGGCAACAGGCCGGTTTGGTTCCTTTAAGGCCGCCATCGACTCGCTGGTAGAGCGGGGAATTCTTGGTGATGTGGTATTTAAGGTGCAAACTGGTCAGTACTCGGAGCAGATGGTTGTTCCTAGAGTAGCAGGTGCCTCCGCCGATGCCACAATCACATTTGAGGCCGAATCGGGGAATCCCAACGATGTTAAGATTGTGTTTGTTCCAACTTCCACAAAGAACTACGTGGTTAAGCTTGAGAGTGCAGGGTTTGTGTGCTTTAAAAACTTGTCGTTCCAAACCGGGAGCACTCAGTACTCGCGAATATTTTCGTTTGACGGGAAGTGCGATAATATCACAATAGAGGGGAATAATCTACAGGGTCGCTCTCAAACCACAACCTCAAACAACGACGCCATTATTTACTCAAAGGATAATACACCTGTCCTCAGCAATATCAAAATCATCAACAATGCATTTTACAATGGGAGTTATGGAGTGTTCATCGAAAGCACATCTACGAGTAAGGTTGAGGGTTTGGATATAGTGGGCAATCAGGCAAGTGTATACTACCAAGGAATTTACGTTAAGTATATAGTTGCTCCAATAATTGAGGGAAATTCTTTGTCGGTTGTGAATACTGATGGTATTGGTTTGAATATTCAATACTGTGAGAATGGCTCTTTTTCAACAATGACCGTTCGTAATAACAAGATTTTCTCGATCAGCTATACCTACTCCTATGGAGGCATATACATTAGCCAATGTAATTTTAATCCCACAATGCCTGCTCTAGTCGCCAACAACTTAGTAAGGGTTGGCTTAGACAACAGTAATTATAGGTCCCTGGGGGTTTCTCTTCTGAATTCTAGCTACCTGAATATATACCATAACACGGTAGTGGTGAATAACAACGCCACCGACGATATCTCGTTCAGTGCTAACGCTTGCAACAATATTCGATTGGCAAACAACATTTTTGCCCTAAGGGGTAGCCTTGGCGACAAGGGTTCGTCCCTAGGTTTAGCCCTTTCGGTTGTGAGTTCCTCCCTGATTAACACCAATCACAACAATTACTACTCTGGAGGTCGTTATCTGGCCAATTGGAATGGAACATACTGCGAATCGCTAACCGACTTAAGGGCGGCTAATAGTAAGGATCAGAATTCGGTTAGCCTATTTCCTGCATTTAGAGATGGCGTTGAGCTGACAACACGCTCGCCCTTGCTCGACAACAGGGGTACCCCCTTAGCCGATGTAACTTCCGATTTGGCTGGCCTATCAAGGAGCGAGAGCAATCCCGATTTGGGTGCTTACGAGTACCAGTCATCGCTAACACCAATTGCCGAAGGAGCATATACCGTAGGCTTAGGAGGGGATTACCCAACCCTAGATTCGCTTGTTAATGCTCTGCTCGAGCAGGGGGTGTCGGGATCAACCACATTCAATTTAATTCCCGGACTACACGCCAATGCCAACCTGTCGCTTAAGGATATCCCCGGTGCGAGTGAAGCAAATCGAATTGTTATCCAGTCGCAATCGGGAACGCCTTCCAATACAGCCCTAACCTACAGTCAGGAAGCTACCAATAATTTTATTGTAAAGCTCAATGGAACGGATTACATAACCTTTCAGAATCTAACATTTACCTCAGGATCTACAACCCACTCAACAATTATTAGGATTGATGGGAACGCTAAGGATATTAAACTTTTGGGGAGTGTGTTCAACGGTGCTAGCACCACCAGCGACGATTGGGCAAATAAAACGTCAATTTACGTGCCGGGTGATCAGATTGTAGATAACCTTGAGGTAAAGGGGAATCTGTTTACAAGCAACAGCTATGGCATCTACTTTAGTGGAAATAACAGCTATACCCATACCAATATTCGTATCGAGGACAACACCTTTAACCTACAGTATCGGAATATTTATTTCTACAGAACTGCACGCCCTTATATTGCCAACAATAAACTTTATAATGCCATTAAAGCAGGAGTAAATCTCTATGAGTGTTCGGTTGACGCTAAGATAATGGGGAATACTGTTAGCTCCCAGCAGTCGGGGTATTATGGTATATATATACAGAATGGAGCTGGAACGCCTGCCAGCCAGGCGTTGATTGCCAATAATTTTATTAGCGCTAAAAGCGCACTAACAAGTTACTCTTATGCTGTTAAACTTGATAATACTAATAATTATCGAGTTTATTTCAATACAGCCCATATTACTGGTGAGGGGTATGGCTCCGCATTCGAGGTATACCTCGGTGGAAGTATTACCGTGCTCAACAATTGCTTTGTGAGTAAAGGTTCAAGCACCTATTGCTACAAAACACAGAATAACGTGGCGATTAGCCAGTCGAACTACAATAATCTAATGGCAACGGGTAGCAAGTATCTGTATTACAATTCCGCCGATTATGCAACGCTTGCTGCATATCAAGGGGCTAGCTTTATGGATTTAAATTCATTGGCGCTTGATCCGCTTGTTACCTCAACAACCGATTTTCACCTTCAAAGTGCATCGCCTTTAATTGGGAAAGCATTTCCGCTAAGCGATGTTACAGTGGATATCGATGGTGAGGATCGCGATGTTACCGCTCCGGATATTGGAGCCGATGAGTACTCCTGCCTTTTCTACTCACCACCCGTTGTGCAGAATGTTACGGGTTGTGCTAATCAGGAGGAGGGTTTTACCCTATATACCGAAGGCGAAAACATAAAGTGGTATAGCGATTCAGACGGTACTAACGTGTTGTGGTCGGCCAACGATTATTCGCCCGATGTTACCGAGGCTGGGACTTACACCTTCTATGTTACTCAATCGAACGGCGAGTGTACAAGTACGCCCATTCCTGTTACCTTAACCATTTGGCCAGCACCAGTACTTTCGGCAGCCATTACTCATATCGATTGCCAGGGCACAGAGCTTGGAAGTATTAACCTTACTGTAACAGGTAGCGAGGGGCCTTTCAACTTTATGTGGTCCAACGATGCTGTAAGCGAAGATATTTCCCGCTTATCTGCTGGTGACTACAGCGTAGTTGTAACCGCCAGAAATGGTTGTAGCGAAACCGCAACATATACTGTAACCTCACCTTCGGTGATTTTACTTGAGATAATTACCGAGGATACCAACTGCAATGCCAAAGAGGGGAGTGCAACGGTAGTGGCCTCAGGCGGTGAGCCTGGGTATACTTACCTGTGGTCAAATGGCTCGGCTGAAACGGTGATTGATGAGCTGTATTCCGGAATTTACTATGTCACCGTTACCGATGCCTTGGGTTGCAGCGCACTTGGTGTTGCCACCGTTAACGATATTGGTGGTCCAGTTGTTGAGATTGAATCGGTGGTTGATGTTTCTTGTTACGGGGGGTCAACTGGTGCGGTTTCGCTTGCAGTTTCAGGTGGCGCAACTCCATATACTTACCTTTGGTCTAATGGCGCAACTACTAAGGATATTAATAGTGTTAGGGCAGGGATATACGAGATAGAGGTTAAGGATACCGAGGGCTGTAGAGCCATTGAGAGTATTAAAATTTCTGAACCAGAACCATTATCGGTGCAGATGGAAATAGTACAGGCATCGTGTGGTCAGTCCAATGGCAGCGCTAAAGCCATAGTTAAGGGTGGTGTATCTCCCTATAGCTATAGCTGGTCCACTGGTGCTACTGGCAATCAAATTTCAAGTCTTAATCTTGGCGCTTACACGGTAACCGCTTCCGATGCCAATAGCTGCTCATTGACTAAGCATTTCTCCGTAAGCGAGATTGGCGCACCAACAGTTATTGTGGATAATATTTACAATGGAACGTGTGGAAATTCCGATGGTGCCATTTACATTTCGGTTTATGGTTCGTATAGCGAGTACACATTCCTGTGGTCCAATGGGGCGCAAACCGAAGATCTGGTGGGGGTAAATCCTGGAACCTACAGTGTTACTGTGTCCGATGAGGGTGGATGTAGCGCCGTTCAGGTGGCCACTATTCCCGCCGATATGCCCGAATCCAACCCAATATGCTTGGTGTCGGTCGATACCGAAACGAGTTACAACGAGGTGGTTTGGGAGAAACAGTACACTGAGGGGGTAAGCCATTACAATGTGTACAAGGAGGGATCGCAGAGCGGTGTGTACGCGGTTGTGGGCACCGTTGATGTTGATGAGGAGAGCGTATTTGTGGATACTCTATCAAATGTGCTACAGCGGTCGTGGCGTTACAAACTGTCGGTTGTTGATGTTTGCGGCGTTGAATCAGTCCTTAGCGATTATCATAAATCCATGCACTTAACCATTAATTTGGGGCTCAACAACAATATCAACCTAATCTGGAACCACTATGAGGGGTTCGAGTATGATACTTACTACATCTATAGGCTTTCCGCTAACGGATGGGAACTAATCGATGAGGTGCCCAGTAACCTAAATTCCTACACCGACTTTAACCCCATCAAGGATGAGGTTCTCCACTACATGATCGAGGTGCAGCACCCATTCGGTTGTACACCCACCAAGGCAGGTCGAAATACTTCGCGATCGAATGTGAGTAATGGGGTAAAATCGAGTTCCGATAATACCAGCATTATTATGCTCGATGGAAACCTTTCGGACTTTAACCTATTCCCCAATCCCAATAAGGGATACTTCTCGGTTGAAATAGATATTGTTGCTGAGCAGGAGGTTCGCTATGGTGTGTACACCCTCGATGGCCGATTGACAAATAGTGGTACTCTGGGTAGGATGCGAGGAAAGTGTAGCCGTAGTGTTTCGATAGCGGGGCTGAAAAGTGGAACTTATGTGCTTGTGGTTTATGGCGATACCTTTAAGGCAGTTAAGCGATTTAATGTGAACAGATGATATCTGTTTAATTCAATTAGTAAAAACTATCATGCAACTTCAACGGAATACTATTGTAATCATTATTATCCTTTTCCTTTCGGGATTGCTTATCAGTGCTCAGGATGCTCTAAGCCAATTCTCGCGCGAAACGGGTTTTTTCCCAATTCGGAATTTCACCCCCGAGGATTACAACAATGCAATGCCTAAAAACTCGGCAATTACACAGGATCACAGGGGTGTAATGTACTTTGCAAACGATGAGGGTGTTTTGGAGTACGATGGCATTCGTTGGAGATTATTCCGCGTATCAAACGGGGAGTCGGTGCATGCATTGGCACTAGACCAAAATGGTAGGGTGTACGTAGGGGCTGTAAACGAGTTTGGTTACCTCGCCCCCAATAGGTTGGGCGAGCTGGAGTACGTTTCACTCACTGGGTTTTTACCCGATAGCCTCCTTGGGTCATTTACCGTTTGGTACATCCACTGCCTACCCGAAGGGGTGTATTTTCAAACCAATGGTCATCTTTTTCGATGGGATGGGAATAATATTAATGCCTGGACTGCTCCCGGTAAGTTTCATACATCGTTTTCAATTAACAATAGAATACTTATTAAACAAACGCAAGCAGGATTTCTTTTTCTTGATGGCGATAGCCTGGTGGAGGTGAAAGGTGATGAGGTTCTCGAAGCAGCTTCGGTCTATTCAATTATTCCCAATGCAAACCACCAATACTTTGTGGTAACCCAGAATAGAGGCTTCTATAACCTTAAACTAGTTGATGACCTGAAAGAGATTGAGGTGAAACCTGTTTCGCAAAATATGATACCGCTGTTAAAAGGTTTTAACCTAATAAATGGAGTTGAAATCTCACCAAAAATCTACTCGGTGGGCACATGGGGGTCGGGCTTGCTTATTTATCAGGATGGGAAAATACTACAGCTAATCACCAAAAAATCGGGACTTGGCGACGAGGTGGTAAATGCACAGCTTGTCGATAAGGACGGCAACCTTTGGCTTGCGCTCTCCGATGGTATTACAAAGATTGAGATCAACTCACCCCTCTCAAAGTTTACGGAGGAGCTTGGGGTGGATGGCAGCATTGAGGCCATTGCCCGATTTGATGGGAAAATTTACCTGGCCACGGAGAAAGGCCTTCTGCTCCTGATGTCGAGCGATTGGGATGCACCCAATAAAATTTACGATCAGAATAACTTCAGGAAGCTAAGAACCTTTTCGGGTGGGCTCTGGGATCTACTAGATTTTAGAATTGATGGTGTTGAGATTCTACTTATTGCCTCCGATAATGCCATTGTACAACTCGATGGGAAGGGGCAGTTTAAGGAGGTTTACGAGTGTTTTCCTTGGCGGCTTTACCAGTCAAGGTTTAACCCTACTAGCGTATTTGTTGGGCTCGATAACGGCTTAGCCCAGCTAGCGTTCACAAAGACGAGTTGGAAGGTGATTTGCGAATTCCCCGAGATAACCGAAAAAGTGTTTACCATTGCCGAAGATAACGACTCCAACCTTTGGCTCGGCACCAAGGGGCAGGGGATTATTAGAGTTGATGGCAAATCGCTCAGTAGCCCATCTGGCATAAAGCTAACTCGGTATAATGAGTCCAAAGGGCTTCCACCAACCAGCGATATTTACCTCACCTCTTACGAAAACCATCTTGTTGTTGGCACAAACAAAGGGTTATTCGACTACAATTCCGAACTCGACACATTCTATCTTTCCCAAAAGTTTCCAGCAGATATCGCTAGCTCCGATAGGATAATAACCCGACTAAAACCTGATAGCAAAACCAACCTTTGGGCAACAACCTTTGTCCGATCGAAAAGAACCATTGAGGCTGGGTTTGTTAGAAAAACCGATGATGGGTACAGCTGGACCCAAACCCCATTCAATACAATCTCTAAGGGCGATCTGTTCTCAATTTATCCCGAGGATAACGGGGTTGTATGGTTTGGCGGCAGCATTGGCCTTTTTCGCTTCGACTCTAATGTAAACAAAAATTATCGGAAGGATTTTGCCGCCCTTATCCGACTCAGTAACATTGGTAAAGACTCAACCATTTTCTTTGGATCGTACTTCAACGAGCAGGGCTACGTTACAACAATTCAGCCCGATGTGCTAAAGCCTAGGTTGAAGTATCGTTTTAACTCTCCTGTATTTGAGTTTGCCGCACAGAATACCGAGATCGATCACCCCGTTCGGTTTAGCTACTACCTCGAGGGGTACGATAAGGGATGGAGCGATTGGTCAACAGAAACAAAGCGATACTATACCAACCTGTTTGAAGGGGACTATACTTTTCGGGTAAAAGCCCAAAACGTATACAGCCATCAAAGCGTTGAGGCATCCTACGAGTTTACCATTCTCCCCCCCTGGTATCGGACCATTGTTGCCTACATATCCTATGTGCTGTTGTTGCTGGGGTTTATGTTCCTGGTGGTTACGCAGTATACCAAGTATCTCAGGGCTGTGATTCGTGAAAAAACAAAGGAGATTAGGGAGCAGAAGGAGATTGTGGAGCACAAGAACGAGGAGATTACCGCCAGCATAAAGTACGCTCAACGAATACAGGAGGCCTTGCTGCCGCCTAGCGAAATTCTTCAAGAGGCCGATATTGATCATTTTATCCTGTTTAAACCCCGCGACATTGTTAGCGGCGACTTCTACTGGTTCCGAAAAATTGGTGACCTGGTGGTGATTGTGGCCGCCGACTGCACGGGCCATGGCGTTCCCGGTGCATTTGTAAGCATGCTGGGAATGGCCTTTCTTAACGAGATATCCATTGAGATAAAGGAGGTGAAGGCCAACGAAATACTTAACTCACTTCGTGCCCTGGTGGTTAAGTCGCTTAGACAAACCGGAAAGCAGGGCGAAAGTAAGGATGGAATGGATATTGCCCTGTATGTAATCGACAGAAAGAATATGACGCTCCAGTTTGCAGGGGCAAACAATCCGTTAGTCATCATTAGAAATAAGGAGATAATTCAGGTAAAGGCCGATAGAATGCCCATTGGGTACTACCTGGTAATGGATAATTTTCAGAATAACGAGTTCGATATCCAAAGGGGCGATATGCTCTACACCTTCTCCGATGGCTATCAGGATCAGTTCGGCGGCGAGAACGCCTCCAAGTTTATGATCAAGAAGCTAAAACAGCTAATGGTTGAGGTTTGCGACTGGCCTTTAGATGAGCAGAAAAAATTCTTTGACGAAACCATCGAGCAGTGGAAAGGTGGCAAGCACGAGCAAATCGACGATATACTGCTTATTGGCGTAAGGTTATAGTTTAACTTGCATACTAGTTTAGATAATTTTTTGCACGGTTATTAACGCCATTATAACTCCACCAGCTTATTCTTTACGGCAAATATAATTAGGGCAGCAGTGTTTTTAGCTCCCGTTTTGGAGAGCAGGTTTGCCCTATGCCCCTTCACCGTGGTGGGGCTAATGTACAGGTGCTGGGCTATCTCCTCGTTGGGTAAACCCTGGCAAATTAGGTTTGCACTTCAAGTTCCCAATTCCCAAATTTTTATAGGCTTCACTTTTTTTAAGTACTATATTGGCAAGGCAATGGTTTTTTGTGGATTAGGCACAACAAGTTCATAGTTTTGGATATTCGTTTTGCCCTTCCGAACGTTAGTACAAATAGATTTTGTAATTTAACCCTCGCAAATAAAACCAGTTTTTTACATGAACCTGAAGCAGCTGAAACCCCGGAAAGCCCTTAACAAGGCATTCCTTAGGCTAAAGCCCAATCGTTCCCAAATCGAAACGTTTAAGGCGAACCTTACCCAGCTGCTCGACCGGATTAACGATCAGGAATCCGAAGAATTTCACAAAAACCTCGTTACCGATTTCCTAAAGAAAACCTACTACGAGCCCAACCATTTCATCAACACCAAGGGACGAACCGATCTGGTAATCCATAATGGGCCTATCGCCAGTAGCACCGTTGGCGTAATTGTCGAAACCAAGAAACCCACCAACAGGCCCGAAATGCTCACTCGCGATAATATCAACGTGAAAGCGTTTCAGGAGATGCTACTGTACTACCTGCGCGAACGAATCACCCACAAAAACCTCGAGATTCGATACCTGATTGCCACCAATATTTATGAGTGGTTTATCTTCGATGCCAACATCTTCGAAAAGCATTTTGCCCACAGTAAGAGCCTTGTAAAGCAGTTCGTCGATTTTGAGGAGGGACGATTATCGGGCAAAACAACCGAGTTTTTTTACAAAGAGATTGCCGAGCCTTACATCGAGAGCATCCCACACGAGATTGAGTTCACATACTTCGATATACGGGATTATGAAAAACCGTTACGAAACACCGATAAGCAGGGCGACAATATGCTTATTGCGCTCTTTAAGCTCCTCTCGCCCGAGCATCTTCTAAAGCTACCCTTTGCCAACGACAGCAATACGCTCGACAAGCGATTCTACGGTGAGCTACTTCACATTATTGGACTTACCGAAATTAAGGACGGAAGCAAGAAGATCATTGAGCGGAATAGGGAAGGGCAACGAAACTCAGGGTCATTGCTCGAGAATGCCATTGTTCAGCTCGATAGCCTTGATAAGATAAGTCGGCTTGAAAAGCCCACTCAGTTTGGAGGTAACCATCAGGAAAGGCTGTTCAGCGTTGCCCTGGAGCTAAGCATTACGTGGATAAATCGAATCCTTTTCCTAAAGCTGCTCGAAGCCCAGCTGATCACTTATCAGCGTGGCGACAAAGCCGCTCGCCAGGCAGGCGGATTGTATAGTTTCCTAAACCTTGAAAAAATTAAGAATTTCGACGACCTGAACAGCTTGTTTTTTCAGGTTCTTGCGCGTAAACTCGAGGACAGGGATAGCGAAGTTAGAGTTGCTTTTGAAAAAGTTCCGTACCTGAACAGCTCGCTATTCGAGCCCACCGATTTGGAGCACACAACCCTTTTCATTAGCAACCTGCGCGATGAGAAGCAGCTGCCCATTTACAGCGCAACCGTGCTAAAGGATAATAAGGGGAGGAAGAGAACCGGAACGCTCTCTACGCTTGAGTATCTATTCGAATTTTTAAATGCTTACGATTTTGCCAGCGAGGGCTCCGAGGAGATTCAGGAGGATAACAAAACCCTTATCAACGCCTCTGTCCTGGGGCTTATATTTGAGAAGATCAACGGCTACAAGGATGGCTCGTTTTTCACCCCCGGTTTTATCACCATGTACATGTGCCGCGAAACCATCCGAAAGGCCGTTGTTCAGAAGTTTAACGAGACCAAAGGGTGGCAATGCCAAACCCTGGATGAACTTTACAACAGGATTGAGGACAGACACGAGGCCAACCAAATTGTAAATAGCCTAAAGATTTGCGACCCAGCCGTGGGCTCCGGCCACTTCCTGGTTTCGGCGCTCAACGAGATAATTGCCGTTAAGAACGACCTAAATATATTGCAGGATAGGGATGGGAAACGGCTAAAGGAGTACCATGTGGAGGTGGAGAACGACGAGCTAATTGTAACCGACGAGGAGGGCGTAATCTTTGAGTACTACCCCAAGAGCCCCGAGAGCCAAAGGGTGCAGGAAGCGCTGTTTCACGAGAAGCAGACCATAATTGAGAACTGCCTCTTTGGCGTCGACATTAACCCCAATTCCGTAAAAATTTGCCGCCTACGGCTATGGATTGAGCTGCTCAAGAATGCATACTACAAATCTCCCCCTCTTGAGAAGGGATCGGGGGGTGAGCTGGAAACGCTCCCCAATATCGACATCAACATAAAATGCGGCAACTCGCTGATTAGCCGATATTCATTGGATGCTGATCTGAGCAAAGCCCTGCGAAGCAGCAAATGGACTATTGATAGCTACCGGTTGGCCATTGCCACGTATCGGAATGCGCAGAGCAAGGAGCAGAAGCGGGAGATGGAGAGGCTGATACTTACCATTAAGCAGGATTTTACCAGCGAGATCCGTAAGAACGACCCCCTGAAAACCCGGCTCGATAAGCTGGCCAACGAGCTCTACAACCGCTTCACAGGCAACTTTCTCTTTGAGCCCGAATCGTCGTATGGTGGCAAAAACAAGGATTTAGACCGTAAAAGGAAACAAGCCCAGGAAAAGCTCGAGAAGGAGATAGCCACGCTAACCCAAAAGATTGAGGAGATAAAAGGCAACAAGATATTCGAGAATGCCTTCGAGTGGCGATTCGAGTTCCCCGAGGTGCTAAATGAGAATGGAGATTTCGTGGGGTTCGACGTGGTGATCGGAAACCCGCCGTACTTCTCACTATCAAAAATTAAGGAGCACTACAAGTACTTTGAGCTAGCCGGGTATAAAACTTTATCGAAAGTGTCGGACATTTACTGCCTGTTTTATGAACGCGGGAATCAGATCTTAAAAGCCGATGGTTTTTTAACTTACATTACGTCTAACTCATGGTTAAGGGCCATTTACGGCGATTTGCTGAAAAATTATTTCATTGGCCATATGCGCCCCTTATCGCTTCTCAACATTGAGGATATTCAAGTTTTTGATGAGGCTACCGTGGAGTCGAGTATCATCACACTGCAGAAGAGCATAGGCAAACCTACGTTCCCTGTTGTAAATATGGGGAGCGATTATGCTCATGGCTCGTCACTCTCAGAGTATTTTTCTAGGAATAGCTTCGAGTTCAAAATCCCGTTAACCTCGGAGTGGCTCATTAGCGATGAAACAACCGGTAAGCTAAAGCTTAAAGTGGAGGCGAACTCAAAATTGCTTAAAGATTTTAATATAACTATCAACCGGGGGTTTCTAACGGGGCTAAACGAAGCATTTATAATTGATGAGGAAACCAGAAATCAGCTCATCAGCGAGGATCCCCGTTCCGGGGATATCCTAAAACCAATTCTAAGGGGGCGGGATTTGAAGAAGTACAGCTACGCGTTTCCAAATCTTTGGATGATTTGCACGTTCCCTTCACTTAAAATAGAGATTAAGAGTTACCCATCAATTTTAAATTTTTTTACTAATAAGATAGGTCGGAATAGACTAGAACAATCGGGCGAAAAAGGTAGTAGAAAGAAAACTAGTAATAAGTGGTACGAAACACAGGATGCTATTGCATATTGGCGGGATTTCGAGAAGCCCAAAATTGTATGGGGTGAGATTTCCGATAAGCCAAAGTTTGCCTACGATGATTCTGGATTCTACGCCGAAGCAACAACATTCATAATGACGGGTGAAAAGCTGAAGTATCTGCTGGCCATACTAAACTCAAAACTATCGGAATGGTACTTCCTGCAGATTGGCACTACAACTGGTATGGGAACCAACCGCTGGAAGAAGTACAAGATAGAATTACTCCCAATTAAAGTGGTAAGCAGTGAGGTCGAAAATCAACTCGAAAGGCTGGTAAACAAAATAATTGATAAGAAATCGGAGAACCCAAGCAGTGATACCTCCAGCATAGAGGATGAAATAGATACGATTGTTTACAGCCTGTACAATTTAACCGCAGACGAGATTAGTGTAATCGAAGCCACCGTAAAATAGCCCAAGTTTTACATTTACCCCTCAACACCAAACAGGTTATTAGATAAAGTATTGCTGTGGATATCTAAGCCACACATTCCTGTCTCGTAAGATTGAATATTAGTGTAGCATAAACCACCATAAACTTACCCGAGCCTCCGATACGGAACCTTTGCTGCTGCTTAAGCGCAATTTTATAGCAAGCAACGCTATCGAATAGAATTACATATCTTTGCATTGGGATTAACTATTGAATAATTATGGTTTTGCTAAATATTTTTGAAACTACCCTACCGTTAACCAATCCAGTATTAAAATTTCTTGTAATACTAGTTGTAATCTTATCGGCTCCAATTCTGCTAAATAAGCTTAAAATTCCTCATATTCTCGGGCTTATAATAGCAGGAGCAGTAATTGGTCCTAATGGGTTTAATCTACTTCTACGCGATAGCGGTATTATTCTTTCTGGTACTGCAGGGTTGCTCTATATTATGTTTCTAGCTGGCTTGGAAATTAACTGGGCTGAATTCAAAAAGGATAGTTCAAAAAGCATACTGTTTGGTACATATACTTTTGTAATCCCAATGTTACTTGGCATTTTGTCATGTTATTACATCTTGAACCTATCAATGATTTCATCCATACTGGTTTCCAGCATGTATGCATCTCATACATTAATCGCATACCCTATTTTAAGTAAGTTGGGAGTTACCAAAAATCGTGCTGTCAATACTGCTATTGGTGGCACATTGATTACGGATACTCTTGCGCTTTTAGTTCTTGCAGTAATTGTTGGAATGACAACGGGTGAAGTGAATTCGGTGTTTTGGGCTAAACTAACAATTTCTATCTTGGGTTTTGGATTAATTGTCATGTTGCTTTTCCCTATTATTGGCAGATGGTTTCTAAAACGATACGAAGATAGCGTCTCGCAATATATTTTTGTTCTGGTTATGGTTTTTCTCGGCTCAGTGCTAGCTGAGGCGGCTGGAATCGAAGCGATCATCGGGGCGTTTTTATCAGGCTTGGCATTAAATCGATTAATCCCATCAACATCACCATTGATGAATAGAATAGTGTTTGTTGGTAATGCCATATTTATTCCTTTTTTTCTGATTGGAGTTGGTATGCTGGTTGATTACCGTGCCTTTTTTAAAGATTTTGAAACCTTTAAAGTTGCAGCTGTAATGACAATTATTGCAACAGCTGCAAAGTTTATTGCTGCTTGGCTTACTCAAAAAACATTTAAGTTTACAGTTGATGAGCGTAGTATATTATTTGGGTTGAGCAATGCACAGGCGGCCGCAACTCTTGCAGCAGTGATGGTTGGTTATAATATTATTATTGGTGAGTCAGCTAGCGGTGAACCAGTACGTTTACTCAGTGAAAGTATCCTAAATGGGACTATTGTAATGATACTTGTTACATGTACAATTGCAACTTTCTCGGCTCAAAAGGGCGGTAGAAATATTTCCCTATTGAAAACTTCAATTGTTGAACGAAGTACCAGTAAAAATCCTGAGAAAATTTTAATACCAATAGGCAATCCAGATAATATTGAAGAACTGGTAAGTTTAAGCACAGTAATTAAATCAACGGAAAATAAAAACGGGTATTTTGCTCTGCATATAATTAATTACGACGCAACTAACCCCGATGCCGATACATTAGCAAAAAAAATGCTTGAAACAGCTGTGATTACTGCATCATCTACAGATATTCATTTAAACAAATTATTGAGATACGATACTAGTGTCGCAAATGGGATTGTTGGAGTTATAAGGGAGAACGATATAACGGATTTAATCTTAGGGCTTACTGCTGAAAAGAGAGTTTCAGAATCGTTCATGGGAAACCTAACCGAGGGGATAATCTCTAAATCCAACACTACAACTTTTATTTACAAACCAGTACAACCAGTTTCCACTATCAAACGACACGTTGTTATAGTTCCTGTGAATGCCGAGAAAGTAATTGGGTTCCCTTTCTGGCTTTCGAAAATTTTTAACATCCCTAAAAATACTGGCTCTAAACTTGTTTTTTATGCAAGTGAATCTACAACCATTCTAATAAAGAACTTACTACTAAATTATTCATTTGAGGTTGATTTTAAAATATTTGACGATTGGAGTGACTTCTTAATTATTTCACGTGACATTAAAGCGGATGATAATTTAATAATTGTTCTGAGTAGGGTAAATAAACCATCATATGATGAAAACATGAAAAAAATACCAGAGTTTCTGGACCGGTATTTTCAATCCAATAGTTTTATACTCCTATTCCCAATGCAAATTGGCGTTAAAGACTATGAAGAAATCGATTTGATTAATCCATCGTTAACAGAATCCGTTGAAAAACTTGATGTAATTAGGAGAAGTTTTTTAAAGCTATTCCGACAAAAATAAATCCCAGCCCATTCTGTTGCAGTATGTTTGTATCTTGCAGAATAACCCCAAAGTAACAACCCGCGCCGTAGGTGCGGAATCACTGCTACAGCAAGTGTAAGAGTTCCTAGATAATATGCGTCCAAATGCTTTGTCATTTATTGGAGGCTTTTAGTAGCCGATTCCGGTTTTAGCGGCTCAACCCTAGAGCGCACGGAAGTAGTCAATAATCTTTTTGGCCCTTTCATTGTAATTGACTTATCCACTCCATATAGTTTATGGCAGCTAAGTTATTAGCGTATGTGTAAGGTTTTACCTAGTAAATAATTTATTTTGCCAAGTAGAACCGAAAGAGCAAAAAGAGGTGTAAATTTGCAGCATGATTAAGGCAGCTAAATGGTGTGTTGTTTTTCTATCTTTTCTATTATCGCTATACTTCAATTATAGCGATAGGGATATTGTTGCCCACACATCCCCTTTCGATTCCGAAAATAGCTTTCCCCATTCTTCGTTTTTTAGTAGTCCAAGTGACTATTTTTGTGTTTTGCATAAGAATGATAACATTGGCTCTGCCAGTCATTCAAATGTGAAAATCAGCAATAATAGCCTTAATTTTTTTGCATCTCATAATCGATTTTCATTCCTAAAGCCAGAGTTCTCTGCTATTTGG
Source organism: uncultured Rikenellaceae bacterium (assembly GCA_964490015.1). Taxonomy (GTDB): domain Bacteria; phylum Bacteroidota; class Bacteroidia; order Bacteroidales; family Tenuifilaceae; genus Perlabentimonas. Next base: position 96,901 of record CAZBBA010000003.1, read on the forward strand.
GTGTCGTTTGCGAGAGCTAGGCTTGTAAATAATTACTTTCGTTTAATACTCTTCCCCTTTCACTTCTTTTTCTAGTCCATTTTGTTGTTATATGCTTTTTCTGTAAAAGCATAGTGAGGTATTGTCATTCTAGCGGTTTACCCAGCTAGAACTTATTAACAATTATACATAATAACAATATGGACTTAGCAACATTGCTCATTGGAATTGGCGTTGTAGCCCTAATGGTTGTACCTTTATTCCTAATTGAGTATTCAAGCAAACGGAAAGTGACCAACAAGTCGAAGGGCTTGAAGAAAACAGCGCAAACCTTAGGTGTTGAACTCTCAAGAATAGAAAGTTGGGATGATCAGCTCATTGGGATTGATCCTACACATGGCAAAATGATTGTATATAGCAACATCGAGGATATATCTTCCGCCAAAATCTTTAATTTGAAGGAATTTCAAAGTTACTCCTTATGCATAGAGAGGCGCGGGGGTAAATCGAGAAAAGACCAAAGTGCGGTCATCGAAAGAGTAAACCTAGTTCTACATCCCATAGGCTTAAGGTCTCCCGATTGCAAAATCAATTTTTACGACTCTGCCTTCAATATGTCAATCCATAATGAGATGGAAGTGGCACAGAGGTGGGAAAAGATAATTGATGAGGTAATAAAGAAATAGAATTGGTTCTAGCAATCCAACAGGGTGCATCCAAGTTCTTTATAGCTCATATTTTACTCCTCCATTAACCATAGGGGAATGTTGAAATAATGAAGTACTGTGATCCAGCGTTAAGACTCATAGGGCCATTGTATGTTCAGGTTTTTTTTAGTTTTTGGTGCACCCTGTTGGATGTTTTTATTTATTTTAACCCATTAAATGCCATTCTCTAATCGTTTAGTAAGCGAATGGAAGATAGGGTTTAGCTTGAACGTCAAACGAATTCTTACTTCAAATGAACACAATCGCACGGATTAACCACATTCGGAATGTAACCCTTCGGGGGTCATTTGTGAATTTCATTCTAACCGTTGCCAAGATTATTGCTGGCCTTGTGGGCCACAGCACGGCCATGATCGCCGACGGGATACATTCCCTTTCCGATTTAGTAACCGATGTGATTGTGGTCGTGTTCATCAAGGTGTCGGGCAAGGACAAGGACCGGACCCATCATTACGGGCACGGGAAATTTGAGACTTTTGCCACCATGCTCATAAGCTTTGCCCTTATTGTGGTGGGTTTCGGTATCCTGTTTACGGGGGCCAGTAAAATAGTCGACTCCCTAAAGGGGCAGCTGATCGAGCAACCAGGGTATATTGCTCTTTATGCAGCTCTTCTGTCGGTGGTGTTTAAGGAAGCCCTTTTCTGGTACACCAAAATTGAGGGGGAAAAGCTCAACAGTCAGGCCATGATTGCTAATGCCTGGCATCACCGATCCGATGCCTTTTCATCGGTTGGCACCGCTTTAGGTATTTCTGGGGCAATCCTTCTAGGCGATCGCTGGCGAATTCTCGACCCAATAGCGGGCGTTGTCGTTAGCTTTTTCATCCTGAAAGTGGCTTGGGATATCGCAAAACCCTCCATTGATGAGCTCCTCGACAGCTCTCTTCCCGAATCCACTGAGAAAGAACTTCACGATATTATTGCAAGTACCCACGGGGTTAAGTTTTTCCACAATTTGCGAACGCGGCGGATAGGGGATGTTATCTCGGTCGAAGTCCACATTAAGGTCGATAAAAATATGTCTGTTGAGCTATCCCACCAAATTGCCACAGCCATCGAGATCGCCATCAGAGGGAAATTTGGCGAACGGTCTCATGTTATCGTTCATGTCGAACCTTTTATGAGTATCTGATCTGCTGCTACCAAAATTAGTGCCTACTGCATTAGGCGCAAGCTAAAACAATACAGTATGATAGCTCAAATTTTGCTTCTAGCCCTGGGATTTGGAACTTTAATTAAGGGAGCCGATTGGTTGGTGGATGGCGGAGCCGCATTAGCCAGAAAATATAAGATTTCAGAATTAGCCATTGGACTTACTATCGTGGCATTTGGAACATCAATGCCCGAGTTGGTTGTTAATGCTTTTGCTGCATATCAAGCACATTCCGATATTGTATACGGGAATATTATTGGGAGTAACATTTTTAACCTATTTGCCATATTGGGTATCGCAGGCTTAATTACGCCGCTTATAGTGCAGTCAAGCACGGTATGGAAGGAGATTCCCCTGTCTTTCTTGGCCGCTTGCTTTTTGTTTTTCCTTTCCAATCGGTTTATTTCTGAAACCCATACTCTGTCTCGAATCGACGGAATTATACTTTTACTATGCTTTTGTGCTTTTCTATACTACGTTTTTGTTCATTTGAAGAGAGATCATGGTTCTCCAGATTCAGATAGGAAGAATATCTCTACATTTAAGATTGCGCTGTACATAATTCTAGGTCTGACGTTTCTTGTTTTGGGGGGTAGACTGGTAGTTGTTAGCTCAGTAAAATTAGCGACTGCCTTAGGGATTAGCCAGACTATAGTCGGATTAACCATCGTGGCTGCTGGTACTTCTCTTCCCGAGCTGGCCACTTCAGTAGTGGCCGCCATCAAAAAAAGTAACGACATTGCGGTTGGCAATATAATTGGCTCCAATATTTTTAATATTTTCTTTATTCTTGGTATTAGTGCATTAATAAGACCCATTGATTATAATGTCAAGTTCAATTTCGACTTATACTTTTTAGGCGCTGGAACCATAATGCTATTTTTAGCCATGTTTTCAGGAAAGAAAAAGAAATTAGATAGATGGGAAGCTGGTGTTTTACTGATCTTCTATATTGGATACACGCTAATGCTCATTCGAAGAAATATGTAAGCGGCTCTGCTGTCTACCAACTCTCAGCGGGCTAACACAAGTCTGCCATACGCGGTTTAAAGACATTTACAATCGAAAACCCTGTGACCAGCGAATGTAGATGCAATTTTTCGTCGTAGGTCATTACTTACAACGGCATTACCCCCAAACCCCTTGAGGCTAATCCCTGGCCGAACTCATGGTGTTTTATGAATCCAAACCTATTTGTGTCCATATACAATTTTGCTAACCCTGTTCATTTGTTGATCAGGCGCCACTACGCCAACTGCCTGCCTTTACGAAAGTTCTGTGTCTCTTCCGCCTTTCAGTAGGGCAAGTAGTTTTCTGCCCGTTGGTCTGTGTTCCAACCCTCAGTTTTTTGATGCTAATACCAAATCTCATCTAAACCCACAACCGATCTAGTTAGCCCGTCAAGTAATCACGAGTTCCGAGACAATCAACTGCCAACCCACAACCCGTTCTTTTTCCCCATCGCCATCCGCCCTCCGCTTTCATCTTTCAACTTTCAACTTTCAACAACACCATGTCTCTCAACCCGCAACCCGCAACTGCCCTCCATACGATTAAGAAAAAATCTCATATCCCAATATAATCACCCCATACAGGCCGCAATGTCCTCAAAAATAGGGTTCAGTTTTGCATTTTTTCTTAAATTACCCTTACCCTCAAACCCCCTGTCATTTCATGCCTGTAGCAATAAATTAAATTTTCATAATATTTTCATTGCCATTTATTTGACACGGATCAATCTGTACCATACATTTGGTTTTGTTTTACACACATGGCTCCATTGTGTATCTAGCTAGACAATGATGCCATGTCCTGCACTGCAAGCATTGTAACGTATTTCGCCTTTCGCCTTTCTTTTTCACTTTTTTCCAATTTATCGTATTGTTCATCTTAAAACACTACAACCATGAAAAAGACCCGCAGCTACAGCTGCAAGGATGTCGAAATGCTAATGGCATCCAAAACCATCGCCGGGAGTTTTAAAGCCAATATCTCGGAACTCTCCCCTGTTCGCACCGACTGGACCGAGCAGTACGCCACCGAGCTCACCGCTCGCATCGACACCGCCATCGACACCCACCTCGGCGTTGATGCCCGCAAGGAGCTCCGCAACGCCACGGCTAGCCTCATTGCCATGCTGGGGCCTGCCCGCCGCGATCTCTCCTTTATCAAAACCCAAATCGACGAGGACTTTCGCCGCGAGCCAGCCCGCCGCGATGAGATTCTGCGCACCCTGGGCTTCGCCAACCACCTTAAGGCCGTGCAGGCTGGAAATCAGGAGGCCCTTATCCAGCTTCTCTACCAGTTCAAAACCAATCTCACCCAACCCCTTCGCCTCGATATCGAGGCCAAGGGCGTGAACCCAGCCCTTATCAATCGTATCGTCGGCTTTGCCGATACGGTAAGTCAGGCCAACGTGGTACAAGAGTCCTACAAGAGCACGACCAAGGAGATATCGCAGGAGGTAATCGATACCTTTGTCAACATCTACACCGAGATTATCGGCATCTGCAAGATAGCCTCGGCATACTACCGGTACGAACCCCTTAAGCGCGAGCAGTTCACCTTTGCCAAGGTGGTGGCCAACCTGGTTGGGGGTACCCGCAGTGCGATCAGCCCAACGCCACAGCCCTAGGTTAATCGGGGTCGGCCTGCCCCTTTTTCTCGTAAGGGTGTGCCAAAAGTCCTCTGTGCCCCTCTATGGATGCTTTTCTGGAGCTTGGCGAAATTTTCAAGATTACATACAGTTGATTTCACACCAAAGCCTCATCGTTCCTCAGAGTTTAAAGGATATCTTTTACTTTTGACACACCCTTTTTTGGGTAAACCTTACTACACCTCCCCGACACCCCTCTCGGCAACCCCGACACCCATCCCGACAACCCCGACAACGATCTCGGCAACCCCGATGCCCATCTCGACAATCCCGACAACAATCTCGGCAACCCCGATACCCATCTCGACAACCC
>CAZBBA010000004.1:0-98324 GCA_964490015.1 uncultured Rikenellaceae bacterium
GTAAGGGCCATGGTAATGCTACCCGCCATATCGGACTTAAGGGTAATGGGCACAATCACCTTATCGCTAAGCAGCGACTGGGGCAGCGTATTAACCGCTGCAATGGCATCGGCCACGGGGGCGTAAATTTGTGGGTACGCGCCGCTGCCCAGCTTCTTGCGGGTATCGTAGCGATCCATGCCCTCGGCAGCCTCCGGGTGGAAGTATATCACCATCTCATCGGTGTAGCCGGCACGCTGTGCCTGCAGGCGGATAAGCGGGTTGGTGCCTGCCGACTTCTTGTTCACAACATTCGTAGAAAGTACTTGGGCGTTGGGCAGCACGGTGAGGGTGGCCCCATCGGTCTCCGCAAGTACCCAGAAGGATTGGGTGGGGGCTACAGCGCCCAGATTTGTACCCACGTTGCCCAGCCAGTTGATGGCGGCATCGGGGGTGAGGTGGTTGTAGGAGGCGAAGTTGGCATCCCCGGGCGCATCGGCGTAGTTGATCCAGATTACTGGGCTAACGTTCTCCCGCTCCCAACCACTCATACTCCCCCAACTGATGGCCGAGGGGTAGGGGTTGCCCACCAGGTTAAAGCCTGTGGTGGCGGTTTTAGTGAGGGCAATGGATTGGTTGCCGGTGTAAAACGCATCGCCCTTGAAGGTTACCGTGCCGCTCTCCTTGGCAATAAAAGCGAAGCCCTTCATGGCGGTAAGCGGGGTTTCGGCATTGGTAATTGGAGCCGACCATGCGTTGCCAGCGGTGTTGAATTCAAACAGCCCATTCCCCGTAGCAGGGCTGGTGGCTAACGGGTCAAACACCTTGGCGGTTTTATTCTCTACTGGCGACGATATGTACTCGAATGCACCGGCGGGTGCATACCGCTCAACCGATACGCCATAAACAGCATTAAGCGTTCCGTAGTTAATCACCGAGGCTATGCCCGTTGCATCGCCTTTTAGGGTTATGCTATGACAGCTTGCGGTTGTTTCAAACCAAATAATTGGGTATTTTGACCCAACAGGCACTGTAACAATATGGGTTTGGTCTGGTACAACTTCTAGATCCCAGTTTAAAGGATTATGCCAGTTGAGATCGGCTTCTCCTGTCCAGGTTAGGGGCGTTGGGGCAACCATATCCACGATAATATCCACGGTGCGTAGGGTTAGATCGGGGAAGGCGGCGTTGGTCATATTGCAATACACTGGCGAGGTGGGTAGCTGCTGGAAGTAGAATACCCCGTTACTTACCGTATAATCAACATCTACCACTAAGGGTGTTTCATCTTCCAGGAACCAAGTATAAACTGTGTTTTGGGTGTTTCCATCCACATCAACTGCCGTAAGCTGTGAGCTTAAATCCACAATGCCAAAGGTGCAGGTAGCAGCAAGATCGTGCTGCGGTTGGTAATCGTATGTGTTATATGAAATCTTCCTTTGTGGCAGGGAGGCAAATGTGAGGTTGTTGTCATAGAGTGATAATACCTCCAGCATTGAATTTTTACTGACATCAATACTCGATAGGTTGTTGCTCTCTATATAGAGCACTCTCAATGCCGTATTATTGCTTACATCCAATTCCGTTAAGTTGTTTTTTTCGCAATACAACACATCCAGGGATGTAGCGCGGCTCACGTCGAGTGAAACAATTTCATTGGCTACGGTATAGTCCTCTTCATTGTAATCATATCCTGACAGGTCGATATCTTCAAATTGGTAACCATAAATTTTAACTGTATTGCCGGCCACGTACGATGATGTGGTGAATTGAATGTGGTTATATGATGTAACGACCCCATGGGCAACTAGAGTTCCATCGCCCCAGTCAACAAGAATAGGGCTACCATCTAATGTTCTGCCAGCAATCAATAGTTCGCCATCCTTTTGGGAGATAAACATGATGGTAGGCTCCACAACGGAATCCACGGTAATATCCACGGTGCGCAGGGTAAGTGCAGGGAATGCAGCGTTGGTCATGGTGCAATACACATCGCTTGCTGGCATTTTTAGGAAAAAGAAAACGCCATTGCTTTCCGTATAATCAACATCCTCAACCAGAGCTGTACCATTGGTCAGGTACCAAGCATATACAGTTTTTTGGGTATTACCGGCTACATCAAGTGCCGTAAGCTGCGAGCTTAAATCCACAATGCCATTGGTGCAGGTTGTCGCAAGGTTTTCCTGGGGTGAGTATAAATAGGTGGTGTACGTAGCCTTGCGTGAGGGCAGCGATTGAATAGACAGCCTGTTGTGGCTACAGTAAAGGGTTTTCAGCAGTGGGTTTTGACTCACATCCAGATGGGTAATATTATTGTCATCTATATCTAGATACTCCAGTGCGGAGTTTTGGCTTACATCAATCTGCGAAAGGTTATTTTCGAAGCAGGACAGGTAAAGTAATGTCGTGTTTTGGCTAACATTCAGGGTCGATAGTTTATTTGAACCACACCTTAACTCTGTCAAAGCAGGGAGGTTACTCACATCTATACTTGTAATGTTTTTACCATGGATATTGAGGTAATCGATATTGATCCCATACACTTTCACTGTGCTGCCAGGTGTATATGCATCGGTAGATAGGGTCACCGGGGTTATACCAGTATCGTATGTTTCAATGCTCCCGTTGCCCCAATCCACATACACCTTGCCGGGTGTGGAGCAACTGGTTTCGAAACTTAAATCGCCCGTGTTTTCCGATACAAACGTTACGTTTGGGGTTAGGGAAATAAATTCAGCGGTAACAGTTACCTCAAAATCGGGCATTGTAAAGGTGTTGTCGGTAATTGGTATTACGATATCCTCGTCGCCTGTTTTGTAGGCTCGCAGGCTATTTGGTATAAACAGATAACCCTCGTTGGGCGTTGCAGTAACATTAATGGTTGCCCCTGCGGGGTATGCCCCAAACACCATTTCACTGGGGTTGCTTGCGGTAAGTATTCCGTTGGTGGACGTAACAACATCCACATTGTATAAATCGCGATCAATACTCCAGCCGAACCAGAGGTTGTCGGTATTGTTGCCATCGTTAACTGCTTTGTAGGCAGCACGGGCATTCTCCAGCGCATTGCCGGTAAGCAGGTTGCCGTTGGCATCGGCAAAGGCTAGGTAGCGGGAGCTGGGTACGCCCACAAAAACCTCACTACCATGCGAAGGTGGCGTTGCGCCTAAAAGCATATTGGTTAGCAAGGAACAGTCGTAAAATGCATAATCACCTAAGACAGCAAGGTTTGGAAAACTCGCTGATGTGAGCGCAGAGGTGCCAGAATATCCAGTTTGGTCGTAATCGAAAGCCGATCTACCAATATCTCGGAGTTTTGCCACATGTATCTCCTCTAATTGATGTCCAAAATAGGGGCTAACACCTGTTACATACGGTATATTAGCAACCGAAGCAATACTATTGGTAATAGTAAAGTGGGTGAGGTTGGACAAGCCCGTGCGGTTGGCCTGTAGCCATTGCCAGTCTGCAGTGTTAAAGTTGCCATTGGTAATCTCCAGCTTTTTAACATTGCCAAGGGGTATTGAACCAATGGCTTCCTGCAACGTATAAAAACTAGTTGAAGTAACAAGGGTGTTGTCGGTTTGGGTGATGTTTACATGTAGCTTATCGGACACAAACTCGCCGCTAACCGTAACGTCGAACCCCGGCATGGTGAACTTGCCATTGGCAACGGTAACCGTAACGCTCTCGTCACCTGTTTTGTACGCACGCAGGCTGCCGGGAAGTAGTATATACCCCGCCTCCGGGGTGGCGGTAATGGTAACACTCATGCCCTCTGGATGTCCGTGTTCTAGATTGGGCAGTAAGCCCAGGCTTCCGTTTTCGATATCGGTGCTAACATTTACGTTATATAGGGTTGAGGAAATGCTCCAGCCGTACCATAAATCGTCGCTGGTGTTGCCATCGTCAACGGCTCTGTAGGCTGCGCGTGCATTCTCCAGCGCAGTGCCCGTGAGCGGGTTGCCGTTGGCATCGGCAAGGGTAAGGTAGCGCGGTGTGGGGCAGAGATAAAAAAAATCAATGCCTATCATAGAAGGTGGTGTTTCCCCAACCATCATATAGGAGAGTGAAATACAATTTGAAAAGGCGCTTGATTTTATTAATTCTACCTTTGGAATCGCAATGCTATTAAGAAGATTAGATCCAGAGAAGGCATCAATTTCTATAGTTTTAGCATCAGGTAGGATAACTGTTGAAAGTAATTCCGGTTCAGCATAATTGAATGCAAATTTTCCGACAACCTCTACCTTGGCAACATGAATATATTGGAGCTGAGTACTAAAATATGGATTATTTGCGGTCGAATTCGGTATATCAGCCACTGCCGCAGCCCCATCGGTAATAATGAAGTGGGTAAGGCTGTTTAGGTTAGCCCGGTTGTCTTTTAGCCAAAGCCAATCGTCGGTAGTAAATGTGCCGGCAGTAATTTCCATTTTTTGCACTTCGCCCAATGGTACGGAGCCAATGGCAGCCTGTAGCGAGGCGGCATTGGTGGCGGTGGTTTGGGTTTGGTTGGTTTTGGTAATGGTTACAGTAAGGGGTACAGATGTTGTTAAAGTAACACCCTCCACCCAGTTAGATGTTGCGCCTGTAAGGGCAAAGTTGGTTAGCGTGCCGTGCTTGGCGTTGGCGGTAGCATCGGTTAGGGAGGTAATGCCGGTGTTGGAGCCATTGGCTGTGCCTTGGTTAAATTGGTAATACGCCACAAGCCCTGTTTGGCTGGAGGGTGAGTTGATGCCGTTTGTCTTAATGGCCTCAATCTCTGCCTGTGTAAGGGTTTTGTGCCAAATGCTCACCTCGTCCATTGTTCCTTTAAAGTAATTGTCGGCTGTCCATGCGCTTTTGCCTAGCCAGTTGTTGGAGCGGGTTACGTTTTGCGGAACGGAAACCGTACCGCTCTTCACTGCGGTTCCATCAATATAAATGGTTGCAGTACCCGTACTGCTAATGGTTGCAGCCACGTGGTGCCACGTGCCGGCGGTAACTACCGTGGCATCGGTCCTGATTTCCGAGTTGGTAGTTCCGCTTGCGCATTGAAATATCAAATTTCCTGATGAGGCTTCGGTACGTAGGATAATGCTGTTGTTTACGTTTCCCGAGCCGTTGCCAATCTCAAACACGCGGGCGTTTCCGGTAAAGGCATCCCACTTAACCCAAGCGGTAAAGGTAAAGCCCTGCGAGAAGTCGTGAGTGCTTGTAAATTGCGGAAGGACAACATGGTCGTTGGTGCCATCGAAGTGCAGGGCGTTGCTCTGCGCCGACAAATGATACGATGCCGAGAAAATGAGTAGGGCCAGCAGCAAGTAAACCCGCAGGGGATGCCCATTTTTTTTGTGTAAGGTTTTGTTCATGGTTGCTTAAATAATTTATGAAACTATGATTTATGAAACTATTTATTCTTCTTATTTTTAAGTTTTTATGCCTTTATCTCACTTTGCATTTTATTTTGCAGACCGGATTGATACTCCATGACAAGCCTCCTTACCGATGCTGGTGAAAGATGCTGCAACAACAGCTTAAACCCAATGGCTGTGAGGGTATCGGGGAAGCACCGATAGTACACCAGCTTGGCACATTCCCTGCTAGCGTTAACGTTCAGCCCTTGGTACTCCTCCATTCGCTGATCCATATTTCCGGTTACCCCAATCTCAAGGGTACTATCGCTGCACTGCAGGATATACACACAGCATTTATCATCGGGAAGGTCAACCTTTCGCACCATAAAAAATCAGTAAACGGCGCAAATCTAGTTCGAAGCCAAATAATAGCTGTGCCAAATCAGCAAAAGCTTGCACCATATCTGCAACTGGCTGCTCAAGTGGTATGTACAACAAAACAAAGCGTAGTAATTTTTGTACGATTTGTCACCAAGGTTTGGCAGAAAGATGTATAATCCGTAGGGGTATAAGTACTCAGGGGATGAATATTTGCTAAGCAAATATTCATCCCCTGAGTATAGATAAAAGTAAGGGTTACTCCATGGTGGCGAGCCGCCTGAACTCCGTTGGGGTTAGCCCAAACCGTTCGCGGAATAGCCGATGGAAGGTGTTGCGGGAGCCAAAACCCGAGTCGATGGCAACGGCCTCGATGGTAAGGTTACCAGCCGGCATCGATAGCAGCTCTCGGGCATAGTTGAGGCGTAGCAGGGCGATATACTCCGATACCGAAAGCCCAAGGTGATCGCGAATGGCCTCGAACAGATAGGTTTCGTTGGTGCTAAGCCTATCGGCAAGCATCCTGCGCGAAAGCTCGGGATTGGTAAAAAGTTTTTCCTTCCTCATCAGCTCCTCAAGGCGTACCATCAGCTCATCGCCCGGCTTAGATGGGCTACTCTTCTGACACCTTTGCTTTTCCTGCTCAGCTTGCAGCTTGTCCTGCTCCTTAATCTGGCGATACAGCGAGAGGTTCTTTGCCCTTAGCTGGTTTCGGCTGCGAAGAACAATAAGAATAATAACAGCTAGTAGTACACTGAAGGTAATGGCTCCGGCAAGGAAGTATCGGCTGATTTGCAGCCGATGGCGAACTTGGGCTGCTTCGAGTTCGGCTTTATCGAGCTCGTAGATGGTTTTGAGCTCGCTAATCTGCGAGGCATACCGGGCACTATTAATGGAGTCGGTAACCGAAATAAGCCGTGCATAAACCTGAGCCGATTGCTGGTAGTTGCCCATCTTACTGAACAAAACGGCCTTTTGCAGCAGGTTGGCTTTTACTCCAAAGCCCAAATTGTACTGAGTTGTAACCCTAAAAGCAGAATCGCTATAAGCCAGAGCACGGGCGTACTCGCCGGTTTTCTCATGGTACATCGAACGCGCCTGCCAAAGCAGCAGCTTGACATTATCGCCCCAAGCAGGGCTCATTAGCCGCTTTGCCTCACGTAGATGCCTTTGCGCCTCGTCCAAATTATTTAACTTTGAGTTAGCTACGGCCTCAAAAATACTGGCATAGAAACTATATTGCGACAGATTGAAGTTGGGGCGCTCAACCTGCGTTTGATGGATGTAAACCCGAAGGGTATCTATGTACTGCAACATGGCTTCGTAGTCCTTCAGGTTCTCGCTATAGGTTACCATGTTAAGGTAAGCCTCCATCAATCGCACGGCCACATCCTTTTCGCCCTGAGCCATTTTCTCCCTCATAATTTTTGCCGCTTCACCCACAACCTTAATTGCCTCGTGGGGATTTCCAACCTCAGAGTAGGCTGTCCCCAAGTTCATCAACGACCGCGAAATGGCTAACCAATCACCATGTTCCTTGGCCTTCTCGTAAACCTTCTGTGCCTTGTTAAGGGCAAGGGTAAACTGCTCCTGATCGCAGTAGCGTTTAACCAGAATATTCTCAATTATAAAGTAATGCTCGAAAAACTGATGCTCCTCACAAAACGCCTCAAAGTGTTGACCAACAACAAAGATGCTGTCGGAATCGAATCTTGGGTAGTAGAATTCCACCATCTTGCCCAAGGCAAACGATTGGAAGAAAAGATTTCCCTGCACTGCAGCTTCTCTTTGGAGCCACCTGCAGTAGTCTATACCTGTTTTAGAATCCTCGGCAGTGTATGTGAGCTGCCTTATTGCCTCCAGCCTTTCGGTATCCTTAAGGTTTGGAATAGCAAGCAGCAAGCTATCTTTTACCCCACTTGCAGCTCTAATTGGGGTAATGGCCTGACAACAGATTAGCGTAAGCAGCACTAGCAAAGCATTAAAAAAGGATTTTCTTTTCATCTTGATATTTAAATGAATTGTTGGCTTTGCAAATATGGAAATAAAGGCACAAAGTAAAAAACAATAGCCAAGAAACCACACCTTGAATAGCATGTGAAAAAAACTGTTCTTACTTATTGAATATCGATGGTTATAGGATACAATTTTACTACTTTTGATAATGAGTCAAATCTTATGAATACCCTAGCCCTAGCAAACACCCTTATACCCCTTTCGGCAGCTATTACAGCACTGGTAATAGTCTCGCTAAACATCCTGTACGACAGGAACAAAACCACACCAACCATTTGGATACTCTGGCTCTACTTTGCCAGCGCTACCATCAACTGGGGCTCAATTGTCCTATACTTTATATTCCCCGATGTGTTTGTGGTGATGAATTCCTTTGTGCTGTTCACCTTTATCATGGCGCAAATTCTCTTTTACGCATTCCTATTCCACCTAACCCGATTGGATGGCGAGGAGCGTTTTCCCCGTGCGCACTTAGTGTTGCCAATTGCTATTTCGCTGCTGCTAACTGGACTGATGCTGATTACCCCTCTGGAATCGCAGCGGCTAAGCGTTGCCGGACGAGGGGAATTTGCCGGCGGATCCTACCTTTTCTTTGTAGTATCCAACGCCAAAATGCCCATCAGGCTAGCCTTTAGCGTTGTATATACTGGATTGTCGTTTCTGCGGCTTTACTCCTACCAAAAGCGGGTAACCGATTATTCCGCAAACTACGATAAGAGCTCGTTGGGCTGGGTGCAGGTTTGCCTGTTCCTGTCGCTTAGCCTAATCCCCATCCCACTGATGGGAATTTTGCTTCCCCGCGAAACGGCGGTTGGATCATGGCTGCTTACAGCACAGAATGTAATTGTTGTATTCCAGTACTCATTCCTTTGCTTTCATATTACCAAGCACAACTATATCCAACTCGATGAGCTAACCCCCACCGAGGAAAGCCTGGAGCATATCCCCCACACCAGCAACAGTAACGATTCCCCAGCGGTTATGCTGGGAGATAACGAGGCTCAACTATTTAAGCGGAAGCTACTCTCCAAATGCGAGTTTGAGGAGTACATGCAATCCAAACGCCCCTACCTAAATCCCGACCTGCGGCTACTGGATATTGCCGCCGACCTGAATACCAACAGAACCTATATATCCACCTTTATCAACTCGGTGTATGGGGTAAACTTTAGCCGGTTAGTAAACCGGTTTCGGCTCCAGGAGCTAAACCAGCTAAGGCAATCCGACGCCACAAGGCACAAATCCGACAAGGAGTTGGCCGAAATGGTTGGTTTTGGCAGCTACCGAAACTACAGACGGTTTATCGCTCAGGAATCGGAGGAGGTGTAAGTTCTTATTGCACTACAATTTGACAAGAAGCATCCAAATAAGCCATAAGCCTTTTCAATGCCCCATGAGCTGAACCAACATCTAACCCTAGTCTGGGTGAGACTATATGTCATTTCGAAAAATTAAATTCTCACGGGAGGGAAAAGACAATTCCCTGCGCAGGGCGCAACCATTTCCACGTTAGGAATCGTTGGACCGCTGCTGTGCGGCGAGCAATTTCCACACGTGGAATTCACCAATTCCTAACGTGCCGTGAGCTGATTCCACAGCAGGGAGCAAGTCTCCCCTGCGCAGGAATTTTTATTTTCACGGCAGCAAATAAGCGATTCCCTGCGCAGGAAATAAAAACTCCTGCGCAGGGAATCTCAAACATTAGCAAACATGTGTTCCCTCGAGGGGGTATCAAAAAACCATATCTACATGTAGGTTACCTTAACCGCCTAGCCACCACCACAGTTTTCTTGTATTGCTTAATATTGCCGCGCAGGTCGAAGGCTTCGATAAAGATTACGTAGGCTCCAATGGTGGCAGGAGCACCGGCATCGTTAAAGCCATCCCACTTTAGGTTGCCCGATGTGCCCAGGGGCATATTGGCAGCCAAACGCCTTACGCGTCGGCCACGGGAATCGAACACCATAATATTGGCAATGTAACCATCCTCAGGCAACTCGTAGCTTATTAGCAGGTAATCCTCAAACCCATCGCCATCGGGCGAGAAAACCTGATGCGAGAGGGTAAAGGCATCGTCAACCCGGGTAGGATCGGTAAACTGCGAGTTACGCCCTGTGGGCGTTGCAAAGCCCGAGGTTTGCGCTGCCGACTGCCAGCTCGACGCCACATTGGTTGGCATCGCAGGATTTATGCGCTCCAGCGATACGCCCTTGGGATCGGCCAACAGGGGGTTATGCATCTTATCGGTATAGGCAAACTCATCAACAATCACCCCCTGCTCGGTTTGCAGCACAACGTAACCGTTGTCGTTGGGGTATGCGGGCATGCGGGGCGTGAGAACCATGGCGTCGGGATTCTCAATAAAGTAGAACTGCCCCACCAACGCAGGATCAACCGAGAGTACAGCATAGCTGTTGGGGAAGAAGTACCACGATGCGCCAGCAGCCACAAAATTCTCGTTAATGGCAAGGGATGTCCTGTTGCGATTGGCAATATACAGCTTGCTCAGGTCAAAATTCTTATCCGATCGGTTAAATATCTCCACAAAATCAACACCTCCGGTGTAGGGATTAAAGAGGATCTCGTTTATCACAATATCCTGTGCGGTGGGTTCCTGATGGATTGCCAGAAACATGCAGCTGGTAACCAACGAATTTTGGGCAAAATCGACAATTGCCGTGTTAAAGCAGATATCGTAAATCTCGCCCACGGCCAAAGGGTTTTCAAGGGTAAGCGATACCCGATTGTGACGAGGGCCAAACGATTGAGCCCAAATTGGGCTACCTATCCCCTTGCTGATGGTGTAATTCCCAATGCGGGTAATGGAAAGGCTATCCATGGGTTCGGAGTATCCAACCTCAATCTGCGTTGGGCTAATCACCTTTATATCCGTTACCCAAGGGTTAATCTGATCGGGATTTGTGGCAATGGCCGAATTTACACGGCCAGGTGTACCCCCGGTGATATCGCTGGAGGCAATCCAGTTGCCTGCGCCTTCGGCCAGATTGTTGGGATCGATCCGCTCGAGCGAGTAACCCCCGGCCTTTTGGGTCTCATTCCTATACCAGGTGTCGGAATACTCAACCCACGAAATTAGGTTGTTGTTATTGTCGTAAATGGCCAAAAGCATACCGCCAACCAGAAGGGTTGGGAATGAGGTAATGCCAATTGCTGTTCCATATTGCGCCATCGCTGTAGCTCCGGTAGTTCCGCTTAAAAGCAGGTAGCCATTGGGTTCAATTATCCCATCGGGAATTGTTACATAGTTATTGTTTCCCCTAAATCGCCATCCGTTAAGCGATATGGCCTTATCGGTTCTATTGAACAATTCAACATACTCCACATTGGGCAGTCCAACAACTGGCGATGGGCGAGCCATCACCTCGTTAATTATCAAATTGCCAAAGGTGCCGGCAGCACCAAGGCCAATGATAATGCTATCGTTCACCGTGGTTCCACCAGCTGCCGATCGTATGCCCGAGGCTCGCAGCTGAAGCTGCTTAAGGGGTAGCTCCAGCGTACGTAGTGAAACTCTTGTCGGGTTCTCGGAACTGGGATAGGCTCCCACCACGGTGTAGGTTACGCCCTGCTCATCGGTAATTTGATATCGCGATGGCATTCGAGCATCATCATTTATTACCGCTTTCGAGAAATCGATATCAATTGTGGTAAGATTTGCAAGCCTTGCCTTGCTGATAACCGGAGGATAGCCAGCAGTGCTAACTTTTAGGTTATCGAGCCAGAACTCGCCAGCCCGCGAGGCGGTGTACCTAAATGTGGGGCCACAGGCAACAACCACTCTATGCTGTGTATCGACCACCCTACCCGCCAGCCTTAGTGCCGATTGTCTAAACTGCGACTGGTACCAAAGACTCCACTCGCCACTGGGTGTGCGCATAACCCTAACGAATACCGTTTCGCTCTCGTCCCAGTCGAAGGTAGATTGGATAAGCACTTGGGGAGTTGATCCCTTAGTTACTTGCCAAAGGGTAAGCAAATCGCTTGTTCCCGTTAGGTTTACACCCAGAACATAGCCATTAAAATCGCCAACCTGAATGCTAGCATTATCGGAGGTCAACACAAACCAGAAAGTGTTATCGGGCGAGGGATCCCAGGCGCCGTTTCGCATTACAAACGACCACTCCATGGGGCTATCGTTCAGGTTTTCGATGTCCAATGGGATTTCCAAACGGCTCTCGCCCGCTACCCCGCTAAGGGCATGCTTAAGCGAGCGGGCTCCATCGATGGGCGAAACGGTGGAAACATCCCAGTGCTCGGAGAGCGCAAACGACAACATATGCTCCTCAAAATTCTCATTTATATGATTATTCAAAACGCCTCCACTCCAAATGGGTTGAGAAAATCCTTGGTTCAATGTTTCCGTTTGGTCTACAACCCTAAATCTATACTTTCCAACAGCATTTAGCACAACGCCATCCCATTGAGCATATCCATTGGTAAAGGCAATGGTTTCCGATGGGACTGAGAATGTTCCAGGCCCGTAATCGAGCATAAGAGTCGCATCAGCAGTTGAACTCAAGTCCATATTTCCTAAAGCATCAGTAAGAACTGCCGTTGAACTTACAGGCTGCGAAACTGCTGCCATAAAGGGTTGATCGAAGAATGCGAGTTCTGTTCCTTCAACTCCAATGGTAATAGTTGGGCCTACCAAGCCTGCATCGAAGTTGGTTGAGAATCCGGATCCAAGAAGTGAGGTTTGCCATCCATGTCCCGAGGGCTGTACGTGAAGCGATATGGTAGAACCGTCGACTTGACCGCCAGACTTTAAAAACACTTTGAGCGAAACATCAACAGCGCCACCATCGGGAATGCTAAAAATACCATCGCCAAAGGTTAGGGTAAATGTTGTTGGAGTTATGGAAATTCCATTGGGGGAAACCTCCTGGTTATCGACCAGCAAAACCACGCCTCCAAGGGCTTTCGATAGAGACGCGTTGGTGGCTTGCTCCTGCGAGCGGAAAACCATCTGGGTGATCCGTGTGGGCAGCATATCGGATGATCCGGAATCGGAAATCCGGAATCGCAGCACCTCAACCGCATCTTCCCTATTTATTGCAAGAGCACTTATATCTCCACTCTCCAAAGGGGTTAATGGCTGAAGCAGCTTGGAGTTGCGATCGGAGCAGTACACAAGCCCCGAAACGGCATCGTCGAAAATCACGGACGAGGCCAGCAGGTTAAATGGCCCAGGGGTAAAGTACGAGTAGGTTAACCCGGTCCAAGTTACCTTTCCACCAGCGAGATTAGCCGTGGGATTGGGAATCTGCAGAAATCCATCGCCTAAATTCTTCGAAAGCGACACCGCTCCGGTGGCGTTCACATCTACACTTCCACCCGCATCCACAGCCGAAACCTCAACGCTAAAGGGCTCCTCAAACCCAACGTACTGCGGAACAACGGAAAAATTAAGGCGCAACGCCTTAACATCGATGGTAAAGGGTGCCGAGTTTACCTGCTGGGGAAATGCTGGGTTAAAGGTTGACCCCCGGTCGTCGGCAATAAAGTTGTGGGTCGCCGCATCAACCATAAACCGAAGGTTTGTCCCATCGGTTAGACCGCTACTTCTCAGGTAAATCCACATCGAAATCTCAACGGATTGGCCATCGGGAACAACCAGCGCATCGGCAGGTATAGGAATAGAGATTGATGCCGTAAGTATATGAGGATTCCCAATGGGTAGAATCTGATCGTTCACCTTTAGCATTACCCCGCCGATATTGGTGCTAAACGAGGCGAGGTTAAGACCGGTGGGGCGCTTAATAAAGATCTGCCTTACGTGAGTTGGCACGCCGTCGTACTGGCCAGTATCGAAAATCTTAAAGCGAAAAACCTCTATGGCTTTGCCAAGCGTGTTGATTGAAGACGACACTGAGCCAACAGCCACCTGCTCCTCGGGCTCTTCCACAACAGTCGATGGCTCGTAAATCATCTCAATAGTACCCGTTTCGGCCGACACCAAATCGGTACCCACGGCGCTTAACTTCAGGATATCGCGCTTGTTGTAGGTAATATCGCTCCAGGTGATTACCCCGTTAACGGCGCTGGCCACCAGCTGATCCTGAGGATTTAGAACACCATCACCTTCTAAAACTCCAATGGTTATGGCTCCGCCATTGAACGACTTGGCCAAATTCCCCTCAATATCCGATGCATGTGCAACGACGGTAAATGGCTGGTTTACGATAAGCGGATTGGGATACGACGCAAAGCTTAAATGGGTAGGAATTACAGTTATGGTAAATTCATTGGACACGATGGGCGCCAAGAAATTATCGACAAAATCAGATCCCTCGTGATATGCTTCCCACTGGTGATCGGTATTATCAATTCGAATCTGTATTGTTGCTCCATCGGTAATATTTTCGGGTTTCAAGTACATCCACAGTGAAAATTCCTGCGATTCATTATCGGGAACCAGCATGTCGCCCTCATTTATCTCCAGATCAATGGATGTGCTGGTTATATATACTGCCTCAACGGGCACATCAATTCCATTGGCAGTAATTTTCAAGCCTCCAATGGTTGCCGGCCAATTGGCAGCATTTGGAGAATCAACCTTAGTGAAGCGAAGTTTTGTTGGCTTAATCGGTAACCCATCGGTCGATCCTTGTTCACTAACAACAAATCGCATTACCTCGGTGGCAGCGTCCGGTGTGGTTGCAATGGACGAGAACGCTCCACCGCTTGCCTGTTGTGGGGGTTCAACCAACTGTCCCAGATGATTGTTGAAGTTCACGGGCTTATAGGTAAGCACAATATCGTCGGCCAAAAACCGTCCAGCAGCGCTGGCGGTATATCTGTAGTAAACACCTAAATATCCCCCAATTGGATGAGTGGCATCAATAACCTCGCCCCGATACGATAGGTTGAGATACGAGCCCGTTGTGGAGGCCTTTACGATAAATGTACCATCAATTTTTCGTTCAACCTCAACGGCACCTACACCTGTGGTTTTTATCTCCGTTTCCCAGTTAATCCCTGTAGATAGTATTGATGTAAACGTTCCGCCCGAAACTCGATAGAGCCTAAGAATATCATCGGAACCGGTAAGATTCACACCCACCACATAACCATTTGGGCCTTGAGCCGCAATCATTCCCGCTGCATCCTTATCCGATGAGAGAAATACAGCCCAATGGTTCCCGCTGGTTGGGTTATAACCATGGTTAACCTTAAACCGCCAGCGAATTGAGCCCAACGACTCGTCCCAGCTGGGAAAAGGTATGGAAATACGATCTGTATCGGCACCACCTGTGGGAGCATGTTTTAACGACCCTACTCCAGAAATTGGTGTTGTAGATGTAACCACCCACCTATCGGCTGGAGCCTGTGTCCACTCCAGCAAACTAGTTTCCTCAAAGTTGTAGGTTACTGTTTGACCTATGGCAACTGCTGTATAAAATATCAGAAAGGATAATAATACAGATTTCTTCATAGTGATGGGATTAGATGAAAACATTACTTTTGCAAAATAATAAAAAATAGTGACACTATGCGAATTGCTGTTGTAGGCTGCACCGGGCTGGTGGGCTCCGAAATGCTCAAATTACTTGACGAGCTGAACATTAATGTAACAGAACTTATTCCTGTTGCCTCCGAAAAATCGGTTGGGAAGATAATTTCGTTTAGGGGAAAAGACTACAAAGTTATTGGATTGAAGCAGGGTGTTGATTCCAAGCCCGATGTGGCCATCTTCTCCGCAGGTGGCGATGTGTCGAAACAATGGGCACCAGAGTTTGCCCACGTTGGCTGTTTTGTGGTTGATAACTCCAGCGCTTGGCGCATGGATCCAGACAAAAAGCTAATTGTCCCAGAAATAAACGGCGACACCCTTACCCCCGCCGATAAGATTATTGCCAACCCCAACTGCAGCACCATACAACTGGTTATGGTGTTAACTCCTCTTCACCAGCGGTTTAACATTAAGCGCGTGGTGGTTTCTACTTACCAGGCGATAACCGGCACGGGGCAAAAAGCGATGACTCAGCTTACCAACGAGCGCAATGGGGTGCAAGGCCCTATGGTTTACCCTCACCCCATCGACATGAACTGCATTCCGCAGTGCGATGTGTTTACCGAAAATGATTACACCAAAGAGGAGATGAAGTTGGTTAACGAGACCAAAAAGATATTAAACGACCAAAACATTCGCCTTACCGCAACTGCCGTTAGGGTTCCTGTTGTTGGGGGGCACTCCGAATCGGTAAACGTTGAGTTTAAGCTGCACTTTAAAACCCAAATCGTTAAGGAGATACTCACAAAAACCGAAGGGGTAGTGGTGATTGACAATCCCGAAAGGAACGAATACCCGATGCCCATAATTGCTAAGGGAAAAAACGAAGTTTTTGTGGGTCGAATTCGTCGCGATCACACCCTGGAAAATGGCATTAACCTGTGGATTGTTGCCGATAACCTTCGTAAGGGGGCTGCAACCAATGCTGTTCAGATTGTGGATTTGATCTACAAGAAGGGGTTTATAGGCAAATAGCAGGCATACGAACAAAAAAAGGCTCGGGATTACCGAGCCTTTATGCTTAGAACAAAAAGTTATCCTTGGGGTATCGTACCCTATGAATATCCTTGGCAATATCGTAGAGTTTCTGCCTAAATTCATCCACATTCGACTTGTGCTTTGCCGAGATAAACACGCACGGCGAGTTGCTCTTGGCCATCCAGGTTTGCTTTAAATCCTCAAGACTATAATTCTCTTTTGTAATTGGCATGGCATCAAACTCGTCCTTCTCAACCCAGCTGTAAGCATCAATCTTATTAAATACCAGAAGCGTTGGCTTGTCGTCGGCCTTAATATCGTGAAGGGTCTGGTTAACCACGGCCAGCTGCTCGTCGAAATTAGGATGTGAGATATCTACTACATGCAGAAGTATATCGGCTTCACGCACCTCATCGAGGGTTGACTTGAACGACTCCACCAGCTGGTGAGGCAACTTGCGGATAAACCCAACCGTATCGGAAAGCAGAAAGGGAAGATTCTCTATCACCACCTTTCGCACCGTAGTATCGAGCGTGGCAAACAGCTTATCCTCGGCAAACACATCCGATTTGCTCAGCATATTCATTATGGTCGATTTCCCTACGTTGGTATATCCCACCAGGGCAACCCGCACCATAGCACCGCGGCTTTTCCGCTGGGTTGACATCTGCTTGTCGATATCCACCAAATCTTTTTTCAACTTCGAAATGCGGTCACGAATAATCCTACGGTCTGTCTCAATCTCCGTTTCTCCTGGCCCCCTTAGTCCAATACCCCCACGTTGGCGCTCGAGGTGAGTCCACATTCGTGTTAATCGGGGCAATAAATACTGATACTGTGCAAGTTCTACTTGAGTTTTGGCGTAGGCAGTTTTTGCACGCTGGGCAAAAATATCAAGAATTAAATTCGTTCGGTCGAGGATTCGCCGGTTAAACTCACGCTCAAGGTTACGCAGCTGCGAAGCGGTTAGCTCATCATCAAAAATAATGAGATCTACCTCATGCTCCTCGACAAACTGCTTTACCTCAGCCACCTTTCCCGACCCTATAAACGATCGGGGATTAGGCGTGGTTAATCGCTGAACAAAACGCCTAAGAACCATTGCGCCTGCCGTCTCTGCCAGGAACTCTAGCTCATTAAGGTAATCGCTCACCAGCTCGTCGGGCTGTCCTTTTACCTGAACTCCTACAAGTACTGCAGTCTCCTTCTCCTTAACAGTCGAAATGGGCTCAATCATACGTTTACACTTTACTATATACAAAAAACCCTGACTGTAATCAGGGTTTTAATATTGGGTATAAAAACAATTCCTTATTGAAGTACGAAGATAATAGGGATGTTAAATGAAACCCGTACTGGCTTACCCCTCTGCATCCCGGGTTTCCATTTTGGGCTCGACTCCACAACACGGATTGCTTCCTTGTCTAAGGCAGGGTCAACACCTCGTAAAATCTTAACATTTGAAACACCTCCGTGGGGTTCAACCACAAACGAAAGGATAACACGCCCCTGAATACCGTTCTCGGCAGCAATCTCGGGATACCTTAGGTTTCGGTTAATAAATTCGCGGAACTTGTTTATGTCACCACCTTGAAAACTTGGCATATCCTCTACAATCACAAAGATTTCCTCCTCCTCGGCTTCCTCTTCCTCGTCGATAAAATTAACGATTCTAACTGCTAAATCCTCGTTGAACTCACTGTCAAAAAGGTCGATATCATCATCTATCTTGATATCATCCTCAACAATGTTGATAATGTCGATTACCTGCATGGGCTGTGGTGGTGGTGGCGGTGGTTTTATCTCCTCCTGCTGCGTAATAGGAATTAACTCCTCTTCCAATACGATGTCCTGCATCTGTGCTAAGTCGGTGTTTATCCCACCAGTCGAAGTCCACTCAAATGCGAGTAGGATAATTCCCAGCGAAAGCACTAGACCAATCTCTATGAAAATGGTTTTCTTCTTCTCGAGATCAACTTTTGGATTTTTCTTGAGTTCCATATCTTCTGTTTTTGGGCTCTATAAAAAAGTTAGATTTGCACCATCTGAATGGTAATACGTTCAAGTTTGCAAAGCAACGAAAAAAACATCAGAATTCAAATATTTTAACGTCATAAATCCACAAAAAGTTTGTTGGGCAGCAAAAATTTATTTGTGGATAAAAAAATTTGTTTACTTTTGCGGTGCAAATTTGCAAGGCACAATTCCAGCAATTCGCAAATTCAAAACAAGGGGGTATAGCTCAGTTGGCTAGAGCGCTTGCATGGCATGCAAGAGGTCAGGGGTTCGACTCCCCTTACCTCCACACAAAAAAGGCCGATTCAAAATTATGGATCGGCCTTTTTCTATTGATACAACCTCTCTAACCTTTTTTTGGTACATTTGACATTAAAACAATTGCCACCAATTACCTATAACAAAATGACTTACATTGCCAACAATAATAGGTATGCCAACATGAAATACACCCGTTGCGGCACAAGCGGACTTTCGCTTCCAGTCATCTCACTGGGATTATGGCACAACTTTGGGGATGTTGATGTATTCGAAAATTTTAGACAAATTATTTGGACTGCCTTTGATGCGGGCATTACCCATTTCGATTTGGCCAACAACTATGGCCCGCCTCCTGGGTCGGCCGAGGAAAACTTTGGCAAAATTCTAGCACAAGACCTCGCTAACCATCGCGATGAGCTGATTATATCAACCAAAGCGGGCTACTATATGTGGGATGGGCCTTACGGTGAATGGGGATCGAGAAAATATTTAATCGCTAGTCTTAATCAGAGCCTAAAAAGGCTAGGATTGGAGTATGTCGATATTTTTTACTCGCATCGCTACGACCCCAATACCCCCCTCGAGGAAACCATGGGGGCCCTCGATTTTGCCGTTAGGCAAGGCAAAGCCTTGTACGCTGGAATCTCGAACTATCCTGCTCAGGAAACTCAGAAAGCCGCTGAAATTCTCAGGAAAATGGGAACACCCTGTCTAATTCATCAACCAAAATATTCGATGCTTGACCGATGGGTAGAGTCCGAACTACTCGATGTGCTAGAGGAAGAGGGAATGGGCTGCATTGCATTTTCGCCATTGGCTCAAGGATTGCTCACCAACCGTTACCTAAAAGGAATTCCAGCAGGCTCGAGAGTCGCAAAACCACATGGGTTCCTGCAGCAAAATCAAATTACACCCGAACTACAAAGTAAAATCATCAGATTAAATGAGTTGGCACAAAAGAGGAATCAAAGTTTAGCCCAAATGGCCATCGCCTGGTTGTTAAAGAATAGCAGAGTAACCTCTGTGCTTGTGGGGGCAAGCTCCACGGAGCAACTCCAAGACAACCTCTCATCACTAAATTCGTTAACGTTCACATCTGATGAATTAAATTATATTGAAGAGGTTCTACTATAATCACACTCTATTATTTATAATTTTAGGTTAAATAATGATAATAATTTTCGTTTGTCTTCACCTAGCATAATGGAAAATATCAATTCTATCTATAAAACATCCCACAACCACGTTTACTAATCTGCCTGAAAATGTTTATCTTTTAAAAAAGATACTCTTGCCACAAATACGTTTATTTGAATTGACCAACAAATTAGAAAAGAATCTTTTTTTCTATATTTTTGATCAAAGACAACATATCTGAGGTATTGATTATCCTCAGCCAACTATCGGCCTTAATTTATCTGTTATTTTTCACCATATCCTCAAACTAAATGGGTAAATACTTTGACAAGCTAAATAGTGATATTCGTTTTATCGAAGGGATAAAAGGCTGCATTAATTGTGGAACATGCACTGCCATTTGTCCCGCAGCCGAAGTATATAACTACCAACCCCGTTCCATTGCTAATCTTGTTCAAACTCGCGACGACAGTACTATTGAAGACCTCCTAAAGGGCGAAACCATTTGGTATTGCGGGGAATGTATGAGCTGCAAACCCCGGTGCCCAAGGCAAAATGCGCCTGGACTGATAATTCAGGCATTACGTGGCCTCTCCATAGAAACGGGGCTTTTTGTCGAATCGGAAAAGGGACGACAAATGCTCTCCCTAAAGCGAATGCTTGGCGACACGATTCTTGAAACTGGCTACTGTGTTCATTTTGATCATACCGAACTGGATATGTTTCCCGAAATGGGACCTGTATGGCAATGGGTGCGCGATCATCGAAAGGAAGTATTGGAGAAAGTCGATGCTAACTATATGGGCGATGGGCCAGGAGCAATGAGAAGAGTATCCAAATCCAATCTCGATGAACTTAACAGTATATTCGAGGTTACTGGAGCGAATGCTTGGTTCGAAAAGATTGAGGACAACTCAAGGGTAAAGGCCAATGAGATGGACATTGAGTTTGGCCCCAGCAAAACAAGCCCCTATTTTCGTAATGTTTACACTACCAACAATCAGGAAAAACACGATAGACCATGAAAACGGAGGGCAACCATAAAGTGTGGTCCGATTACCAGAAGGAGATTGCCAATGATAACTTCTACTTTGTTCGTAGCTGTATCCGACAAACCCTATTCCCTGGAAGCGACTCAGCATTCTTACTGATAATGAGGGAAGTATTAGGGAAAGATGTTTTTGAAGACGAAAACCACACAACCTGCACAGGAATAGGATATCACACGGAGGTGATTCCGTTCCAAACCATACAAGCTGTCGTTGCCCGTAACTTCTCTCTAATGGGCGAGCATAACTACAAGAACTACATTCCATCGTGCGTTACCTCTTTTGGAATTTACTGCGAAATGCTCGACACCTGGCAACATTTCCCAGATGAATTGGAAAAAACTCGAGAAAACCTTCGAAAAGCAACAGGACGAGAATTCGAGGTTCCAGAAAATTTAGTTCACACCAGCGATGTGATTTATAAGTTCAGGAATGAAATCTCGCAAAAAGCCAAATACAAACTAATAAACCGCAAAACAGGCAAACCGCTTAAGGTTGTTGATCACATAGGCTGTCATTACGCCAAGATTTTCCCCTCAAAAGGGGTTGGTGGCGCAGAATACCCGCATGTGCTGGCCGGATTGGTTGAAGTATTGGGTGGTGAGGTGGTTGATTACCCCGAACGCCGTCACTGCTGTGGGTTTGGATTTCGACAGTACTTTGTGCAGGCGAATAGGGGTTACTCCATAACGGCTTGCAAAAAGAAGTTCGAATCAATGGAGCCCTTCAAACCCGATCTTATCATAACCAACTGTCCTGGATGTAACTACTTTATGGATAGGTGGCAATACGCCTTAGCTGAAATGGAGGGTAAAACCTACGATGAGCATGGTTACGGCATCCCTACGCTTTCATACGAAGAGGTTGCAGGACTGGCTCTGGGTTTCGATCCATGGGAAATTGGATTACAGCTGCATCAGGTTTCTGTAGACCCTTTACTAGACAAGATTGGAGTAGATTACGATCCATCAGAAAAGTTCAAAGGAAAAAACGGCGAGGATTTGGGTTTTCCCGAATCTCCAAAAAATTTAAAATTTTTCAAATAACTATCAATGGATAAGAAGACTGTGGCCATAATCGGAGGAGGCGTGGCTGGCATTGAAGCCGCAACCAAACTTAGCGAGCTAGGCTATTTGGTTAACCTTTACGAGAAGGAGCCTGCCATAGGTGGACACACCGCACAATGGGATAGACTATTCCCAAATCAACGTCTCGCCAGTGAGGTCATAAACTCAATTACCACTTCGTTAAAAGGGGTTAACGTGAACTGCCTCTCGAAGATTGAAGAAATATCGCGCAAGAATGGGGCATTCGAAATTATTACAAAAGGGGAAACACATTTAGCCGATGCTGTTGTGATTGCTACAGGCTTCGAGCTGTTCCCTGCTGAGCAAAAAGAGGAGTATGGCTATGGGATTTTCGAGAATATAATCACATCGGCAGACCTCGAAAAAATGTTTAAGGACAAAGGAAAACCGGCTATGGTCAATGGTAACAATCCTTCACGTATTGCATTTATACATTGTGTAGGCAGCCGCGACGAGAAGGTTAATCGTCCCTACTGCTCAAAGGTTTGTTGTGTTACCGCGGTTAAACAGGCCATTGAGGTTAAGGAATCGTTACCCCGCTGCGAGGTTTACTGCTTTTATATGGACCTGAGAATGTTTGGCCCAGGGTACGAGGATCTGTACAAACGGGCTCAGCATTTAGGGGTTAACTTTATTAGGGGAAGGCTTTCAGAAACGAGTGAAACCAAAGAGAGGAAAGTGCTAATTAAAGCCGAAGACACATTGCTGTCTAAGCCCATAAAAATATCTGTTGACATGGTAGTTCTTATGGTAGGAATGTCGCCTGTTGCAAAAAATAGTAAACTGCTTGATAGTCTATCGCTAATGCCAAACAACGATGGCTTTATACAGGTTAACGATTACCATACCGAGCCCACTAAATCGGGGGTCGAAGGTGTATTTCTTGCGGGAGCATGCACTGGGCCAAACAACATTACCGACTCAATTAATGCAGCCCGATCGGCAGTAATAGGAGTTCATAACTACCTAATGGGCATAAAAGTTTCTCTAATCAAATCAAGCAATTAGGCCAATGGTTAACTTTGGATTCTCTTCAATAAAAAGTGATGTGATAGATTTGGATAGTGCAAACTTAAGTCTTGCGTATTCAATAATACAAAAAGAACCCACATTTAGCCTTTGTATTTCCTGTGGAAGTTGCACAGCAACCTGCACTTCAGGAAAATTCAACGGGTTTAGCTTTAGAGAAATGTGTCAGCGAATCCGCATTGGCGATGTGGTAAAAGCGCTTGATGAGTCGGGTAAGTGTATGCTCTGTGGAAAATGCACACTGGTTTGTCCAAGGAATATAAACACAAGGAATATCTTGCGGATTGTACGCAAAGAATTAAAAAACTGATAAGTATGAAATTTCATCCATTCGTACTACCCTTCACAGTAGGTTTAGCATTTGTTATTCTATATGTACTCGTTAAGTGGTTTGTTTGGATATACCGACTGACAAAAAATCAACGGCAGCAGGTTAAAACCAATTTTACCCTCCGCAACTTCCTCCATGCTACTTGGGAGGTTTTTCTTGAGAGCTTAATTCACAAAAATATATTCAAAAAGCATTTCTTGCTGGGGTATCTACATATGAGCCTTGCACTAGGATGGTTCTTGCTTATTGTGGTTGGAAACATTGAAACCAAAGTTTTCGGCCCAAGCCCCATTAACCCCCCGTATTACCCTATATTCTTTGAGTTCTTCAGCCACCACATATCAAGCACTGTTTATTTCCGAAAGCTATTTGCCATAATTATGGATTCTCTTCTGCTGATAGTGCTTAGCGGTGTGGCCCTAGTATTTTTCAAACGGCTAAAAAGCTCATTATTAGGGATGAAAAGAACTACCCGCCATACAATTTTTGATAGAATGGCTATGACAACCCTCTGGTTTATATTTCCCCTGAGGTTTTTTGCCGAAGCAGTTACATCGGGCATATATGGTAATGGTCAGTTTCTTACGGGTTCGATGGGGAAACTACTTACAACCTTCTCACTTCCTTTAGAAAAGCTTTATATACCCTTCTGGTGGGCCTACTCCATTGCATTGGGTTTATTCTTTGTTGCCTTACCCTTTTCGCGCTATATGCATATCCCAACCGAAATTCTACTGATCTTTCTTAGGAGATTTGGGGTTCGTGAAAAGGAAAAACCAACTTCTTACACTCAAATAGAGATAAACTCCTGCCCCCGATGTGGTATATGTATTGACAACTGCCAGCTAAGCCAGGATCTTGCCATTAACAACACCCAACCGACTTACTTTTTCACTGCACTTAGGCGAAAAAGATTAAAGCAAGAGTTAACCGATACCTGCTTAATGTGCGGAAGATGTGTCGAAACCTGTCCTGTTGGCATTGAGATAACAACCATAAGGGCTAACCAGCGAAAAGAAAATCAGACTTTTGAACCTACAATAATTTCTAACCCCCAAGATTACACTCACAAACCATCCAAGGTTGCCTTTTTTGCTGGCTGTATGGGTCATTTAACCCCATCCGTAGTAAAAGCAACCCTCACCTTGCTTAAGGAAGCCAATGTAGATTATAACTACTTAGACGAGAATGGCAGCTTATGCTGTGGAAGACCATTAATGCTGGTAGGCGAGGAAAAAGCAGCTTCCAGCATAATAGATAAAAATATGAACATTATTATCAATTCCAATGCTGAGGCCCTGATTACCACCTGCCCAATATGCGCAAAAGTATTCACCGAAACATACAAGCTTAATATTCCTGTATACCATCATAGCCAGTACCTTCTTATACTAGCAAAGCAGGGAAAACTTGTTTTTGAAAAATCGAGCACCCACGTTGCCTATCACGATCCCTGCGAACTTGGCCGAGGACTTGGAGTTTACTCGGAACCACGCGAACTTCTATCCCTTTCGGTAAACCTGGTTGATAACGATAATTCTTTTACAAACTCGCTTTGCTGCGGCGGCAGTTTGGCTATTACTAACATTTCTATGGATCAGCGTAAAACAATTGCTGCAAATACTCTAATCAAGATTACTAATAGCCCTTTACAAACAGTGGTAACAGGATGTCCGCTCTGCAAGAAAACCTTTCAGTCGTTATCGAATGAGCACCAAATACTAGATATTGCAGAAATTATGCTTAACGCATTAATCTCCCAAAAAGGGAGCCTGGTTTTAAGCAATAATATTATGGTAGAAGAGTTATCCACTGTCGATTAAAAAAATGCTTTCAAATGTTGATGAATTAGTATTAATATATAATTTTGCTAATCGATTTAAGGGGAAATCGCATTAACTGGAGTAGCTCAGTGGTAGCCCCGCCGTGGCGGGGTCCCAATCTAAGGCCGATAATACAAGCGGGAGTAGCTCAGTGGTAGAGCATTAGCTTCCCAAGCTAAGGGTCGTGGGTTCGATCCCCATTTCCCGCTCAAAACGGAAAGAGGTCGCTCGGAGTTGACGACCTCTTTCTATGTAAAAGCGGCTAGAGCCGCCAGGGAAAATTTACAGCGCTCCTATATCGATGGTTTGGCTCGTTGTGCTTTTGCTCTCAACAATTACATCTTCAATAACTCCAAGCACTTCAGAAAAGTCACCTTCGAGATTAGCAACAACTACCAAATCGTACAGCCCAGGAGCAAGATAAGCGATGTGATAGGAGTTCTGATCACAAACCATATCGCTGCTGATGGCATTTGGGAAACGGGGTGTTTCAATGGCTGGTTCGGCAGTCTCAGCCTCGGTATATGTGCCATCCTGGTAAGCGTAAACAACTATGTCGACGCCTTCGGGAATATTTTCGACACTACCCACAATCTTCCCTGCTTGGTTATCTACCACCAACCGAATTGTTGGTTTAAGCACGTAGCGTTCAACGTTACTACCTGTCCTTAACACCGACTTTCGCACATCGAAATCGGCGGTAATGTCAACCGATCCATTTGAGGGAACGTTAAAGGCTCCCACACCCTTAAAACCTGATTGCGATCCACTTGGAACATATAATGGGGCTGTTGTACCATCGCCAAACTCGATGTAACAGCCAGGGTTAGTTGGAGTTCCCTTTCCCCTTTCGGGAGCATCCAGAATAAACCTAATTTGGGTATAATGCCCAGCAGAAAGTTCAAGACTACCCATCATTGCCGATTGGCCACGAGTTAAATCCAAGAGGTTAAAGGTTTGAGGCCCCTCAAAATTTGGGAAACTCTCAAACTTTGCGCTACCCAAGTGATACTGCACATCTGTTACTGTAATGTAAACACCAACGATATCCTCTGCATCAATTGGCGCATCAGTAATAGAAAGGTTAACGGTTCCCTTATCATTTCCAGTTTCGCAACCTGCGAAAAGGATGGCCACCAGGGCTATAATCGCCAAGAACAAATTTGATCGTTTCATAGCATTAATTTTTAGTTAGTAAACAATAAACTTGTAAATCGATATTTGCTCTGAAGACGATTGCTGGAAGAAAAGGGTTGGAACAAAATAAAAAAAAATCCCGTTTCTGCTATTCAGAAACGGGATTCTATTAATAACTATCAGGTTAGCCATGGTGCGCCACAGCTCTGCTATTAGAACGTACTGGAATCTGAACGGGGACATACCCAATCCCAGACAACCCGAAAAGGCAATGAGCAATTATTTCTGAGTTTGAAAAAGAGCTGATGGTGCCAAAATCGACTTCCATACCCAACCACTCCTCGCTTGAGCTAAACTCGATTCCATAATCGAGGTCGTTGTTAGGGAGTATACCCATTATATCAACACTGCCTGTATTTCTGTTGGCGCCAAACGCTCTACTCGACATCAACTTTAGTGTTATCTGAGAGTTTAGTGGCGATTTAGTTTTGAGTTCATTGTACACTTCGTGGCAAAGAGATTTGGCATTGACATAACCAGGGTAAAGCGTAACAAATCGCTCCCACACATCCGGCCACTGGGTTGTTTCAACTAGTTGGTAAAGTTTCATGGTATTATAATTGCAATAGGTTTAAAAAATTGAGGTTATGGTTACGCTATTCGCATCAATTTTTGTGCCATAAAAACAAAGTATTATACATCACATCTCAGATTTTCGTGCTCCATAAAGTGGAATGGTATATTTTCAATTAATCAAAACGAAAACATACAATTTGTAACATGGATTAGAGGAAAATATACTGCTTGAAACTAAAACACATTATAAGATAATGCAAACGAAATGTTTAGCGATACTATTTGTGTCCTATTCAGGAATGATGGCATGTGCTCGTTGCCTGTAAAAACATTATTTAGACCAACCTTTGCAAATGCTCCGGGCGAAAAGGTTAATCGATTTCCCAATGGGATGGAGTACTCATATCCAAGAATAACCCCGTAGTCGAGATTGCTGTACTCATTGGTGATTATACTCACAGCCCAATCAACATTTTGCTTTGCAGTTTTCATAAGGCCAAGATATCCCCCAGCATATATCGAGTGGCGTTGCTTAAACTTACACTTCGATTGAATTGCAAGGGTATAGTAATCTAGCTCCAAGCTATTGTAAACGTACTTACCATTGATATACTCATTATACTGTTGTCGGTTTTGGCTAATCCAAAGGAATTCAACCTGAGAACTGAGGCGGGGCGTTAAGCTGGCTCCAAGCTGCACACCAAAGTTTTGACCAAATGATACATTAGTTGCCGTTAACTCATCGGGCTGCAGACCCGAAATGGTTTTACTGCTAAGTAGCCAAGTATTTGCCATTTGCCCGGTTACACCAATGTAAGCCGATTTAACTCTCCAAGCCTCTCCTTCCTCAATTTTGGTAACGTTTGCCTGAGCTATCGAAAGCGAAATGCCCTTTTCAGCTCTAACAGGGATTAGATTTGCATCGACCATCCGGAGGCTTTTAAAATCAAGCGATTGGGCTTCAGAAATTGTTACTTCTTCAAAGTTCCGATTTTCAACCTCGCTATGCGTAGACGCATTAACACTTCTTACTGAGGGACTAATTGGGATGGTAACATCATCGCTCGGCACATTCTGAACAGGCTCAACATATGGTAAGGAATTACCAACACTATCATTTGGAATTACTATATGCTGATCGGCTGCAAGTTCAGCATTAGTTAGTGTCACACCAGACAGATAATACAATAACCCGCCAAGGCCAATTGCTAATACAACTGATGCAGCAATGGTTAATGGGGCAAAAAGCTTTTTTCGCTTATCCGCAATTAGCGTTTGCTCAACCTTTCCCCATACCAAATCAACATCAAGTGCATCCTGAATGCCTTCCCAAACACTTTCGGGAGGAATCTCGGTGTTGCTCTCAACCATCGACTTATACCACTTGTCCAGCTCCATTTTACCTCGCGTTTTGCTTTCCTATCCAGTCCATTAAAAGCACCCTTGCCCTATTGTATTGCGATTTTGACGTTCCTTCTGTTATATTTAGATGCTCTGCAATCTCCTTGTGCGTATATCCCTCCACCGCGAAAAGGTTGAAGACCACTCTGGCTCCTTCAGGAAGCCGCTCAACAAAGCTGAGCACCTCGTTTAGCTGCAGATTAGGCAATGCATTATTTTCAACTGTCTGCGATTTAACAGAGCCCTCTTCGTGCGCAACTCTTTCGATCGATTGCTTTTGCCGCAAATGATCTATTGCTGTTCGAACTATAATTCGCCTAATCCATCCCTCAAGGCTTCCCTCACCCTTAAACGAATCGATGCTTCTGAATATCTTGACAAAGGACTCCTGCAAAATATCTTGGGCCATGGCTCGCTCACCGGCATAGCTAAGGCAAATGCCATACATTTTGGGTGCAAATCGCCGGTAAAGAATCTCCTGAAATCTTCGACTACCCTGCTGACAACCCTTTATTACCTCCTGCTCGTTGTAAATGTCAACGCTCATTAACTATTTACTCGAAAATTACCGAAACTGAATTATTAAATCTATTAGCCACCTGATTGAATATACTCACATTATGCCGTTGATTAATAAGCAAGGTCTGCACTCCATCTACTTCCACCATATCGGCTAAGGCAATAACCCTGGGATTAATAAATCTAAAAAGGAATTCTGTATCAACAATAACCTTAGCGGTTGTAACCCTATCGCGACTAATGACTATGTTTGTGCCAGATTTTGCCTTGGCTCGAATGCTAATCTCGTCGGCAAATCCATACTCAAAACGAATGGGAACCGAAGCCGATTGTCCATGAGTCAAAGAACCTACAAGAACCAGTGGCGCACCGGAATTGCTAGCCAAATGAAGGGTAATATCAATTCGATGGTAGCTACCCTGTGGCACATCAAACTTAACGGCAATATTTGTTTTTTCCTGATCGAGTTCAGCAACAATTTTCTGGGACAAGTTTGAGATAAAGTATATATCCTTTCCCTGATCACGTCTTCCATCAAACTCTATGGCATCAACAACAAGCTCACCGTGTTCAATTTTATATCTTACCGATGAGGACTTGATAGAGGATTTTGATTCGTAATCCTCATTTAAAAATGACACCATACCAAACTTAAAATCCACTTTTGCAGGTAGAGTTAACTCGTCCTTGCAGGAAACCAGCCCCGCAGCAACAAGCAACAAGAGGATTAGTTTTTGTAAGCTCATATGTTACATTTTTAAATGCTTTACACCTATGACGAAATGAAAAGCAATTTGGTTGGAACAAAATTCTGAAAAAAACGCAAGCAATATCACAATAACCGGCAAAAGAAATACCAAAGATTTCAACTCATTAGCTTTGGCTTAAACCACAAATGCAAAAATTAGTCGTACCTTTGTGCGTGTTTATATATAATTCAACTTACAATGAAAAATAGTGACAGGTGCTCATTCTGCGGTCGCCCCCGAAAGGAGACAAACCTTCTGGTTGCAGGAGCCGATGCCTTTATTTGTGATCTTTGCGCTGAGCAGGCCAACCTGATTGTGAAGGAGGAGCTGAAGAAAAAAGGCGATTTTAAGCTGAGCAAAACCAAGCTACTTAAACCTATTGAGATAAAAAACTTTCTTGATCAATATGTTATTGGCCAAGACGAGGCTAAGAAATACCTTTCGGTTGCCGTATATAATCATTACAAGCGATTGCTTCAACCCAACAGTAACGATGATGTGGAGATCGAAAAATCGAATATCCTGCTGGTGGGCGAAACGGGTACCGGGAAAACTCTTCTGGCTCGTACCATTGCCAAGATGCTGCATGTTCCCTTTACCATTGTAGATGCCACGGTTTTAACCGAAGCCGGATACGTGGGCGAGGATGTAGAAAGCATACTAACCCGCTTGCTTCAGGCCGCCGACTACAACGTTGAAGCCGCCGAGAAGGGCATTGTTTTTATCGATGAGATTGACAAGATCGCCCGCAAGAGCGATAACCCATCCATAACCCGCGATGTTTCGGGCGAGGGCGTTCAGCAGGCGATGCTTAAGCTGCTTGAGGGTTCAAAGGTTAACGTTCCCCCGCAGGGCGGGCGAAAGCATCCTGAGCAGAAGATGATTGAGGTGGATACCAAAAACGTTCTGTTTATTTGCGGTGGCGCCTTTGAGGGCATTCAAAAGAAAATTGCACAGCGACTCAACACGCAGGTTGTTGGCTACGGCGCCAGTAAGCATCGCGAACAGGTTGACAAGAATAATCTACTGCAGTACATTGCGCCACAGGATTTACGCTCGTACGGACTTATACCTGAAATTATTGGACGTTTACCGGTAATTACTTACCTTGACCCGCTCGACCGCGAAACCCTGCGCAATATCCTTACCGAACCCAAAAATGCAATAATTAAGCAGTATGAAAAATTGTTTGAGTACGATGGCATTAAGCTGGAGATTGATCTTGATGTACTCGATTACATTGTTGACAAAGCCATTGAGTTTAAACTCGGAGCCAGGGGGTTGCGCTCAATCTGCGAGGTGATTATGATAGATGCCATGTTCGAACTCCCATCGAACCCAACAAAAACGATGACGATTACCCTAGAGTATGCGCATAAAAAGCTCGAGAAAGCTAATCTTAAACGGCTTAAAGCCGCTTAAATGCGCTCTAGGTCAACAAAAGTATAGTCAAGCCCATCCTTAGCGGTGGGCTTTCCTTTTTCGGTAAAGAGTTCGACCCAATCCTTGGGATCTAACTCAGGAAAGGAAACATCGCCCTCAAAATCGCGATGTACCTTAGTAAGGTATATTCTATCGGCCAGGGGAAGCGCCTGACGGTAAAGTTCCCCTCCTCCAATTACAAAAACCTCAGCATCACCAGAAGCAAGCTTAATAGCCTGTTCCAGGGAGCCAGCCAGCTGCGCACCAAGTGCTTCAAAACTCGGATTTCGAGTAACCACAACACTAGTCCTTCCTGGCAAAGGACGACCAATTGACTCCCAGGTTTTTCGACCCATAATAATATGATGTCCCATGGTTAGCACCTTAAAGCGCTTTAAATCATCGGGAATATGCCATATTAGCTGGTTATTGTTACCAATTACATTGTTCTGCGCCACCGCAACTATTATGGATACTTTACTCATGTTTCTCAATTGTATGGTTTATATAACCTTCAGACTAAACGGCAACCGAGCCCTTAATATGAGGATGCGGATTATAGCCTTCGAGGGTGAAATCCTCAAATTTAAAATCGAAAATTGATTTCACCTCGGGATTTATAATCATCCTGGGTAATGATCTGGGTTCACGCGAAAGCTGCAGCTTTACCTGCTCAAGGTGATTTAGGTAGATATGCACATCGCCAAATGTGTGAACAAAATCGCCGAGTTCTAACCCAGTAACCTGAGCCATCATTAGGGTAAGTAGTGCGTATGATGCAATATTGAAGGGAACACCCAGAAATACATCGGCGCTTCGCTGGTATAGCTGGCACGATAGTTTGCCATTGGCCACGTAAAACTGGAAAAGGATATGGCAAGGCGGTAGCGCCATTTTATCAATTTCTCCCACATTCCAGGCGCAAACCAGATGTCGCCTTGAGTCGGGATTACGCTTTAGGGAATCGACAACTTGGGAAATCTGATCTATTTTTCGGCCATCAGCAGCAGGCCAACTTCTCCACTGAGAGCCATAAACAGGCCCTAAATTCCCCTGCGCATCGGCCCACTCGTTCCAAATCCTTACACCATTATCGTTTAGGTACTTGATATTTGTATCGCCCTGCAAAAACCATAGCAACTCGTAAACAATTGACTTAAGGTGAAGTTTTTTGGTGGTTAGCAGAGGAAATCCCTCCTGCAGGTTAAACCGCATCTGATGGCCAAAAAGGCTGATCGTTCCGGTGCCGGTTCTGTCCTCCTTCTTCGTACCATTTTCAAGGATATTATCAAGTAAATCGAGGTATTGGCGCATAAATATAGGGTATTTTCTACTCGTAAAAGTAGGGCTAATTGCTGAGAATTTCAAGCAATAGATTAAAACTTAAAGACAACAAAAAACTTGAGATTATTTTACAATATTTAGCCTTACTTCGACCAAGCCAACCTCTTTCCCCACACCACAAGAGCAGCAATAACTAGGCGGGGTAAAAGAATCCAGGCAACGGATACGCCAATGGCAGCAAACAGAACCATATCCTCGAGGTTGGAATGAGAAATGGCAATATGGTGGTTAAGCAAATCGGCATCGCGTTGTGTGATATTTCCACTTTTCACCTCCTGCACCATTGCCGCGGAACCATAAGTTAAGCCCAGTGTATTGGCAACAATCCACATAAACGAAGTGCTCTTGGGTAATCCAAATACGCTTAGCAATGGCTGAAATAGTCGCGAAAGCCATTTAATAAGTCCAAAATCCTTTAGCATTTGCTGCAGAATCATCAGCAGAGTGACTAGAATTACAATTTTTAGGGTAAGGAAAAATGCGGACTCTGCCCAGCTCTGAATCATAGGCAAAAAATCGATGGCGACAGGAACATTAGTCACAATCGATGCGTTGGAAATTGATTTTGGCAACAACAAATTCAAGAAAAATCCAGAAACTACCGCCATCGATAGCCTTAGGGTTACCATTTGCCAACCTTTGGACCCTGTTTTCATTTGCACCGCTGTTTCCACAATTAGGTTATGTGCAATAAGGCACATCACCGCTAAAATGGTGATTTCGCGTATTGATAAGGGAAACTGCGAGATTACCGCAATGGCCGAGTAAACATTCAGAAATATGGAGGTGATAAATACCAGAGAAGCTTCACCGGGCAATCCTATAAGGCTAAAGGCGGGGTGTAGAAAATCGGCAATAAAGCCAACAACGCCCAAATAGCTAAGCAGGGTTACCGCCAACGAAATGGGGATGGTAATCTTTACAAGCCAAACCGCCGTCCTTAAAGCAGGAGTAATCGCAGTGCTTATTGAACCTACTATTTTATCGAGAAAAAGGTGGACTGAAAGCCTAATTGTGTGATGGTGAAATTTCATTTGGGAAGTGCCTTTGGCCACATTCGATAGTTCAACAATGAAATGGTTTAAACAGCCGCAATAACTTCCTTGTCGCCATTGCCATCATATCTTTTGAGGCTCATCGTTTTGCCATCCCATAAGGCAAAGGTGTTGTTCACAATCCAATCGCCCAGCATGATTAGGTTTGAGCTTTCTGCCAGATTGTGAATAGCCGGAGCATGCCAATGGCCAAAAACGAAGAAATCGAAATGCTCGTTGCCCAAAGTTTGCCGGGCAAACTTGGTAATTAGCTCCTCATCGCCCTTAAAACTATAGGAGATCTCCTTGGAGTAGCGGCTGCTCACCGACCATTTATTGCCAATCCACATGGCAAAATTTGGGTGTAAACGCGAGAACATCCACTGCAAAACTTTGCTTGTGAAAATACGTTTTAACAGCTTATAGCCATTATCTCCCTTGCCCAGTCCATCGCCATGGCCTATATAGAATCTCTTCCCGTCAAACTCCCTGACAATTGGCTCACGATGAAGCGATACGCCAAGTTCCTGCGGAAAGTAATCGAACATCCACACATCGTGATTCCCCGTAAAAAAGTGCACGGGAATACCCGCATCGGTAATCTCGGCAATCTTGCCAAGGAAGCGGGTGTAGCCCTTGGGGATAACCCGCCGATACTCGTACCAGAAATCGAAGATATCGCCAACCAAAAAGATCTCCTTGGCATCGTGCTTTATGCTATCGAGCCAGCTCACAAAGAGTTGCTCCCGCGCTCTCCCCTCTTCGATGCTGGGCAAGCCCAAGTGGATATCGGATGCAAAGTAGACCTTGGTTTGGCTCATGGAGAGGTACTAAAGAATTTCCTTAAGTTTATTCTCCAAATCCCGGCCAAATAGATTTTTCCCAACAATATCGTAGTTACGACCAATCAGGTAATTGGCGGGGAGCCGAGTAACATTGTATAAGCCAATAACTCTCGATCCATTGGGATTAAGCTCGCTAACATTTACCCAGGGCAAACCCACCGACTCTATGGCAGCAAGCCATGGCTCACGCTCGATATCGAGCGAAACTTGATATATTTCAAATCCCTTGCTCTTGTAACGCTTGTAGAGTTCAAGAAGTTCCCTGTTCTCGAGTAAATTCTCCTGGCTAAACGAAGCCCAGAAATCGAGCAGAATCACTTTGCCCCTTAGCGACGAAAGTTTTACCGTATCGCCTTTAGTATTTGGAAGTGCTATTTCGGGCAACGACGACTCGGCTACTTGGATCAAGCTTTGCAATCGGGCCGAACTTAGAATTCTCTCCTGATTCTTAATATCCCTAAGCATACCCTTAGAGTAATCCGAATCGGGATATCGGGCTATAAGCGACGAGGCCACCACCTTGAAAAGCTGGATATCTTCTGCCTTTTCGAAAACGAAACGATCGTCGTTAATTTTCTGATAAAGTGCCATAACGCTTGCTCTCGACATAGGATTTTCCCAAATAAACTTGCTGCTAAACTCTCGTTGTTTCTCAACTGTAGCCTCATACTCCTCGCTAATCTTTAGCCGTTGTGCAGTGGTAGTAGCCTGCGAAAGTTGGTTATTCAGCGAATCGAGTGTTTTAAGCGTTTTGGAGAGTTGAATGCTTAGCGCCTTGGTTTTAAGCGATTCGTTTGCGCCCTCAACCTCGTAATCCATAAAGCTATTTAGGTCGATGTTCACCACCGCATTCTCTTCTGGTTCGAGCAGCAACACAGCTACATTGCTGCGTGTTCCCTCAACATGGAGTTGAAAAAAGGTTGGCTCCTCGAGTTTTCCCACCCCAATTTTAAAAGTGGGCTTTCTGGGTGTAAGTTTTACCGATTGAACGGGAACAACCCTTGAAAACTCCTGACGTAGCAGCTTAACCTCAACCTGGGTATCAATATTCTTTATGGTTCCAACAACCGATGACTGATCTCTCTCCTTACATGCGGTTGACAGAAGAAGGGTCGCTAAGGCGATAAGTATAATTTTTAGTGCTGTGCGGTTAATCATTCCGTTAACAATTTGATTTTTTACTGGGGTTTTTAATGGGGATCAAAATTAGCGATATTTGATCGATAACAAAACCCATTTAGGGTAAAAATTTGGTTAATACGCTCTCGAGATCCTTTACCTTGATATTTCGGGCGCGTATTGTTCTTCGGCTATCAATTAAGTAATTCGATGGTATGCTATTTACGCTCAAGGCATCGATAATGGGCGAATCCCATTGTTTCTGGTCAAAAGCCATGAGCCATTCTATCGCATTGCCATTAATATAACTCTCAAGGTTTTGCCGATTATTATCTAACGATACCTGAACCACTTGAAATCCCTTGTCTTTAAACCGATCATAAACCGCCTTGAGTTTGCTATTACTCGATTGGCAGTCGTTACACCATAACGCCCAAAAATCGACAAGGATGTATCGGGCTTTAATATCAGAAAGCCTAACTACTTCGCCATTAACTAATGACAAATCGATATCGGGCAGAGTTTGCCCCTCCGAAAACATATCCTGTCGCTTATCGTACAGCTTTAACTGTTTGTCTATCATCTCCACATTACGATGAAGATTCTGTACCAACGGATTGGCAGGATAAAGTGGGAATAATGTTGAGTCGACCAGCCGAAAAAGATCAAAATCTTCACGCTTATTAAGCACATGAGTATTGCGATCGTACTGCTGATAAAGCGCAAGTATTGCAGCTAGGCTATACCGATTCTCCTTGATAAAATTCGCTGTGTACTGCTTATGCCCCCGAATGGTTCGAATATAAGCACTATCGATTGCCGTTTTAATGGAATCGAATTTTGGATGTTCCCTACTCCCTCTAAAGTTTTTCGACAGGGAGTCGATGGTTTGCACCACCAGGTTGAGTCGGGAGTTTAAATCGGTTACAAGCTTCGATCCCTTTGATCCACTTACAGAAAACTGTGAAACAGGTTTGCCTTTTTGTCCGCTGATAGTAAGCCTTTCGCCCACATCAACGAGCAAGACCAAGGGTTCGCTTTCATTCTCAATTTGAAATAGCAGGAATCGAGGGCCATCGCATTCAAGCGAAAGTTCAAAATTCCCCTTGCGGTCAACTTGGGTTGAATCGATTGCGCTGATTCTATTATGACCCGCCTCGCGCAGGTAAACCATTACATTTTGAAAACCCTCTATACTTCCGGAAACTCTTACATGCTTCGATGAATCGCTACATGCAGAAAGAAATAGTGTTGTAACCAAAGTGCAGCACACGACTGCTAAGCGGTTTGCTATTCGTAAAGTCATTGGACAGTGTGAATTTGCTGCAATTGTTTGCGGCAAAAATAATCAAAATATAATAGAGAAATTAATTGCGGTATCCTTAAAATATCGTAATTTGTATTGCCTATCGAAAGTCTGAGAATTGGTAAACAAATTCAGGCCATCAGAATAATCTGGCAATGCTCTTTCTCAAATATTTAACGTAGGATTTTCAAACAAATTGCATTTACGTGGTGTTTGTGTGTTCACCTAAAAATTGGCAAAACCGCATCTAATTTTATAACAGAACAGCTATGAGCTATCTTGTTTTTGAAAAGAACGAACTGGTTAATCTCGAGTACTCCCTAAGCAGGGAAATTCTCAGCACTAATCGTGCCGGAGGATATTGCAGCACAACCATAGTACTTTGCAACACCCGAAAATATCACGGGTTAATGGTTCTTCCCCTGGATCAATTTGATGGCGAGAACCACGTGCTCCTTTCGTCGGTTGATGAAACCGTGATCCAGCATGGCAAGGAGTTCAACCTGGGAATCCATAGATATCCAGGTATTTACGAACCACGAGGACATAAGTACATTATCGATTTTGAGTACGAACCTACACCTAAGCTAACCTACAGGGTGGGTGGAGTGGTGCTTGAAAAAGAGCTGCTGTTTGTTCATAACGAGGAGCAGTTCATGATTCGCTATACGCTAAAGGATGCCCATAGCCCAACAAAAATAAGAATTAAACCATTCCTTGCCTTCCGGAATGCCCATAAGCTATCCAAGTCGAATCTATTTGCGGATAAGCGGTATAAGGAAATCACCAACGGAGTTAAGTACAAGTTGTATCATGGATTTCCTTACCTTCACCTTCAACTGAACAAAACCAATGAGTTTGTTGCAGTTCCCGACTGGTACTACAATATTGAGTACAAAGAGGAAGTAATGCGGGGTTACGAAGGACATGAAGACCTTTTTGTGCCTGGTTTCTTTGAGGTTCCCATAAAGAAAGGAGAATCCATCATTTTCTCTGCTTCCACCTCTGAGCAACAAACCGCCACACTTACGCGAAAATTTAACGCCGAGGTGCTACGAAGACCGCCTAAGGACAGCCTCGAAAACTGCCTTCGAAATGCGGCTCATCAGTTTGTGGTTAAAAGAAACAAAAAAACTGAAGTTATCGCCGGATTCCCCTGGTTTGGCCGTTGGGGAAGAGATACATTTATAGCATTGCCTGGCCTTACACTAGCCATTGATGAGCCCAAAGCATGTAAAGACGTGCTCGACACCATGAGCAAAGAGCTCAAAGATGGGCTTTTCCCAAATATGGGTAATGGAGCTTCGTCCGCGTTTAACTCGGTTGATGCACCGCTATGGTTTTTCTGGACGCTACAAATGTACACCGAGTACACAAACGATTTTCAAGACGTTTGGACACACTACGGAAAAAAGATGAAGGCTATTCTTAATGCCTTCCGTAGCGGTGAACTTCCATTTAATATCAGAATGCATCACAACGGACTTATTTGGGCTGGTGAGAAAGGAGTTGCTCTAACTTGGATGGACGCTGTAGTTCATGGTGTACCGGTTACCCCCCGAACTGGGTTTCAGGTTGAAATAAACGCACTATGGTACAACGCCATAATGTTTACCCTAGGGCTGGCCAGCACATTTAAGGACACAAAATTTGTGAAGGAATGGGAACCAATAGCCAAGCAGGTTGCCCAATCGTATAAGGACACCTTCTGGTTCGAGACTAAACAGTACCTGGCCGATTTCGTTGATGAGAATGGCCAAAATGTATATGTTCGCCCTAACCAGGTATTCGCCACATCGCTTCCTCATAGCCCTATTACCGATGAAATGAAACGGGGAGTACTAGAAGCCGTTTACCGAGAGCTATTCACCCCAAAAGGATTGAGAACCCTCGCTCCTAAGAACCCTCATTACGTTGGTATTTACGAGGGCGATCAGACAAAACGCGATTTAGGGTACCATCAAGGAACTGCATTCCCTTGGCTTTTAGGTCATTTCATCGAAGGCTACTACAAACTTCATGGCAAAACAGCCAATGCCTTGGCCCAATCGGTTCTTGACTCATTCTGCAAGGACATGTCGAGACACGGGGTGTGTGGCATTGCCGAGGTGTACGATGGTGACCCGCCCCAACGACCCAATGGCTGCATATCGCAGGCATGGAGCGTAGCAGAAGTTTTACGCATCAAGAGATTATACGACCAAAACCAATAATATTCTAAACAGCTGGCATGAGAGTACTAATGTTTGGATGGGAGTTCCCTCCCCACAT
Organism: uncultured Rikenellaceae bacterium; assembly: GCA_964490015.1. Lineage (GTDB taxonomy): Bacteria > Bacteroidota > Bacteroidia > Bacteroidales > Tenuifilaceae > Perlabentimonas. The sequence continues at coordinate 38,682 of CAZBBA010000004.1, forward strand.
ATCTGGAGGCCTAGGCACTGCGTGCTTTGGGCTAACCCGCGGGTTAGCAAAGCATAATGTTGAAATGGCTTTTGTTGTTCCAAAAGCCTTTGGCGACGAGGATCAATCGGCAGTTCGCCTTGTCCCTGCCGAAGATATTGACGTGAGCCATATCTCCATTGATATGGAAGAGTTTTGGAAAAAAATAAGCTACCTCGAGGTGGGCTCAAACCTAATCCCTTACGTGGGCCCCGAGGAGTTCGAGCGTCTTGTTACCGAAACTGAACTCGACTCGGCTGAAGAGCACCAAACCATCCTATCGCACAAATTCCGTTTCTCCGGAAAGTACGGCAAAGATTTGATGAAAGAGGTATCGCGGTATGCGCTAATTGCCGGATCAATTGCCGCACGCGAAAAATTTGATATTATTCATGCCCACGACTGGCTAACATTTTTAGCAGGCATCACGGCCAAGATGGTATCTGGAAAACCCCTCGTTGTACACATCCACGCCACCGAATTTGATCGTAGCGGTGAAAATGTGAATCAGGCTGTTTACGATATCGAACGCCAAGGCATGCATATGGCCGACAAAGTTATAGCCGTTAGCCATCTTACCCGAAACATTGTTATTAGCCGTTATGGCATACCCGAGGACAAAGTTGTAACCGTTCATAATGCAGTTGATTTCACTGGGAACAACAAGCACTCGTCTGTAGTTAAGAATGTTCCCGAGAAAGTGGTTACATTCCTAGGGCGTATTACTTTCCAAAAAGGGCCCGATTACTTTGTAGAGGCCGCCAGTAAAGTCCTCCAAAAGTATCCTAATGTCCGATTTGTAATGGCTGGTAGCGGCGATATGCTAAATAAAATGATTAGACGTGCCGCTGAGCTGGAGATATCGGACAGATTCCATTTTACAGGATTTTTGAAGGGTGATGAGGTAAACACCATGTTTGCCATGAGCGATGTGTACGTAATGCCTTCGGTATCAGAACCCTTCGGCATAAGCCCACTTGAGGCTATGAAAAGCAATGTACCCGTTATTATCTCAAAACAGTCGGGAGTAGCCGAGGTTTTACGCCATGCCCTAAAGGTAGATTTTTGGGATATTGATTCTATGGCCGACTCTATTTACGGTCTACTAAACTACGAAGCGCTCTCCACATACTTCAAGCGGTACGGTCAGGAAGAGGTTAACAGCCTTAAGTGGGAGAATGCGGCACTGGAGGTGAAAAAAGTGTACAAATCGGTTCTCGGTTGGAAATAACAAGCAAACAAAGACAATAATAAAACACGCTAGCATAATGAAAACAATCTGCTTCTACTTTCAGGTTCATCAGCCTTACAGGCTTCGTCGGTACCGTTTTTTTGATATTGGTCAATATCACAACTATTTCGACGATTTTGCAAACCGCTCAATCATGCGGAAGGTTGCCGAAAAGTGCTACTTACCCACCAACAACCTGATGCTATCGCTAATTAAGGAGTATGGAAGCAAGTTCAAAATTGCCTACTCCATTTCGGGAACTGCTCTCGACCAGTTTGAGATGTATGCTCCCGATGTGCTCGACACATTCCGAAAGCTAGCAGAAACAGGCTGCGTTGAGTTTATTGCCGAAACCTACTCGCACTCCCTTTCAGCGCTCAAATCGCGCGAGGAGTTCGAAAATCAGGTCAATGCTCAGGTACAAAAGGTGGAACAACTTTTTGGGCAAAAGCCAACCACATTCAGAAACACCGAGCTCATTTACTCCGACGAGATTGGTGCCATGGTGGCTGACATGGGTTTCAAGGCTATGCTTACCGAAGGGGCAAAGCACATAATGGGCTGGAAAAGCCCAAACTACCTATACACCAATGCCATTAACCCCAAATTGAGGTTGCTGCTCAAAAACTTTCAGATGAGCGATGATATTGCCTTCAGATTCTCGAACAGAGGTTGGCCCGAATGGCCATTAACAACAGAGAAGTACGTTCACTGGCTAAACTCCATCGACTCGAAGGATGAGATTATTAATCTTTTTATGGATTACGAAACCTTTGGCGAGCACCAGTGGGCCGAGACAGGAATCTTCGAATTTATGAGAGCACTGCCGGGCAGAGTATTTTCACACTCAAATTTTGAATTTTTAACACCAGCCGAAGCAGCCCGTAAACACCAACCCATTGCGCCACTACATGTTCCGTTCCCAATTAGCTGGGCCGATGAGGAGCGCGACCTAACCGCTTGGCTTGGTAACGAGATGCAAGATGAGGCTTTTAATAACCTATACGACATAGCCCACAGAGTGTCGTCCATTAACGACCCCGACCTGCAAAGAGACTGGAAGTACCTTCAAACCAGCGACCATTTCTACTACATGTGCACAAAATGGTTCAGCGATGGCGATGTACACAAGTACTTCAATCCATACGATACCCCATACGAAGCATTTATCAACTTTATGAATGCCCTTAGTGATTTCAAACTCCGCGTAGAGAACTACTCTAGTTCACATCCAGCTGCCGAGACTGAGCTATTGGCATCAAATCCCGAAGAGGTTGACAAGCTGATTAAGGAGTACGAGGAGAAAATTGCCAGTTTAAGGGCTATTAAAAAGGATTCATCACCAAAAACAACCGAAAAGAAAACAGTAGCAAAGAAAAGTACTACCAAGAAACCGGCTGTTAAAACAACCAAAAAAACATCAACAGTAAAGAAGGCTACACCCAAAACAAAGAAGCAATGATGTTATTTTAGTTAAAACCAATGCCATTTAATCAATGAAAGACAAACTTATACGCCCAGACTATCTTTTTGAGGTTAGCTGGGAAATATGCAATAAGGTTGGTGGAATACATACCGTTATCTCCACCAAATCGCTAACCCTAGTGAGTGAGTACAAGAACAACCTAATACTCATTGGACCCGATGTTTGGCGCGATACCGAGAACAACCCTGAGTTTATCGAGGATCCACAACTATTCTCGTCATGGAAAAACAAGGCTCACGAGGAAGGGCTAAGGGTTAGGGTTGGCCGATGGAATATTGAGGGCAAACCAGTGGTGATTATTGTCGACTTTACCCCATTTTTCTCAAAAAAGGATGAGATTTTCAAGGAATTCTGGGAAGAATACAAACTCGATTCCATTAACGGACAATGGGATTACGTGGAACCTGCCCTGTTTGGATATGCCGCTGGTAAGGTGATTGAAAGTTTCACCAAGTTTCAGTTAACATATAGACATCGGATAGTGGCTCAGTTCCACGAGTGGATGACCGGCATTGGATTGCTGTACCTGAAAAAATATATGCCCCAAATTGGGAATATTTTCACAACCCACGCCACTGTAATGGGGCGCTGCCTAGCAGGGAACAACGTTCCGCTGTACAGCAACCTCGAGAAGTACAATGCCGAGCAAAAAGCCTTAGAGTTTAACGTAGTGTCCAAACAATCGCTCGAAAAGGTATCGGCAGTTGAAGCCGATTGTTACACCACTGTTAGTGACATTACGGCTAAGGAGTGTGCTCAATTCCATGGCAAAAAAGTTGATATAGTTACCCCCAACGGGTTCGAAAACAGCTTTGTGCCCAAAGACGAAGAATTTAACCTGCGGCGGATTGAGGCTAAAGTGAAATTCTATGAGGTTGCCGAGGCCTTACTTGCGCACGATGTGGCTAAAGATGCCCTTGTGGTGGGGATAAGCGGTAGGTACGAGTTTAAGAACAAGGGAATTGATGTTTTTATCGATGCCCTCTCGAAGCTTAATCGCTGCCCCGATCTTAAGCGCGAGGTGCTAGTGTTTATTCTTATCCCTGGTGGGCATCATGGTCCCAGGAAGGATGTTTTCAAAAATCTACAGGAAAAGGAAAACGAGAATGTAGTTGTTTTAAGCAACACTCACATTACACACTACCTAAACGACCCAGATAGAGATCCCATTCTAAATAAATTTAAATCGGCTGGGCTCTTTAACTCTTCGAGCGATAAGGTGAAGATATTCTTTGTCCCCAGTTACCTCAACGGCAACGATGGAATTTTCGACTTACCCTACTGGGATCTGCTCATCGGTATGGATATCTCTGTGTTCCCATCTTACTATGAGCCTTGGGGATATACACCTCTCGAAAGCTTAGCATTTCATGTACCAACCGTTACAACCACTTTAGCCGGATTTGGGCTATGGGTAAACACCTATTTTAACGAAGAGCATCCGGGCATAAAGATAATTGAACGAACAGATGACAACGACAGCTTTGTTATTGAGGAGATATCAAAAACTATTTGCCACTACTCCACCCTTAGCCTTGCCGAGCAAGAAAAATACAGAAAGAATGCCCTAGAGGTTTCTAAAATTGCCCTCTGGGAAAACCTGATATCGCACTACAAGGAAGCCTATCACATTGCACTACAAAAAGTTGAGGAGCGTACTCAACAGTTCATGGAATTCGATCGCGAAGAGCAACTTCCCCACATTGAGAAAGTTTTCCACATCAACAAACCCAACTGGGTGCGGCTGCTCATTCAAAAGAATATCCCCGAGAAACTCACTGCTCTCGACGAGATTTCCAAAAACCTCTGGTGGTGCTGGAACCCCGATGCCATTGATCTTTTCGAAAGCATCGATCCAGAGCTATGGGAGGAGTGTGAACAAAACCCCATCAGGTTCCTCGATATGATTTCACTCCCCCGCTTTCAGGAGCTGGAGCAGGACGAGATCTTTATCGAGAAGTTAAATCGGGTACAAAAACACTTCCACGAGTATATGAGCAAGAAAGCTGGTCGTAAGGGCATAAAAACTGCTTACCTCAGCATGGAGTATGGGCTTCACCAAAGCCTAAAACTCTACTCGGGGGGTCTAGGGGTTCTGGCTGGCGATTACCTGAAAGAAGCCTCGGACAGGAATGTACCTATTGTGGGAATAGGATTATTCTATCGATATGGTTACTTTACGCAGCAGCTATCTTCAACTGGGCAACAGATAGCAGCCTACGATCAGCAGAACTTTGCACAAACTTTGGCCAAACCAGTTCGACATCAGAATGGCAAATGGAAAACCGTCGGGGTAGCTTTCCCAGGTAGAATTGTGAATGCCCGAATCTGGAGAGTCGATATTGGGAGAACTGAACTATACTTGCTCGACACCGATTATGAGGATAACGAACTCTCGGATAGAGCAATCACCCATCACCTTTACGGTGGAGACTGGGAGAACCGGTTTAAGCAAGAGATGATTCTGGGAATTGGGGGTATTAGAGCCCTCGAAAAAATCGGTATCACACCAAGCATATTCCATCTAAACGAGGGTCACGCCGCCTTTGCTGGACTTGAACGTCTTCGCAGTTTAATTGTTGATACAAAACTATCGTTTGCCGAATCGCTTGAGATGGTTAGGGCATCAAGCCTTTTCACTACCCACACACCCGTTCCCGCTGGTCACGACTCGTTTCCAGAGGATATGCTTCGCACCTACATGACCCACTACCCCGAGCGACTGGGTATTACCTGGGAACAATTTATGGATTTGGGTAAGTTAAACCCAGGCGACGAAACCGAGAGATTCTCCATGAGTTACCTTGCAGCAAACCTCTCGCAGGAGGTTAATGGTGTTAGCTGGCTTCATGGCGATGTGAGCCGAAAAATGTTTGCAAACCTATGGCCAGGGTACTTCCCCAGCGAACTACATCTGGGTTATGTTACTAACGGGGTACACTATCCAACCTGGACCTCTCCTGAAATTAGAAGTCTTATTGAAGCGCAAAGCAATGAGTTGGGGTTTGACAACACACCTGTGTGGAAAAATATTGAGAAGGTTCCCGACGAGAAACTTTGGAAGATTCGAAACAAACTCCGAAAAGAACTCATTGAATACATTCGTACCCGCTTAGTTAACCCACAAATCGTAAAGTTTGAAAGCCCAAGGCATATAGTCGAAATTCAGGAAAAACTCAGAGAAGATGTGCTTACCATTGGCTTTGCACGTCGCTTTGCAACTTACAAAAGGGCTCACTTGCTAATTCGCGATCTGGATAGGCTCAGCGAGATTGTCAACAACAAGGAGACGCCAGTACAGTTCCTATTTGCAGGAAAGGCTCATCCCAACGACAAGGCAGGTCAAGATTTGATTCGCAGACTAGTAGAGGTTAGCAAGCTACCTCAGTTTGTGGGCAAATTCATCTTCCTACAGAACTACAACATGGAACTTGCCCGGAAAATGGTTCAGGGTGTTGATATTTGGCTAAACACGCCAACACGTCCACTCGAAGCATCGGGGACTAGCGGCATGAAAGCCGTAATGAATGGAGTGCTTCACTTTAGCGTTCTCGATGGTTGGTGGGTCGAAGGCTACAAGCCCGATGCAGGATGGGCACTTCCCATGGAGCGAACCTATGTTCAGCAAGAGTTTCAGGACGAACTCGATGCCGAGCTAATCTACTCTCTTCTTGAGAATGAAATTGTCCCGAAATTCTACAACCTAAGCGACAAAAACGTCCCCACAAGCTGGGTAGCGTCCATCAAGAAATCTATTGCCGAAGTGGCCTCAAATTTCACCACTACCCGGATGATGGAAGATTATGAGGATCGATTCTATCACAAACTTTATATCCGAACAAATCGTCTGGCGGAGGAGGATTTTGAGCTAGCCAAACGGCTTGCAGTATGGAAAAGAAAGGTTTCAAGAACCTGGGATAGCCTCGAGGTAATTACCGTCGAGCAGTTCGACACCTCACGCCAAGCAATTGTGCTGGGTAAAGAGTACTTATCCGAAGTTGTCCTGGATTTGGGCAATCTCTCGCCCGAAGAGGTTGGCGTGGAGTTGGTAATTGCCGAACTGGTGGAAAATGGTGATGTTACCATTAAGCACACGCAGGAGTTCGACCTTGAGCATGTAGAGGGACAACGAGCCACTTTCAAACTACTTTTTGTCCCCACTGATCCTGGAGTTTTCGACTCGGGAATACGTGTTTACGCCAAAAACAACGAACTACCTCACCGCATGGATTTCACACTGGTTAGATGGATTTAGCCAACACAAATGCATATCATAATAAGAAGCCGATTATTTCGGCTTCTTTTGCTATTTTTGTGACCCAATTTAAAACATGATTATATTCCACAACATAGAAGAGGTAACCCTCGAAAGACCGGTTGTTACAATTGGCTTCTTCGATGGCGTTCATCTTGGCCATAGCGAAATCATTAATACAGTTACTCGCCATGCTCAGGCTGTAAACAGAAACAGCTTGCTGATAACATTTTGGCCTCACCCCCGAATGGTTCTTCACAACGACCCCGAACGATTAAAACTCCTATCAACCCTACAGGAAAAGCAGCAACTTGCCTGCGAAAATGGGATTGATGCCCTTCTTGTCATGGAGTTTACGCTCGAACTTGCAGCAACAAGTGCGATACAGTTTATTGAAAATTTTTTGGCTAAAAAGCTAAACGCATCCATAATCATCCTTGGGTATAACCACTCCTTTGGGCACAAGGGGCAGGGAAATTACAACCTACTTAAACAGCATGAGGATAATTTTAACTACCACGCAATCCAGGTGGATCCGGTGAGTATAAACGGAGTGGATGTGAGTTCAACAAAAATTCGCGAAGCGTTACTGACTGGCGATTTAAGCGCAGCAAATAATATGCTTGGCCGATCATACAACCTTTCGGGAACCATTGAGGGTGGACAGCAAATTGGGCGGTCATTAGGATTCCCTACCGCCAACATCAAACCAACCGACCAATCCAAACTAATCCCTGGCAACGGCGTGTACGCCGTTTGGGTCGATTATCAGGGTGTTTCGTATCCAGCCATGCTTAACATAGGAATTAGGCCAACCATTGGTGATGGGCTTGAGCGCACCATTGAGGCGCACATTATTGGTTTCGATCAAGTAATTTACAATGAGATGATAGATATCAAGTTTGTCGAAAAGATTAGAGAGGAGCAGAAATTCGCATCGCTCGATGCCCTAAAGCAACAGCTCGCACTCGACAAGAATGCAGCCCTTAAGAGGCTAGTCCCGCAGTAAGGATATCTCCCCTCATTTCAATTTTTTACATTATCTTTGCAACCCTAATTCTACAAATATCAGCAGTAATAAACAAGTAGATTTATCTATTTCAAATAAAACAACACGCATAATGGAAAACACCTTAACCACAACCCTCCCCTACAAGGTAAAGGATATCAATCTGGCCGAATGGGGCAGAAAAGAGATCAGCATAGCAGAAAAAGAGATGCCCGGACTTATGGCCATCCGCAGAAAAAATTCTGCCGAAAAACCCCTAAAGGGAGCAAGAATCTCGGGATCGCTACACATGACAATTCAAACTGCGGTTCTCATTGAAACGCTGGTTGAGCTGGGCGCCGATGTTCGCTGGGCTAGCTGCAACATCTTTTCAACACAGGATCACGCTGCCGCTGCCATTGCTGCCGCTGGCATTCCTGTTTTTGCCTGGAAAGGCGAAACCCTTGAGGAGTACTGGTGGTGTACAGCTCAGGCGCTTTCGTTCCCTGGCGGCAAAGGGCCGAACCTAATTGTTGACGATGGTGGCGATGCAACTCTACTTATCCACATGGGCTACAAGGCCGAAAAAGATGCCAGCATCCTTAACATAGAGCCCGAAAGCATTGAGGAAGCCGAAATCCTTAAACTTCTGAAGAAAACCCTTGCAGAGGACAACCAAAAATGGCACAAAATGGCCAAGGCGTGGAAAGGTGTATCGGAAGAGACCACAACTGGCGTTCACCGACTTTACCAGATGATGGAGCGCGGCGAGTTGCTTGTGCCTGCCATTAATGTGAACGATTCAGTAACCAAAAGCAAATTCGACAACCTCTACGGCTGCCGGGAATCGCTTGCCGATGGCATTAAGCGCGCCACCGACGTGATGATTGCCGGAAAAGTAGTTGTGGTTCTGGGCTATGGCGATGTGGGCAAGGGATGTGCTAAGAGCATGCGCGCTTATGGAGCACGTGTAATTGTTACCGAGATCGATCCCATTTGCGCTCTGCAAGCAGCCATGGAAGGATTTGAGATTAAACCCATTGAGGATGCCCTTGATGAGGGAAATATCTTTGTAACCTGCACCGGAAACCGCGATGTTATTACCCTTGAGCATTTAATGGCGATGAAAGACCAAGCCATTGTTTGCAACATTGGTCACTTCGACAACGAGATTCAGGTTGAAAAGCTAAACAAGGCTCAGGGTGTACGCAAGGAAACGGTTAAACCACAGGTCGATCAGTATTACTTTGCCGATGGCCGTTCAATCTTTATCCTGGCCGAAGGCCGTTTGGTTAACCTTGGCTGCGCCACTGGTCACCCAAGCTTTGTGATGAGTAACAGCTTCACAAACCAAACTCTTGCTCAGCTGGAGCTTTGGCAAAATGATTTAGCTGTTGATGTTTACCGTTTACCCAAACACCTCGACGAGGAGGTTGCTCGCCTTCACCTTGAACAGCTGGGAGTAAAACTTACCAAACTCACCAAGCAACAAGCCGATTACATTGGCGTAAGGGTTGAAGGCCCATACAAACCAGAGCACTACAGGTACTAATTCACAAAAAAAACTACACACCAAAAGAGGTTGACCAGCAAAGGCTCAACCTCTTTTTAGATGGTTGCTACCATGCAAAACGACATTAAAGCCGCAGCTGAGGTACTTAAAAACGGGGGGCTAATTCTATACCCAACCGACACTATTTGGGGTATTGGATGCGATGCCACAAACCCAGAGGCCGTTGCCAAAATATATAAGCTAAAGCAGCGCGAGGACACCAAAAGCATGCTAGTGCTTATAGAAAACCCAAACCTTTTGAATATATACCTTGAACAGGTACCTGAGATTGCCTGGGATTTAATTGATGTTACAGACAAACCGCTAACCATTATCTACCCAAAAGCCAAAAATCTGGCCAAAAACCTTGTTGCTGCCGATGGCAGCATTGGCATAAGGGTGGTTAAACATGTGTTCTGCGAAAGGCTCCTCCAATCTTTCCGAAAGCCCATCGTTTCAACATCTGCTAATATCTCGGGGCAACCTTTCCCAAAAAGTTTCAACACTATCGATACCACTATTGTGAATGGAGTAGGCCTAGTTGTGCCCCAATTCTACGAGGAGAGTAAAAACCCAGTACCCTCGGAAGTTATCCAACTTGGGTTAAGGGGTGAAATAAAGGTTATAAGAGAGTAATTTTGACAAACTAATTTAACCATTTTTAAACTGAAATAATGGATTACATTTTTAATCACGCACATCCAATCCAGGTTAGGTTTAACGATATTGATATGCTGGGGCACACCACCAACTCGGTGTATATGCAGTACTTCGACTTGGGCAGGCTACATTACTTTCTCGACGTTCTCAAAGAGCGAATGGACTGGGAAGTGGAAGGGCTTATAGTTGTTAGCGTAAACGTGAATTTTTTGGCTCAAATTAAGTTTTACGATGAACTGGAAGTGAGAACCAAAATTGTGAAGATGGGTAACAAAAGCCTCGAGATGATTCAGCAGATATACAACAAAACAACATATACTATTGCTGCCGACTGCAAGTCGATTATGGTAGGATACTGTGGAAAAGATGAAACTAGCATCACGCTGCCAAATAGATGGCGCGAAGCTATTGCGGCGTTCGAGAAAGAAATAAGTTTTTAGGCTACAGATCGGTTAGGCCCTCTGGCAAATCCATGATAAGGGTTTTGGAATCCTCATCAATATCAACAATAAAATCGGGCGAGGCAGGAATCATCATCTCATTCCCAGAAGCACCGGTAATTTCGAAAACAAGATTTCCCGAATAATCCTGTAACGTGTCTATTATCCCCAGTTTTACTCCCTGCTGGGTCATTACGGTGAATCCCACTAAATCGTCAAGAAAAAGCTCATCGTTGGGTTTGCTTTGCTTTATCTCGGCAAAAATTTTTAAACCAACCAGGCCTTCGGCCTGTGGCAAGTCATCAATATCATCAAATTTGATGAGCGAAGAATCCCCGCCTTTGCTCCTGATTGAATGTATAAAAAAAGGAATCGGTATTCCCTCAATAAGAAGGAACACCGATTCTAATTTGTGGTCTTCAGGGTAGAAGTCGTTTGACCAGCTTACCTGAAGTTCGCCATTTACTCCGTGAGTTCGTTGAATTTTTCCAATCTCAATAAGTTGAGGATGGTTCATAAGGGATATCCCTACACTTTAGGAGTTAAGCTTCGGCTTGCTCGTCAGCCACTTGCTCGTCGGCTGCGTCTTCGGTTGCGTCAGCAGCAGCTGATTTAGCCTCTTTAGCGGCTAGTTCGGCTTGCTTCTTGGCAATTTCCTGAGCACGGGCTTCGCGAACTTTAGCTTCAGCCTCAATTCGTTTTACCATGTCGTCCTTTTCGCCTTTGGCGAGACGATCTACTTTGGCTTGAACTTTAGACTCTTTCTCCTTGGTCCAAGCATCGAACTTTGTCTCTACTTGCTCAGGAGTTAAAGCTCCTTTTTTCACGCCATCAAGCAGGTGTTTTTTCATTAAAACACCCTTGTACGATAGGATAGCCCTAGCGGTATCGGTAGGTTGAGCGCCATTCTGCAGCCAATCCAATGCCCTATCAAAATTTAATTCAATAGTAGCAGGATCAGTGACAGGATTGTACGAACCAATCCTCTCGATGAATCTGCCATCCCGTGGCGCCCTGCTATCCGCCACCACGATATGGTAGAAAGGTGCTCTCTTCCGTCCGTGGCGACTAAGTCTGATTTTTACAGGCATACTTAAACGCTTTTTTAGTTAAACCTACATTATTTTTGCGGGGCAAAGGTAATAGTTTTTTATTAATTGTCAGCATGTTTTAAATGGCAAAACAAAAAAACATGGGGGTCTGATTACTTACCACTCACTGGGTGACTACCCGCTATGCAGACAGTCACCCAGCGAGTATAAATAAAAGCGAGGTAAACTACCTAAATCGCTTCTCCAGCTCATCAACACCTAAAATGGTGATGGTAGGTTTTCCATCAGGCGAAACGTTGGGTTGCTGACAGGCAAACAGCTTATCAACCAAATCCTGCATCTCAATGGGCTCGAGCTGACGATTATAGGGGATAGATGATGCTTTGGCCAACGATTGGGCTAACCTATGATGAATATCGGCTCCCTGTTCGGCTGTGTTCTCCTTAAAAGCGCCCAAGAAATCATGAATAAGCTGCTCGGCATTGCTAACCTTAACGTTAGCTGGCAAAGCATTTACGGCAATTGTGTTTTGCCCAAGGAAGCCAATTACAACGCCTAATGCGGCCAAGTCGTCGGCAACAGCGTGCAGAAGGGCAAAATCGCCAGAGCTCATCTCGATAGATTGAGGAAAAAGTTCCTGCTGCGAGCTGGCCGAACCCATTGAAAGGGTTAGCAGGTAATTCTCGAACAGAATGCGCTCATGCGCACGTTTCTGATCAATTACCATTAATCCCGACTTAACCGAGGTTAAAATAAAGCGATTTTTCAGCTGAAAAAAACGCTGTGAGGCCTTTGGAAAAACTGGTTCACTTTCGGTTTTGCTAAACAAGTGTGAACTTGATTCCTCTTGCTTACTCTCAAAACCCGAGCCTTGCTGCTGCAGGAATAGATCCTGCCATCCCCTTGTCGACGGCCTATTATGCCCATGAACTTGCTGTGAGGAAGAACGGCTAACGTAATCGCGGTCGAAGGGATTAAAATCGGGATTTACCTCAATCTCGGGTGGACTAACAGGAGCACTTTTAGGGAAAAAGGGAATATCTATTACCATCTCCGTCTCAAAGTCGATGGAGGGAACTATGGCAAACTTTCCCATCGCCTCCCTCACTCCGGCATTAAGAATTTGCCATATCATCCTCTCATCCTCAAACTTAATCTCGGTTTTGGTGGGATGAATATTCACATCTATAGTTCCTGGATCGGTTTTGAGGAATATAAAGTAAGGAGGAATAGTATCGGGTGGAATAAGCTTTTCGTACGCCTTCATCACAGCTTTGTGAAGGTAGGCGTTTTTCATATACCGGTTATTCACAAAGAAAAACTGCTCTCCCGGACTCTTTTTCGCACACTCGGGTTTTCCAATAAAACCGCTAATCTCCACCACCGATGTGTGAGTGTTTATGTCGAGCAGGTACTGCCCAATACTTTTACCCATTAGGTATGTAATGCGCTGCTTAATATTGCCTGCAGGCAGCTTGTAGATATCAGCACCATTGTGCGAGAGCATAAATGCCACCTGTGGATTTGCCAGCGATACCCGTTGAAACTCGCTGATAATATGCTTTAGCTCTAGCGAAGTGCTTTTCAGAAATTTCCGACGTGCTGGAATATTGAAGAAAAGATTTTTTACACTTATTGATGTTCCCACCGTACACGAAACAGCCTCATGTTCTAACAGCTCAGAGCCATAAATACGAATGCTTGTACCAACCTGACTTTCGGGAATTCGGGTTTTCATCTCCACCTCAGCAACGGCTGCAATTGAGGCTAATGCCTCGCCCCTAAAACCCATGGTTTGTATGGCAAACAGGTCGTTTGCCTCCCTGATTTTTGATGTGGCGTGGCGTTCGAAGCAAAGGCGAGCATCGGTTTCAGACATACCGCAACCATCGTCTATCACCTGAATAAGGGCTTTTCCCCCATCGCGAACAATTACCTGAACACTGCTAGCTCCGGCATCAATGGAGTTTTCCATTAATTCCTTAACCACCGATGCGGGGCGTTGCACCACCTCGCCAGCGGCAATCTGGTTGGCAACCGAATCGGGTAAAAGCTGAATTACATCGGGCATAGAAGGATACTAATAGTAGAACATGTAATAAGCAAGCAGGCAAAGAATAATAAAAAAAACAACCAACCTTAGGCTTGAGCCCCTGTTTATTCGGCCTTTCATCTTCTGCTCGTACTGCCTCCGCATTTGCCCACGGATTAGCGAAACTCGAGGGGAATCACCATCGGTTAAACCCATCTCCTGCTTTATTTGCTTTTCGCGTTCCCTGAGGGCTTCCTTGCGAGCATCGTAGTACTGGGGCGTATACTCAAACCGCTTGGGTTTTGGAGTCTTAAAGAAAGTTATCATTCCCATGGCTTAGTATTTTAGATGATCTTTTCCACTTTAAAAAAATATCAGAGTGCAACTAAATCGGAAGCTCAAAAAATCTTCCAATAGGCATTAGCCTGGTAAACATTATAGACCGGTCACCCGGTCGGGGTTATTTCGAATAAAATCGGCCCAACTAGAAGCCCGCTTGCCACCTACCTCAACTTTCTGCTGGTAAAAGTGGCAAACTGCTGCAGCCAATCCATCGGTAGCATCCAGTGTTTTTGTATCAAAGGCCTTTGTTTTAAGTATACTCTGCAACATTGCAGCCACCTGCTCTTTGGAGGCATTTCCCTGGCCAGTAATGGCCAGCTTAATTTTTCGGGGAGCGTACTCAAAAATTGGAACCGAACGCGAAAGTGCAGCAGCCATGGCCACACCCTGAGCTCGTCCCAGCTTAAGCATACTCTGCACGTTTTTCCCAAAGAAAGGAGCCTCAATGGCCACGTCGTCGGGCAAGTACTGATCGACCAGCTGCTGAACCCGCTCATATATCACCTTTAGCTTAAGGTAATGGTCGGTGTACTTTTTGAGTTCAATTATACCCAGCACCACAAGTTCCACATTATTTTTACCACTGGCCTTAATAATACCATACCCTAGAACCGTTGTACCAGGGTCAATCCCAAGAATTACTCGTTCGGGTTGTAAGTTCACAAACTGATTACATCTTTGATTTGCTACAAAGATACTAAAACCAAGGGGAATTGGTGTGGAATTATTACTCCTTAGCTAATATCGGGCTTACTATTAATTGCCACTACCAAGCACCAATCTCGGCCTTTAAACCCTTACGGGTTGGGTACAACACACTTTGAGCGGGCGAAAAATCGGACTTGGACTTACTCCCATCAAGAAATGCCATTGCAGCGGCTATACAGCTTTCCCTTAAATCGCCAAAGGGGTAGTTTATATTGTCGGATGCGGGAATATTTACAGGAATTCCCTCATAGTAATCGCCCTCGTTGTTGGCATTCAAAACCTTAAAGCAGATGGGAACAAAAGCCCAATCGAATGCTGGAGAGGTAAACGCGTACATCCCCACAGGTTTCCCATAGGTGCGCGAACCCACTAAAGTAACCTCTATGTGAGGGAACAAACCATTAATTAACAGTTCGCTGGCCGAGGCCGAATTCTCGGTGGTGATAAAAACAACCCTATTTAGAGGCAAAGCATAGGAATGGTTGCTGATAAGGAATGATTCATTTCTCTTTGTCTGCTTATCGTTATGAACATATTTCCCTAACACGCTACCGGCCGCAACCTTACCCGCAATTAGACTTGCAAGATGTTCTGCAGTATTAATTGCACCTCCCCCATTATACCTTAGGTCTACAATAAGCTCGGTAACTCCATCCATAACAAAGTGGCTAAAGGTTTCGGTTAGCTCGTTAACAGTGGGGCCAACAAATCCCTTAAGCACAAAGTAACCTACCTTGGCCGATGCTGTTGTGTAAACCGTATCCATCAATACAGTATTCATTTGAATAACTCTTTTGGAGACATCCTGCGTGTAGGGCTGCTCTTCTAAATCAACAAAAGTAAAGGTTGCTGAACTTTCGGCGAGCAGATTATTGATGTTATTAATGGTTGGTGTATTCCCATTAATTGCACTTACTCTCCATCCCCTATCAACGCCGATAGCACGCATGGGGGAATCCTCAAAAATAAAGGTGATGCGAAGCTGATTCTGGGCATCAAACCCTAAACCTATTCCATAGCCAACGTATTCGGCGTTTTGGTAATAAGCCTCTAATTCCTGCTTGGTTGTTATATAGCTCCACCTGTCGAGTTCCTTGTAAGTAAGAGCATTGAGAAGTTCCACGGGCGAAGGATAACTATTTGGATCAACAGTTGGCATCAAATCGTACCAAAGGTAATACTCCTCCATAACGTTAAGAAGTTCCTGGTTAACGTTAACTGGCTCATCCTTTTTGCATCCAAATAGGATGCTGGTGAGTATTAGAAAAAGGGGGATAAATGTAATTTTTTTCATTGCTTTGGGTATTAAGTTCTAATTCGACTTCCATTTATCTGCTGGTAAAGAATACTTCCAACTATTATTAGAAGGCCCACAATGGTTGTCCAGTATATCGATTCGCCCACAAGAAAATGGATAAAAACTAAACTAACAAACGGTACCAGATAAATTATATTATTCAGTTTTGCTTTGCTCTCGGCCAAACTTAGAGCCTTAAGCCACAGAACAAAAGTAATGCCCATTTCGAACGATCCCACATAAATCGACCCGAAAATTCCCATGGGATTAATATCCCAAAAATGATCAAAAAATGAACCCGCAGCAAAGGAGAAAAGGGTTGCAAACAGAAAGTTGAAAAAAAGTTGGATAATCGGGTCAACAACCGATTTGCGAAGGTTCAGTATCCAGTAAAGCGCCCAAATTACCGAACTTGTGAGCGCAAGAGCTACGCCCAACGGGCTTTTAATCTGAAAACTCGACAGGTTACCCTGCGATGAGATTATGATAACACCAATAAAACTCACAAGCAGCGCAAGCAAACCTTTAAGGCTAAGCCTCTCGCCAAGCATAGGAACCGATAGAATCACTAGCACCAGTGGCCAAATGAAGTTGAGTGGCTGCGCCACTTGTGCGGGCAGCAACTCGTATGCCCTAAACAGGATAAAATAGTACGCAAAGGGATTAAGAAATCCCAGATAAATTGAAGGAATTATTGCCATGCTAGGTGTACTCTTTAACTCTTTGTATTTGCCCAGCACAACTATAATCAGAAAAAGCAAAAGAGAAGAGAAAAGCGACGACCAGGCTAGTAGCTGTATGAAAGAAAAATGGTTCAGCGTAAACTTAAAAGCTGATGCTGAAGTGCCCCAAAACACAATGGTTAGTCCAGCGAATAAATACGAAAGTTTTTTGTTGCTCATGGTTGGTTTCGGGTTTCGGAATAATTAGGGCAAATATAGTAAACCGACTCTTTTACAGATGATATTTCTGAAAAGAATCGGTTTGATAGGAAAAATTTTGTCGAATTAAATACGCTCGAATCCGCAGAAAGGTTGAAGCACTTTGGGAATGCGAATACCCTGCTCGTCCTGATTATTCTCGAGCAGAGCAGCCAGTATACGTGGAAGCGCAAGCGAGCTGCCATTTAGTGTGTGGGCCAACTGGTTGCGCTTTTCGCCCTCCTCGCGGAAGCGAAGCATAAGTCTATTGGCTTGGAACGACTCGAAGTTTGAAACCGAGCTAACCTCGAGCCACTTTTGCTGTGCAGCCGAGTAAACCTCAAAATCATAGGTTAGAGCCGATGTAAAGCTCATATCGCCTCCACACAAACGAATTATTCGGTATGGTAGCTCTAACTTTTTCAGAATACCCTCAACATGATTTACCATCTCATCGAGACTCTGGTACGATTTTTCGGGATGTTGCACCTGCACAATCTCTACCTTGTCGAACTGATGAAGGCGGTTTAGGCCCCGCACATCCTTGCCGTACGATCCGGCCTCACGCCTAAAGCATGGTGTATAGGCAGTAAGTTTAACGGGAAAATCGGAAGCATTTAGGATAACATCCCTAAAGATATTTGTGACGGGCACTTCGGCAGTAGGAATTAGGTAAAAATTATCGAGCTGCGCGTGATACATCTGTCCATCCTTATCGGGTAACTGACCAGTACCGTAAGCCGAATCCTCGTTCACCATAAGCGGTGGCATAAACTCCCTATAGCCAGCGGCAATATTCTCCTCAAGGAAGAAGTTGATAAGCGCTCTCTGAAGTTTTGCTCCTTTACCCTTATACACAGGAAAACCACTTCCGGTGATTTTTACCCCCAGCTCAAAATCGATAATATCGAATTCCTTGGCCAGCTCCCAGTGAGGTTTTGCATTACCCATAAGTTCAGGTTTCGTCCCACCTGCTCGCACCTCCACATTATCATCAGCAGTTTTTCCAGCTGGTACCGAAGGGTGTGGGAGATTAGGAATTTTCACCAATACTGTTTTAAGCGATTGCTCAACATCGGCCATTTCCTGGGTTAGCTGCTTCGATTCCTCCTTAAGGCTGGCCACACGTTGCTTTGCCTCTTCAGCCTCGCTGGCTTTGCCTTGCTTAAACATCACCCCAATCTCCTTCGAAAGCGCATTCTGCTCGGCCAGCAGAGCATCCAGCTTACCCTGAATTGTACGTCGCTGATTGTCCAGAGAGATTACCTCCTCAACTAGTGTTTTGGCGTCGAAGTTTTTGATGGCCAGACGGGCAATTACCTCATCCTTGGCATCGTGAATCTGCTTAAGCGTGAGCATGGTGTTGTGTGTTATTAAAGAAAAATCTCCTGAACTTACACATTTCAGGTAAGCTGCAGGAGATTTTCAAAATGTGGTTATGAGAAAAACTAATTTTCTGCGGGAATAACTGAAACGTACGACTTATCTTCGGCCTTTTTGCGGAACGAAACGGTTCCATCAATAAGGGCAAACAGGGTGTGATCCTTGCCCATTCCCACGTTTTGTCCTGGGTTGTGCTTGGTTCCCCTCTGGCGAACGATAATGTTACCAGCTTTGCAGGTTTGACCGCCGAAAAGTTTTACGCCTAATCGTTTGCTTTCCGATTCGCGTCCGTTGTTGGAACTACCAGCCCCTTTCTTATGTGCCATTTTCTAAATCTTTTATACGGTTATGCTACAATCTCACCAATTTGTATTTGGGTAAACTGCTGACGATGTCCTCTCTTCAGCTTGTAACCCTTACGTCTTCTCTTCTTGAAGATAATCACCTTATCACCCTTTACGTGATCGAGCACCTTGGCGGTTACCTTGGCGTTCGCAACGGTTGGGGCTCCAATGGTTACTTTACCCTCGTTATCAACAAGCAAAACCTTGTCGAAATTCATCTCGGTGCCTTCCTCAGCCTCAAGGCGATGAACAAAGATCTTCTGATCTTTCTGCACCTTAAATTGCTGTCCTGCAATATCTACAATAGCGTACATTATATTTAAATGTTATAGTGTTCAACACTTTTTGGGCTTGCAAAAGTAGAAAAGATAATTTGAATAACAAAAATTTATGAGAATAATTTTTGATTATCACCAAGAGTTTCAATCCCAAAAAAATTTCTTTTCAATATCCACTTTCAACAAATTAGTAGCAAATGCAAGCCTACAACCCATTTATTTCCGAATTGCAATAAAAAACCTCTATTTAGCAACCTGAAAATTAGCGTTTAATGTTATATCTGAGCCTGGCATTATTGTCATAAAGGTTGCATTGCTGCTAATAACCTGAGTAGCGCCAATAGTCCAGTTAATAAATTTATAGCCTTCTTTCGGTGTTGCGGTAAGACTAATTGGTGTTCCAGCATTGTAGTATCCAGCCCCAGTAACTGTTCCCCCTTCCGGAGGATTAATTACCACGGTAAGCTTAAACTCACCAGTTGCTTCGTGAACGCTAATATTACCTGCTGTAGATTGCGTAAACACATTATCGAGTGTACTATTCGACAAAACCACGTTGCTTGCATTTATTGAGTAATCGCCATGTTGAGCGGGTGCAGTAACCTTAAACGAGAACAAAACTCCACTAGCACCCGTAAATGGATTGCTACTGGCTGAGCTTGCGCTAATACTTATTACATTGCCCGATAGTACGCTATAGTCTACTGCATGATCCTGAGCACGTCCGCTCAAGGTGAGCGATCCCTCAACAAACGAAAATCCGCTTGGGATTTCTACATTCATCTGGAATCCAACTATATCGCTCTCGTTGTTCATTTGCACATTAACCAAAATCTCTTCACTAACCTTTCCCATAGCATTCTCAAACACTATAGTGTTAACCTCGGCTACCACCTCGTCAAAGTTCGCTATAAAAGCAATGTTTGCTCCCTGCATGGTATAAATGTATGTAGCGCTTGTGCTTACAACATTTCCGCCAACTGACCAATTCACAAACTTGAAACCCTGGTTTGGCGTTGCCTTTAACTCTACCTCCTGGCCCTGCTCATATTCACCTGCACCGCTAACCTGACCTGCATTTGCGGGGTTAACTTCGATTGATAAAGTGTAAAGAGTTGGGGGCATTACCTCGAAATTTGCGATTAGTGTTGCATCGGCTCCGGGCATGGTAAAGCTAAATGAGGCATTAGCGCTAACCGGGTTGCCGTTCTGTGTCCAGTTAACAAACTGGTACCCCTGAGCTGCGGTTGCAACCAAAGGTATAACATCGTCCTTTGCATAGCTGCCAGCACCCTGCACCTGTCCTGCATCCGAAGGATTTGCATTTAGGGTAAGGGTATACTTTGTAGGTGGAATTAGCTCAAAATTGGCCGTTACAGTAATGCTGTTACCGGGCATGGAATAGGTGAAGTCTTTTTGATTGGAAATCACATTACCCGCAGAGGTCCAACTTACAAATTGGTATCCTTGATTTGGTGTTGCCGAAAGGGCAATTTCGGTTCCCGCTGCGTAGGTTCCCGCGCCCGATACTGAACCCGTTGCTTCAGGATTTACAGCCAGTAAGAGTTCAAATGTCGGGATTTCGGGCCCTTCCTCGTTGAAGAGGGTCAGAATCTCCTCAGCCGAAATTGCTCTTGAGTAGACACGAACATCATCAATCACGCCTTTAAAGAATCTTAGTGTTGAGCCGCCCCTTCGACCTATAAACAAGTTATGATTATTGGATACGCTGCCATCAACTAGTTGGCTTTGCGAAGTGGCAACCAGCTCTCCATCGAGGAAAATTTCTATTGTACTAGGTTTAAAGATTGCCACCATGTGCTGAAAAGCACCAGGGTTCACATTCTCGCCATTGACATACTGTACTCTTGAATCGTTCTGTGGATATCCACCAATATACCTAGCCGCCTGATATTTACCATTAGCTGTTCGAATTACGTATGGGTAAGGGTTCGATCCATCGACCCATTTCTCGAGTATTCCAGCAGATCCATTATCGGGAGCGGCTTTTACCCATAGGCTAATGGA
Source organism: uncultured Rikenellaceae bacterium (assembly GCA_964490015.1). GTDB lineage: Bacteria > Bacteroidota > Bacteroidia > Bacteroidales > Tenuifilaceae > Perlabentimonas. The sequence goes on from CAZBBA010000004.1 coordinate 59,696, forward strand.
GTATTCATCGGCTCTGCCGAAGTTGATGTGAGACTTGTGCAACGCCTCAATCCACGATGAGCCATTGAATAAATACGCTGCATTTGGAACACCAAATCTATCTTTAGTAAGGGTTGCCCCATTAACCGTTCCGTGATTATCGTACCCACTCTCGTCGTTGGCATTACCATTAAACGGGTAAAAAGCCACAAGTCCATACTCTAAATCTATACCAATAAGTGTAGTAAACTCAACTTGATTCCCGTAAGCAGTTCCTTGGCTATTTGTGGCAAAAGCCCTTACATAGTAAGTTGATTTTGACTGAAGATTCTCCAAGGTACCCACAAAAGTTCCAGTGCCTTGGCCAATATTCAGCAATCCTTCGTTTGTGCTAATGCTTGGATTGGGGCTAGTGCTCCACACCACACCACGTGCGGTTACTAAAGCACCTCCTCCAGAAATAATAGTTCCCCCAACAATGGCAGTAGTTTCGCTTACACCCGTAGCAGCACGAGTTTGAACTGTGGGCAGTGAAAGTGAACTTGGTACTTCTATCCTTTTCTGAACTCCGTAAGCAGTTCCAACTGAATTTGTGGCATACGCCCTAACCCAATAGGCTGATCCCGGAGTTAATCCAGTTATGGTTTCGGTGAAGATACCCATTCCGCTGCCTAACTCCACATTTCCTGCATTTAACGCGAGCGTGGGATTTTCATCTGCGCCCCATACAAATCCTCTGCTTAAGACTGCCGAACCGCCATCAAGCGAAATTTCACCACCAAGCATAGCCGATGATGTGGTAATGTTTTCGGGTTGTAAAGTGTTAATCTGAGGTACTTGAGCAACCTGCTCTTCATCTTTTACACAACGCACCGACAGCCCAACGGATTTACCTTGATGGGTTCTGCTCACTCCTCGGTTGGAGTTTTTGAAGAATCGAACCCAAATATTTCCATCCTTATTCTCGGTAATACTCCAATAGTAAGCGCTCATTCCCTTAAGCACAAAAGCATCGCCCTCAGTGTAGTAACCACCAGGCGTTGCAGCAAAGCCGTAATCATCAGTTCCGAAACGGGTATTGTGTTTATCCCATCGAGGATGAACAGAGGTGTTGAACTCACCGCCCAATGGAGAATCAACCTGTCGACGCGATTTTAGCTTCTGACCAGCATTATTGTTATTTCCCCAAACCTTGGCATCTACAAAGTCGACAAGCTGTTGCCACTCATTATCGGTGGGTACACGCCAACCTGTGGGGCAAAGCCCCCGTGGATCGACAGTAGAATACCAGTTGTAAAGTTTACCATAAATGGCATCGCTAGCCACATCGTTACTGTAATTTGCCCAAATGCCTTGAGTGGCAAACTTCCATTGGCTAATTGTTTGATTAGTGAGAATTTCCGATCCATCGCTATATCGTGACGTTCTCAGATTCTCGGCCATCCACTCTTTACCATTAATGACTACAGTTTTATAGGTATTCCCATCGATATCAACAACTGTAGACTCAGCCTGACCAAATGCTCGCTGCCATGCAACAAGGGTTAGGGCAATAAAAAAAAGCGATATGTGCTTGATCATATCTTGTTGGAGTTATAAAAGTTTATTGCAAATCTAGCAATATGGGTTAAATATAGTAATGGTTAAACGAAATATAATCGCCTTAGTTACAACTGCTCTTTCAGGTAGTTGTTAGCACATTAGGAAATCAACTCGCAAAACAAGTTTTTTTAAAAACTATCGATTCGCTAGATTCCATGTTCCCAAGAAAAGCATTCTTGATGCATCCTGCATTATCTCAGGGGTTATGGTTAACTCAGGCGTATCGAAGGGGCTATGGTAATTCACGGGTTTTACCCAAGTGGTTGTGCCAACGCTCACCGCTTTGTATCCGGCTTTAAGAAAAACGGCAGCATCGCTCCGGGGACGAGTTCGGGGCATCCGAGCGGGCGAACTGGCAAAGGCTCGATGGACAAAATCGGCATTCGCTTTTGAGAACGCCTCGAAAATTTCCGGGTAACTCTCACCCCCCCAAAGGGCCAAGCCTTTTCCATTGCCCACCATATCGAGATTGATAAAGCACACCGTTTTATCCTTGGCTACTGTGGGATTTTGCACAAAGTAGTTGCTTCCAACCAAACCACTCTCCTCTGCACCTATGAAGAAGAAAGCAATTGAGCGTTTGGGTTTCTCTGGAAGTTGAGCAAATGCACGGGCAACCTCAAGTATATTTGCCACTCCCGTGGCATTATCGAGCGCGCTGGGTAAAAGCACACCTGGATTTCCTTGCCCATCGAGGTGAGCACCAATAAGAATAACCTCATCTTTTAGCACGGGATCGCTTCCCTCGATAATGCCTAAAACATTACTTGTGGTAGTATTTGGAAAATGGATGGTACTTGTGGAAATTCGAGCACTTTTCTTTAGGTTGAAGGATGATGGCTTCATCTTGTCGTGAATCTGAGCCTTAAGCAATTCGTAGTTTTTACCTGTGCCGAAAAACAAATCACCAACTACCTCTGTCCCAATATGCGCATATATCATTCCCTTTTGAAAGGGAATACTTGGATTGGCGATTACGCCAACATAAAGAACACCTATCGCACCCTTATCCAAGGCGTTCTTAAACTTGTACTGATGAAGGCTGTATGGAACCCACTTCTCCACATCGGGATGGTCGCTCTTAGCAGGCGATTCAGATGCAAAAACAACAATCTTTCCTTTAACATCAACTCCCCTATAATCATCGTATCCTAATTCGGGCGCCGATATTCCAAATCCAACATAAACCACCTCGGCCCCAATGGTTCCCGAATCGGAACTACTGCCCGGGAAAAACTGATCTGGTATTGTGTATACCTTCCGAAGGGTATCGTTTTTTTGTGTCAAAATCAGCTCAACCGATCCAGGCGCTAACACCTTTGTGTATGGCCAGCTGAACTCCTGGAAATATGTACCATTTTCGCCTAGTGGTTTTACGCCCCAGCCTTCAAGAAGAGTGGACACCCAATGGGCTGATTTGTCGTAACCTGCCGATCCGGCTCCTCTGCCCTCGTACTCGGGCAAGCACAACTCGTGCACGTAGCTCATTAGAGTTTGGCTAGTAATATTGTGTGCAGCATCAACAACCTCTTTGGGATAATCCTGCGAGATAAGGTTTAGCGGCAAAATCGACATAAGGCCGATGGCAATTAAAAACTTTTTCATAGTCTATCACCCTTTAAATTCAGCAATCTAGTATAAACATCAAAGTATACACGGTAGGCCTACTCGGTTAACACCAGAAGCAATCTCGAAATATATACAAAAAATATTGATTACAGTAAACTCTGGTAGGGCTATTCTTTCTCCCTTACCCGAAGAGTGGCCACCACGGGATAGTGGTCGGAATAGTTTATATGTGGGTTGTAGTAGCGAGTAGCCTCAAAAATTGGATTGTACAGAATATAATCTATTCGGAATGAAGGGAATATTCCCTTGTAGGTATGCCCCACTCCTGCTCCTGCCTCGACAAAAGCATCGTTTAGGTTCCTAAGCATTTTTCGGTAGTTGTATGAAATGGGTGACTCGTTAAAATCGCCACATACAATAACGGGGTAAGGACTGCTTAAAATATGATTGGTAACTACTTCGACCTGCTGCGCCCGCTTGCGAAGAGCATCGCGGTAGCGAAATGAGATGTCGATGATCTCGTCCATGGTGTGCGAATCCTTACGGTAATTCTGGTTTAGCAAAAAGTTTAGGTTGCGCTCCTTTAATCGAAACGACTGCAAATGGTTATTGTAAACCCTAAGCGTATCACCCCGCACCAGGATATCTGTGTATATGCATGCATTCGCGCTATTGTCGAACTTAATCTCGCCTGATCCCACAATGGGATACCGGCTGTAGGTAGCCATACCGTATGCCGAATTTTGACGGTTAACAATGTAACCAATGTGTACGTTATGCTCCAACATTTCGCGCGCCTTTTTTTCTGGGAACTTATCGTTTATATAAAACTCCTGAAGGCAAATAATATCGGGATCCTCCCTGTGGATAAATGCAAAAATATCGTTATAGGTTGGCGGCTCCTTGGACCAGGAATACAGATGGAAAAGGTTTACGTTATATGAGATTACTTTGAGGTCGTTGGCGTTTTCCTCATGGTTTCGGCCAAAGGGAAATTGGAAGAAACTTGCAAAATGTGATATCCCTAAAAGAATTGCACCCACAGGGTAAAGAAACTGCCACTTCCAACGAATGATCCAGTAAACCAGAAAAGCCAAATTTAAAAGCAGCAGGAATGGATACGACAACCCTATTAGTCCAAGAAACCAGAATACCGTTGGCTTAATATACACCGAAAGGTAGGCCATTAGCAACGAGAGCGCTGCAAGAACCGTAAAAAACTGGAGTATTATGTCGGTAAACTTTCGCAAGCAAGTATGTTTTGTTTAATTCACAACAACTGATCCCGTCATCGTGGAAAAGAGCGCCACTCTTACGAGACAGGCAACTGACAACCAAAAACACTAATTCCCTTTCATCCTAAAAAGCGTCTGCTTCTCCTCTGTTGTTAAACTGTCGTATCCCCCTTTAGAAATCTTATCCAAAATTCTATCTATCTCCTTTTGCTGCTCGGCTTTAACCTTGTTGTACTCAAAATCGTCCTTAGGCTTTGCATGCTCCACCTTCATTTTTTTACGACGCTGGGCCGAAGGGCTGCTCGTAAAAGCATCTACAACAAAATACACTGGTTGTGCCAAATCCACATTCTGCTTCAGAAAATACACAAAGAGATAGCCAAACAACGCTCCACCAAGGTGGGCAATATGTCCTCCGGCATTCGAACCAGCAATGCTAATTATGTCTAGAACCACAAGCACGACACCAATGTACTTAAGCCTAACCGGCCCAATAAACATTAGATTTAGTGTAAGATTTGGTGCGTATGTAACCGCCGCAAACACCACCGCGTAAACCGATGCCGAAGCGCCTAGGGCAAACGAAGCCTGTAAAGCACCACTAAAAACAGGAAAGATATTATAGAATAGGATATAAAGTATTCCACCCGAAACACCTCCCATTATGTAAACGCCAAGGAGTTTCCGCTGGGTCATAAAACTCAAAAAGATTTTACCCATCCAGTAAAGCCAAAGCATGTTAAAGAGGATATGGAGAAAACCCTCGTGGAAAAACATGTAAGTAATTAAAGTCCAAGGGCGGGTGGCTAGTGTGGGGACATGAGCTGGGACAGCTATATACTGCGAAAGTGTAAATCCAATATCAATTCCACCAAGAAAAAGTATGGCCTTGAGAATGCCAAAGGCAAGGAAAACGCCCAAGTTAATGTAGATCAACTTTATCAAAGTGCCCCCCTGATAGAAAGATTGCTTTATCTCATCAAAAATACTATTCATAAACTATTTTCCACAGCTAATTAGTAAAACCGGTCTCGCTTGCGCCCCCATACCTTGATGAGGATAAATCCAAATATCATCCCACCCAAATGGGCAAAGTGGGCAACACCGCTGTTGGCCTGGGTAAATCCAAGGTAAAGCTCAATTAATCCGTAACCAATTACAAAATATTTAGCTTTTATGGGGATTGGCGGGAATAGAAGCATAAGCTGCGTATTGGGGAAATACATTCCAAATGCCAATAGAACTCCAAAAACTGCTCCCGATGCCCCTACCGTTGGAATATTGAGCATGGAGTTTAGTGCGGCCATTCCCGAATGCATGTAATTTTTCCCCTGCATAAATATGGCAGAGCCCTCCGATTTCACCAGGGCAATCTGCTCGGGCGACAGGTTGGCCATAATCGATTTGGCCTCGATAAAGTTAACCATTGAGTGTAGCACTGCTGCACCAATTCCTGTAAAGAAGTAGTAGATAAAGAACCGTTTACTCCCCCAAACCTGCTCCAACACCCGGCCGAACATGAATAGCGCAAACATATTGAAGAAAAGGTGCGCTATACCCCCATGCATAAAGATATGGGTAACCAGCTGAAATGGTTTAAAGTGGGGCGACTCAAAGTAAAAAAGTCCCAGCACACGGTTTAAGTCAACACGCATGACACTGCCAAACACAAAGGTGGCCAGCAGCATTATCACGTTGATAATTATTAAATTCTTTACTACCGGCGGGATATTCTGAAAGGGTGATTGTCCGCTAAAGCTCATTATTGCTGAATTTTTGATGATAAAATAGAACCTCAAAGATAGGAAATTTTGCTTATCCCTCTCTGAATATGCATATCGTCTTCACACTAATTAACCATCCAGCAGTATAAATGTTGTGCAATAATTTCTTTAAGCTTGATCATACTCAGAATACCCAAATAAAATATAAACTCGAAAAAAATGGTGTTAGGCCTTACATATCAGCAAAAACACTACTAATTAAACAGATATGTATTTTATTCAATAGTTTTCAACAAGCCTCCATTTTTGAGGGGTAATCAGCTAACTTTGGGAGATAGATTTCACCCTCGCACAAAATACGTAACATCCTATATATAAAGCATGAGTAAGTTCGTTCATCTTCACGTTCACACGCAGTACTCCATTCTCGACGGCGCTTCGAGCATAAAAGGCTTGATTGAAAGAGCCAAAACGCTAGGAATGAAAGGGATTGCCATCACCGACCATGGTAACATGTTCGGGGTAAAGGAGTTTGTAAACACGGTGAACAAGGTGAACGATGCTCACACCTGCGAGATAAAATTGCTAAAAGGTGACATAAAAAAGCTTACCGAAGCGGGTGAAACAGGTTCCGCTTTAGTGGAGCTTCAGGAAAAGCTGAAAGCTGCTGAGCAAAAAATTTTTAAACCTATTATAGGCTGCGAAGCTTACGTCACTTCCGACAGGCGAAGTCGCGACAAGGACGATCGAGGTGGCGACCACCTAGTCCTGCTGGCCAAAAACAAAACAGGTTACCACAACCTCACCAAGATGGTATCGTACTCTTGGACCGAAGGATTTTACTCAAAACCCCGCATGGATAAGGAGTTACTTAGAAAATATCACGAGGGGATTATTGTGTCGTCGGCTTGCCTGGGTGGCGAGATCCCACAGGCCATTATCCACGGAAATACCGATCAGGCTGAAAAGGTTATCTATGAGTATAAGGAAATCTTTGGCGATGATTTCTACCTCGAGGTAATGCTTCATCCCGTTAAGCCCGGTGGCTACTCCGAGGACACCTATTTGGAGCAAAAACGAGTAAATGAGGTAATTTTTCAGCTAGCCCAGAAAACGGGAGTAAAGTGCATTGCCACTAACGACGTGCACTTTATCAACGCCGAGGATGCACTTGCACACGACAGGCTAATCTGTCTCAATACCGGCAAGGAACTCGACGATCCCAAACGCATGCGTTACACCATGCAGGAATACCTGAAAAGCGAGCAGGAAATGCTACAGCTTTTCCCCAATCACCCCGAGGCAATTTACAACACGCTCGAGATTGCCGACAAGGTTGAGGTTTACTCGCTCAACCACGAGCCCATTATGCCCCACTTTGCCCTTCCCGAGGGCTTTACCGATGATAATGACTACCTCCGTCATCTAACCTACAAGGGAGCCGACATGCGTTGGGGCGAAAAGTTAACTGACGAGATTCGCGAACGCATCGACTTTGAGCTGGAGGTAATTAAAGGGATGGGATTTCCCAGCTACTTCCTTATTGTTTGGGACTTCCTACGCGCTGCGCGCGAGATGGACGTTTCCGTTGGCCCAGGACGTGGTTCGGCTGCAGGATCGGCCGTTGCCTATTGCCTGCGCATTACCGATATCGATCCCATTAAGTACGACCTGCTGTTTGAGCGTTTCCTAAACCCGGAGCGTATCTCCATGCCTGATATCGACATCGATTTTGATGAAGATGGACGTGAACTGGTGCTAAAGTGGGTGGTCGACAAGTACGGAAAGGATAGGGTTGCACACATTATCACCTTTGGAACAATGGCGGCTAAAATGGCCATCCGCGATGTGGCTCGTGTGCAAAAACTACCACTGCAGGAGGCAAATCGAATTGCCAAGTTAGTACCCGAACGGCCTGGCACCACGCTGGCTAAAGCATACAAGGAGGTGCCCGAACTATTCGAGTGCAAAAAATCATCCGACGAGTTGGTTCGCTCAACCTTGCAGTATGCAGAGGTACTTGAAGGTTCCGTAAGACAAACCGGTGTTCATGCCTGCGGCATTATTATTGGTCGCGACAACCTCGAGGAGCATATCCCCATCTGCATAAACAAGGATGCTGAGCTATACGTAACGCAGTACGACGGAAAACACGTGGAGGATGTTGGGCTGCTCAAGATGGACTTTCTGGGTCTGAAAACCCTCTCCATCATAAAGGATGCGCTACAGTTCATAAAAGAATCTAAAGGGATTGATATCGATATCGACAGTATTCCCCTCGACGATAAGGAAACCTTTGAACTTTACTCGCGCGGCGACACAACTGCACTGTTCCAGTTCGAATCGCCTGGAATGAAAAAGCATCTTAGAGCCCTTAAGCCCAACCGGTTTGAGGATCTTATCGCCATGAACGCGCTTTACCGCCCAGGACCTTTGGAGTACATTCCCAACTTTATTGCCCGTAAGCACGGTCGCGAGAAGATTGAGTATGATATCCCCGAGATGAAGGAGTTTCTGGAGGATACCTACGGCATTACCGTTTATCAGGAGCAGGTTATGCGCCTTTCCCAGTCGCTGGCTGGTTTCACCAAAGGCCAAGCCGACTCGCTCCGTAAAGCGATGGGGAAAAAGCAGAAGGCGGTGATGGACAAACTCAAGGAGCAATTTGTTCAGGGTTGCCTTGAGCGCGGTTTCGAGAAGAAGAAGGTGGAAAAGGTTTGGAGCGACTGGGAAGCATTTGCCCAGTACGCATTCAACAAATCGCACTCCACTTGCTATGCCTACGTATCGTACCAAACAGCATACCTAAAGGCGCACTACCCCAGCGAGTTTATGGCGGCTGTGCTTAGCCGGAACCTCTCCGACATTAAAAAGATTACCCTTTTCATGGACGAATGCCGCCGAATGGGAATTCAGGTGCTTGGCCCCGATGTGAACCACAGTAACTACAAGTTTACCGTTATGCCCAACGGCGATGTACGGTTTGGCCTTGGAGCCATTAAAGGTGTTGGCGAAGGAGCCGTGGCAAACATAATTGAAACACGCAAAAAAGGTCAGTTTAAGGATATCTACGATTTTGTGGAGCGAGTGAACCTGCAGACGGTGAATAAGAAAAACGCCGAAGCACTTGTTCTTGCTGGGGCTTTCGACAATCTTGGAAATTTACGCCGTGAGCAGTATTTTGGCAACGACCTCAAGGGGATTCCTTTCCTCGAAAACCTAATGCGCTATGGCGCAAAGGCACAAACCGAGAAAAACAACGTGCAGCAAACCCTTTTCGGTGGCACCGAATCGGGTTTCGAACTACAAAAACCAGAGGCTCCAAATGTAGAACCCTGGTCGAAGTTGGAAAACCTCAGTAAGGAAAAGGAGCTAATCGGCATCTACCTCTCTGCCCATCCACTCGACGACTTTAAGCTGGAGGTAGATAATTTCTGCAACACCAACCTTTCCGAGCTTTACGAACCAGCAGCGCTCAACGGGCGCGAGATAACCGTTGCCGGCATTGTATCGGAGGCAAAAGTGCTCCCCACCAAAAAGGGGACATTTTACGGCAGGTTAACCATCGAGGACTTTACCGACTCGTTCGAGTTTACCCTGTTTGGGAAAGATTTTGAGAACTACCGACGATTCTTCTACGTTGGATATCCTATAATGATTAAGGGTCGTTTTAACCCCAGCCGGTTCCGAGAAGGAGAGCTGGAGTTCAGCATCAAAAGTGTGCATATGCTTTCCGATATTCGGGAGGAGTTTATTAAGAAAATAACCCTCTCCCTTTTTGTCGACGACATTGACGATGAGCTAATTGTGGATCTTAAAAAAATGGTGACCAGCAGTCCTGGCAACGTTAAATTTATGGTTCGACTGGTTGATCCGGAATCGAGCATTGGAATGGAGCTATTTTCCCGTACATATCGGGTGGGCATCACCAACGATCTGGTTAAACATCTTAACAAAATGAATATCAATTACAAGGTAAACTAAGTGAGATTACTGGAATTTTCTGTTTAATCTCACTGGAACATTATTCAACTAAAGCTGTTATCTTTACAAATATATACCGATATTAAACTTTTAAATTGTACACATTATGGCACTAGCAATTACCGATGCTAATTTTGATGAGATCGTTCTCAAATCCGACAAACCAGTACTTCTTGATTTTTGGGCAGAGTGGTGTGGTCCCTGCCGCATGGTGGCTCCATTTGTTGAGCAAATTGCCGAGGAGTTCGAGGGTAAAGCCGTGGTCGGCAAGGTTGATGTAGACAGCAACCCTGGTGTTGCCAGCAAATTTGGTATCCGAAACATCCCCACAATCCTTTTCTTTAAGAACGGCGAGGTAGCCGATAAGCAGGTGGGTGCTGTGCCCAAAGCTTCTCTGGTTGCAAAACTTGAGGCGCTTCTCTAGTCAAAGCATTCATTTTTTTTATAATATCGCCAAATCTAATGGTTTGGCGATATCCCTATTTTAAGTAGTAACCATCAATTTCCACAACATGAGAGTTTGCGTTTTTTGCGCCTCCAGCGCAAAGGTAGATGAGATGCACTTTGCACAAACAAGAATTGTTGCCAAGGAGCTAGTTGGTGCCAAAGCAACTATACTCTACGGTGGCGGCTCGGTGGGCCTTATGGGCTGTTTGGCCGACACTGCACTTTCGCTCAATGGGAAGGTTGTGGGCATACTACCCCGGTTCATGGACAAGGTCGAATGGGGTCATAAGGGCCTATCGCAGATGATTCTTGTAAAGGATATGCGCGAGCGCAAAAAAAAGTTGATCGAAGATGTTGATGCAGTTATTGCTCTTCCAGGTGGTTGTGGAACGCTCGAAGAGCTTATGGAGGTTTTCACGCTGAAACGGCTTGGAAAATTCACGAAACCCATCATTGTCCTTAACACCAATGGATTCTACTCGCATCTGGAGATGATGATAGAAAAGATGATAGAGGAACGTTTTATGCGCCCCGAACATCGAGAAATATGGCAACTCGTTTCTCAGCCCGAGGAGATTCTGCCAGCAATCCAATCGGCTCCCAGCTGGGATGAGTCGGCCATAGAATTTGCTGCGGTTTAGCCTCTCGATAGCTTATTGCGGTAGGTAAACAGCTTGCTATCGCCAACCTCGTCGTAGCTATAAAGATCTCCGCTAAGTTCAGGTGCTTTCACACCATCGCCAAAGAATTTGTTGCCCACAAACACGCGGGCTTCGTCCCAGTAATTCTTCTTTACAAAACTGTTTATCAGCATGGCACCACCCTCAATAATTATCGATAACACCTCGCGTTCGTAAAGTTCTTTCAGAACCTGATCCTCTGCGCCTCGGGCAAAATCGATTGTAAACAGCTCCATGTTGGGGATTGAGGCAAACGTTTGTCGCTTGCTCGACGCGCTAGAGTTATTGCCAATGAAAACCAGTGTTGGCAATGTACCATCGTAAACGTTCATCGATGGCGAAAGCCTAAGCTTTCTATCCAGCACAACCCTTATGGGTGACCGCCCACTCCAGTCGCGAACATCTAACCTAGGATTATCCTTCTCCACAGTGTTTGTTCCAATCATAATTGCCTGCTCCTCGCTTCGCCAGCGGTGAACCAGGGTTCGAGCCAGCTCGTTGGTAACCCAAATAGGTGCAATAGGATCCTCGGGTCTACGAACGGCATCGATGTAGCCATCGAGGGTTTGAGCCCATTTCAAAATTATATATGGACGTTTTTTGACATGATACACAAAAAACCTACGATTCATCTCCCGGGCCTCCTTCTCCATAACACCAACCTCTACCTTAATGCCAGATTTTTTTAACATTTCAACTCCACGGCCTTGAACTTTAGGATTTGGATCGAGAGTAGCCACAACAACCCTTTTGATACCCGACTCAATGATTAGATTTGCGCAAGGGGGCGTTTTCCCAAAATGCGAGCAGGGCTCAAGCGAAACATATAGCGTCGACTCCTTTAGCAAATCCATATTCTTAATGCTGTTTATGGCAGCACGCTCTGCATGATCCTTTCCATACTCAGCATGATATCCCTCGGCAATTATCCTATCGCCATGAACCACAACTGCTCCAACCATGGGGTTGGGGGCCACATTGCCCATTCCGTTAGTTGCTAACTCAAGGCATCTGTTCATATACAACAGGTCTAAACTGGGCTGTTCCATAATATTTGATTACTTTTGATTCTTAAATCACTTGTCATTAAAATGATATACAATAGCGTTTTGCAAGTTTACAAAATGCTCTGGGATGAGCTTACTCCGTTGTACCAAACAATCGAGGCGCAAGCAATGGCTCGTATACTTATTGAAAGAGTAACGAGTAAACGATTCCACGACACCATTGCTTCCCCCGAAATAATACTGCACGACGATCAGATAGCAGAGCTAAACCAGTACATTTCGCAGCTAAAGTTACAAAAGCCAATTCAATATATTCTTGGCGAGGCCGAGTTTTTTGGCATGCGCCTCAAAGTGAACGAGAATGTTCTTATCCCCCGCCCTGAGACAGAGGAACTGGTCGACTGGATTTTAAAAGTAAACACTCACCCTTCGCCAACCATTCTCGACATTGGTACAGGCTCTGGCTGCATTGCAATAGCTTTGGCTAAAAATATTGGTAATGCTATGGTTTACGCCATGGATATTTCATCGGGGGCACTTGTCACTGCCCGTGAGAACTCCTTAGCAAACAGTGTTAACATAAACTTTATTGAGCAGGATATTCTCACTTTACCATATATTATTAAAGGGTCGCCTTTTGATTTTATTGTTAGCAATCCGCCTTACGTTAGGGAGAGCGAAAAAGAGCTGATGCACCCAAATGTTCTGGAGAACGAGCCGGAAATGGCTCTGTTTGTCAACGATTCAAACCCTCTCGTATTCTATAAGGCAATAGCAAACGTGGCCAAGCGACACCTAAAAAGTGAAGGATTTATTTTTTGCGAAATAAATGAAGCTTTTGGCATTGAAACCGCAACCATTTTTCAGGAAATGGGTTTTGTAGATATAACCATTCGAAAGGACATAAATGGTAAAGAAAGAATGGTGAGAGCAAAAAAGATATGATTGGCTAATTTTCAACATATCCTCAGAAAATAATTTATAATGAATAAGATACCACTATTTGGGCATTCGGTTGAGCAGCTAACCGAGCTGGTTGTAGCCGAGGGACTACCCAAATTTACCGCAAAGCAAATTGCCGACTGGCTCTACAAGAAGGATATTGAGAGCATCGACCAGATGACAAACCTTTCGCTCGACGCTCGCAAAAAGTTGAGCGAGAAGTACAGAATGGGATTAGTAAAACCATCGAAGGTAGCCGAATCGGCCGATGGAACAAAGAAGTATCTCTTCACAACCGAATCGCTAAAATTTGTGGAAGCAGCCTATATCCCCGAGGCCGACAGGGCAACGCTATGCGTATCGAGCCAGGTGGGATGTAAAATGGGATGCCTTTTCTGCATGACCGGAAAACAGGGCTTTCAGGGAAACCTATCGGCGGGCGAAATTGTTAACCAGCTTCGCAGTATACCGGAGTGGCACAATATTACGAATATCGTGTACATGGGCATGGGCGAGCCCTTCGATAACCTCGAAAACGTTTTGGCGTCGCTCGAGATTCTCACCTCGAGCTGGGGAATGGCTATGAGTCCACGCCGAATCACCGTTTCAACCATTGGCGTTAAACCCGCCATGATTAAATTCTTGGAGAGCAGCCAATGCCATCTGGCAGTGAGCCTGCATACTCCGTTTGATGATGAACGCCGTGCGCTAATGCCCATCCAAAATGTATATCCCATAAAAGAGGTTGTGGACGAGATCAGGAAATACGACTTCTCGGGGCAGCGTCGCGTTTCGTTCGAGTATATAATGTTCGATGGGATTAACGACTCACCCAAGCACGTTAAGGAGCTGATAAGGTTGCTAAGCAACCTAAACTGCCGGGTAAACCTAATCCGCTTCCATCCTATCCCCGATAGCCCCTTGAAGGGATCGCCCGATGATAAGATTTTTGAGTTCCGCGATGCCCTAACATCAAAGGGAATTTTTACAACCATTCGTGCATCTCGCGGCCAGGACATTCAGGCAGCATGCGGATTGCTATCGACCAAGGAGATGCTAAAAGGGAAATAGCCTTATCAATATATCTTTACTTGGTATAGCCTTTGCCCCACAAACAAAACATTTCATATCTTAGCAGAACTAATACACTCCACTATGAAAACAGCTCCTTTAACCCTAGCAAGTCTATTCCTTTTTGGTGTTGCACTTAGCCAAGAGACAGGTTATACTTCCAATAATGCCAACGAGTTTGCTATTGATATATATAAAAAACTAGCCCAAACCAGCGATAACAACATCTTTTTTTCTCCAACAAGCATAAGCATGGCTCTGGGGATGACCTACGCGGGCGCCAATGGCGAAACCAAACAGCAGATGGCTAAAGCGCTGCATTTCCCCACTGACGACAAAAACTTTCACAAGCAAATGGGTAACCTAATAGACCAGCTACTAAGCAAAGGTTCGAAAGGGGTTGAGATTTCGTTGGCAAATCAGCAGTGGGCCGACAAAAGTTACAAGTTTAGGTGCAGATACCTTCGCGAGGTAAAGAAAGCTTACAAAGCCCCCGTAAAGAGGCTCGATTTCCGATCGCAGCCCGAAGAGAGCCGTTTGGTGATCAACAAGTGGGTTGAGGATCAAACCCGTGAACGGATAAAGGACTTGCTTCCTGGAGGTTCAATTTCAAACCTCACCACCCTTGTGCTAACCAATGCAATTTACTTTAAGGGTCAATGGGACAGAAAATTCTTGGAGGAGGACACAAGCGACGAGCTGTTCAAAACAGCATCGGGCAAGGAGGTTAAAAGTAGAATGATGAACGCAAGGGAGAAGTTTAATGTTTATCAGGGCAATGGCATTAAGCTGCTGGAGTTGCCCTACGCTGGTAACGATTTCTCGATGCTTGTGCTTCTGCCCAACGAGGAAACAACATTACAGCAGGTTGAAAAACAGCTTAAACTCGAGGATTTAAACCACTATATCGATTTAATGGTTGAATCGGATGTTCGTATTGGCCTCCCCAAATTCAAGTTCGAATCCAAGGCCGAACTCAAACCCATTCTTTCCGAGTTGGGAATGCCCATTGCCTTTAGCAATGCCGCCGATCTTTCGCGTATGGCCAGAAACAAAGATCTGAAAATTGACGAGGTGTACCACAAGGCTTTTGTTGAGGTTTCGGAAGAGGGAACTGAAGCGGCAGCCGCAACCGCTGTGGTGATTGTTCGTAAATCAATCTCTATCCCCGTGGAGTTTATTGCCAACAGGCCCTTCATGTTCATGATCCGCGAAAATAAAAACGGGAACATCCTGTTTATGGGACGCGTGGTAAACCCCTCAGAGTAATTTGTTTTTTCAACCGAAATATAGGCAATCCCGATTGAGAATAGAAGCTACAGATAAATTCTTTATTTGCCTTATGAGCATCGATTTAAACACAACAAACTTTGGCAATTGGATTATTGATTTAAAATCCAAAATACATGACGCGCAAAGGAAAGTTGCTTTTTCAATTAATTCACAGCTAATTGAATTGTATTGGGATATAGGGAAATCAATAGCTGAAAAACAAGACAAAGCCAGTTGGGGTAGCAACTTTATTGAGAAGGTTGCTAGGGAACTTAAATATGAATTTCCACAAATCAATGGATTTTCTCGCAGGAATTTATACGCCATGAGTCAATGGGACAAATTCTATTCTCAGAAATATCAATTTGTGCCACAGCCCGTGGCACAAATTCCATGGAGTCATAATAGGCTTATAATAACCAAAGTAAAGAATCTTGAAGAAGCAGAATTCTATTGCTTGAAAACAATAGAGAATGGCTGGGATAGAGATACGCTCGAAGAAAAAATCACAAATAAACATTTCGAGAAAGCGGGTAAAGCAATTCACAATTTTGAGGACACACTTCCTGCACCGCAATCAAAACTGGTTGAACAAACCTTAAAAGACCCTTACAATTTTGATTTTCTGGGATTAGAAGACGATGCTCTTGAAAGAGCTATTGAAGATGAATTATCAAAGCATATCACCGAATTCTTACTTGAACTCGGAAAAGGGTTTGCATTTCTTGGAAGACAGTTTAAAATTGAAATTAGTGAAAACGACTATTTTATTGACATGCTTTTTTATCATGTCGAGTTAAGGTGTTATGTTGTGATTGAGTTAAAATCAGGAAAATTCAAACCTGAATATGCCGGAAAACTAAACTTCTATTTATCTGCAGTTGATAGTCTGCTTAAAAAAATTGATGACAACCCCTCAATTGGAATTCTTTTGTGCAAAAGCAAAGACAGAATTGAAGTTGAATACTCACTAAGAGATATAAACAAACCGATGGGAATCAGCGAATATCGCTTGACAGATGCTATTCCTGAGAATTTTAAATCAAAATTGCCTTCGGTTGAAGAGATCGAAAGTGAATTGGAAAGCAAAATAGATAATAATAGGAAGGAAAAAGGCATCTAGTCACGTAAACGATTATCTTAAATAGAATTTCATTAACCCTTCATCAATATTCTTTTCCCGTGAGTCGCTATATAGCCAATCTTATTAACATGGGCGAGCATCAGCAGCTCGATTTCAAGCACTCAATCTCCGATTCCAGGAAGATTGCCCGATCGCTGGTGGCGTTCGCCAATACCGATGGCGGCACGTTGCTGATTGGGGTGAAAGATAATGGGAACATTACAGGTGTTAACTCCGAGGAGGAGTACTACATGCTCGAGGGAGCAGCGCAGATGCACTGCAAGCCCGAGGTGCAGTTTAAGGTTACACGCTGGGACATAAACAAAAAGGTAGTGCTCGAAGTGTACGTAAAACCCGATCACAAAACTCTTTACAAAGCCCCCGACAAGGCTGGCAAATGGAAAGTATTCTTCCGCCTTAAGGACGAGAATATTATTGCAACGCCCTTACAGATTAAGGTGTGGAACGCTTTGCGTTACAGAAAAGCCGTGAGAATTCATCTCACACATAGCGACCAAACCCTTATCGATTATATCAAAGAGCACAAGCACCTTACTGTCGACGAATGCGCTCGCGTAGCTTTTCTGCCCCGAAAAGAGGCTGAGGAAAGATTGATTAATCTTGTTGTGCTCGGTATGGCAAAACTCTCGAGAAACGGCGATATTTTTGAGCTCACCTAAGAAACTATTCACCCTTAGATGATTTTTTAAGTATATACCTTCGCCAAAATTTAAAGTGGGTAAGTGAAGTGTAAGTTATAATTCGATTTAAAAATTGGAATCGAAGCAGCCAATGCAACAGCATATACCCACAAAAAACAACCACAAACCCTACCATAATTACACCTGCATTGTGAACAAGGGTGCGGTATTCACTGTACACCTGAGGTGTAACAATATCAAACCAAAACAACAACCTGAAAAACAATGTTGGTAAAAACGAGAACGCAGCCCACCAAAGAAGAACTGTAAAGCCGTGATGAATTTCTATTGCTCTCTGGGGGCAAGTGTTCATGCACCTCATGCAGCTTTCGCAGCTAAACGTCCAGTAAGGTCGTCCATCCTTTTCAGCAATGGCTTTTACGGGGCACTGCTTAATGCAAGCACCACAACCATTGCAACTATAACTTGCAAAAAAGGTTTTGGCCAGGGCAAATCTTCCAAACAGGTAGTACAGCACTGCTATGGGAACAACAGCCAAATCTAACGGTAACCATAGTAAACCATTCAAAGCTGGTTTTCCAATTATAATTCGCTTTGTGAACGATTCCAGCGTTTTTGAGCAATGCCCTTTTATCGACATTACGACTTTGGGCTTTAGTCCAGGGTGAAGCGAAATCCAGTTCGATGGCATATCGAGCGGACGAAAGCCAATGGGTTTATATCCTTTCAGCATCAAAATCAACATGGGCAACCATAGGGCAACTCCACCTAACCCGGGCGTATGAATTTTACTAAGTTTCATGCCTGCTCGCGTATTCAACAAAAACACCCTGTTCCTTCCCTTAGGTAGCGAGATTAAAAATTTAAGCACAACAGGTGGCGCATTGAACCCGTGCGTTGGGTAGCAGAATCCTAAAAGCGAATCCTTAACAAGGGCTGAGTTATCAAATTTTTCTTGTATAATATTGTGAGAGGAAGCCGGTTGGCCGATCCCTATTGCAGTTTCACAAATTTGATTTGCGGCAAACCGGGCATTGCCTGTACCCGAGAAATACCATACTTTAACACTACTGAAACCCATCGACATACAATGCTTTAGGAAATTTTAAAAAAAACTCGAGGGTGATGTAAATTATTGTAAAAGAATTAGAATAGTTTTTTAAAGGCGAACTATTTGCGTACTTTTGCACCCTTTTTCAGACCAACATTAACTTCAACAAATTTATGATTACAGTTTCAAACTTGGGCATCCAATTCGGTAAAAAATTTCTGTTTCAGGATGTAAACCTAAAGTTTTTACCGGGCAACTGCTATGGCATTATTGGGGCAAATGGAGCAGGAAAATCGACCCTTTTACGTCTAATTGAGGGCGAATTGGATTCAACCCGAGGATCAATTAGCCTTGGCCCAGGCGAACGCCTTTCGGTGCTCAAACAGGATCATTTTGCCTACGATAAGTTCACCGTGCTCAACACAGTGCTAATGGGGCACAGCGTGCTGTGGGATATAATGCAGGAGAAGGATGCCATATACGCCAAACCCGACTTTGACGACAAGGATGGAATAAAAGCCGCTGAGCTGGAGAGTCGATTTGCCGAGATGGACGGCTGGAACGCCGAGAGCGATGCCGCATCGCTGCTAAGTGGGTTAGGTATCAAAGAAAACCAACACTTTAAGTTGATGAAGGAACTGAGCGGAAAGGAAAAAGTACGCGTTCTGCTAGCCCAAGCACTTTTTGGCAAACCCGACAACCTGCTACTCGATGAGCCCACCAACGATCTTGACCTTGAAACTGTTCGCTGGCTCGAGAATTACCTTTCGAATTTCGAGAACACTGTCCTTGTGGTATCGCACGACAGGCACTTCTTGGATTCGGTTTGTACACATACTGTGGATATCGACTTTGGAAAGATAAAGCAGTTTGCTGGCAACTATAGCTTCTGGTACGAGTCGAGCCAGTTGGCACTTCGTCAACAGCAGCAACAGAACAAGAAGGCCGAGGAGAAGAAAAAGGAGCTGATGGAGTTTATCCAGCGCTTTAGCGCCAACGTGGCCAAATCGAAGCAAACCACCAGCCGTAAAAAGATGATCGAGAAGCTTAATTACGAGGAAATTGAGCCTTCTAACCGCAAGTACCCAGGCATAATATTTACCCCGGAACGTGATCCTGGCAACAAAATCCTTGAGGTAAAAAACCTAACCAAAAGCATAAACGGCGAAGTACTTTTTAAGGATTTAAGCTTTACCGTTGAGAAGGACGAAAAAATAGTATTTCTCTCGCGCGATCATCGCCGTATGACTGCCCTTTTCGATATAATCAATGGTGTAACCAAGGCCGATGCGGGATCCTACGAATGGGGACAAACCATCACCAACTCGTACCTACCCCTCGACAACTCCAAATTCTTTAAAAAGGGTATGAGACTTGTTGACTGGCTTGGGCAATTCTCGCACGATACCAGCGAGGCTTTTCTCCGCGGTTTTCTAGGCAAGATGCTTTTTGCTGGTGAAGAAATCTACAAGGATTCCACAGTGCTTTCGGGAGGCGAAAAGCAGCGTTGCATGATTGCCCGCATGATGCTTATTAACGCCAATGTGCTAGTAGTAGACACACCCACCAACCACCTCGACCTGGAGTCGATTCAGGCATTTAACAACACGCTAACGCGCTTTAAGGGAAATATTCTTTTTGCTTCGCACGACCATGAGTTTATTCAAACAGTTGCCAATCGCATAATCGAACTTACACCAAACGGTATAATCGATAAGATTATGGAGTACGACGATTACATCTCGGACGAAAAAATTCAGGAGCAACGTAACATAATGTACAGATAATCTATACAAATATTCGCTCAAGCATAAATAGATAAGGCGCAACATCAGTTGCGCCTTATCTATTTATTTACACTTCGATATGGTTTACAAATCTACTATCTGTCCATTCTCCACCCTAAAAACATTCCAGGTTTTTCCCTGATGGTTCTGTGGAACCTGATACGATTTTAGCAATCGATTATTCCCATAAACCCTTACTGTAGCCTTGGAACGAGACAGGGGAACAGCCGACGAGTTAATCTCGTTGGAGTAGTTATGTACGGAGTACACATAGCTCCCATTAGAATCGATTCGTTCAACGGTAATGGTTTCGGGGCCATAACCATCCATATCGTCCCTATCGAGCATTCCGGTGCCATCAGCAAGAACACGGGTGTTCCTGTAGCTAATATGGTAACCATTGGCCTTCACAAAGTGGGCGTCCAAATCGCCAGGATTTTGATCCCAATCAAGTACAACCCTAAACTGATCGATGCTCATAATGGGCGATACAGAGAAGCGGTTGAAAAAGATGGTTTCGGCAATCACCTCCACACGAAATACAGCGGGAATAAACTTATCTTTCTTGAATAACACGCGAATAATGCCATCGGGTTGACGTGGAAAGGTTATTTTTCCCTCCTCGTCGGTGGTATATTCGCCAATATTCTCAAGTAAAATTTGCGCACCCTGAACGGGATCGCCACTAATAGCGTTGGCAAATCGGAGAGTGAAAATATCCTCCTCTATCTCAAGTAGAACATCGTCAAACTTGTTCTTCATCTGCTCAAACTGAGCCATTAGCGATGTAGAAGATACTAGGCCAAATGATGCCAGCAGCAGTGTAAGCCAAAACTTTCTCATAGTGAAATGGGTTAATTAAACATTCATGTTAATTAGTGTACGGAAACACGATATTTGAAAAATTAACCCAGAATTACTCCCACAATTGTTGCCGAAATTAGCGAAGCCAATGTGCCGCCAAGCAGTGCCCTTAAACCATATCGCGATAAAAGAACTCGCTTGCCGGGGGCTAACGAGCCAATGCCTCCAATTTGTATGCCAATAGATGCAAAGTTGGCAAATCCGCATAGCATATATGTGGCCATAATAATAGACTTTTGTGAAGCAAATGTCCCGGCGGCCTTCATTTCGGCAAGGCTAACGTAGCCAATAAACTCGGTCATAATTAGTTTTTCTCCAAGCAACCTACCCAGCAGGGTAATGTCTTCCTTAGCTACTCCAATAAGCCACATTACCGGTGCAAAGGTGTACCCCAGAATAAACTCGAGCGAAAGCGACTGGTACTGACCCTTAGTAAAGGTTGCAATGGCATCGTTTAGGTTAGTCCAGTAACCAATTTTTTGAACTATAAAATTAAACATGGCAATAAATGCAATAAACACCAAAAGCATTGCGGCCACGTTTACAGCAAGTTTCAAACCCTCGCTAGTGCCATTTGAAATGGCATCGAGTACGTTGCTTCCAATTTTCTCCTTGGGCACCTCAACATCGGTGTTAATCTCCTGATCCTGGGGTACCAGTATTTTCGATATCACCACGGCTCCAGGAGCAGCCATAATAGATGCGGCCAGTAAATGCTTTGCAAAAATCAACCGTTGAACAGGATCGTCGCCTCCAAGGAAACTAATATATGCTGCCAGCACTCCTCCTGCAAGGGTAGCCATTCCTCCTGTCATTACAAGCAAAATCTCGGAGTTGGTCATCTTCTCCAGATAAGCTTTAATCATCAGTGGCGACTCTGTTTGTCCAAGGAAAATATTTCCTGCTACCGATAAACTCTCAGCACCCGAAAGCCTCATGGCTTTGGTCATAAGCCAAGCTAAGGCCCATACAACTTTCTGAATTACGCCAAGGTAAAACAGTAAGCTAGTAAGAGCCGAAAAGAAAATGATGGTGGGCAAAACCTGGAAGGCAAAAATGAAACCAAAGGTATTAACATCCAGGAAACCTTCGAAAAGAAAATTGGTTCCAGCCTTAGAAAAATCAAGAACCTTCACGAACATCTTTCCTATTACATCAAAGAAAATCTGAACTGGAGGAAACTGCAAAATGGCGATTGCAAGTAAAAGTTGGATACCAAGTCCAATTCCTACCACTCGCCACGAAACTGCCCTGCGATTTGCGCTAAACAACCATGCTATTCCGATTAGCACAACCATTCCAAGCAATCCTCGAAGAATCGATACGATATTAAACTTAAACGTTTTTTTCTCCACCAGCAGGTTGTTCACATTGCTAGTTGTTGAGTCGGGTTCGGTTACCAGTACCAGTTCCTGCCCAGGATCAACAACAGATACTGAATCGGTTTTAGTTGAGTCGACAGATTTACGCTCATTTGCCACTACCACCATACCCATAAGGACAATGCTGATGGCAAGGCCATAAAGAATTTTCTTAATCATGTTATTTGGATTAGGATCGTTTGTTTATTTCATCGCGGATGCGCGAGGCTCGCTCGTAGTCTTCCTTTGAAATGGCCTCGTCGAGGAGCATATTAAGTTCCGCGTTGGATAAGTGTTTAAAGGCTTCTGTTTCGCTATCCTTTGCTTTGGTCTCTTCCTTGCTTACTGGTGTTTCCGAATCTTCTTCCTCATCCACATCCAGCACAATGCCTGCCTTATCAATAATTTCGTCGGTGGTGAATATGGGGCATCCAAACCGAAGGGCAAGCGCGATGGAGTCGGAGGTTCGGGCATCGATGTAAACTTCCTTTTTGCCATTATCGCAGCGCAGCTTCGAGAAGAAAACGCCCTCCTCGAGCTTGTAAATCTGCACATCCAGAATTTCGATGCCAAACGACTTGGAAAAGTTCAGGAACAGATCGTGGGTAAGTGGTCGTGGAGGAGTAAGTCCCTCGAGTTGAATGGCAATAGCCTGTGCTTCGAAACCACCAATAATTATGGGAATTCTCCGTTTACCATTTTCTTCGCTCAGCACTAGGGCGTATGCCCCCGATTGAGTTTGGCTATATGAAATCCCCAGCACGTTTAGCTTTACCTTGTTCATGAATATCGCTTACTTTAGTCCACTTGTCGAGAGTTTGTGAGAAGATACAAACCTAGTTTAATTTGTGAAATAATGCAAGATTGGAACGTTTTTGTTAACTTTTTTTGAATCAACAACCGTTTATCCGTCAGATTATCAAAACAAAACCAAACCCAGTGTGGTTCTCAAAAATAATATGTGTGCTTAGTTCGATACAGAAAGATACGAACCGCTAACCGATGCCCGATATCGTTTAAGCGGATACCCGCTTGAGGCTTGTCCAAAATTGAAAAAAAAGTACTTGGTATTGCACTTGCTACAGGTGGCCGTTCCAGCAACACCTCCCTCATCGAGGGTTACTGCCCGGTTATCCTCTATATGCTGCGGACATGTAGCATCAAAGGCCAAGTAATCGTCGAGCGAGTAGCGGTATAAAATTACGCCATTATCGGCGTAACCCTCGTGGGCAATAAGCACCGAATTATTCACCGACTTTAAGGCAATAAATTGAGGTAGTTCGAGGTTTATTGTAAAGTTTACGTACACATCGGGGACAATCTTTGGCTCCTCCTCAACGCACGACATCATAGAGACGACAACTGCAAATACCAACACCAAAAGTTTTACATTTGTGTGTTTCATAGGTTTTAAGTTTTCGTAAAAGTACAACGGTTTCATTTAACAACAACGGTATCGCATCCTAAATAGTGTTTAATCGGTTTGATGAAAAGGCTTAGAATAATCAAAGCATTTTGTATATTTGTACTGTTTGTAATTCTCGCCGGAGGATTGGGATCGTGCAATAAGAAGATTTACCCCTCTGGGCTTGAAGGTAATCTGCTGGGTAAGCAGCAGAATTACCGACAGGAAGTTAGGCGGCGTGAACGGGTTTCGAAAAGAACGAACCGAGAACACGCTCGACTTGAGCGTAAAGCGAACAAGCCTATGCTTAAGGCAAAGAAAAAAGCCGAGGAAGAGCAAAAAAGGCTTATTAAGAATCATTTTACCAAGCAACACCCCGATGTTCAGGCAAGGATGAAAGCCAATGAGAAATACACCCGGAGGAACAATCCTCCAACAAAATCGTTTGTACAAAAGTTAAAGTTTTGGAAAAAAAATAGCTGCAAGCATGGAACTCGATAACCTGATTTACATAATAATCGCCATAGTGCTAGCCATAGTTAACGCGGTGGCGCAGAAGAAGAAAAAGGCTGCCGGTCAGCATCCCACATCATCTCAACCCACATCCCACTACGAGACCGAATCGGTGGATTTTGATGAGGTTGAGCCCATGCCGGCCGCAAAACCGATAACCGAGGTGCCCGCAAATCCTTTCGAGCTGCTATTCGGACAGCAAGAGTTAAATAGGGTTTTCACGCAAGCTGAGGAGGTTGAAGAACCCGAAATTATTAATGAAGTTCAGGATATTTTGCTCGAGGAAGGCAAGCCCACAACCCAGCTCACCGACTGGGAACTAAAGTTGCAGGAAAAAGCCAAGGAGTTTATGGGCTTTAGGCACGATACCAACCTTTTCGATTTCGAAGAGGACAGCATAGCCAACTCGGCCATAGGCGATGCCCTAACCGAAGAGGAGGAGGCACAAGCCTTAATCGAAAACCGTAACGAAATTTTAGCTGAGTTTAGCGCAGCTAAAGCTGTTGTGTATTCCGAAATTTTAAAACCAAAATATTTTTCGGCCGGAGTAAATAACTAGTATTGTTTTTATTATAATTTTATCCGTATCTTTGCAACGGAAAAAGAGTTCCGAGTCATCGGGATTCTTTTTTATTTATCATACTTTTTAATGCTATGAGTTATGTCTAGTGTAACCTATTTAACCAAGGAAGGATTGCAGAAGCTCCAAAAGGAGCTTGAGCAGCTGCGAACTGTTGAACGACCTGCCATATCGCAGATGATTGCTGAGGCGCGCGATAAGGGCGACCTATCCGAGAATGCCGAGTACGACGCAGCCAAGGAGGCACAGGGAATGCTTGAAATGCGCATTGCCAAACTCGAGGATGCCATTGCCAAAGCACGGGTTATTGACGAATCGAAGATTGACACCGACAAGGTTCAGATTCTGAACAAGATAAAAATCAAGAACACCACCAACAACGCTGTGATGGAGTATACCCTTGTGCCCGAGAGTGAGGCCAATATTAAAGAGGGTAAACTCTCTATTGGTACACCCATTGCCAAAGCGCTACTGGGTAAAAAGGTGGGCGACAAGGTAGAAGTAAATATCCCATCGGGAACCGTTACTTTCGAGATAATCGACATTTCTAGGTAAAACCTATAAAAGGGAAAAATTATGGCATCAATCTTCTCAAAAATTGCAGCAGGCGAAATTCCCTCGTATAAAGTTGCAGAGGATGATCGCTATTTTGCCTTTCTCGACATTAACCCGTTGGCTAAAGGCCATACGCTAGTGATCCCCAAACAGGAGATCGACTACATTTTTGATGTAGACGATGAAACCCTTGCTGGCATGATGGTTTTCGCTAAACGTGTGGCTATTGCCATCGAAAAAATTGTACCCTGCAAACGTATTGGGGTTGCTGTACTAGGGCTTGAGGTTCCCCATGCACATATTCACCTGGTGCCACTGAACAGCGAGGCCGATATTAGCTTCTCCAAGCCCCGGGTAAAACTCACAAGCGATGAGTTTTCTTCATTAGCAGCCGATATTGCCAGTGTTTTCTAGCAAATACGCATATACTTAAATGAAAGGCAGCCACTTGGCTGCCTTTTTTTGTTGGATTTTTGTCAAAATTCCCATTTAATCTCGTTACGCGTCATTTGCATTTATTACCTTTAATTCCACAAACATACAACTACATCTATGTTAGTAAAAACATACGGTAGTGCTGTACATGGTATAAAGGCAACAACCATAACCATTGAGGTAAGCGTAGGCCAAGGAATTAACTTCTTTCTGGTGGGGCTACCCGATAACGCTGTTCGCGAAAGCCAACAACGTATTGCCACAGCGTTGGAATCGGTAAATCGGAAGATGCCCAAGAAAAGAGTGGTTATAAATATGGCACCCGCCGATATTCGTAAAGAGGGTGCAGCCTACGACCTTCCGCTAGCCGTTGGGATTATGGCCGCATCGGAAGTAATTAATCCCAGTATGCTTGGGGACTTTGTGATAATGGGTGAGCTGTCGCTCGATGGTTCGGTGCAGCCCATTAAGGGCATACTCCCCATTGCCATCCAGGCCAGGGAAGAGGGATTCAAGGGCTTAATCATACCCAAAGATAACGCCCGCGAAGCGGCAGTTGTAAACAACTTAGAGGTTTACGGCGTAGAAAAATTAAAGGAAGTGGTGGAGTTTCTTAACGGCGAAACCACATTAATCCCAACAACTGTTGATACTCGAGCCGAGTTTATCCAGCATGCCAATGAGTATGAGGTAGATTTCTCGGATGTTAAGGGCCAGGAAAATGTTAAACGTGCCTTTGAGGTAGCGGCTGCTGGAGGTCATAATTTAATTATGATTGGCCCTCCGGGTGCAGGAAAAACCATGTTGGCCAAGCGTTTACCCACCATAATTCCTCCACTTACCCTGCGCGAAGCGCTGGAAACCACTAAGATTCATTCTGTAGCAGGAAAAGTTGATAAAGAAACATCGCTAATGACCCGAAGGCCATTCCGCAGCCCTCACCACACAATTTCGGACGTGGCCCTTGTCGGCGGCGGAACCTATCCCCAACCCGGCGAAATATCATTGGCGCATAATGGAGTTTTGTTCCTCGATGAGTTACCAGAATTCAAAAGAACAGTTCTTGAGGTTATGCGTCAACCGCTTGAGGATAGAGTAATTACCATATCGCGTGCTAAGTTCTCGGTGGAATACCCAGCCTCGTTTATGCTGGTAGCGTCCATGAATCCCTGCCCTTGTGGGTACTACAATCATCCTGAACGGGAGTGCGTTTGCTCGGCTGGAGTGGTTCAAAAATATCTGAATAAAATATCAGGGCCTCTCCTCGACCGCATCGACATTCACGTTGAGGTTGTTCCCGTTCCTTTTGAGAAGTTGGCTGAATCGCCGCAGGCAGAGCCCTCTGCATTGGTGAGGGCTAGGGTAGTTAAGGCTCGCGAAATACAAGCCGAGCGTTTTATTGAATGGAAAGGTATTTACTGTAATGCCCAAATGAGCAGCAAACTTATTCGTAAGTTCTGTGTTTTAAACGAGGCAGGAACCGCGCTTCTCAAAAATGCCATGGAAAGGCTAGGCCTTTCGGCCCGGGCATACGACCGAATTCTAAAGGTATCGCGAACCATTGCCGATTTAGACCGCTGCGAATCCATAAAACCCGAACATGTTGCCGAGGCTATTCAGTACCGAAGTCTCGATCGCGACACATGGACCGGGTAGCTATCAAATGGCAATCATCAGAAAATCCAACGGTAAATTGTAGTCATTATTAATAAAATTGTACGTTTTTGTTGTAACTTGTGCTGTATTTAACCCATAAAGCCATGAAAAATCACCTTGCCCTTAGAAGAATTATACTCATCTTGAGTTTGATCTTCGTATTTTCCGAGGGATTTTCTCAAAAAGGGAATCCATACCTTTCGCATTACAGGCTCCCCGATGGGGTAAGCAATCAGAACTGGGGATTCGCACAGGGACATAATGGGCTTATGTATGTTTTAAACCGAAAGGGTATTTTTTCCTTTGATGGTTTACAATGGGAAAACCTTGGAGTCCAGGGACGCCCTATTGCCATTGCCTACAGCAATCAGTTGTTTTACTGCACCGATAAGGGAGTTGGGTATTTTCAACCAAACACTGATGGAACCTACTCTCAGCAACTTTTAATAGAAGCATCGGAAAACGATTACTTCTACAAGTTCTCAAAAATCACCAATGGGTTACTAGTAATATCACCCTACACCATTTGTCGTATAACCACCGACCCCACTATTAGCTACGACACGCTTTACACCGATAAACGGCCGCAAGTTTTTATATCGGATTTTTTCGAGATTGAAGGTAATATATATCACGTAAAAAACAAAGCGCTTATCTACCTGAACAAGCCCGACGGAAGTTACGAGATGCAAGCTGGATTACCCATGGGAGTTGATATGACTTTTTCTTTTATCCACGGAAAGCACGCATACTTTGGCACAACTAATAATAGGATTTTCAGGTTCGATGGTAATCGTCTCTCGCCTTACGCCATTAAGGATCAAGCTTACCTCAACGCCAGCGTTCCCACTGGTGGAATGTCGATAGACAGTAAAAGCTTTGTGCTAGCTACGCTAAACGGGGGCTGTCTGGTAATCAACAGCGCCGATGGGACAACCGAATACACCCTAAACTACATCAACGGCTTGCCCGATGACGAGATCTACTCTATAGGACAAGACAACAGTGGGGGTATCTGGTTATCCCATGGGATGGGCATTTCGCGCGTTGACCTAAAAATTCCGGTTAGAACCTACGCCTACTACCAGGGACTTAGAGGGAATATACTCTCGGGAACCGAATTCAATGGGAAGCTTTACGTGGGTTCGAGTGAAGGCCTCTTTTACCTCGATGAGATTCGCGACTACAAAGCGTTAAGTGTAACGGTAAAACCCAAAACAACAACTGTAAAAAAAACCGAACCCGAACCAGTTCAACAGCCTATTGCTCCCCAGGAGGAAACTGTAGAACAGAAGAAAAAAGGATTTCTTACGCGGCTGTTCAATCGAAGAGCCGACAAAACGGATGATGCAGCAGAGATTGCACGAACCACGCAGGAGGTAACTCCAGTGAGCATGGAACGCGAGCTGCCTCAGCAAAAGAAAACTATCTACCAGCTACAGTCCATAAGACACTCGTACAACAAAGTGACCGGCCTGCAGGGCAAAGTTAGGCAGCTTTTAAAACACAATGGGAAACTTTACGCCGCCACAAATTTTGGTCTCTACGAGATTACCTCCAGCTCCGCCGAGCTGGTTGTTCGAAACCTCAATATTACATACCTTGCCGTTTCATCGTTAGACGATAACATCTTCCTTCTGGGTGCCGACGATGGGGCATATATTGCCACTCCAACCAAGAATAGGTGGAGCATTACCCCTGTTATTGAGGGCGACAACCATTTGGTGGTTAGCTTTATCCAACTTACACCCAATGAATTCCTTCTTTCCGATGAGTTTGATGTACTCTTGGTGAAAAAGGTTTCATCGTCGAAGTTTGAGGTCGAAAAAATTTCAATTCCCGGAACGGAGTTTAGCAATCCATTAGTCCGTTGGGTAAATGGCGAAGCCATGGCTTTCAGCTCGAGTGGAGCATATATATTCGATACAAGTGCCCATACCCTTTCGCCCGCCAGCAAATTTGAAATATCATCTTACAACAACATCATTTTCAATCAACCCGATTATACCTGGTTCAAATCGAGCAAGCAATGGGAATGCCTATCGGCTAGCAATATAATCAGCCTGAATACAAGTTTCCTAAATCTACTCGATAACCCCAACTACATAAGCATTGAGAACGACTCCACCATACTTATTGTAAACGGGTATTCGCAGGTTTACAGAATTGTATCGTCCAAAGCCGACACAACCATTAAACCCCTTGACATTTTCTTTAAAAGTTTAAAAGATAAAGATGGCGTTTTGCTCACCAAGGAGAATCTTGAACTCAGCTATTCCAACAATTCACTTAAGGTTCGCATAAGCGCCCCCTCGTACATCAAGGAGGGATCAGTGGTTTTTCAATACATGATTTCGGGATTAATGGATAGCTGGTCCGAATGGAATAACAATCCAAACCTCGATTTCCCGTTCCTGCCATCGGGCAAATACAATGTTTCCATCAGAGCCCGAGATATTCTGGGAAATATTAGTAATACCCTCGATTTTGCCGTTGAAATTAAACCTCCATTCTGGCAAACCACCTGGTTTTACGCCATTTGCCTTGTGTTTATCCTAATTCTTTTTATTGCAATTGTTAGAATCAGGGAGAGAAGCCTTAGGAAGGAGAAGGAAATCCTTGAGCAAAAAGTAAAGGAGAGAACAAAGACAATTGAGGAGCAAAAGGAGGTTCTTAAGAAACAACGCGACGATCTGGAGATTTACAATAAGGAAATCCTCCAGCAAAAGGAGGAGATTGAAGCCCAGCGCGATGAGATTGAGGTACAACGTGATCAGATATTCAAGCAGAACGAGGAGATTACCCAGAGCATTGCCTATGCCCGCAGGATTCAAACCGCAGTAATGCCATCACAGGAAATTGTTAAAGGGCTACTCTCGGAGTACTTTATTCTATTCCGCCCCCGCGATATTGTGAGCGGCGACTTTTTCTGGATGACCGACAAGAATGAAAACATTATTATAGCCGCTGCCGATTGCACTGGCCATGGTGTACCAGGGGCTTTTATGAGCATGATGGGCGTTTCGTTCCTAAACGACATTGTGAATGTGGAGGGCATTACTGAACCTAACCAAATCCTTAGTACACTTCGACAAAAAATCATTACCACGCTTTGGCAAACTGGTAAAGAGGGCGAATCGCGCGATGGTATGGATATGGCGCTTTGCGTTTTTCAAAAAGATATGAAGAGGGTTCACTTTGCAGGAGCATACAACCCGCTGTACCTGGTACGGAATGGTGAGTTGACTGAATTCAAGGCCGACAAGATGCCGGTTGGCGTGCATCCCAAGCAGGATATGCAGTTTACGGTTCAGTCTATTGATTTGCAATTAGGTGACAACCTTTACATTTTCTCCGATGGATTTGTTGATCAGTTTGGCGGCCCCGATGGTCGAAAGTTTATGGCCAAACCCTTTAAGCAGCTGCTGGCCAACGTTCACAGCCTTCCAATGCCAGATCAGAAGCATCAGTTAGAGGATACCCTGGACAAGTGGCAAGCACACCACGATCAGGTTGATGATGTGCTGGTGATTGGAATTGCGGTAAGGTAGTTTGAGTGATATCAGTATACATTTAAACGCAAAGCCGCTAAGTCGCTAAATAAATTGGCGTTTTTGCGCCTTAGCGTTTAAACCTCAAAGCAAAAAAATTGAGAGAATGCTAATTCTGAATGGTTCTACTCTTAATATCGAAAACGATAAGGGTATCGGCAAAGCCACCTTTTTCGATGAGTTTCTCCAGCTGTTTTCGGGTTAAGTTTCGTCGATTGTAGTAAAGCTCATTGCCAGAGGCAACCGAGTCGGGTGTGAGATTTAAAACCGATTTTAGAGTCAACGTATCAGCCTCGCCCAGCCCCTTCACAATAAATTGGTTTTTGTCTTTATATCCAAGGTATACAATCCAGTACCCATTATCCTCCAGCGTATTTATAAAGTACCTCTTACCTGCACGCTTAATAACCAGGCTATCGCATAGCCGATGCTCAACCTTTGTGGTTGTATTACCCAGAGAATCGGTGGTGATATTTGTCCACGAGTTTTTGTCGATAATATGAATCTCATTCTCGTTATCCTTTGTCCACTTACCTAAAATCTCCTTAGGCATCTGCTTGCTGTTCTTTACGTCCACGGGTTGTGGCACAGCGAAGAAATGCGTTAAGCAAGATGATAAAATTACTCCCAGGAGGAACGTCGAGATAATGCTTAATCTTTTCATGGCATATATGGCTTTACCCACAAATGTATGCTATTCCCGGGTAAAAGTCAATGATATACAAAAAAAGAGCCGGGACACCCCGGCTCTTTCGGTAAAAAAGATAAGTATTATCTACAAGATATGGTACGAAACGGCTACCCCAACAGTAACAACAGAGGCCATTACCATAAGCTTAATCAGGATGTTTAAACTAGGGCCCGAAGTGTCCTTAAACGGATCGCCAACGGTATCACCAATTACGGTTGCCTTGTGAGCATCGGAACCTTTCCCGCCAAAGTTGCCCTCCTCAACGTACTTTTTGGCGTTGTCCCAAGCGCCACCAGCATTAGCCATAAATATAGCCAATGCAAAGCCGCTGGAGATGGTACCAAGCAGCAAACCTGCAATCCCAGGAACACCAAATACGATACCCACAACAACAGGGATAAGAAGTGCGATAAGCGATGGGGTTAACATCTCGCGCTGCGCGCCTTTGGTCGAAATCTCAACGCAACGGGCGTAATCGGGCTCAGCTTTCCCCTCCATAATACCAGGGATATCGCGGAACTGACGACGAACCTCGTCAACCATTTTCTGAGCAGCACGGCCTACGGCATTCATGGTCATACCGCTAAAGAGGAATACAGCCATAACACCAATAAATAGCCCTACAATCACCATTGGATTCATAAGGTGAATCTCGTAGTGCTGAACAAAATCGATGAATTTTGCATCAATAGCTTTAACACCATTGATCAACTCATCTGGCCTATCCAAAAACTTCACGTACATCATCCTAATCTCCTCAAAGTACGAGGCCAAAAGGGCAAGTGCAGTTAGGGCAGCGCTACCAATGGCAAATCCTTTACCCGTTGCAGCGGTAGTATTTCCTAGAGCATCAAGAGCATCGGTGCGCTTACGAACCTCAGGGCCCAAGTGGCTCATCTCAGCGTTTCCACCTGCGTTATCGGCAATTGGCCCGTAGGCATCGGTGGCAAGAGTAATACCTAAAGTTGAAAGCATCCCAACAGCAGCAATACCAATTCCGTATAGACCAAAGTTTAAGCTATCTGAATCAAATTTAAAGCCAGTGGCAAAGCCAAATGCTAGGGTAATAGCCACAACAATAATTCCAAGTGGTACAGCAGCCGAAACCAAACCGGTACCAACTCCACTAATAATTACAGTTGCAGGCCCTGTTCCACTTGCCTCTGCTATCTTTTGAGTTGGACGGTAAGCCGATGCTGTAAAATACTCGGTTGATTGTCCAATGGCAATACCAGCAACAAGACCAACAATTATCGATCCCCAAATACCCATATCAAGCCCTAAGAATTTTAGGATAAAATACGAGGCCACAACTATAAGTGCAGCGCTAACATTTACGCCAAAACCAAGCGATTTTAGCAGCTGTTTCTGCGTAGCACCTTCCTTGGTGCGAACAAGGAAAACACCAAGAATTGAAAGCATTGTCCCCACAGCAGCAATAACCATAGGAGCAATAACCGCATTGTTCTGTAGCGGACTATTTATGTAGGCAGCAGCACCCAAAAGTGCCGACGCTAGAATTGAAGCAGCAAACGATTCGAAAAGGTCGGCGCCCATACCTGCCACATCGCCCACGTTATCGCCTACGTTATCGGCAATGGTAGCGGGGTTACGGGGGTCATCCTCGGGGATATTGGCCTCTACCTTACCCACAAGATCAGCACCCACATCGGCAGCCTTGGTATAAATACCACCACCCACACGGGCAAATAGAGCCTGGGTAGATGCACCCATACCGAAGGTAAGCATTACGGCAGTAATGGTCATAAGCTTATATCCACCGTCCATTTCGGGGATAAAGTAGTTAAGCACGATAAACCAGATGGAGATATCGAGCAGAACCAAGCCCACAACAACCAGTCCCATTACGGCACCGCTTCGGAATGCCAATCTCAAGCCAGCGTTAAGCGATTCCCTACAAGCATTGGCAACGCGGGCCGAGGCAAAAGTGGCCGCTTTCATGCCAAAAAAACCGGCTAAGCCCGAGAATGCGCCGCCGGTGATAAATGCAAAAGGCACCCAGGGGTTTTGCACTCCTAAACCGTAGGCCAGAATCGAGAAGATTACGGTTATTACCAGAAAAACAATAATTACAATCTTATACTGCTGCCTAAGATATGCTCCAGCACCCTTGCGAACGTGCGCAGCAATCTTTTTCATAGTATCTGTCCCCTCATCTGCTCGCATCATTTGAGCAAAAAACCTCCAGGCAAATGTTAATGCCAAAATGGAGGCTGCGGGAACTAACCAGAACATTGGGTTTCCAATCATTGTGTTAGTTTTAAGTTTAGGTTTATAAGTAATTTATTCTGATGCCGAAATTAAGCGCGATACAGTACAATCACAAATTTTTGGAACATTTTTTTACAGCTATTTTGCCTACATGTTTTTGAGCATACTGTAAAACAATGTTTTAATAAACGCAAAAAAATGCATCTATCTATATTAGCGTAAGTGATAGGCAAATAACAAATATTGCCGTAAGTTGTTTAACTCACGGCAACAATATTATCACAACACTCAGTTTATGAGGAAATACTAGGGAAATGATACGTGAATCGGTTAGTACTCGGCGCCAAACTGCATTAGGTACTCTTTGATAAACGAGCTGAGCTCTCCATCGAGCACATCATTCACATTGCCGGTTTCGTGGCCAGTTCGCACATCCTTAACAAGTTTATAGGGATGTAGAACGTAATTCCGAATCTGCGAACCCCACTCAATTTTAAGCTTTTTCCCCTCTATCTCGGCCTGTTTTTCCTTGCGCTTGCGCAGCTCTAACTCGTAAAGATGGGCTTTTAAAAGGCGCATGGCGTTCTCGCGGTTGTTGTGCTGCGATCGGGTTTCGGTATTCTCTACCACAATTCCGGTGGGGATATGGTAAAGGCGCACACCTGTTTCCACTTTATTCACATTCTGCCCGCCCGCACCGGAGGAGCGGTAGGTGTCCCACTTTACGTCGGCTGGATTCACCACAATATCAATGGAATCGTCAACTGCGGGAGCCACAAATACCGATGCAAACGATGTGTGCCGCTTGCCGTTGGAGTTAAAGGGTGAAATGCGCACCAGGCGGTGCACGCCATTCTCGCCCTTAAGGAAACCATAAGCCAGATTTCCCGAAAACTCGATGGTTGCCGATTTTATGCCAGCCTCATCGCCCTCAAGCATATCCACAAGGGTAGTAACGAACCCGTTGCGCTCGCCCCAGCGCAGGTACATACGCATAAGCATCTCGGCCCAGTCCATGCTATCGATTCCTCCAGCACCAGAATTTATCTTAAGGATTGCCCCTAGCTTATCCTCCTCGTGGCGGAGCATATTCATCATCTCGAGGTCGCCAAGGCGTTCCATCGTGGTTTGATAGTGTTGCTCAACCTCAGCCTCGGAACCCTCGCCCTCCTTGCAAAAATCGTAAATAACCTGCAGATCATCAACCAGGCCCTTTACCTCGGCGTAGGATGTGATCCACTGCTTAATCTCGGCAATTTTTTTTAGCTGTTTTTCGGCCTCGGTGGGGTTATCCCAGAATGTGGGATCCTGCGATTTCTGCTCCTCCTCGTCGAGCGTTATGGTTTTGCTATCGATGTCAAAGATGCCTCCTCAGCGCTTCCATGCGCTTAACCAACTCCTTGATATGATCGGTGGTAATCATTGCTTATCTCTTTATTTAGGGCACAAAGGTAGTGAAAAAGGGCGAAAATGATATTGTTTTGTTAGGGCACATAATCCAGCGGCAAAAGGTTTCCGAATCGCCGCTTGCCCATCTCGCCTCCAAAGGCTATTTTATCAGGGTGCGAGTTATTACCATGCGCATCGATGTAAAACTGGCTGGTGGTAAACTTTACTAGCGACTGTTGCTTTCGCCTGTATAGCAGGTTAAACGATCGGGTTTTAGGGTGAATTGGATTTCCGTATATATCAAAGATTTTGGGTACCTGCGGATCGGGCAAAATGGTGACCTGCTTCAATCCCAGCGTATCCTTTACGGCAAAAGCGGTGTTGGGTAATGCGGGTAAACTCCCTACAAATAGCGTAAAGCCATCCTTGCCCCAACTCATCTGGGCTAAATCTCTAAAAAAGTTAAGCTGTGAACCCTGGTAGCTATCGTACCGGCGTCTATTGTGACGCGTGGTTACCTCGGGATAATCAGCAAAAAATGATGTCCCCAGAAACAGGCTGCTATGGATAAAATCACGCTTAAGCGTTCGCTTGTTGAACTTTACGTAGAAGTTTACCAAATCAAACTCAACTCGATAGCCCAGATATCGGTTTTCAATTTGCAATGGCTTAAGCGATGTTGCCTCCAGGCGATTAGTGCTGTAATCGAAGTACAAATCAACATCATCCTCATTAAGAATAACGCAACGGCGGCCAGCCCAGTTGGTCCCCAGAAACTCCTGCCTAAAAACCTTTATCATCTGCTCAAGGGTAAAGGGATTGGGAACCACAAAAACCTCACGAATAGCCAGGGGCTTGGGGGTAAGAGTAACTGTGTGTGAACTTGCATCAAAAGGATTTGAGATGATTACTGTTTCGTAACCCATAAAGCGTACAACCAGGGATGAATTGGTTACTGCAGTGAGTTTTAGGATAAAATATCCCTTGGTGTCTGAAGTGGTTCCGATTGTTGTGCCATCGAGATAAACGGTAGCTCCAACCACTGGAAGTCCCTGCTCATCGTACACAAAACCCTGCACTACCTGTGAGTTTACACTACTGGAGGAGAGCAGTACAAAGGCTATAATGGTAAGAACGATGAAATTAAACTTTTTGCACATACTCGATTCGTGGAATTGATTGACAACCTTAATCGGACTGCTACTTGTAATCTGAAACAACCTTTTCAACAGACTTCGCAACTTCGGCATACTCAAAGCCTCGTGAGATGCCAAAGCGGAGGAGTTTACTTTTAAGGTCGTAGCTATCCTTATACTTGATGAATTTGGCTTTTTTGGAAATAAGCTCCTCGAGAATAGAGGTAGATGTTAACTCTTGAATTGCTGACATGGATTGCTGAATGTACTCATCGGCAATGCGCTTGGCGCGCAGCGCCATCTCAATTTTCTTAGGACCCCAGCGGTTAAAGCGAGCCTTTTCGCGGGCAAAACTCTGGGCGTATCGAGCCTCATCGATAAACCCATCGGCAACCAGCGAATCGAGAATTCTTTTGGAATCGTTGGGGTCTACTCCCCACTGATGGAGTTTCTGGCTAATATCGAAAACACACCTCTCGCTCTGGCTGCAGAGCCATTGGGCACGATCGAGGGCAGTGTTTATGTCGAGGGGTTTTGGCATGGCAAAACATATGAATCACAAAAATAGCAAAGTTTTTGGGTTCACAGCTATGGAGTTCGAACGGGTTGGGGGTAGCGGATAGTGACGGGCAAGGGGTGTAGTTAAAGATTTCTATGTGCCTATGTGGATACTAGTGTTTCTATTTAGCCTTCTGGCTCCCGTCATCTGTCTTTACACTTGCTTTACCACTTAGTCACAAAGCACAAAGAGAATAAAAATAACTTCTTAGTCTTTTGATACACCCTCAACTTTTAACAGGTTGCCACGCCTTGCAATACCTGTTCCGATGTCCTTTATCGGAAAAACGCAAGCCTCGCAATGACGTAAAATCTCGTTAGCCAGCCAATAAGCGGCTGTCTCCCGAGACACGGCGCAGAACGCTGAACGCTATAAGCTAATCTTGTCAACCATTAACATCATCCCCAGCCTAGTCATTTGTGTCCATTGCACTTAAGTGTAATTTGTGTGGTTTTGTGGTTAAGACAAATGCCCAATTAATATTTCAACTGATCATCATCGCATTTACAAACTGGCCATAAAGCGCCAAACCAAATCCCATTTTTGTTTGCTCGCACTAAAAAAAATATTACTTTTGTTTACCCCTTCTCCTAGGAGACAATGGGGTTTTTAATTCTATAGCACAGGAGTTATAAACTCCATGTCTTTAAGACAATACCCCCTAACAGTCGCACTATTCCCTGTGACTGACGGGGCGAAGCTGTGTATAAATTCCAAATTGTTCTATCCACAAATTACACAGATTAACACAAATATCATTTTTATAATTTGAGAGTATTTGTGTTAATTTGGCTACGCCGAGCTCGCAAAATACGCTCGGTTGTGGACAAAACGCCGAATCTCGTCATCCAGCCAAAGAACGGCTGTCTTATCTCGTCACCCACAAAATACAGTGGCTTACGAGACAAGCAGAGACACAGCGCAAAACGTAAAACGTAGAACGCCAAACGCCAAACGTAAAACCCAGAACGCTGAACGCTGAACGCTGAACGTAGAACGCTGAACGCTATGAAAATCACCCGTTTCGAAGACCTTGAAATTTGGCAAGAAGCTAGAGAGTTAAGTAAATTAGTTTTCGAAATCACATCTAAAGAGCCTTTTGTAAATGATTACCGTTTTCGCGACCAGATAAGAGCTGCATCAGGATCAATAATGGATAACATAAGTGAGGGATTTGGAAGAGGAGGTAATAAAGAGTTTGTAAACTTTATATCAATAGCCAAGGGCTCAAACGACGAAGTAAGATCACAGGCATACAGAGCCTTCGATTATAAATATTTAAACCAAGAAGATTTAGACAACCTTCTGGAACGAACCGATAAAATCTCTCGCAAATCAGCCAGTTTAATTCAATATCTTAAAAAATCTAACCTCAAAGGTCCCAAATTTATACCTTAACGTAGAACGTTGTACCCCAAACATAGAACGTAAAACGTAGAACGCAGAACGCAAAACGTAGAACGCTATAACATATGACAGAAAAAATTAAATCCCCTTCCGACGAAATCGACCTAATCGAACTTATCCGCCACCTCTGGAACGGCCGCAAGCTAATCATTAAGATTAC
>CAZBBA010000005.1:0-98094 GCA_964490015.1 uncultured Rikenellaceae bacterium
CCAATGGCCACGTTCATCATCAGCATAAAGCGCTTGCCAAAATCCCTCACAGGGAATGCAGGCCTGGTGACCATAAAAATCTTTACGTATCGCCAGGCTGTATAACCAAACACGGCAAACGTAAGCAGAAGGGAGAGGGCGAAGAATATCTGATTCATATTTTGTGATTTTAAACCGTTCGATAAATGGAATTTCGAACAGGGAACAACGATTTTAGATTTAAGAAGTTATACTGGAAGTGTTATCTATACTCCATACTTCTTAAATATTAAATCGTTAATCGAAATTCATTATTATTATTTAACCAATCAACCAATCTTTCTTCCTTACCTTCCCTTCGCCTCCTTCACGGCCTCAACCAGCTTGGGCAATACCTTAGCTGCATCACCCACAATACCATACTGAGCAGCCTCAAAAATGGGCGCGTCCTTGTCGGTATTAATAGCCACGATGTATTTTGATGAGCTAACACCTGCCAGGTGCTGAGTTGCCCCCGAAATACCAATGGCAAAGTAAAGGTTTGGAGCCACAATCTTTCCGGTTTGACCGGTGTGCTCATCGTGAGGGCGCCAACCCTCGTCGGAAACTGGTCGTGAGCATGCGGTTGCTGCGCCCAAAGCATTGGCAAGTTCCAGTAGAGGAGCCCAGTTATCGGGCGATTTCATTCCACGGCCACCCGAAACCACAATCTCGGCATCGGTTAACAGCAGTTTTCCTGTTTGCTTTTGCACATCCTTAACCTTGGTTTTAACCATTCCCGCATCAACGCTAACCGATCCGGCTACAATTGTTGCCTGATTTGCAGTTTCAATTATATCGAAGGAGTTTTGGGCAAGCGTAAGGATTTTAACCTCCGATTTTAGCTCAACATGAGCAAACGCATTGCCAGAGTAAGCTCTTTTATACACAACAAAGGGACTGGTGCTTAGGGGTAACTTGCTAACACCCGAACCAATTGCTGCCTTAAGCCTAACCGATAATCTTGGGGCTACCGATTTACCCGTATTATTATTGGCAACTACAATAACCTTTGCCCCTTCGCTCTGGGCAATCTCGGCAATTGCAGCGGTATAGGCCTGACTATCGAGGGTATTTAGCGCATCATTTTTCAGGTTGATGATCTTGGTTGCTCCGTAAGCGCCAAACTTGCTAAGCTCATCGTCGGCTACGTTGCCAATGGAAAGGGCTGTTGCAGTGGTGTCCATCATTTCGGCAACCTTTGCAGCGTATGATACCAGCTCGAACGAGAGCTTTTTGAATTTCCCTTCCCAATTCTCAGTGAAAACTAGTACTGACATATTAGTGTTTTTTATTTGTCAATTATGATTTGATTTAAGAACATCGAGCAACGATTGAAGATTTTGGAAAAGATTTAGTGCCTCTATTATTCTCTATCTTTTTAAATTATAAATCGTCAATCGATATTCGACATTTGCTTTCAGCAATAGGATTACTAAATCACCTTTGCCTCGTTCTGGAGCAACTCAACTAGTTGCTTTGGATTTTCTGCATCAACAAACACGCACTTAGCGCGGGGTTGAGGTGGTTCAAAGGAAACTACTGCTGAGAGTGAATCAACTGCAGCAGGCTCAACCAGCTTAATCACTTTAGTACGAGCTTGCATAATACCGCGCATGGCAGCAATACGGGGCTCTTTGGCAATACCCTTTTGTACAACAGCAACGAAAGGTGCTGGAACAGTAACGGTTTCTTTACCGCCATCAATCTCACGTGTAATTATGGATTCACCATTCTCAAAGTTTAATCCCGAAACAGCAGATACCGAAGGATATCCCAGGAACTCGGCCAACATACTTCCAACGGTTGATCCGTTAAAATCGCTCGACTCAATTCCGCAAAGTACAACATCAAAGCCTTCGGCTTTAACAACCTCGGCCAGTTGGGCTGCAACCTGATAGGCATCGGTGGGGTCTAAATTTACGCGAATAGCGTCATCGGCACCAATGGCAAGGGCTTTACGAATTGTTGGCTCTGCTGTTGCTAATCCAACGTGAGCAACGGTTACGCCTTTAACACCGGTCGAAGCGTTGTCCTTAAGTTCAAGGGCACGGGTAAGCGCTAACTCATCCCAGGGGTTAATAACCCACTGAACACCTGTTGAGTCGAACTTGGTGTTGTTGTCAGTAAATTTAACCTTAGTTGTAGTGTCGGGCACATTACTGATACAAACTAAAACTTTCATTGATTGCATTTTTTAGTTGGTAAATATTGATCGCTTTAAAACAACAACGGAATAAGTGAACAAATCCCTCGGAATGTCAGCTTACCCCGTAAAAAAGTATTTTTTAAAAATAGCGTACAAATATAAGATAAAATGCCTTAACGCAATAGTTAGATGAATTATTTAGACCGGCACTAAGCAGCGTCAGTTGGCTATATACCTAGTTATACGAACGTTAACAATTAGTCGAGTGTTTAAAAAAATAGAAAGTTGGGATAGGTTGAGTGCAGCTCAAAATTGAGTTGATTAGAATTATACAGGTGCGATAGAAAGAGCCACCCAATTAGCTGGGAAGCGTGAAATGAAATGTTGTTCCCTTACCAATCTCACTTTCAACCCAAATATCTCCACTATGCCTAGTTACAAACTCTTTGCAAAGAATTAAACCTAAACCAGTACCCATCTCTCTATTAGTTCCTTGAGTGGAATAGCTTGTCTCAATCCTAAATAGTTTTGGGATATCCTCAATCCTTATCCCAACTCCAGTGTCAGATATGGAGACCTGAACAACATCGTCAATCTGTTTGGCTACAATACATATAGTTCCGTTTGGATAAGTGAATTTAATTGCATTGGAGATTAGATTTCGCACAATGGTCTCAAGCATAAACTTATCGGCTTTAACACTTAGTTCGTTTGATACATCTAGCTTAACCGTTAATTTTTTCTCCTCAACACTTAACTTATGCAGCTCCATCACATTTTGAAAAACCCCAAAAATTGGGAATTCAAGGGGGTGAAATTTTATTCGACCCGTCTGAATCCTCGACCAGCTAAGTAGATTCTCCAGAAGCGCATACCCGTTCTTAGCCACATCGTTGAGCATAAGGCTATACTGATCGAGGTCGTCCATATTATTCTCCTGGACACGCTGAACGAGTAGATCGGAAATCACCAGAATACTGCTAAACACGCCTTTAATATCGTGGCCAATAATGGAGAAAAACTTATCCTTGGTGGAGTTTAGTTCTTTAAGCTTTGACTCGCTCCGGCGAAGAGCATCCTCAGCCTTTTTGCGTTCAGTTATATCTTCCTTTACTGCTATGTAGTGGGTAACTTGTCCAAACTCGTTAACAACTGGCGAGATGGTAGCGTACTCCCAGTATCGCTCACCATTTTTCTTCACATTCTGAAATTCACCTCGCCACTCTTTTCCATCTTTTATGGTATCCCAAAGCTGTTTGTATACCTCCTTTGAAGTTGCACCAGATTTAAGAACCTTTGGATTTTGCCCCAAAATCTCTTCGGAGGCGTACCCTGAAACCCGAGTAAATTTAGGGTTAACATACTCTATTTGGCCGTTAAGATCAGTAATAATTATACTTGCAGGGCTTTGCTCAACCGCCTGCGATAGTTTCACTAATTGCTCCTCGTTTCTTTTCCCCTCAACAATTTCCCACGTTACGTCGGCCACAAATTCTACAAAATTGGCATCACTCTCGTTATAGTCAACCTGCTTATTACCAACACCTAGGATAGCCACAATTTTATTGTCGCGAATAACCGGAACAACTAGCTCGCGCTCCACCTTGGCATGCCCATCGGGCAATCCTTTTTTGTGAGGTAAATCGTTGTAATGGTTGTGTATTACTGGTTTTCGCTCACGTATACAATCAACCCAAACACCCGCATCATCAATTAAGTAGTTCATTCCTCTCCCAGGTGCTTTGCAGAAAACTTCCTTAGTAGCGGTGGACCATTGCTGCAACGATATGGTTTTTTGATCGGGATTTACAAAATGGAAAAAACCTATGGGGCTATCGAGCAGGTTGCAAATACTATCTAATGCTTTTTGAAGCAAGGCTTCAAGCGAATGCCCCTTAGCGTAATCCATCAGGTTGACCCTAACCCCAATTAGCTTTTCCTTAACTATTTGATTAGTAATGTCGCGGGCAGCTGCATAAATTAGGTTACCCTTGGGATGGCTTCGCCACTCAATATTCCGATAGGTTCCATCTTTAGCCCTATACCGATTAACAAAATTTATCACTTCCCTCTGGGCTATAAGCTCCTGCACGGCATGTTGGGTTATCTCTATATCGTTGGGATGGATAAAATCCATGAAATTCTTATTCTGTAACTCCTCTATTGTGAAACCAAGTACCCTCTCCCACTCCCTGTTTACTTTAATAAAATTGCCATTGGTATCGGCAATGCAAAGCAGATCGAGGTTAACATCAAAAAAATTACTAAGTTCCTCATATACTATCTTCTCTTTAGTAATATCGAGAAAGACGGTAGAAAAATAGCCCTTTTCGGGTGAATAAACCTGAACCTTATACCAGCGCTTAAGTGGATGACTATACTGCTCAAACTCTCTAGTATCGCCTGTTAGCACAATACTTACGTAGAGCGAAATCCAATCAAATGGTGAATTTTTCAGATCAGGAATTACCTGCGATGCAGATTTGCCTATAATTTGTTGAATTGCCAAGCCCGTTAACTCCTCAAATGCGTGGTTAGCGTCAATAAAAACATAGTCAACTGGGCTTCCTACATCATCGGTAACAATCTTATGGTATGCGTACCCGAAAGGGGCACGTTTAATAATATCCCTATATATATCACTTTTTACTCCCATGTTGCAATCGGGGTTTTCCACAAATAATTGCCTTTTGATATAATTAATTATCTCGCAAGATTCTCTCTAAAATTAGGAAATATAATGAACTAAACAATCTAAATCTAAAATATTATAAAGGCTAGTTCTATTAACTTTGATAACTATTCTGTGATCAACTACGCATTTTCACCTATATACCTTAAGTTTAATAATTTCAGTGTTTTTACGCTTTTGAACATTTTGGCTTAGCTGTATGTTTGTAGTAGAAAATATGTGAAAACTAATAACACCTCAATATGAAAACGTTAATGAATCAACTACTCGTAGCGCTCAGGCAAAGAGTAACCGAAAATCTAGCTACTCTGCGAGCCAATGAGAAGGAGATTCGATATCTTCTTGGTGAGCCTCTTTCGAATCAGCGGTCGTACAACCTATCGAATAGACAGGCATTCGGCAAAAACATTTTAACGGAGAATGCCGAAAACCTTAAAATTCAAAACATGATTGTTGCATTCCTTGGCAACTTCAAGGATATTCCAGAGTACACTCAGATTTTGGAATCGATCAACAACTTTGAGAAGGAGGTTTCTACTAACGAACGTAACCGAGGCAATGAGCAAAATGAAAGGGAAATTGAAAACAATAAAACTCAGAAGCCAATAATTACAAAACAAAAGTATAACGAAGAAAGCAGTTCAAATACCAACACCAGTGAGAATTCACAAACCATAGAAAAGTCAACAGAAAAGGTTAAACATTCTCTTTTAGAGCTTACTACCTCAGGAAAATTAGCGTTCAACAGCGCACACCCAAAATTTATGGATCAAGAGTTTTTCGAGCAGCTACTAAACATCCATATTCAACGAGAGGAGTACGAGATCTGCGCCAGCTTGATGAAAACCCGAAAGTAACCG
The DNA here is from genome assembly GCA_964490015.1 of uncultured Rikenellaceae bacterium. GTDB lineage: Bacteria > Bacteroidota > Bacteroidia > Bacteroidales > Tenuifilaceae > Perlabentimonas. The sequence continues at coordinate 5,720 of CAZBBA010000005.1, forward strand.
GACTAAGACAGGGAGGCTCTTTGTTATCGGTAATCAGCCTGTCTCGGAAACCGACGTTTTTTGGAGGTTGACGAGATAATCGGATATCGGTTATCGGTCTCGTCATCCAGCCAAAGTAAAGGCTGGATTACCAGATCGGTTGTTAGATTAGGATTAAGGATTTAGTAAAAATGATTTATCGTAAAACCCTCTTATTAAAACTTAAAGTAGCTGATAGTATCCTTAAGCCTATCGGCAAAAGATTTTAGTTCCTCGGAGCTAGAGGCCATTTGCTGGCTTGTTTCGGCATTTTGCTGAATAAAAAGGTTAAGCTGTTGTATGGCTGTATTTACCTGATCGGCTCCCGATGACTGCTCCATGCTTGCCGAGGAAATTTCCTGAACTAGCTTGGCAGTTTCTTCAATTTCGGGAATTAATGTCTCCAGGAGTTTTGCTGCCCCCTCGGTTACAGCAACACTTTTCGAGGCAAGCGAAACAATCTCGTCGGCAGCAATTTTGCTGCGCTCGGCCAACTTACGTACTTCGGCTGCAACTACTGCAAATCCCTTTCCTTGATCTCCCGCTCGGGCCGCTTCAACAGCGGCATTTAGTGCGAGTATATTGGTTTGGAAAGCTATATCGTTGATAATATTGATTTTTTCGGCAATATTTTTTATTGACACTAAACTCTCATTTGATGCCACACCAACCTTCTTCACCCCCTGCGAAACCCTTGTCGATATCTTGTCAGTTCGCTGGGCATTCTCATTATTTTGCTGGATATTTGCTGTCATCTCCTCCATCGAAGATGAAACCTCCTCGACCGATGAGGCCTCCGATAAAGCATCCTCAGAGAGTTTTTGAGAAACGGCGCTCAACTGCTCGCTCGAGCTGGCTAACTTTTCAAGGCTAACATCTATTTCTCCTACTACCTTGGTTAGGTTCTCCTTTATCTTTTGGGTAGCACAGGCCAGCTGTCCTAAATCGATTTTTGGATTAACACATGTAGTATCAACGTCTATTATTAAATTTCCCTCAGCCAGCTCGTTAAGTTTTTCTACGGCTTTAGTGAGAGGGCGAACAACCTTAATGGCTCCAAAGTAAAAACACATTACACTAAAGCCAATATTGATAACAGTAATAAGCAAATTAACTGGCGTGTTGCCGTCGTAAAACTTATACTTAATCCCAATGGTGAGCATCAAAAAAAGCAGGTTGATTAGCCAAACAATCCCAACTTTTACGAATACAGAATTTTTGAATACCCTACTCAGCACTATTGTTGCAACTGTGCCTGCTGCAACAATACTTATAAAGTTACTCACGAAAAAATTCATATTATGAATGTATAATTATTTATAAACATGGGATTTATCTTTCCTAAAATTAATAAAAAAAGGGATTAAACAATAATCCCTTTCAATTTTTTCCAAAGTTTTTTGTAGTCAAAAAGCAAAAAAAGGAGTTACCTAATCTTCGATGGCCAGCTGATTTATGGACTCTACAAGTGATTCAATATCGGCAGATGTTAGGTAGATTTTATTCTTAAACCGGCGATACCGATCGGTAGTATTAGCCTCCTGCTCCACAAAAAGTCGGAATGCATAAAGGCCTTCGCCTAAACCTTTGTTTATTGTAATTCTATCTATCTTATTCTCTAGATTCCGCTTAAATGAATTGCTAACCGAATAGGCTATCCCGTTACCAACTAGTCGAACTCCACTCTTCCGGTTATAATCCACAATATGTGCAAGCTCGTGACCAATCACCCCAACTCTCGCCTCGAAGGGTATATCCCTAAGTAATGGGGCTTTACGTTTATTCTTCGTCTGATTTATAAGAATTGAGTATCGCCTATTCTCAGAGCGGCGAAAAATGCTTCCAACGGTTGGCAGCGCAGCCATGGTGGTGGTAAGCGATCGTTTTTTGAAATTGATACGAGTATCCTCCAAGTTGGGATAATACATCAGTGCAGCCAGGATTGAATGCTCATAATCGAATGGCAGGGTTTTATTCCGGAGCAACACATCGCGGAGCGAATCTTTATGCTCCTCAATCCATTGAGCCGTTGGAATTGGATTAAACTGTGCAGAAACCCTTACAGAACTTAACCCGAATAACAAAAGAGAACAAATCGCAAAAAATCTAGGGCGAAACGATAACTTCATAAATTCAAATTCGAGAGATGTGCGTAAAATAATTTTGAAATTCACCTTTCAAATCGGGAGCATCGGCAAAAATGCCAAATATAGTCGATCCGCTCCCCGACATGCTAGAGTATACGGCCCCTAGCTGGTAAAGTTTTTCCTTCACCCTTTCAATTTCAGGATGATGAGGAAAAACAACTTTGTCAAAATCGTTACTTACACTATCTCTCCAAGATGAAATTACCAATCTGTCAAGTTGTTTAAGGTTAATAGGCGCAGGCTTGGGTTGTGAGTTCTTGTAGGCAAACCCAGTATTCACATGAATTCCCGGGTTAACAATAGCAATAAAACACCCATTCAGCGGCAAATTGACAGGTGACAAAACTTCACCCCTACCCTGTCCAAAGCAGGGTTTATTGATTAGGAAAAATGGGCAGTCGCTCCCCAACTCCAGGGCAATGTCGAGTAATTTTTCATCTTCCACTGGATTATCAGCAAGCGTATTTAGCATCCTTAACGCAAAGGCACCATCGGCCGAACCACCTCCCAAGCCAGCACCCATGGGAATTTGCTTATGCAAATGCATTAATACATTGGGTAAAGCCGTGTGTGAACTAAGAAGATAATACGCTTTTACGCATAGATTCTGAGAGATGTCGGCATCGACAGCTAGTCCCGTTTGGCTAAATTCTATGGAGTTACGACCCGATGTTTTAGGCAAAACTTCAAGAATATCGCAAAGTTTGGGAATGGGTAAGAATATGGTTTCGATATTGTGAAACCCATCCGGTCGCTTCTCGGTAATGTAAAGGCCTATATTTATCTTGGCGTTTGGGAATGTGATCATACTATTGTGCTTTGCCCAAAGATAAGAAGCAAAAAATGTTATTAACAAAAGGGATTTCCTGGTTAAATCTATGCAAGGAGAGCTGCACCAACAATCCCCGCGTTATTGAGCAACGTTGCGGCTTCGACCCGACACCTAACATCGAGCTGCGACTTGAACTTATCCAACTTTTTACTTGTTCCGCCACCAATTATAATAAGCTCGGGGTAAAAAAGCTGCTCAAGGTATTGCAGGTAACTATTGAAACGCTTGCCCCAGGCATTCCAATCCAAATCGTCGCGCTTGCGAGCAGCATCCGAAGTAAATATCTCTCCTTTTAGGCCATTTTTCATGTAGATATGGCCAAGTTCGGAATTGGGAATTAGCTCGCCCTTGTTAAAAAAAGCCGAACCAATGCCGGTTCCAATGGTAAGAAAAATGGCCAACCCCTTAAAATCCTTAACAGCACCAAGCTTAAGCTCCGCGAAACCGGCCACATCGGCATCGTTTAAAACGTTAACCTCACACCCAGTGGCCTTAATAAATAGTTTATTGGCATCCACTCCAATAAATTTTTTATCGATATTTGCAGCCGTTTTAACCACTCCGTTCTGAATTACAGCCGGGAATCCACAACCAATTTTACCCTTCCACCCAAAGTGTTCAACCAACTTAACGACAGTATTGGCAATCTCATCAACGCTGGCTGGTTGCGAGGTTGCAATCCTATGTCTTTCGGTGATGAACTCGCCAGTAAGCGTGTTTACAATTGCACCCTTAATGGCCGAACCGCCAATATCAATTCCTAGTACTTCCATGGTAATTATTAAGTTAAGTTAACATAAAAAGGGATTACTCCCTTTCTGCACCTTGCACCACCACCACAATTTCGCCCTTAACACCCTTGGCCTCGAAATGCTGAATTAGCTCTGCTAAAGTTCCCCGTGCATTTTCCTCGTGCAGCTTCGATATTTCACGCGAAACGCAAGCTTTTCGATCTGCACCAAAAACCTCGGCCAGCTGCTGTAAAAGTTTTACCAACCTAAAAGGCGACTCATAAAAAACTATGGTTCTGGGTTCATCTCTTAATGCTTCAATCCGCTTATTTCGACCTTTTTTCTGGGGTAAAAAACCTTCGAAAATAAATCTATCGCAGGGCAAACCGCTATTCACAAGAGCCGGGATAAAAGCTGTTGCACCTGGCAAGCATTCAACCTCAACGCCCTTGTCGATGCAGGTACGGATAAGCAAAAAACCCGGATCGGAAATGCCGGGAGTTCCTGCATCGGAGATTAAAGAGATTTTTTGCCCGCTGGCAATCCGCTCCGCAATCTGCTCAACGGTTCGATGCTCATTAAATTTATGGTGCGCCCAGAGCTGCGCCTTTATGTCGAAATGCTTTAGTAAAACGCCACTGGTTCGGGTATCCTCGCTCAGAATTACATCCGATTCCTTGAGCACGCGAATAGCCCTAAGAGTTATATCCTCGAGGTTTCCAATGGGTGTAGGAACTATGTATAGTTTGCTAGTCATGTAAAAGTTTTCTGCGAACTAATTCAATTAGCTGATTGGCCGCTTCATTATGATCGTCCCACGAGAAATTTTCCTGAATATAGATTAAAGCATCGTTGATATTGTCGAAACTATTAAGCTGTTTAATGGCTTTGGAGTAAAGCTCTGCGTTTCCGTTAAAGAGCTCTTTAGTAAACAAAAATTTATCGTTGATGCCAATAGCCTTGGTTAAATCGGCAATGGGCTTATTCTGAATTACCGAAGCCATATCCTTTTTCCCAGCACCAAGCACCTCATTTCTAAACTTCCGTTTCCCTTGATATTTCTCTCCAAGTGTAGGAGAAATATGCCTTTCGGAAGTTCCGTTAGTACCAATCTCCTCAACCGAAAGTTCAACTTGATTTCTATCGGTATGGACTGGTTCACGTTGATCAATGTCGAGGGATAAAGTAACCTCCTCCTCCTTGGACTCAATTTCTGCCTGAGCTGGTGTAATTTTTTCGGCAAGTTTCGTACTCACCAGTACAGTTTCTTCTACTGCTGGTGTTGGTTCAACCAATTTAACTTGTGGTTGAGGTTTTGATATTACCTCCTCGCGCTTTACTGGTATCTGTTCTGAAACAGTAGCCTTCGGCTCAGTTTTATCAACATTTTTTTGATCGGGTTGCTCGGGTTGGGGCCTATCAAATAAGATTACCTCGTAGCTGGCGCGTAACTTTTCTAAAAGAATATCGCGTTCAATCGACGATAAAGTGCCCCTTTCGATTCCTACCCTAAGTAGTTGTTCTGCATCGAGTAGCCGTTCGAGAACCAATTTAAAACTGTTCTTATTTCCCATAGTTCATTATTATCTGTCGGCAAAATTAAGAATTTGCTTACTTTTGTAAAACTAACGAGTTTATTTCTAATTATTGCTATGCTTTTCATCGAAAATTCAACAGGAGGTTCAAAACGTAAGGGCTGGATTGAGGTAGTTTGTGGATCCATGTTCTCGGGCAAAACCGAAGAGCTAATCAGGCGCTTAAAGCGCGCCAAGTTTGCCAAACAACGGGTCGAAATCTTTAAACCCCACATTGATACCCGTTACTCCGTTGAGGAGGTAGTTTCGCACGACTCCAACTCAATTCCCTCAACCCCTGTAACATCCTCGGGGAATATACTACTTCTCGTTTCCGACGTTGATGTGGTGGGCATTGATGAGGCACAGTTTTTCGACAACAACCTTGTTGATGTGTGTAACAAGCTAGCTGATCAAGGAGTTAGGGTTATTGTAGCCGGTCTCGATATGGACTTTAAGGGCAAACCGTTTGGCCCAATTCCTCAAATTATGGCCTGTGCAGAGTATGTTACCAAGGTGCATGCCATTTGCGTAAAGTGTGGCGATTTGGCCCAGTACTCGCACCGCCTAACCGATACAGAAAAACTTGTACTACTGGGCGAAACAGATGTGTACGAACCCCTTTGCCGAAGCTGCTTTATAAACGCTACTCACAAAAAGTAAAAGGCTAAAGGGGGAAAATAGATTGGGGAAAACTCCCACTTCGATATTCATGCAAAAAGAATAAATATCAAAATCACCCAAAATTCTCGGGGAAAAGTGCTCTTTGTCAGATTTTATCTTGCAAACTACCTTATCGCATCGTTAACATTGGAAAAGGTAAATGGCAGCAGGTAACGAACATCCTCAACCACAATTATCCGATTCTCACCTACCATTGCAACGGTATACGGCTTTGCTCCAATACTTTGAGTTTCAATCATGACCTGCCGACAAGCCCCACAAGGGGAAACTGGCTCAGCAATGGGATTCCCTTTAAAACTAGCGGTAACTGCCATCGCCTTTACTCTTACGCCAGGAAATTTTGAACCAGCATAAAAAAGAGCAACGCGTTCGGCACAAAGCCCTGACGGATAAGCCCCGTTCTCCTGATTACTTCCAAGCACCAACTCGCCATTCTCGAGCAAAACGGCTGCACCAACAGCAAACTCTGAGTAGGGAGAGTAACTTGTGGCTAGCGCCTCTTTTGCCTTTATGGCCAACTGCTGCAGCTCTTCTGGGAGATCTCTAACGTCAACAAACTCTTTATACTGAAACGATAATTCTTTGCTGTGACCCATGAATTCGATTTTAAAGTTTTGATTTCATATCGAATGAAATCCATCAAAGATACAAAAAAGCTTTTAAATACATACAACGCCTATATATAATGCCTTTGACGGTAGCACTTACAAAAAGTTTCAATATTTTCAACACATGTCCAAAATTGAGGCTCAATCCTAATAAAACCATCAATTCTGAGTTTTAAGTTTTAATGGTATATTTGAAAAAAAATATTATTGAGCTATGCAAAGAGCATTCGCCACCTTACAGCTACTTATTGTGCTTTTAACCAACAACTTCCTTTTGGCTCAAAACCCGAGGGAAGAATACATCCAGCGTTACCAAAAATTAGCCATTAATCAGATGGAAAAATATGGCATACCTGCAAGCATAATTCTTGCCCAAGGGATACTGGAGAGCGGTAGCGGAACCAGCACTTTAGCTGTAAAAGCCAATAATCACTTTGGAATCAAGTGTCACAGTTCATGGAATGGCCCACGCATTTATCATGATGATGATGCCCGTGGTGAGTGCTTTAGGAAATACCGAACTCCCGACAAATCGTATCAAGATCACTCAGAGTTTTTAAGAGGTGCTCGTCGGTATGCCTTTCTTTTCGATTTAGACCCCACCGACTACAAGGGATGGGCACATGGACTACGAAAAGCAGGCTATGCTACCGACCCACAGTATCCCCAAAAATTAATCCGCATTATTGAGGAGAATAAGCTTTTCCTGCTCGATAAAGGTGTTGATATAAAAGTGCAATCGCCAACTCTTGGCATGGCCGATCTGGTTGACCCCGATAATTTCACCATCGATATCTTTAAGCAACGCAAGGTGTACATGCGCAACCGCATTAAGTATATCGAAGTGGCAGAGGGTGATACATACCAGAGTTTAACTCGCGAGTTGGAGCTGATGCCCTGGCAGCTGGCCAAGTATAATGATATTGAACAAAACGCAAAACTAACAGTTGGACAGGAACTTTTTATTCAACCAAAACGTCGCAAGGCAGAACCCAACCACCCGCTTCACATTGTTGAGGAGGGCGAAACCATGTATACAATCTCGCAGATGTATGGTATAAGGTTAAAATCACTCTACTTTAGAAATAGGGTTGAAAAGGATCATGTGCCTGAACCTGGCGAAAAAATATTCCTAAGGGGAAGAAGACCTAAGGAGTAACCCAAAATACATTAATCAGAAAATCCACAGACCAAATAGAATTATGAATTAATCTGTGGATTGGAGTAATTTATTCGAATTTATATTTTGCAATGTCTCGAAAACCTAGCAAAAATTCGGAAATGGGTAATCGACGTTTTCCAGCCAGCTGAATCTCGATTATTGAGATGCTTCCCTCGCCACAGGCAACATGTAGATATGACTTTCCATCAGCTGAAAGGGCGCCTACTTCCTTATCACCCTTACTGTCTATGGTTTCGCTTCGGAAAACTTTAGCGCTTACAGCTACACCATCGGGACCTTTTAGTTCGCACCATGCAGCAGGGTATGGGCTAAGCCCACGAATAAAATTGTGAATACTATGCGCAGTACCACTCCAGTTAATTCTGGTAGATTCTTTAAAGAGTTTTGGAGCAACTTTTATCGCTATCCCATCACAAATTAACTTATCCTGCGGAACAGGATCTACATTACCCAAAGCCAATGCATTGACAGTCTGTAAAACAACCTTTGAGCCAACCACCATCAACTTGTCGTGTAGCTCGCCTGCAGTTTCGTTTGCCTCAACGGAAACTGATTCTTGCAGTAGAATCCTACCCGTATCAATCTCCTTGTCAATTAAGAAAGTGGTAACACCAGTTTCTCGCTCGCCGTTAATTACAGCCCAGTTTATTGGGGCTGCTCCCCTATAGTTAGGGAGAAGTGAAGCATGTAAGTTAAATGTACCCAGTTTGGGGATGCGCCAGATAATCTCGGGAAGCATTCTAAAGGCAACCACTATAAACAGATCGGCATCAAGAGAAACAAGTTCATCGACAAAGTTCGAATCGCGCAGTTTCTCAGGCTGCAAGACTTTGAGCCCTGTTTCCAAAGCAAATTGCTTAACTGCCGACTGGTTAAGTTTTTGTCCTCGTCCAGCGGGCTTATCAGGGACAGTTACAGTGGCAACAACACTATACCCTTCGCGCACCAAGAGCCTTAAAGGCTCCACGGCAAAATCGGGAGTACCCATGTATACAATACGCAATTCCTTTGGATCAGCCATAAATACCTATTCGGTTTTACCCTCGGGTTTAAACGGTGGTAAAAGGATTAAATGATGCCCCATCTTATCGCGCTTGGTTCGCATGTAAAACTCATTATCCTTAACAGGCGTTACCTCAATGGGTACGTTTTCAACAACCTCTAACCCATAGCCCTCAAGTCCTTTCCGTTTTACAGGGTTATTTGTTAGTAGACGCATTTTTCGAACGCCCAACTCTCTAAGTATGCTAGCGCCCACACCGTAATCGCGCTCATCGGCCTGAAAGCCCAGTGCAATATTTGCATCCACGGTATCCAAACCTTCCTCCTGCAGCTTGTATGCGTGTATCTTATTGAAAAGGCCAATACCACGACCCTCCTGATTCATATAGACCAATACTCCTTTCCCCTCCCTCTCTATCATCTCCATGGCCAGTTGAAGTTGTTCACCGCAATCGCACCGATGCGAATGGAAAATATCGCCAGTTACGCAAGAGGAATGCATGCGGACAAGGATTGGTTCATCGGGTTCCCATGAACCTTTTATAAGAGCGATATGCTCTATGTTTTGATATTTTTGTCTGAATGCAACAGCCTCAAAGTTGCCATGTGCAGTGGGTAGTTGAACTCGTTTCCCAACATCAACAAGGGTTTCGGAACGTAGTCGATACGCTATCAGATCCTGAATTGAAATAATTTTGAGGTTGAACTTTTTGGCAATCTCTAATAGTTGTGGTAATCGAGCCATGGTTCCATCCTCGTTCATAATCTCAACCAGCACACCCCCAGGCTGGAGACCAGCCAAACGTGTTAAATCGACAACGGCCTCGGTGTGCCCAGCACGGCGCAACACACCTTTCTCGCGGGCTTTAAGTGGGAAAATATGACCTGGACGGCCTAAATCTTCGGGTTTAGTATTAGGATCAACGAGGGCTTTGATGGTTTTGGCACGATCCGATGCCGAAATCCCGGTTGTGCAACCATGCCCAATTAAATCAACCGACACGGTAAAAGGGGTATGATGCAGAGCCGTGTTAGTTCCTACCATTAGTTCCAAATCGAGCTCTTTGCATCGCTCCTCCGAGAGGGGAGTGCAAATAAGTCCACGGCCGTGCTTGGCCATAAAATTCACAATTTCGGGCGTGATTAACTCGGCGGCAGCAATAAAATCGCCCTCGTTCTCGCGATCCTCATCATCCACCACGATAATGATTTTACCATCCTTAAGATCGGCTAAAGCCTCCTCGATGGTGTTTAACTTACTGATTTCTTCGGGTTGGTTGCCAAACATTACTTTGTACTCCTTTCAAATATTTAGTTAGCCCCACAAATAGGGCAAAATTCATACATACAAAATGCGTTGCAAAACGCAAAGGTAAAACATGTAACCCTAAGCTCTTAAGTAAAATATCGATCAAAGGCAATGCTAACATAATAAGCTGCGCTAAGAAAAAACCAAAAAATAGAGGGCTATTAATGGCCAAAACGCCACTTGAGAGCAATGCAAAAACAATCAGGATCGGGCCAAACCATCGAATTACCTTATGCGAAAAAAAAGCGAACGATACCGCGCTAAACGGAGGCCAAAGCAGATGTTTCAAAGCCACAAGGTTCTGAAAATTTCCTTGTGCTATTCGAACTTTACGCCTAAACTCTTCGACCAACTCATTCGAAACATCTTCGTAAACCCTAGCCTCAAAATTATTTAAGCTCTTCTTACCCTGCTCTACCACCTTCATGCTGATGTACAAGTCGTCGACCAAAAAGTTTGAGGGCGGTTTTACAAATAGGTTTTTCCGTATGGCGTAGCAACCACCAAAAGGGCCAATCATACTTCCCCACAGCATTCCCTCGCGATGTTTTACCATCACCTCGTGTGTGATATAGAAGCTTTCCTGAATGGATATTCCTGTTGGGCTTAAGCCTGTATTTACCATTCTCGAATCAACTATGCCCACATCAGGATCTTTCATAAACTTAACCAACTCAAAGAGTGTGTTCTGCTCCAGAAAAACATTGGCATCGGTAGATATAATAATATCGCCTTTTGCAATGTCCACGAGCTGATTAATAATACTAACCTTACCCTGACGAATGGGAAATTCAACTAGTTTAAGATTAGCGAACTCAGACACAAGGGCATGAACAATGCTATGTGTTTTATCGGTTGAGCAATCAATGCCTATAATAACCTCAAGCTGACTAGTGGGGTAGGATGTTTTGAAAATACTTCTGATTTTTTTCTCAATCACGGCCTCCTCGTTGTGGGCTGCAACCAGTACTGTGACAAATGGCAATATTTCTTTTGGTGAATATTGAATTTGAGACTTTTTGGTGGCCATACACGATATAACCCATAAGAGAACAGGGTACAATATGTACGAGTGAAAAAGTAATAGAAGGGAAATGCAAAAGAGAACTACCACCTCGCTTTTAAATTTTTGGCAAAATTAAGAAAAAGAATTTCCCATACGATGAAAGCCCCCATTTATGTTGCTCATGATGTTGCACAGCTTATTTTTTCGAAAAAGTTATGTAAAACTCTAAAAGACTCTTGACAAGTAAGCAATTATCGAATGATGATTTGGCAAACTCGGTTGCCTTTTGTCCCATAAACTTAGTTTTATCAATGCTAAGCAGCAAATCGATTACTTTATCAGAAAAATCAGCAGGTGTACTTGCAATAGATATCTGTTCGCCATCAGTGGCTTCAATTCCTTCTGCTCCTATTAGAGTGCTTACAATGGCTTTGCCAAGAACCATCCCTTCCACAATTTTTACCCGCATACCACCTCCGCTCTGCAAGGGCACTACCATAACACCTTTCGATTGCATAAATTCGGATGCACTGTCTACCTCTCCACAAAAGATCACCCCTTTAAATCTTTGTATCTTTTCAATAAACCCTTTACTAGCATTTCGTCCAGCAATGTAGAATTTTGCATTAGGAATCCTTGCCAATATCCTTTCCCAGCAATTATTGAGAAACCAAAGTAATCCCTCCTGGTTTGGCAGCCAGTCGAGGCCACCAAGGTGAAAAACCGAAGGAAACTCAAAATCGGTAACATCAGCATTTAATGTATCTAAATCATATCCTGCTGGTGAGGTAAAAGATGACCCTTTAAAGCCCATCAACCGTAAATGGTTTTCGTCTCTTTGAGTAATGGGAATTAGCAAATCAACTTTACGCAGCAGTCTAATTTCCAGCCTTCTAATTCTACTCGACAGCAAACCAAAATACCATCGTTTAAACGGATTAGCCTGATTGGCAGCGGCTCGCTGCCATACCTCCCACTCCACATTGTGAGCCCTTAAGGATATTGGACCACTGAATTGTCGACGGATTGAAGTAATGTAAGGCTCCAGATACGCCCCCTCAAGCTGAACTATATCGTACTTGTGGGCAATAAGTTTAGCCTCTATTAGCTGGTGAAAAGCCAAGTTATCGAACCGAACCGCATTGTATGGTTTTGAGGAGAACAACAGATTACATATTGCTGCAAATGGCGAAATGGTTGTATCAACAAAAACTGTTTCTACATCAATTAAATCTCTAAAATGCTGGGGAAAACTTTTCGATGTTCCGGGATGCTTAGGTGTACTTATAGCCAACAAGCTAACCTTTGCCCCTGCTTTTGCCAGTCCAATGGCCATATTGTAGGTTGCCACAGCACCTCCATCGTTTGGAGGGTAAGGAGTTTTGTTGGCCAGAATAAGAATATTCATCTACAAAGCAGTAATGGGCTTACTCTTTTTAATTCGAAAAGCTAAAAACTTTTTAAAGGTGTTGATATAGAAATCGGCATTCATTATCACCGAGTCGGTAGTTGCTTTATACGACAAGAAAACGCCCAGCGGTAATAGAATAAATGAGGATAACCACATTCCCACGTGGGGATCCCACATCAATTCGCGGGCAAACTTTTCGCCGGTAAGTGAAATCACATAGTAGACAACAAAAAATAGTACCGATACCACAACGGGCATTCCCAAGCCTCCCTTGCGTATGATTGCGCCCAGAGGTGCTCCAATAAAGAAAAACACAAAACAGGCAAACGATAGCGCAAACTTCCTGTGCCACTCAATGGTGTGCCTTACCATGTGCTTACTCCTACTTTGGTAATCCTGGTTGGTCGATCCAACGGAACTTTTAGCCGCTCGTGCCGCCGCAATAGCGCGCGATATGGAAGTTTTTTGCGCCTGCAAATCCAGGGTGCTTAGTAGCGAGTCCCTATCAAGCGTATAGGTAACAATGGCGCTGCTATCGCGAGTTGGTTGAAATGGGTTTTGAAAAAGAGTATGTCTGAGCAGATTGTACTTCGCACTTTGAATTCTACGCTCAATCTCCCTGTTTAATGAATCGCGCGTGTAGGCCAGCTGGTTAAGATTAAGGGCATGAAAACTACTCTTAAAGAGATCCTCATCGCTACGCTCAAAACCAAAACCCTTTAGTTCGAGCAGCAGAACCTGCTCGTCGAATTTATTTCGGCGGGCTGGGTATTTTCGAATATCGGGTTTTCGGGCAGTTCGACCCTCAGACATCTCCTCGTAGGTGTAACCGCTGTATAGGGTAACTACCATGTACGCCTCATCGCTGGTGATATGCATATACCCCGAATCGGCAATGGTAACAACCATATTCCCTTCCTTAGAGCGGTGATCGTAGATAAGGATTTTGCGCATCAGGCTGGTTTTGGGATCCCTATCGGCAATCTTAATGCTATACCCATCAATATCGTCGTTAAAAACCCCAACCCTAATCGACAGTTCGGGGCGTTGCTGCCTAACATCCCAGAGCAACGTGCTCATCTTAAGGTTAGTGTACGGCAACACGTTGTTCGAAAAGAAAAATGCTCCAAAGGAGATTAGAACTGTAATAATGATTAGGGGTTGCATTATCCTTGGCAGCGATATCCCTGCCGATTTCATAGCAAGCAACTCGTTGTTCTCGCCCAAGTTTCCCAGGGTCATCAGCGATGCTAGCAACGTGGAAAGTGGCAGCGCCATGGGTAGCAAGTTTGCAGAAGCGTACACCAGCAGCTCGGCAATTACATCAAGCCCTAACCCTTTGCCCACTAAATCATCTATATACTTCCAAAGAAACTGCATAAGCAGAATGAACATGACAATAAAAAATGTCATTATCATTGGCCCCAGGTATGATTTCAGAACAAACCAGTGCAGTCGCTTCACAAAACATTAATTAATGATTGACAAAAGTAGAAAAAAGGTTTTAAATGGACTATTGCCAATGTGAAATAGTCTAAATAAAACCAGCGCCAGTGGTTGGAATCAAAGTGGTAAGATGTGGAAATGAAAAGGCAACCTAAACCCCTAGAATTCTTTTAAGTTCAGCCACTTGACAGTTCCACAAAGTGGTAGCATCCTCAATGTCGTCATCGAGGATTTGCTCGGTAACATGCAGTGCAACTCCGCCAGTAATCTCATCGGGTGTAATACGAAACTCAAAAAAAGCATCCTCATCAACGGGGACACCATTATCGATCCAGCGAAAACGGATAGACTTATTCTCCTTCTTAGATATCAATTCAGCTTGATGCTCTGATCGATCCCAGATAAAGGTATAGATATTACCATTAACATTCACGTCGTCGGCAAACCACTCCGAAAGACCCGATGGTGTGCTAAGGCGGTTATAGAGTATGCTGGGGGATGTGCCAAAAGTAAATTCAAGGTCGATTCTATTGTTCACTTCAACTTTCTCCATATTCGTTTCAAATAATCATTTTCCAAAAACATTGAATGTTTTTCGTTCTTGCTTGCAATATAACCCAATTTTTCATTAAACGTTCAGGGTGAATCTTTTTTTTATCAACATCCCAATAATTTGCATGTTAATAACAGTCAAGCGAAAAGCGGGAATGGGCGAATTTATCGCAAAAAATATCTGGGGAATGATTTGGGGGATAAAAAATATTTCCTACTTTTGCCCCGCAAAATTGATGGCGAGGTAGCTCAGCTGGTTAGAGCGCATGATTCATAATCATGAGGTCGGCGGTTCAATCCCGCCTCTCGCTACACTAAATATCAACCACTTACAACGATTATCGAGGTAAGTGGTTTTTTATTTGACTCACAATTTGACACACAATCCCAGATCCTAAGGTTAATAATGCAACCCTTCAAAACCGCGAAATGAACATCAACACTAAATCGATTGGTTTGATTTTCAAGATGCAGTTTTTGATAGATTGTCGAAAAAACATTTACAAACCTAAATCCGCCAAATTTTATTTCGCTTATATTTGAAATAAAATTGGTGATGCTGCTTTTATTCTTCGCAAAATTATCTAAAAGATTTACGTTAACCATTCTCCTGATTTCCATTGCATTTCAAATTACCCTAAGTGCTCAAAATCGATCTGGGAAAGACACATGGGAAGTAGTTGTGAGCCAGCTTAGCATTGAGGAGGGTCTTAAACAGAGCATGGTAAAGGGCTTTTTGCAGGATAACCGTGGCTTAATGTGGATGACAACCGGGAATGGGCTTCACCTGTTCGATGGAATAAGGTTTACTGCATTTTCAACTCCTTCAAACGATCGCTTTTCGCCCTCCGATAACCTGATGAGAACAATAGTTGAGGATAGCCCAAACATGTTTGTAATAGCCAGTAAAACAGGACTTCTTCATTTCAACTCAGTTTATGGGCAATTCCAAATAATTGCACAATTATCCGACTCAAAGGTGTTCAAGTTATACCCTCAAAAAACGATTATTATTTGGGAATACAGCTTAGGATTTGCTGTTTTGGACGGGAAAACTATTTACCCATTCGCTCTAAATACAGAAAGGAATAGCATCCCCAGGCATTTTACACCAAACAAGGTTTGCAGTTACATGGGTAAAACATTGATAATTGGCGATGAAGGTCTTATCGAAATTGATGGAATACCCGAAAAATCTTCAAGCACACTTAAAGCAAAGTTTTTCTATTTTGAATTTGGCGACATTCTTATTAACGGGAATGGAGAACCACTACTCTTGCATAAAGGAGTTATATACAAGTATCTGGGTGATGGACAAACCAAACTTCTTTTCGACACACATCAAAAAGGTAAAAATCAATTCTTTGAGGATTCAAATAATACTCTTTGGATTGTAAATAACGATAAAAAATCGATACACATTCTAAGAGATTCTGTACTCACACCCGTTAGCCTAATAGTAAAGCACGGTCGTATAAAAGAGGATATAAAACCTTTTATTCTTAATTTTTTTGAAGATAAGGAGGGCTCTGTTTGGTTTGGCACCGATGGACATGGCGCGCTTCAATATCAAGCAAAACTTTTGCAGTTTCATAAAGCCGAAATTGGTTTTGTAAGAGCAATAACTTCAATTGATACCAGTATTTACGCTGGAACATTTCAAAATGGAGTTTTTCAGCTTAGCCCAAACTTAGATAATGTCAAAAAAGTTGATTTTAAGGGAATAATCTCAACGAATGAATTACTCGATATTGAAACCGATTGTAAGAAAAGGCTTTGGGTGGCAACAGCAAACGGTATTTTTGTGGCAGATAGCAAGTATAAAATTGTTTATAGCAAAGTGATTAAAACGTTCAGAGGAAATCTGCTTAATTCTGGGAATGGAGTTATTCAGTATCATACCGATTCGTGTCTTTACGAGTTTTCGGGTAATGACAACCCTCAACTACTACTAAAAAAAAGGGAGATGTTTATTACATCATCGGAGTGCATTGGGGGAGAAAAATGGGTTGGAACCCCATTCGGACTATACCGAATTGGAACGGATAGCGATAGTTCATATCCGTTTTACTCCGAAAAGAACAGGTTATCCAGCTATCCCATTAACTCTATTCGTATTGATAACAGCAGGATTTGGGTTGCCTCAACCCATGGCCTTCTGCTATTCGACAGGTGCTCAAATAGGGTTGATTTGCCTGATGAGCTGAGCCTGTTGAAATCAGAGAATATATATGCGCTCGAAATCGATAATCAGAATCGATTATGGTTAAGCACAAATAGAGGCATAGCTTGTATCCCTGCAAATCGGGACAGGATTATTTGGTTTGATGCCAAAAATAATTTGCAGTCGTTGGAATTTAACTCTAAAGCTAGCCTTTGGGTTAACAACACGCTATACTTTGGAGGCATCAATGGAATAAACGCTTTAAATCCAAATAGTTTCAACCCAAAACCTAATGAAGGCAAACCAATTGTTGTTCAACTTACTGTTGCCGATAGTTTAGCACCCAAAGGTGTTCCAAGCGACAAAATAATATCAAAGCTAAACTGGGACAATAGCAGCATAAGAGGAGCAGTAACTTCGACCTCGTACGTTGCACCGGGTAATCAGCGATATTCGCTTTTTCTGGAGAACTATCACTCTAGCTGGACAGATCCCAGCTCAACGGGCGATTTCTCTTTTTCAAATTTACCATCAGGGAAATACGCGCTTAAAGCAAAATACTCCGATGCATATGGTTTCTGGAGTGAACCTGAGGAGCTGATATCAATTACAATAATGCCCCCTTTTTGGAAAACAAGTTGGTTTGTAATAAGCGTTTCTTTGGCCGCACTTATTGCTTCCAGTTTAATTGTACAGCAGGTTCAGCGGAAAAGGTATTTAAAAAAGATTAATGAGCTTGAGCATCAAAATGCGCTGGAGCGAGAAAGAAGTCGCATATCCAGAGATCTTCACGATGAGTTGGGTACCGGACTATCGCTTATCATGCTTAACGCTTCGTTGGCTAGCACGTTGGAAAGCAGCCAAATGACAAAAAAGCACCTAAGTGCTATCTCGAAAAACTCCAAGGAACTATACGACAATATGAGCAACCTTATTTGGCTACTAAAATCGGAGAGCCAAACCCTCGATAACCTATCGGCACGGGTAAGAGAGAAAATGTCGGAAATCCTTGAGGATGCTGGGCTCGAATACTCATTTACAATTCCTGAGAACGTTGAGAACATAACTGTTTCGCGAGAGGCTTGTCGCCAAATATTTCTCACAGTAAAAGAGACTGTTAACAATTCCATTAAACACTCAAAGGCTAAAGTAGTTGCTATAAACATCAATTTTATGAATGGTGTTCTTGGTGTGGACATTTTAGACAATGGAATTGGGTTCGACCTTGAACAAATTCACTCCAAGGGCAATGGAATTGATAATATGAAACAACGCATTTTACAACTTGGGGGAGGAATTTCCATCGACTCATCCCCGGGCTCGGGAACAAGGGTTAGCATTACGCTTTCGCAGGAATCACTAGCCATTACCTAAAATACTACTTTTGTAGTATGTTGGTTACAGATCAAAGGGTTTACATTTGTTGAAGGATGCTAAATGATGATTAGAGTAGCAATAGTTGAAGATAACCAAGAGATTTGCACTGGTATTTCGTCCCTATTAAATCTAACCGAGGGTTACGAATGCATAGCAGCATTCAGTAATGCTGAGGATGCCATTATTGCAATTCCCACCATACAGCCAGATGTAGCGCTAATTGACATAAATCTTCCCGGAAAGAATGGCATTGAACTTATTGGGGAGCTAAAGCCCCAAAACCAAAACACACAATTTGTAGTATTTACCGTTTTTGAGGATACCGATAAAATTTTTGCAGCCCTTAAAGCTGGCGCCTCGGGATACCTCTTAAAAAGTTCTTCCCCTCAAAAAATAATTGAAGCAATCGCTGAGGTTAATCAGGGAGGATCGCCCATGAGCGGGTCAATTGCCCGAAAAGTAATTAGCACATTCTACCCTACCCCTCAAGCTAATGATGAAAACTCGCCAAAGCTTAGCACTCGCGAGCATGAAATCTTAACACTCCTATCAAAAGGATTTAGGTACAAGGAGATTGCCGATAAGCTTAACATTAGCACCGAAACCGTTCGAACCCACATCCGCAATATTTACCAGAAACTTCAGGTAGAATCAAGCATTGAAGCTATAAATAAGGTATTCCGAAAATACTACTAAAGTAGTATTGCTCAACTTTCCTCTCCTAAATAATTTTAGACTCAATTAGAGCAATGCAATAATCACTGCATTTAATCTATTATTTAAGCAGTTTTCAGTTATGAATAAAATTGGCAAAGCAAAATACATTCTGCTAATATTTGCAGTGGTTTATACTTGTTCCTGTGAAAAACTTGAGAGATTATCTGGCTTTTCAGATATTGGAGTAAAAGACATTGATAGGCAGTCGGCCACTCTGTACCTAGAAATTGGAGATTTAAGCAATACGGCAAATATCACGCACGGGGTTTGCTGGTCAACTAATCCCGAGCCTAACCTTTCCAACAGCGTTTTCCAATGGGATGAATCTCCAGTGGCAGGGAAGAGATATGACATACCTATCAACAACCTAACAGCAAATACAACCTACCACGTAAGAGGGTTTGTGAATGAAGGTAATGGTATTGTTTTTAGTAAGGAAACAATGTTTACGACATTACCGCCAATTTTGGCATCTATTGCAATAGAATCGAGCAGTGAAATATCTTCATCTTCGGTAAAAATCAGCATAAATATCTCCTACGACGGAGGAAGTCCAATAGAAAGCGCAGGGGTTTGCTATAATATTACAGGAAATCCAACCGAGGATGATAACAAAGTTCTAGCTACTACCCTTACTGGCAGATCAGCAATAACCATTGTAGAACTTATGCCCAACCAGGAGTATTTTATTAAAGCATTCGCAAAAAATGCTGTAGGTACTGCCTATAGTCCAACTACACAAATCATAACGCTAAAAACAACTCCAACCATTCAGACCATAAGCGTTTCAATGGTAACCGCAACAACAGCACTGGTAAAAGGTAAACTTATTAGCGATGGTGGTGATAACACTACTGTTTGCGGTGTTGTATGGTCGCAGTGGGGTATTCCAACCATTTACGATAATGCAACCCCGTTTAACTTTGCTGAAAGCGAAGCATCTTTTATAAAATCGCTGCCATCGAATACTACAATTTACGCCAGAGCGTATGCAACCAACAGTATGGGTTCGAGTTTAGGCGATGCAGTATCGTTTAGAACAGCTGCAACAACTCCTAACGTTACAGATATTGAGGGCAACAGCTACAGAACAGCCCGTTTTGGCAATCAAATTTGGATGGTCGAGAATCTTCGTTCTACAAAGTACAGCGACAACACAAGCATTCCAAATGTTTTAGTTTATGGAAATGATCTGTCGAACTTAGAAACATTTGGGAGACTATACTCCTGGAGCAGCGCCATGAGAAATAGCACTATTCCTCAGAGTCAGGGTGTTTGCCCCGAAGGATGGCATTTGCCCGATATTTCCGAATGGCAAACTTTGGTTAACTACCTTGGTGGAGCCGACACTGCCGGGCTTGTTGTGAAAGACGTAAGCAATGGCTTATGGATCAACCTACCCCAAAATGAAAATTTCTCGAACGAGTTCAGAGCACCGGCAGGGGGATTATGGAATAACTACACATCATCATTTACGGAAAAAAATATTGCATGCTACTACTGGACTAGCGTAATCCCCAAAGAAGGTGTGGCTCAATATTTCGGTGCTAAAAGCGCTCAGAACTTTCAGATTATTTCTGATAACCATAATCTGAACTCTCATCTTTCGGTTAGATGTGTAAAAGACTGACATTATACCATTAAGCATTTGCTATGAAAATAATAAAATTTGCTTTCTACCTAATCGTCCTCCTGTTTTTCAGTTCATGCACTGAATTTGTACGGATGACAGGAATTAAAACCGTTGAAGTAAAAAATACCTCCCATAACACAACCCTAGCCGTTGGGAAAATTGAGGATTTGAGCGATAATCTCCATAGCGAGCACGGCTTTTGCCTATCCGAAAACCCAGTACCAACAATGGACGATCAAGTAGTTAATCTGGGAACCATCAATAAAATTGGCATTTTCGAAACACCTATCACAAACCTAAAGCCCGAAACCGAGTACTACATATCTGCCTTTGTGAAGGAAGGGAATAGATACATTATCGACAAACCCATAAGCTTTAGAACCGAATCGCCTAAACTACCAATTATCAGAATTTACGATGCATCAAACGTCAGCTACTTTTCTACGGTTATTGGAGCAAAGCTAATAACGGGTAACGGCGATTCCGTTTCCGTTTCAGGGATTTGCTGGGGGCTTTCAGAGAATCCAACCACTTCAGATAGCAAAGCGGTTAACCCAGATGGGGCAAGAGAATTTCAACTTCCCATTTCAAATTTGAAACATGGAACAAAATATTTTGCCAGGGCTTGGGCAACCAATAATTTGGGTACTGGATACAGCCCAAACATAGAGTTTACAACTCTAACATACGCTACGCCAACCGTTACTACCGACGAGTTTTTAAACTTAACCGATAGAAGTGTTAGCTTTGTGGGAACCCTTCATGCCATTGGCAATGGGCCCGCAATCCGAACAGGATTTTTATATGGAAAAAATTCCGATTTAGCAATTGGAGTTAGCGACAGCATTACCTCCTCACCACCCGATGTTGGCGGACAGTTTATGTATCATGTTCAAAATCTTGATGCCAATACGAAATACTACTTCCGAGCTTTTGCAAGAAATTTGGGTGGAGTTGCATTTGGCGAAACAAAGGATTTCACAACCGCTAATCCCTTAAGTATCCCAGAGATTTCGCTTATTGCTGTAAATGATTACTATGGTATGAAAATTAAAGCCGAAGGCAAGGTTCTTTCAACGGGTGGGGTTGATAGAGTAACTGATATCTGCTTACTCTACTCAAGTACAAATCCAACTCCCGAATATGGCACCTCAACTTTTATATGGGGAACACCAACAATAAGCGATATTGTTTTTGATGTTAACAAAAGTGCTTTTACGGCTAACACAAAGTACTACTTCAGAATGTGGGCTCAAAATATTGCCGGTGAGGCATACTCCAATGTGATTGAATTTACTGTACCTCCTATTTCTCCACCAATTATATCAACCGCAAAGGTTTACAGGATTTTATCCACATCAGCACATGTGATTGGAGCAGAACAGCCGTACTTAAATTTCCAATCCAACAGCGAATATGGGATATGCTGGGGAACCTCTAGTAATCCAAGAATTGATGATGGAGTTAGTCAATCCCAAAAAAATCCACCTTCAAATTTATTCGAGGGAATTATTACCGGTTTACAACCTAACACAACATACTATGCAAGGGTTTGGGCAACTAGCCCAAATGGAACAAGTTATGGCGATGCCATTTCATTCACAACCCTTTCGGAAAGCGAAGTGGTTAAAGATTTTGAGGGTAACGAGTACTCAACTGTAACCATTGGTAACCAGGTATGGCTAGGTGAAAACCTAAAATCAACAAAGTACAGGAATGGTGCTAATATTAGCGGGTACTACGCCTATAACTACGAAACGCATAACGCCAATATCTTTGGATACTTATACCCAAAGAATGCCGCTATTTACAGCCAAAGTCTCGATGCCTGCCCAATCGGTTGGCACATTCCTACTAAGAGTGAGTGGGAAACGCTGGCAACCTATTTAGGTGGCAATAGCATAGCTGGAAATAAGCTGAAGGAGGCGGGCAATTATCACTGGTATGGCGATAATTATGGCACCAACAGCAGCAAATTCAATGCAATTGGAGGAGGTGCTCACTTTAATAATGTTCTCGAAGGATTCACCTTAACGGCTCGCTACTGGACAAGCACTGTTAGCAGCGGGAGTATAAACTGGAGCACGCTTATACGGAATGGCGAGTCTTCACTATTCTTCGAATCGAATGGCTCTACAAGCGATGCGATGGGCATTCGGTGCATAAAAAACACAAAGTAGTTGATAACAAAATAACTTAAACCTATGAAGTTTACAATTAGAATGGCAACAGTGGCTTTTCTCCTTCTTGTATCGTATGAAGCCAGCCTTGCACAGCTAAATCCTAAAGCGGCAAATGTAAGCAATGTGGATTTTACCTTTAATGGGCTACAAATAATTATAACCTACAACCTCAATTCTGGTAGCAGTAAAAACGACGACTACTTTGTTTGGTGCGATATCTTCTCGGGCAACGACAAACGTATAGAAGCTAAAAGTTTCTCGGGCGATGTGTGGGGTAATGTTAAAGCAGGAGATAAAAAGAAAATTGTATGGGACTTTAAAGCCGATGGCGTTCGTCCAACCGATGAGGTATACATTAGAATTAGCGCTGCTGCAAAGGAAAACTTCAGCATGGGGGGAGCGCTTTTTACCTCTACGGTTTTTCCGGGATGGGGAGCTGTAAGAGCCACTAAACAAAAAAACGCATTACTTTGGGGTGCATTAGGCTATACTTCACTAGCGGGTTCGGGTGCCCTTGCCTTTTACTCAAATTCTGTTTACGAGAGCTACAAAACTAACCCAATTGCCGCAAACTTCGACAAGGCAGTTACGCTAAGAAATGCAGCCATAGGTGCGGCAGGCACAGCCGCCGCTATATGGGTTATCAATTACTTTGTAACAGGAAGTAAGGTAGTTGCCCAAAACCGAATACAACCCAATTATCAGGAATATTTAAACGACAATCGCCTGATGGCATCGACAAGCCCAGTTAAGATTGTTGACACAAAACTAGCTCCCGAAAAACTATTCGCCCAAAAGACTGAACCGTCATACAAGGATTTGGAATCGGATGTAAACAAGAATATTCCCGTTGTTAAGGACAGTCCCAAGCCATACCGTTTTGCCTTAATATTTGGCAATGAGGATTACGCCTCGAAACAAACTGGGCTGCAAACCGAGGCAAATGTTGCCTTTGCTCGTACCGATGCGTACTACTTTAAGGAGTACTGCGAAAAAGTACTTGGCGTTCCTAAAGAAAACATAATTTTTGAGCTGGATGCAACCGCTGCCTTAATGAAGCGAAGCATTGCCCGCATGAATAAGTTAATGAGTGCATACGGCACAAGCCAAGCAGAGCTAATCTTTTACTTTGCAGGTCATGGATTCCCCGATAAGGATCAAAATGCTTACCTTATTCCAACCGATGTAACTGGCTCTGCAGTAACCGAAGGCATAAAACTTGCCGATCTGTATCGCGATTTAACTCAGGATAATCCAAAAATGGTAACGGTATTTTTAGATGCCTGTTTTAGTGGCGGAGGACGAAATGCGGGGTTACTGGCTGCTCGTGCTGTAAAAATAAAGCCACGATCAACACCAATTGCGAATAATATCATCGTTTTTTCCGCCAGCAGTAGCGATCAAAAGGCAAATCCATTTAACGAATCAAACCATGGGTTGTTCACATACTATCTTCTAAAAAAATTGCAAGAAACTGAAGGAAAAGTCTCGCTAAGTGATCTGGCCGATTATTTAAAACGACGTGTACAAGGCCAATCCTTACGTAGCAATATGGATGAGCAAACCCCCGAGGTAAGTGTAAGTTCAAGTTTGGTTAATGTTTGGGAGGATTTAAAACTCAGGTAAGGTTTTCATTAGTTTTTATCTCCAGCAAACCTAAAAACCCTATGCTTAAACTCCTTTCTAATAGTTTCAACCCTTAGGGGAAATTGGAAGTACTCTCCCATTTGCCAAAGCGTAATCTGGTCGTTATTGTGAGGGCTCGATGTCCAACCATCCTGGCCGCCCAATAGCACAAAGAAATTGGCATCCTTATCGCTCATATCGCTGATATGCCTTGAGTTACTCCCGTAGCCTATACGATGTTTCTCTGGGGTAAACTGATGCGAAGACTTATTAATTGTATGGCTTGTTCCGTTAAGCGGAAACTCATCAAGAATAAAGCGTTTACCGATTAGGGGTAGCATAGCCTGAGGAGGGCCTAACCGCATCTGATGCATACTTCCCCAAGTTTTATACTTTTCAAAATCGGGAATTGCCAAGCTGTATGCTCTTATTAGAAATCTGTTAAAATCCTCGTTGGTAAGTTTTTCTAATGTTTTTAGCAAATCCCACGCCCAATATTCGCCTTCGAAATATCTATTTCGCAAATCTTTATCTTGAATTGTCTCCCCGTAAATCTGCTCTGCCAAATAGTAAGCAAAAACCTCGAAAGCCACTGGCCCTCTCTTATTTGCTGCATAGTATCCATCCCAACTCCGCAGAGTATGCCAAAGTAAAGTGTCAATTCCTGAATGCTTAATAGTTTGTGATGCTCTTTCCAATATGTAGTCCCTAACCTTAACGTTCTGAACAGAGTAGGTATCGAGCTGCAGATCCCTCAAATTCTCAAATGAAACCTTATCTTTTCTAAAATACCAGGCCATTCGCTCCATCCTACTATAACCCGTAAACTGATATGCGATAGGAATATCGGTAACCACAGGAAGATTATTTGCCGAGGCGATAAACCCCTCATTGGGGTTATAAACGTAGGGTTGCTGGGCAGATAACCTTACCGAAACTATGGGGTTATCGGTTTGCTTAATCAAATCAAGGGTGGCTTCGGGGTTCTTCAGCACTGGCTGCCCATAGGCCATTATTTGACCAATATTTCCCTTTTCGTCGGCGTAAAGCATGTTCTGACCCGACACCTGATAATTTCCAAATGCCAATCGGAACTCCTCAAAATTTGTAGCCATATTACTCCTTAGGAAAGCGGTAACCTCGTATGTTGGCTTGTGTCCGAGCCAATGCATTGCATAGGTTTTGTTGAGTTTTTTAAGCATCGGCGCATCGCTAACTATTGTTCCGTAGGGCGATTCACGGAGTGTAATTGGCCTATCGGATAGCCAACGCACCCTGATTGTATCCTTCTTGGAGGTGATATCCACAGACTTTTCGTCGATTTCGAAAATATGGGAGCTGATTGATCGCATGTTGGTTCCTCCCCAGGCAAAATGCTGATTTCGGCCTAAAAGTATAACAGGAATGCCCGGTATTTGCATACCAATATTATGAAACGATGGGCTTTTGTAACCAACAATAAGCCACATGTTAGGTGCAAAAATTCCCAAATGTGGATCGCTAACCATGAAGGCTTGTCCATTCTCGGTTCTTGAACCCGAAACAGCAAGCGAATTACTTCCCGATTTTGAGAAGCTGTGGATTATATAGTCGAGCTGTGCAATGGGATTTTTTGAAAATGATGGAATTGATCGTTGCCCATTGGCAAGAAATTTCTCCCATATTTTATCCCATTCGGGGCTATCCATTTGCGAGAGGGATTGAAAGTATACGCCCCAGGTTAAATCGGCCGACAATAGCCTCGACAACGCGTATACATCCTTTACCTCCCAGTCCGAAGGCTCAATGTTAAGGAGTTTGTACTCCATTGGTTTTTCCTTGGAATTTCGAATAAACCAGTTAATACCCTTTACGTAGTTCGATATCCACTCAAGCGTAAAAGGATCGTCGGTTTCAGCAACTATGTGTGTTGCCTTTTGAAGTTGAAGGGTTCGAAAAGAATGATCGATATCGGCAGCCTGTGGCCCAGCCATCTCGGCTAATCTACCCCAGGCAATCATTCGGAATATTTCCATCTGAGCCAACCGCAAATGTGCATGAGTAACTCCCAGCATAAATGCTGCATCGGCATCAGTTTTGGCCTCGATAAACGGAACCATGTACTGGTTCCAGTACACGGAAACACTATCGTTTAGTGGAAGATCTACAAATGAAAAAGCACCGAACCGTTGCTCCGATGTTTTTTTATGGGGTCGGGAGTTTATAATGTTACACGAGCCCAAAAGGGCTGCAAAAAGAATTGTAAGTAGTCGATATCCCATAGGAAGAGGTTGCTTAGATAGTAAAAGCTCAATTTCAATATAACTATTGCAATATCACAAAATTAGAAAATATTTCTACAATCATAGAAAGGAAAAAAGTCCCAAACTTACCAAGTGTAGTTTGGGACTTCTCCTCTACCTATTGCTAACCAAAAAACCTTAAACCCTATTGAATAATTTCTTTAATCGTCGCAATTCTGCACTACTCATCCTAACCGTAATCATATCGGGGCCAGCATAATACCTAAAATACACTCTGTCTCCCTGTTTAATAGCATCAACCAGGGCTTTATCGAGTGTGTAGGCAATTCTGTTCACTCGTTGTTCATACTGATTATACCCCGTAACTACCGAAACTGTGGTTGAGTCGGAGGTGAGCACACTACTTCGTACCTCCTCGTTCTTTGATAAGGTTTCCCGATCAACCAAATCGACAATAACCTTATGCGGGGTTTTATCCACAATCACATACACCTCATCGCTTACCCGAAACCCATTCCCGTTAAGAAGAACCACATCGTACACGCGAAACTTTGAATCTCCCTCTTTAGTGTTCTCCACTACCACCGACTGATTTACGCGTGACAATGACGAGAATCGCTCCTGCGTTTTGAGATAGGTGAAATTTGATTTGTACCTATTTGTTGATGTAACCACATCGTACTCCGATCGTATGCCCCTTATGCCTACACAACCACTTAAAAGGAGTCCTGATGCGATTAGCGAAACTGAAAAAATCTTAAATCCAAATCTAGATGTGCTCTTCATACAATTGAGGTTTAGGTTTTCTTTTGATGATTTAAATGATGAACTGATTGATAAAACAATTGTTTTTTACTAGCGATTTCTAGAGCGATTGTCCTCCGATTTTTTAGTCGATTCGCTTTTGCGCTCACTTGAGCTACTGCTCTTAGTTGAGGAGTCAGAACTTTTAGATTCGGACTTTCGCGACGACGACTCAACCTTTGGGGTTGACCGTTCATTGGAACGAGCAGGCCTAGCGCTCTCCTCTGTCCGGGGTTTAGCACTTTCCCTACTGGAAACACCGCTATCGGGTTGCCTGCTCGACGATGGTCTGGTAGACTCTCGGTTCGAAGAACCACTGTTCTCCCGTGAAGGACGAGTAGTAACCGGGTTGGACGAGGGCCGACTTTCGGGTTTCTCGGTTCTAACCTCTGAGTCGTTACTTTGAACAGATGGCCTAGTTGAAACTCGACCACGGTCGCTACTTACTGCGTTTTCGCTGTTTATTCTACGGGGAGGTCTGTAGCCCTGCGTATTTTCATTACCATCCTGTTTGTTCTCCCTATTAGGTCTTGAACTTACCGTACTATTCGCCCTGCCTACTCTATCGCGTGATGTTGGACTGCTAACCACGGGTTGCCTTGGATTGCTAACATTTCCTGGCCGTCCTTTAACCTCACGAGGATGTCCGTTGGGATAACGTTGGGTGTAGTAATTATGGCCATCGCGTTTCCTATCGGGACGGCTATATGTCTCCTTATATCTTCCGCCACTTACATTTACTACAACGGTAGGTGAGTGTTTACGCACACGACCATAGTAGTAGGTATGATATCGATCGCATCGGTGATGCCTCCAAGGACGATAGTAGGTATGGTAATGCACATGCCAGTTGGAGTGATATCCATAGTAGTAATGCCAGTAATGGGGAGCCCAGGGATTCCAGTATGAGGGGTAATATCCCCAATACCACGATGAGCGCCATGGACTATACATTGGCGAGTAAATATAAACAACTAAAGGCCACTGGGCTACCTCGTAGTAGGTAGTTGTTACAACTGCAGTTTCTCTATACGCCTTCGATGACTGGCTACTATAGTTGCCCCTATACCCAGGATTTGGGGTTTCGGCATATACTGGCTCAACAATGTAATTGGGCCCGTACAAGTCCTCATCACCAATTAGCTGAATCTGCACCGAGCCATCGTTAAAACGTTGAACGGTGAATACAGCAACATCCTGATACTCCTGCGGATTAAGCGCCACGCGCAAAACAATACTATGAATATTATCCTCCGAATAGTCGAAAACCATGATGTAATCTACCAGATTATCATTGTTCAGATCCAGATTATTAATCATCGACTCGGGCTTATTCAGCTCCCTTTCGAATGACTCAAGGGTTTCGGAATTCTGGAAGAGGTTCATTACGGCAAACAGGTTCAAATTATCACCCGGTAGCCCAAGGTAATCCTCGGGATTGTTTTGTGCCGCAAATACGCTAGTTCCTGCAAGCAGGATAGCCATAATTGTGGTATAAATTATCCTTTTCATAATTGTATGCTTTACGGTTTCTATGATTGTTTGCGTTCAAATATTATGCAGTTTTTTGACTTTAAAATTCACCAATCGTTACTATTGACCCGCTAAAAACCACTATCTCACTATATTACTGATACTTATCAATTGCTGTTAAATATACACAATTCACCAACAGGTATTTTGAGCTCACCAACGTGCAAAAGAATTCTCAAAACATTAATGCATAACTCATAATGCTAATGAATAATACGCTGACTATAGTATAAGTAACCCCCATGACAACTAAACTTTGTGCGGTTACTCTACTTACCCTGCTGCGGTTGGAGGTATTTATAGCATTATTTGATTTATAATCGTTTGACCAGAATAGCTTATCAACATAAAATGGGGAACTAAAATCGCTGGTTGCTGAGAGGGTTAAATAGCTTCTAAATACCAATGAGGCCTTATCACTCTCCATATTGTCGCTATTCTCGCCACCTATCATATTGTACGTTGGCAATCCCCAAATTGGCGTTTTCAAATCTTTGTAAGAATAATCATACGTATTCCAAATGGATTTGGGCTTTGCCCTAATGAATGAGAAAGGGGAAATAAAGCCTATTGGGTTGCTACGCTGCAACGAGCCATTAACATAGGAGGTGGAAGAAAACGCTGTTTCGCTATCGTGTTTATGGGGATCGTGAATTGATGCGCTAATCTTAAGGTCATCGGTCCAGTATAAAAACATCTCGCCATTAACTATTATCGACGATTTGCTCCAGTCCACAAAAAGGGGAATGCCCTGCTTATTATAAATGGTAACGTAGGCCGTTCTATAATACCCATCGAAACGGTACTCAACGGCAAGGGTGTCGTTCTCATAAATAAACTCGTTCTCTTTTAAAGATGTTAGGTTTGACGACATGCTTAAATGATTTATGGGTGTGCACCCCATAATGGATAATCCAATAGCGGAAAAAGCTGTAAGGATTATAAGCGGTATCCTATTGTATTTTGTTTTCGATTTCATAGTAGTAAGTTTTAACGTACTTTTCAACTTTTTAAATGACTATTTTCCTTTCGACAGTGAGCAAAGCAATCCTATGGCAAAGTATTTTATACTTACCCCAAAAAAAACAGTAAATCAAAAACCCGATTAGTTGGCTGCGACGGCTAAAGCCCCTAAAAGTAAGAGTCCAACAACAGTTGTAGCCGATCGGCTTGGCCCTTTTCTCAGCTTAATATAGAACTGATTGCCCATAGAATAGCTTAGGCGCGATGGATTTACCCCAGTAGTAATTACCTCAGAGGCCCAAAACTGATCATCGAGCGTAAAGGGTGCAGAAAAATCGCTGGTTGTGGATAAAGACAGGTAACTCCTGAAGTACAATGGCGAACTATTTGCATCAAAAGTATAACGTTTTCCTCTCCCTAAACCATCAACCGTATAAACATGAACATTCCCCGTCAGGGATTCGTTCGAAAGAGGTACTGATGACCCTTGAATATATATGGGCACCACCGATATGTAAGCGTTGGGAGGAATAAAGGTGAGCTGGTAGTCGCGCGAAACTACGCCGCTCGAAATGGAACTTGTTGTGGAAGTGGATTCGTTCCAGTGGGTGGTATAACCCGATGAGGCTACAAAAATTTTCATCTCATCGCGCCAATAACCTAGCGTTTTCCCATCAACTATTGCAGATGAGCGAATCCAGTCAACGTAAAGAGGCGTACTCAGCTTGTTGTAGATGGTAATGTTTACGGGGCAAGCATAACCATCGAAGCTGTATACAACGAACAGAGTATCATTCTCGAAAACAAACTCATTCTTATCAGTTGAGGCCATATTCGACGAAAGTCGAACATACTGGTAGCTCGAACAACTCGATAAGAAAACCAGTGCAGTGAATAAGTAAAGTGTTGCCTCAACTGCTCTTTTGGGGTAAAGGTTTAGGACTTGCATAGTATTTGATTTTTAGTTCAACATACTTCTAATTACTTGGAATAAAGGTAAACCAAGTAAGTTTCTTTACCAAACACTATGTCACCAACCTGTTGTTTGGCTTCACCATCGCGCACTTTTAAAATTGAACCTGTTATAGTCCATCCCCAAAGTTTTCTTACTTTTGATGATATTTTGAATTATTGTAACGTGAAACAAACAGCTTTCCATACCCTTCTAGCCTCTCTCCTTCTCCTTGGGACTCATATCTCCCTATTGGCCCAGCAGCAATTCTCCACTCCCGAGATATTTAACGAGATAAACGGACTTCCCAACAGCGAAGTGCTTTGCCTTTTGAAGGACTCTAAGGGATACCTTTGGGTTGGCACTGCTTATGGATTAGCCAAGTACGATGGCAATAAGTTTTCCATTTTTAAACACCAATCCAATAGGAATAGCATTTCGGGCGATGTTATAAACTCAATTTTCGAGGATAATAACGGGCATATCCTTGTTGGAGCCAATGGCCTGTCTATACTGAATCGTCAAACTGGAATTTGGCAGAATTTTCTGCACGACCCACAAAACAAACACTCCATTAGTAACCCCTTGGTTTCATCCATTGCTCAGGAAAACGATAGCATCTACTGGCTTATAACCGGTAACGGCATCAATAGTTTTAACATTAAAACCAAGCAGTTTCAGCACGTAGATATAAACCTAAACTCGCGAATCACGAAATCGGAAATTCATGCCATCGTTCCCAACAAGCAAATTATTTTCTCGGTGGGGACAAATGTTTACCGATTCAATATAGCAACTGGCAAAGTTGACGATTCCCCCATAGTACAAGGGTATACCAGTCCAAAGTTGGTTAACAACAATATAATAGCCATAAAAAGCAACGAGCCAAACAGGCATAACTTGGTGCAGCTAAATCTAACTACAAACCAAGAGAAAACTCTTTATAAAGATGTTAATATTAATGGGCTAACGCTTCTTTGCAACGAATCGTTTTACTTTATAAATAGAGAAAAGATATTTTTCTTTGATGCAAACTTCAACGTTAGTCGCACGCTAGTTCTTCAGCAACGAAGGGAGATTCAAAATATTGAGTATACCTGTGCACTTAAGGAAGACAATGGAATATTTTGGGTTGGCACCACAAGAGGTCTACAGAAAATTTCATCGAATTCGCCATTTCAGTTCTTCGATATCCGCAGCGGGCTGCCAAATGAATACATACGATCGTTAATGGTCGACAGTAAAAATAACCTTTGGATTGGGGTTCGACAAGGACCTGCGTACAAAATTGAGAACATCGACGACTACCTAAAACTCCGCAATCCAAGGCTTACCCACATCAAATTTCCAACCGCCGATGGCGAAGTTTTCGCCACCAACCGCATTGTTGAGCTTAGCAACGGCAATATCCTATTTGTAACAAATCGATCGATCTTCCTCTACAATCCAAATCTTAAAAGATTTACCGACCAGTTCCAAATCCCCAACAACCGGCAGTACTTTTCGGCAGTTGAGGTTGACGATGGAATTCTGGTTGGATCGCTCGACAAGCCAACGCTTTTTAGAATAAAGGTTAAAAATGGCAGAATAAGCCTAGATGAGACATTTCAGATCGAGAGCTACCCCGACATTGTATACTCACTTTTTAAGGATAGCAACAACGATATTTGGATTGGTGGGGAGGGCTTATTCAAACTAAATAGAGATAATGTTTCTAAAAAGTTCAAATTGGAGCAGGCAATTGCTGCCATAAACGACACCAACTACTCCAGTAATTCCATCTGGAGTTTCATCGATATGGACAGCTCGCGGCTTTTTGTCACCACAACAAACAACGGGTTTTACATCTACAACAAGGCAACAGGCACGAGCAAGCATTTCAATAAAGCCGATGGTCTACCCACCGACTTTACCTGTACTGTTCTAAAAACCGACAACAACAATCTATGGCTTAGCACAAAAGAGGGTATTAGCTTAGTTAATCCTGCGGATTTTGTTTTCAAAAACTACCCGGTTAAGAATGGACGATACAACAGCGATTTCACGTTTAACAGCGGTGCTATAACCCAGGGGAATATGGTTTTGCTTGGCAGCAAGCAGGGTGTGGTGTTCTTTCATCCCGATAGCGTAAAAACCAGAGGCATTGGATTACCCCTTTACGTTAACGAGTTTAGGGTTTTCGACCGCATAGTGAAAAGGGAACTCACGCATGGCGATACAATCATTTTAAGGCATAACCAAAACTTTTTCTCCTTTGAGTTCTCGTTACTCGATTTCAGAAATCCGCAGGAGATTCAGTACACATTTCAGCTGCTGCGATACGATAAAGCCGAAAGGGAGGCTATTAACAACATTAATGCTGTTAGCTACACCAATGTTAAACCGGGCCGGTACACGTTTAGATTAACCAGCCGTCCGAGCTGGGACACATCGAATATCCAAACCGTTGATATTCGGGTGATCATCAAACCCGCGTTCTACCAAACCGGATGGTTTAAAGCCTTAATCTACATCACAGCAGTGCTGATTCTGGCAAGCATTATTATTTCGATTGTCCGCAGACAAATGCTCCATGGTAGGCTTCAAAAGATGGAGCTAAACCTGCTGCGATCCCAGATTAACCCCCATTTTATTTTCAACACCCTAACCTCAATTCAACATACCATTCTTACCAGCAGCAAGGAGGATGCAGTGGAGACATTATCGCGGTTCTCGCGGCTAATGCGTATGTTCCTCGACTACTCGCGGCTGGAGTATATCCCGCTCGACAAGGCAATACTCTTCTACAATACCTTTGTTACCGTGCATTCGGTAAACCTAGAGGAGCCCATTGTTTTTAATGTTGATATTGATAACAGGATCGACCCCGAAAGGATTACCATTTCACCCATGCTTATTCAGCCATTCCTCGAGAATGCCATTGTTCATGGGCTATCGCCCAAGGGAAAGGAGATGAAACTATTGCTAAAAATCGAAATGACCGACGGCTGGCTGATGTGCGAAATTACCGACAATGGAATTGGCCGTAAGAAAGCGCAGGAAATTAGCCAACGGAAAACCTTAGCGCATAAATCGATGGGGATTGAGATCAGCAGCAAAAGCATTCTGCTTCAGCTAAAGAAGGGCAAGTTTATTAAGGAGACTTTCGATATTGTTGACAATACCGACAGTGATGGAAATCCAACGGGAACAACCGTGCTCCTTAAAATTCCGTATCGTGTGCTGGGCGAAAAGAGCTAAATCTTAAGATACTTCAGAAGTTCATCCTTTTTGCTTTCACCAACTTTCACGTTCATGCCATTGCTAAGGCAAAGGTACCCGCCTCGTCCTCGCTGGTACTTAACAATATGCTTTAGGTTTACCAGGTACGATTTATGCACCCTAAGGAATAGATGAGGTTTTAAGATATCCTCGTAGTTGGCAAGGCCTTTGGATGAGACCACCTTTTTGCCATCGCGAGCATGAAATTCGGAGTAGCTGGTATCGGCCGAGATGCACACAATATCATCAATCATAATAAAGATAAGCCCCTCGAGGGTGGATACAAAAATCCGATCGTTGAGAGTACCAGTCGACTCCTGGTTTCGCTGCGAGCGTTTAAGCTCAAGTTGGTTCTTGGCCTTTTTTACTGCGCTTTTCAGCTCGTCAATATCGTAGGGTTTTAGGATATAATCAACTGCCGATGCCTTTATGGCCTGCAGCGAGTACTCGCTAAAAGCTGTGGTTACAATAACCTCGTACTCCTCGGGATTGGTGCGCTTTAGCACATCAAACCCAATCTCGTGCTGAAGATTAATATCTAGAAAAATGATGCTCGGTTTCTCCTGATAAATTAGATTTACGGCATCGTCAACGGTGCTGGCAACGCCAACCACCTGCATATCGGCAAAAAGATTGGCGATGTAGCTCGCCAGCAGCTCTGCCGACTTCTTGTTATCCTCAACTATTAGGGTTTTAATCATACCAAGGGTTTATGCCTGTAAATATATCATAAAAATTTTACGTGACATGACATGCTTCGCCTTCAAACTATTGATTAAATTGCAGAAAAAAGGTTATGGAGAAC
Organism: uncultured Rikenellaceae bacterium; assembly: GCA_964490015.1. GTDB lineage: Bacteria > Bacteroidota > Bacteroidia > Bacteroidales > Tenuifilaceae > Perlabentimonas. The sequence continues at coordinate 40,484 of CAZBBA010000005.1, forward strand.
TCCAATGCAAATCAACCCGTAGTGCTCGACGGGTTTATTAAACCCGGATTTATTGCCAGGGTATACTCTCTCCTACTATTTCCGAGCTGTATGGTAATTTGCAAAACCGGAAATTTTGGTTCAAACAGTGCGGGATCGATGCGCGCATCGCTGGGTGGCAATGTGGGCGATGGCGCAATCCTTGGCGCCATTGGCGAGATTTTCGACAGCGCTAGGCGCAACAAACGCATGGAGAAAGCGGCAAGTCTGCTATCCAAATCGCCCGAGGAGATAGCGCAAAGCGATAGAAGAAACTATCTAATAAGTTACAACAATATTGATAGGGTTGAGGTAAAAGGGCCAAACTTTGCGGGCGAGATAAAGCTTAGAATCCATACTCCCACCAAGACCTACAAACTCCGAATGGATTGTCAAAATAAATCGAGCCAAATATTTTTTGTAAATACACTTGTCGAGTATCTGCCGGGGAAGGTTTTCTGATGGAACAGTAAAGGTTGTCATGATATAAAGTGTACGTTCACTGCAGCAGCATATTCCCTATTCCCGTTTAGGATATCTGGTTAATGCTCTGGGACAGGGGTTGAATATGCAATGCAGAGCAATCGGGGCATTCAACCCCTTCGGGGTTGTGGAAATACCCGCATTCTTGGCCCCGCATGGTATGCGGGGCTATTTTAATTCGATCCCTTCGGGATCGCTCGTTTCCTGTCCATCAGGCTCCGCCAGGCGCGTTGTTACAAAAACATTATGGTAGTTCCACGCCTATAAGTTTTTTTTTAGGTTACGGTGTATATGCATTTTCCAAACACACACTAAATTTGTACTGAACTATTCAGCAGCAGGGTCGGTCGTTGAACCCTTGGGTGCTGCTTCAAAAAGCCCGAAGGGCTTTAATCCGAATGGCCCGAGGGTGCAGCCCCGGGATATGAAAGCGTAATAACGCCAACCCCGACAGGGGTTGAATAGTATAACCATCGCCATGAGCACGTATACACAAATTATTTATCAAATAGTCTTTAGCACTAAGTACAGGGAGCCAACCTTGGTTAAGTCGGGGCGAGATGAGTTTTACAAGTATGTATGGGGCGTGCTAAACCACCAGCATTGCCATGCCTATCGGATTGGTGGCGTGGCCGATCATCTGCATATCGTTACTCATCTTCACCCCAGCATCTCCTTGGCATCGCTAGTTAAAGACATAAAGCTGGCAACCACCAGTTTCATAAAGCAGAAGGGAATATTTCCCTCATTTAGGGGTTGGCAGGACGGGTATTCTGCCTTTACCTACTCCTTTGCTGATAAGGATAGGTTAGTTGAGTACGTGAAGAACCAGGAGGAGCACCACAGCCGGAAATCTTTTCTAGAGGAGCTGAAGGAGTTGCTCCGCGAGCAAGGGGTGGATTACGACCCCGCATACTGGTCGTAGCTTCATTCAACCCCTTCGGGGTTGCGGAAATGCCCGCATCCTCCGCCCCGCATGGTATGCGGGGCTATTTTAATTCGATCCCTTCGGGATCGCCCAAAGTACATTTATAACGTCCTTAATCTACCCCCATCGCTGTTTTACGCGTGGCATTATTCCCTGCAAATCGCCAACTTTTTTTTTAGGCAGGGCAGTTGCAGCTGTTTTTCCCTTGCCCACAACCTCAGGCATGGCATTGCAGGGGTTGTTTTTCATGAACCGGATCGTGGGCATGGCATTGCAGGGGTTGTTTTTCATGAACCGGATCGTGGGCATGGCATTGTTGGGCTACAATGGGCTTATAAAACTCGAGCTGGCGATTGTAAGCAAATGGAGATACAGATTGGAATACGCTTATCTCCATACACAGGTACTTAGACTTAACCCTGCAGCTGTTGTACACACAATGCATCAGCTATTAACTATTCCCATTAGGGCTATAGGCTCCATGAACCTAAAGGTTGAGCACTTGTATGGCCAGTAAGCAGCGCTCTGAAGTGGAGGTTAAATCCATATAGTGCGATGATATGGTTAAAGCCAAGTCCTATTTCAATACTTTTGGGCGGGCAACAGTAGCAGCAGCTACCCCTTCCGATACCTATACCTCGATCCGGCAATTAGCATCAAGGCCAGCAGAACAAAAACCATGGTAATGGTCACACTACTTATGGTCACGCTCTTATATCCCAGTTTGCTTACATCAACAAAAAAATAGGGATATATCCCCGTGAAAGCACCCCTAACTAAAGTAAATAACAAGTACAATGCAGGGTAAACTAGCTGCTTGTAGGCTAGACTATACGATAAGCCCTTTTTAGGCGTGTAGTACAACCAGTAAAACAGGAATAAGAGTGGCACCACTGAATGCAACAGCTCATCGACAAACTGCTGAAATCCTTGAGGATTCCATGTTCCACGCAGCATAAGGCTATATATAGCGCCCACCACAATAATATAAACAAGTATTGCGGTTTGGGTATTGGGGTTACAGAGAATTGCGCAACGTCGCTTGGACTCAAAGACAAAAGCAGTGAATGCAGCTGCAACCATAATATTGGTGAGTATGGTAAAGTAGCTGAACAGGTTTAGCGATGCTAATAGCGCACCACCCTCGGCAAATGTATAGGTAAGAATAAACTGGGAAAGAATGGCGAACCAGGCAACTACGGCCCCCACCAAAGCAAAAACCTTTCGATTTGTTGAACTCATAATATCTAAATAAAGCCTTAACAGAACAATTATTAATCCACTTTTCTATCTTTTTTCCTCGCGCCCATCGGCATACTTGGCAAAGCGACCAGCGCTGCGGGGATGAACATGATCATATCGGTTCCAGGGCCATCCCCCAAACTGTGTTTTCTGATAATCCCTAATGGCCTGATGGATCTCCTGCTGCGTATTCATCACAAAAGGACCATGCTGTACCACGGGCTCCTCGATGGGCATTCCCTGTAACAGAAGTAGTAGGCTATCGGAGCTGCCACTCTCCACCACCACATCGTGCCCGGCAAACATCTCAATAGAGTTCATTGGCGACACTTCAATGCCTGCAACCTTAATGGAACTGCCCTTGTAGAAGTATAGCATTCGCCTCACCTCGGGCGAAGCGGCTGGAATAACCCATTTAGCCCCGGCTTGCATGGTAACTGGCCAAATGGCCACCTCGTTGGCTGGGTCGGCGGCCCACGAATCGGGGGCGGGTGGTGGCGCAGCAATATCGCCATACTTGCCAGCCGCCAGATAAATCTCGGTGGTTCGCCCCTGATCATCTTTTGTTACAATAGTGGGAACATCCTCAGCCCAAAGCATGGCGTAATGGGGATCGCAAAACTTGCGCGACTGAGGCAGGTTAAGCCAGATTTGAAATAGCTCCAAATGGTTATCCTTATCGCTGTTAATCAACGGGAACATCTCGCTGTGTTGAAGACCAGCACCAGCCGTCATCCACTGCACATCGCCCTTGCCGTATCGACCCGACGCACCATGCGAATCGGAGTGGTCCACAAATCCGTTTAGCACAATAGTAACAGTTTCAAATCCCCTGTGGGGATGGGCAGGAAAACCTGGAATAGTCTCGCCATGGTACATTCGCCAGCCATCCTTAATGGTAAAATCCTGTCCCAAATATCTGTCAGCCAACGAAGCTTCGGGTCCCATTTCGCTATTACCTTTGGGGTAGAAATCGAGATGATGAACACAGAACAAAAATGGGTCAACGGTATCCCACATAAACCCTAGGGGCTTAATGTTGTTAATTATCTTATTGTACATGGCGATGGTTTTTTTAAATTTCGTAAAATGGTATGTGAAAAGTACAAATATTTTCAGAAGAATAGCTCGATAATTCTAACAAATCTGTCAGCAGCTGAATAATTGATTACAATTTTGCTACATTAGCGCAAATTATTTACAAATGGGTTGCTTTAACCTCAATGGCAAAGTTTTAACATCATTTTTAGCAGGGTTTTTAATCCTGCTGACAACCGCTGTGTTGGCAAATGAAAGAAATTCTATACGTGTAGGGATATACCAGAACGACCCAAAGGTATTTGTCGAAAACGGTAAGCCCAAGGGGATATTTGTGGATATAATGGACGAGATTGCCAAGCGCGAGGGATGGCAACTTGAGTACATATTTGGAACTTGGAACGAGAACATGAAAAGGCTTGACGCCTTTGAGTTAGATATCCTACTAGACGTATCATACTCGGAACAAAGAGCAAACCAGTTTGTACTTAACAGCATTTTTGTGATAGATGACTGGCTAGAGGTTTTTACAACCAATAAGCTGCTCTTGGAATCGGTACATAGCCTCCAGGGGAAACGGCTGGCCGTTCTTGAGGGATCAATACAGGAACAGTTTATGGAAAAGGCGGTGAAGGAGGAGTTCAACATCGACTTTGCCGTTATCCCTTTTGCCGATTACCCCCAGGCCGTGCAATCGCTTAAGGATGGTGAAGCCGATGCAATAGTTGCCTCAAGGTTTTTCTATTTCTCCAAGGAACGGACAAAGGAAATTATGCCCACCTCCCTAATCCTTCGCCCATCGTTCACATTCTTTGCTTTCCCCAAGCATCAGAGCCAAAGCATCATAATCGCCATCGATAACCAGCTGATGGATATGAAGAACGATCCCGAGTCGGAATACTATAAAGCTATTAAGCATTGGATAAGACCCACCATAAACCCCTACAGCTCATTTTTAAGATGGGCCGTGATCATTATTCTTCTATTCTTTATTGCCTCGGCCGCATTTATTATTACCCTTCGCCATGAAATAAGGGTTCGGACAGCCAAACTTCAGCAAAACAACCGAGACATCAAGAATATGGTTTTAGAGTTGGAAACAGTTATTTCTGAATACCAAAAAGCGGAGAAGGAACTCACCAAGTTTAGGTTTATGGTTGAGAATGCCAGACAAGAGGTATACCTAGCCAAACCCGATGGTGGTTTAGTTTTTGGCAACAATGCCGTTTGCAACAGCCTTGGTTACAGCACCGATGAACTGGTTGAAGGAGGCATTAAACTTTTCGACTCAATTTATGGCCAAAAGCACCAAGAGCTTTATAACGCGCTAATACAGGGTGAACTCCCAGCCTACGAAACAACCCATTTCACCAAGGGAGGCCGCAAACTTCATAAACTCGTAAAATCGTTCTACATCGAGATTAGCGGAGAAGACTTTATTTGTCACTTTGCCGAGGATATTACCGATCAGAAAAAGGCTATAAAGGCCTTGCAGGAGAGTCAGGCACTTTTCCAAACTTTAGCCAAAATGTCGCCAGTAGGAATTTTCCGTACAAGAGCCGATGGATACACAACCTACGTAAATCCAAAGTGGTGCGAACTTTCGGGCATTTCGCTCGAACATGCCCAGGGCGACAGTTGGATTAATGCCGTTCACCCTGACGATCGCGAAATAGTGCTGAACGAGTGGAAAGAGCGATCCAGCAAAGGTTTACCCTCAAACGCCGAGTACCGTTTTTTGCGGAAAGATGGCCGTATTGTATGGGTGTTGGGAAATGCTCTCCCCGAGAGGGACGGCAACGAGATAATTGGTTACATCGGCACAATAACCGATATTACGGCCCAAAAGCAAACCGAACAACTGCTTGAGCAAAAGGCTCTTGATATTAAAACCCAATCGGAAAAGTACCTTGAACTCCTCGATTTGGCCACCGATGCCTTTTTCCAGGGCGATTCCAAGGGCAACCTGATTATGGTGAACAAGGCGGCCTGCGAGCTAACCGGTTTCTCCTCCAACGAACTATTGACCCTAAACATGCGCGATCTTTTCTCGAACAGCGAGATTAACCAAAAACCACTGCGCTACGACCTGCTGGAAAAGGGTGAGATAATTAAGAATGAGAGGCAAATTAGGACTAAATCGGGGGAGTATAAGTACGTTGAGATGAACTCCAAAAAAATGCCCGACGGAACATACCAATCGTTCTTTAGGAATATAACCGATCGAAAAAATGCGGAACTCCTTCTACAACAAAAAGCCGAAGAGATTGCGGCTCAAAACGAGGTGTATCGTCAGCTAAATATTGAACTCACTAAGGCTAAAGCCAAAGCCGAGGAGAGCGATAAGCTGAAGTCGGCGTTTTTGGCCAATATGAGCCACGAGATTAGAACACCCATGAATGCCATTTGCGGTTTCTCCAGGCTGCTCGATCGTAATAATCTGGATGAGGCTAAACGCCACGACTACATCGAGATTATTAATACTAATAGCCAACAGCTGCTGGGAATTATTAACGATATTGTTGACATCTCTAAGATTGAGTCGGGGCTTGTAACACTCGCCAACAGCGAATTCGACTTAGCAGACATGATTAGCAGCACCGTAAAAACGCTAACCCCTACTCTACTATCATCCGAAGTTAACCTTAACTTCTCGCTAGGGATACCTGCATCGCAGTGTAAAATTATTGGCGACGAGACAAAAGTTCGTCAAGTGCTAACCAACCTGGTAGTAAATGCCATTAAGTTTACACCAAAAGGGAGTATTACTGTAAAATGTAGGCTTGCGAACGAGAAGTTCCTAGAGGTTGAGGTAAAAGATACCGGGATAGGCATCCCTGAGGAGTCTGTTGAGAAAGTATTTGAACGATTCCATCAGGTAGAGGGCGCCTCGAACGAAAGCAGAAAAGGAACCGGACTTGGACTGGCAATATCCAAAGGATTTGTGGAATTAATGGGTGGTCAAATTTGGGCCCAATCGAAACTAGGTGAAGGTTCGTCATTCTTCTTCACCCTTCCTTACCATCCTACCATAAAAACTGAAAATAACCCCATCAAACCTAAAGACGATGAAAAAGATAAGGTTTGGAAGGGAAAAACAATTCTGATTGCAGAGGACGATGAGCCAACCCTATTCTACCTAACCGAAGTGCTTGGCAGTTCGGGAGCTACCATAATCTGTGTGAAAAATGGACAGGAGGCCGTAGAGAAATGCAAACCCGGAAATGACGTAGATATTGTTTTAATGGATATTAAAATCCCCATCATCGATGGGTTTGAAGCCACTGAGCAGATACGAAAGTTTAACAAAACCTTGCCGATTATTGCCCAAACAGCTTACGCTTTCCCAGCCGATCATCAGAAAGCGAAAGAGGTGGGCTGCAATGCTTTTATCACCAAACCCATAGATAGGGAAATACTGATTCAAACCATTCAGTGGCTACTGGGCTAGCTATCGGCTTCGTCGGTTTACAATGTAAACCCCACTTAAGACTAAGGCTCCCCCTACTATTTGGTTTACGCTTAACCCCTCGCCCAAAAGCGGAATGGCCAGCAATGCCGTAACAACCGACTGCGAGAGCAGCGTAACCGATACGTTGGTGCCCTTTAGATGACCCAGCGCATAGTTAATGCAAATCCACCCACCAAAGTGAGCAACTAGCCCCAAACCGCCAAGTGCTACCCAGGTTGTAGAAGAGTATCCAAGGAAAGGATTTCCTATAAGGAGGTTGGCAAAAAACAGCAGGATTACCATAAAAAGGATGGAGAAGGTCATAAAGGAAATTGTATCGACCCTTTTGCGCGAATCGAGGGTGAAGATTAGGTATAGCGCATAAAAGAATCCTGCAACGATGGAGAGCAAATCGCCATAGTTAAAATTCATGGAACGCCAGGCCTGCAAACCAATAAGCACATTAAGCCCCACAAGGGCCAGAAGCAAACCATACCAGAACTTTGGCGCTAAACGTTCACGAAAAACCACCAGCGAGATTAAACCAACCCAAACGGGAGCATTATTCGCCAATAATGTTGCGGTTGCTGCCGATGTGAGTAAGATTGCGGTATTCCAAAGGAATAGATCGAAAGCAAAAAAAACTGCGCCAATAAAAATAAGCCACAGATCGCGACTCGAAGGAACCTTCATCCCCATGTATATCCAAATTGGCAAAATGGCAATGCCCGCAATTAATACGCGGTAAAAGGTAGATACCGAACCCGGCACGTTGGCAATCTTAACAAAAATTGCCGAGAACCCAATACACAAGATCCCAACAACCAGCGCAATATATGCCAACGAGGGCGATGCGAGAATCCTCTTAACCATTCGATTCGAAATTTGCCCGCAAATCTACAGCCGATTTTTGGCATTTACTCATCTTCTCCAATAAATCTAAAGTTATTACTAGATTTGCCCCATATTTTAAAAAACAACCCGTTGAGATATTTTGTTGAGATAAGCTACAAAGGATATAATTACAGAGGCTGGCAACGACAACCCGATGTGCCAACAATACAGGAAACAATTGAACACTGCATAAGCAGAGTTTTGCACAAGCCCATAACATGTATAGGTTGTGGCCGTACCGATGCCATGGTACATGCCAGCCAGTTCTTTTTCCATTTCGATTTTTACAATTCCATTGATTTCGATCTAAAATTCCGCCTCAACAAGATGCTTCCGGCTGATATAAGTATCATCAACATTTATCAGGTTGATGATTACCCACACGCACAGTTTAGCGCCATTTCGAGAACTTACGACTACTTAATACACACGCATAAGGATCCTTTCCTTGGCGAGCTAAGCGCGCTTTACCCGCTGGAGTTTAACATACCTAATATGCACAGGGCATTACACCTAATACCTGGGCAATCTGATTTTGCGAACTTATGCCTATGTCCAAGCCACCAAAGCACAACACTTTGTGAGGTATCGTCGGTAAAATTGCTTGTAAACTCTAGCGCCAAGATGCTCCGAGTAAGACTATCGGCCAACCGATTCCTGCAAGGAATGATGAGAATAATTGTGAAGCAGCTTATTGATGTTGGTACAGGCCAAATGAGCCTCGAGGAGTTTGAGGCACACCTAAATGGGACAAAAAAGATTACCAACCATAAACCTGCATACCCGCAAGGACTTTACCTTTCGGAGGTTCGATATCCCTTCCTTAATCTAACAAATACGTCCACCTTTTTCAGGCTTATGGATGATGCCCTCTGGGAGGAGATTCAGCTATTGTAAAAGGCATCAAGCCTTAAACCGAATGGTGCGCCCCTTCACATTCAGCGAGACGAAACCAAACTTTTCTGCAATAAACTCCAACGCACGTTGATGGTAAAAGAACACGTGAGTGGGATCGTTCTTGTAGTACCACTTCAAAAAATTCACATCCTCGGAGTAAATATCGGTCATACATATTAGCTCGCCACCGGGTTTAAGCATCGATCTCAGCTGTTCAAACTCCCTATTGGGCTTGTAAAAATGCTCTATCACCTCGCAGCTAACAATGTAATCGTATTGAGAGTTTAGCAATTCGATACTATTACAGAAAAATGGGTCGTATTGCACGATATTATATGCTTTCTCCAAAAGCATCTGGGAGATAACAGGACCGGGGCCAGCACCAAAATCAAGCCCATGGTGCTGCGGTGTAAATTCCGTAAGAACAATATCAACAAGAGGTCGGACAAAATCGCGGAACCCTGGATCGTGCACATCGTTGTTGTGTTCAAGGTACCGTGCCTTCTCATTGTCGTAGTTTAGTAATTTCTCAGGATCGACAAAGATTGAGCTGCAGCCCTTGCATCTAAAATAATCGCGCTTTAAGTAGGTAAAAAAAAGAGTTGAGTTGTTCTCGCAAAGTGGACATTTTGGGATTCCCATAGGTTTATTAATTGTTATGCCGAAACGACAAACATAAGAAATTTGATGAGAAATAAACAGGAATACTTACCTGATTTGGCTTTTGCCAAATAACAAACGCTACTTTAACCCGATTTCAATAAAAAAGCCACTTAGGCTAACGTTGTCATTTTACATTGTAATCAATAATACGGTCAAACGAAGATTTATCTGGATCGGATTTTGCGCTAATGCTCAAACTTCCGCGTTCAGGTGTAAACTCCAGGGTGAATGTACTCCCTTGCTTGTTAAAGTACGTCCAATTACCGTTATTAATCACCGCCATTTCAAGAATTTCGGTTGATTCAAGTTCAAGATAGAGCGTCGCGCCAGCATTTATTGTTTCGTTATATGGAAGAGAAACAATTCTAAGCGGAAAAGATATGCGGTATACTTGAGGAAATCCAGAAAACTTTCCACTAGATATCTGGTCGAAAAACACCTTGCCATTGAAACCCATTTCAAACAATGTCGATTGCACGTAGGGTAAATTCTCGTAGTAACGTTTCGAGATGGGCCTTTCAATTAGCTGCCATTTAGGCTCTTCGGGTAAATGGGAGAATATAAAGTTATACGGATCAGTGTTGAACCAAAATTCGTCAAACTTTTTTATGCTCTTTAACTTGCCATTCTCTGTTATCCCATTACCTTCGGCCCAGGTTACATCAAATAGTTTCCATGAGCCATCAATTCGGATTACATTCCAAGAATGATTTGATTCTGAGAATCTATCACCAGGCTCATAACTATAGCCCTTCGAATAACCTGAGATCTTCTCTATTTCCAGACCTGCCAAATCTCCCATCGCCTTAAAGAGTTCACTAAAACCCTCGCATACAGCACGCCTATACTTGAACACACCCTCTGCCGACACATCGGAATAGTTGCCTGTGTTATAACCATGATCATCATAGGTCACATTATGAGTAATCCAGCGGAAAATAACTCTAGCTTTCTCAACATCTGTACTAGTAGGCATTATGAGATAATTCACTAGCAATTGCATATCCGAAGAGTATGTACTGGGCACCTTAAGGGCATAATTATCCAACTCCCTATATCTGTCCTTCAACGATTCACCCTCAAAACTAGTAACCAGATGATTATTCTCAACCATCAACCCAACCGCGATGGGGATTGTGGCTGTAGAAGAAATCAAAAAAATGGAACTAGCAAGAACGCCAGTAACCATTAGCTTGTAGATTGCTATCATAGGTCGTTTCATTTTATTTTATTGCCAAGAGCAAGTTAATCAGTTTTTTTTGATAATACTGCTACAATTGAAGTGTAAATATAAAATCGACTAAGGTATTATCCCATTATTATGATTGGTTGAAACAAAACCAACTTGAGCATCTGTGAACTTATGAACTAATTGTATAATACGCAAAAAGCCGTTGCAATGTGTTTATTGCAACGGCTTTTTTCCCTTGTTGGGGTATCAGGATTGGTTTCGCGGAACTTGAACTAAAGTGCCGTTCTCGGTTTGAACCTGCGACCTTCCTTTATGGGAATAAAAAAGGGAACACCAAACTGGTATTCCCTTCTCTTCTGTCGGGGTGGTCTCGTCAGAAATTGACGAGACGCCCCCCTTTTGTCGGGGTGGCAGGATTCGAACCTGCGACCCCCTGGTCCCAAACCAGGTGCGCTAACCGGACTGCGCTACACCCCGAAACTATTAAGTTCTATGCGGTGGAGGGGGGATTCGAACCCCCGGTACAGTTTCCCGTACGGCAGTTTAGCAAACTGCTGGTTTCAGCCACTCACCCACCCCACCAACTATATTAAAGATTTCTAAAGAACTTTTTACTGATATAAACCTTGCCTTAAAACTGAGTAAAGCATTGATCAACATTCAAAAAATCAATATCTGTAATAAATGCCCCTCTCTAAAAGCACGACAAAAGTATAAAATCAATTGAACAACGCAAATTTTTCGGAACAAATTAAACAATATTTTTCCCTAAAAGCCCTTTATTTATTCAAATACAAAGAAATAAGACTCGAACTTTCTACCGACTAAAGTGCAGCCAGTAAAATTTCCCTTATCCTATCGGGGGTAATGGATTTATTCTCGCCCAATTTCCAACCCCTTTCTTCGAATCGCTTAAATATGGGTTCAAGCTGATTGCTCGATATACCATAATCGGAAAGACGTGTTTTAATTCCTAATGATTGGAAAAAAACTTCGGTTTTTTCAATAGCCTCATCAATTTTCCTATCATCATTACCACTCTGAACTCCCCAAATCCTGTCCCCAAACTGAAGTAATTTAAGCCTCTTTTCGTCACGAGTTTTTCGGAGAAGCGAGGGCAATACAATGGACAATGTTACGGCATGATCTAAACCAAAAAATGCAGTTAATTCATGTCCAATATTATGGGTTGCCCAGTCGGAAGGTACCCCTGGGGCAATGGATCCGTTAGTAGCCATTGTGCAGCTCCACATCACATTCGCCCTTACATCATAATTCGTGGGGTTATCAATTGCCTGAGGCCCCATCTCTATAAGAGTTTGTAGTAAGCCTTCAGCCCAACGATCTTGAACAAGAGCATTCACAGGGTATGTTAAGTATTGCTCAACAACATGGACAAAAGCATCAACCACTCCATTGGCAACCTGATTAACGGGCAGTGAATAGGTAACCGCTGGATCTAAAACTGAGAATTTTGGGTAAACCAAGGGATGACCAAAAGATAGTTTTTCGGTAGTAGAGTTACGACTAATTACAGCAAACATGTTCATCTCAGACCCTGTTGCTGGAAGAGTTAAAACAGAACCAAATGGTATGGCCTGGGTTATTTGAATCTTTCCACCCAGCTTTAGAATATCCCACGGATCATTACCTTTAAATGGAATTGCAGCGGCAATAAACTTAGTTCCATCGAGCACAGATCCGCCACCCACGGCCAAAATAAAATCAACTTTATCTATTCTAGCTAAATCAACTGCTTTCATAAGAGTCTCGTAGCGCGGATTGGGTTCAATTCCTCCAAACTCGAAAACGGTAAAACCCTTTAGTGCCGATTTAACCTGCTCGTATACTCCATTTCGTTTAATACTACCTCCACCAAAGGTAATCAAAACCCTCGACCCCTTAGGAATCTCATTGCTAATCTCACTTATCTTACCCTCTCCAAAGAGGATTTTTACTGGGTTATAAAAATCGAAGTTCATCATAATTAAAGAATTAATTGGATTAACTACTTCTCTTTAACATCTGAATCAACAATCTTGTTGTTATACCAAGCAAAAAAGCTGAGCGAGAACACACCTGCCACTACAAAGTATACCCAAGATGGTACAGGAACGGAATCACCTCCAGCGTAGCTATGAAGCCCCGATAGGTAATAGTTCACCCCAAAATAGGTCATTATTACCGAGCCCAATCCAATGAGCGATCCAAAGTTAAATGCAAAAATTGACTTGAAAGAGGGAATAAGTCGCATATGTAAAATAAAAGCGTAAACCAGCATGGTTATAAGAGCCCATGTTTCCTTGGGATCCCATCCCCAGTATCTGCCCCACGACTCATTTGCCCAAACGGCACCCAAAAATGAACCAATGGTTAACAGGTATAGACCCAGTGTTAGGTTAAGCTCATTGATTACCGTAATATTTGCAACCTGGGCATCAACCTTATCCCTATTCGACTTATTCTTTACTGCAAACAATGCCAGGTTAAAAAGACCAAGGATGGCGCCAAGCCCAAAAAAACCGTAGCTGGCTGTAATCACAGCCACATGAATGGTTAGCCAATACGATTTTAGTACAGGTACAAGATTGGTAATCTCAGGATCCATCCACGAGAGATGCGCCACAAAAAGGGTTAGCGTACTTAGCAACGCTGTTGCGGGTAAAACAACCCTGCTGCGTTTGGCAAAAATGAATCCTGCCAGCATCGCCGCCCAGGCCACATATACCATCGATTCGAAACCATTGCTAAGGGGCGCTCGTCCGGCTATGTACCATCTTAGTCCAATGGCGGTTGTATGCAGTATAAAACCCAGCAATAGTATAGCCGAAAGTGCAATGTAAGTGTAGTTACCAAATTTTGAGCGCCGGAACAGTTCCACAAAAACAAGAACCAGCAGCACCAATCCAGTTAATCCATAAAATGGGATTAATCGCTCAAAGGGTAATAATCTATTCACAAATACCTCTGCATTTACTTTCCCCTTCGATGGAATAATTTTCTCACCATACTTTTGCTGCAATTCCTTTATCTGACTTAAATAAGGATGAGGTGCACTCCATTGGCCTGTGCGTGCCGATTCTCTAACAGCCAGCAAATAGTTAGAGTATAGTATTGTAGATGGTTTAAGCACTAAACTATCCACATTTTCAACCGATTCGGCCATGGTTAACCATCTGTCGTCAGGATGATCTGGCAGCGGAAATATGCGTGCCATTTGTCCCGAGAAGACCATGTAAATTACATTTACCTTCTCGTCTACCTTTATAATATCCTTCTGCAGGGCGGTTCGTTGCGATGGTTTTACGGCAAAAGCATCCTGCACCAAATCTCTTAGTTTATACTTTGCACCTGCCTGGTGATCAAAAAAATCGACAAATGCGGCCAAATTGCCTCGAACGCCTAATATCGATTTCAACTCACTATTCTTTACTCCGATAATTGGGGTATGCTGCCAGTACTCGGGAAACGCCGACATGCTTAGGAAAATCTGCTCGGGATTTTGCCCCATAAAGCTATTCGAGCGATTAAGCTTGCGCAACACCTCTCCGGCAAGCGTGCCAAGTGGCTTAATCCTTCCTCCCTGATCCTGAATCAGCAGTGATCCAAATTCTTGGGCATGCTTTTTATCGGGAATTGGTGCATTCTGCGAGAGTGCGGGCAATGCAAGGCTTAACAGTGCAACAAAAACAGCTGTAGATGCAGAGCGCGAAATGAGCTGGCGAAACCTGCTTCCTCGGGTAAAAAGTGCCCAGACTATACCAACTATCAGCAGAAAATATCCAAAATAGGTTACTAAGGTTCCCCACCTATCACCATTCACCGAAAGGTATGTGCCCCTTTCGTCGGGATCGTAGGAACTCTGGTAAAATCTATATCCACCAAAGTTTAAAATATTATTCATGTAGATACTAAATGGTTTAACTAGATTCTCCTCCTCATCGTACACCTCAACATTTGAGATGAATGACGAAGGGCTATCGGAACCGGGGTAACGCTGCAGATCGAAATCGTTGAGTTTGATACCAAAGGGGATGGGAATACTCTTTGATCCATACTTAATTCCAATCGTTACTCCAGCAAAATCCTCAACAATAGGATTATCATCCACGTCAGAAACGGGCACAAAGATTTCTGTTGATTTGCCATTGGCCTCGGCCATAAAGACTAAAACATCGCGGCCATTATACTGTGGATTTGGGTTATAAACCATCCTTATCCTGGCCGAAGGCCAGTGACCACGATAGGCAAAATGAAAATTTGCTGCACCATAAAATGTTTGAGGCTGCAGTTTAAATGGAGTATTGGGTGAAAGCGTATACTCTTTCTCATCGGTCATCTTTCGCACGGAAACAGGGTAAATTGACTTTGCCACTAAACCGGAATCGGTAAGCGTAAGCGATACATCGAGCATCTCACCATCGCGGGTAAAACCCAGCCCTTTTTTCCCTATTGGCAAAATTTTTCCATCCCGAATAAGTACCTGCTGCGAACTTAGGCTATCGACAACAACCAATGCTGCAATCGGGTATCCATCAAAATGCTCAACAACACTCTCCTGTGCATTTGGGATATAATCGGTTAATCGAAGTTTTATCTGCTTATCGGATAAACGATAGGTTTTGCTATACTTATTCCTAGTGATTGGGGTATAGCTGGCCTCGCGGCAATATAGGATATCTCCATTAATACTCACGATTAGGAATCGCTCCGACGAGGTAAAACTAGTGGTAGTTTGCCCCTCACGAATATGCATCATCCCCTCCTGCCCTAGATAACGAGTTACTGCTGCACCGGCAAGGATTACAACAAAACCTACGTGAAAGAGCAAAATCGCCAGTTTCCCGTTCCGATATAATTTTCGAGTAAAAATTGATGCCAAAAAATTGATGGCGAGTAAAAACATTATTAGCTCGAACCACCATGCATTGTAAATTAGTGCACGCGCAGCCGAAGTGCCAAAATCATTCTCTATAAATGTGGCTATACCACTTGCAACCGCAAAGGCAATAATTAGTGCGGCCATCAACATGGGTGAGGCCAGAAACCTTACAAATTTCAACATAAAACAATTAAGTGAGGTTAACGCTGGAGTGCTTAAATAATCACCTGAATAACTTTCCGGATATCAACAATAATTGCATCCTCTTCGGCTTTGTAATCAGGCTTAACAGCTACGTAGATATAATGTTCATCTGTTTCGGCTAGAAATACCAGTTCTAGTTCGGGCAAAGCTGCCACCAAGTTTTCGAAAAGATCAAAGTCGTCAAGCCGTTCATAGCCGCCCATCGCATTGTACCTGAGCACAGTGATCAAATCCTCAAGTTCAGAGTTGATAATGCTTCGTGCCAATTTCTCGGCCAAAAAGTCACGTGCTCGGTTTTTCGAAATCTTTAGGGTTTTCATAGCTAATCCGGTTTGGTTAGAGCTAATTTTCGGGGCATCGATTCACAAATTTATGCCAATATTTTCAAAAAAACTAGAAACTCCCCAATTTTGACGAATAGGATAAGCCAAATAGTGGTTTGCTTTTCGGCTTAATAATCCATCCTAGTCTCTAAAAAGTAGTACTTTTGCTTATCCTCATCAAAAAAACAATGTCATGAAAAGTAAAGATAAGATCAATAAGTTAAGAAAACTAATGGCCGATCATGGCCTTGCCGCCTACATAATCCCCAGCAGCGATCCCCACCTAAGCGAATATCTGCCCGATTGCTGGCAATTTCGCGCATGGGTTTCGGGTTTTACAGGCTCGGCGGGAACACTAGTGGTAAGCAAAAACAAGGCTGCACTTTGGACCGATTCGAGGTACTTCCTGCAAGCCGAAGAAGAACTTGCGGGATCGGGCATTGAACTTTGTAAAATGGGACTTGCAGTAACCCCATCCATGGAAAACTGGCTAGCGGCCAATCTTCATGAGAACGATATTGTGGGATTCGACGGTCAACTGCTTGCCCACTCAGCGGCCAAAAAGCTAATTTCGGACCTTAAAACAAAAGGGCTTTGCTCCCAAGCCGATGTAAATCTTATTGATGAGATCTGGGATACCCGTCCTCTGCTCCCACAAGGCAAAGCCTTTGAACACGAGCTGCGTTTTGCTGGGCAAACAGTAGCCGAAAAGATTACACAAGTACGCCTTGCACTAAAGCAGGAGAATTGCAACGCCTGCATTGCATCTGCACTTGATGAGGTAGCCTGGATTTTTAATATCCGCGGCAATGATGTGGACTACAACCCTGTTGTTCTGTCGTATGGATATATTTCGGTTGATGAGGCAATCCTATTTATCGATATCAACAAAATTGATGATGTTCTGGCCAACCGGCTACAGGAACAAGGCGTTGAAATACTCGACTACAACGATATTGACAAGTTTATCAAGAAAATCCCCAAATCAACCGTTATTGCTCTTGACGAGAGCAAACTCAACCACTCGTTAGCATCGCAAATTCCCAAAGGGGTGTCCATAAAATCAACGCTAAGCATACCCACCAGGCTTAAAGCGATTAAAAATCCGGTTGAGCTTGAGAACATTAGGCAAAGCCAGGTGATGGATGGAATTGCCATGTGCGAATTCTTTTACTGGCTTGAACAGAAAATTGGAAAGGAAAATATTACAGAACTCACCATTGCCGATAAGCTGGTTGAATTCCGTCGCAAACAGAAAGGATTTGTAAGTGAGAGTTTTGGCACCATCGCAGGGTACAAGGAACATGGAGCTATTGTACACTACAGCGCTAGCCCCGAAAGCGCATCGGAGGTTAAACCCGAAGGTTTTTTGCTGGTTGATTCGGGCGGACAATACCTACAGGGCACAACCGATATAACCCGCATGATCCATCTAGGCAAACCATCAAAAGAGGAGATGAGCGATTACACGCTGGTGCTAAAGGGAATGATTCAGCTATCGATGCTTCAATTCCCCGTGGGAACAAGAGGATCGCAGATTGATGCTTTAGCCCGAATGGCCATGTGGCAAAAGGGGATTAACTACGGACACGGAACCGGACACGGTATTGGGGCATTTCTGAATGTTCACGAGGGGCCGCAATCCATCAGGCCCAACGAGAACCCAGTTACCCTCGAACCCGGAATGGTCCAGTCGAACGAACCCGGCATTTACCGGGCTGGCAAGTACGGCATTCGGATTGAGAACCTAATTGCCTGCCAAAAATCGATAGACACGGAATTTGGTAGCTTCCTAAACTTCGAAACGCTTACCCTTTGCCCTATCGACACAAAACCAGTTGATGTTGAAATGCTAAGCCCCGATGAGCGCGAGTGGCTAAACAGTTACCATAGAATGGTATTCGAGAAACTATCGGCACATCTTAACGATGATATGAAAAACTGGCTAAAGGAAAAAACTAAGGAGATATAGTAATCTTACAAAAAATCAATAACCCCAGTTTAGGCTATGTCTAAACTGGGGTTATTTTTGAGTTTTACAAGTTTTCCTAAAAACTCACTCGCGCAGCAACGCCAAGCACATTTGCCTTATTGCCCTTACTATCGGTTATTGCACCGTTCGCATCAACTCCTGTAATCTGAGTAGTGCTGATATTCTGGTACTCGAGCATAAATGCAAACCCATGCTTTATGGGTAACGTAAGGTTGGTGTAGAATAGGCTATTCTTCTCGATGGCATTAACCGTGTACCGCTCGCTCTTATTCTGATCCATGCCATAACCTAAGGTCAAAGTTAACCAATCGGTTAACTTTGATGAGGCATTAAGCCAGAAACCCTGACTTTTCTTGTCGTACTGGGTTACATCGCCGCTAATCGGATTAACTGCAAAAGTGTGATTACCCCCAACGCTAAACAGGTTGGCATTATTCAGGTTTGTTCCGGTATTGAACTCGCCAACCAGCGTTAAGTACTGATGTATTGGCAAATTCACATCAACGCCAATGCCAGTGGTTTTAAACTTGAAGTCGTAGTCTTGTAGGATAATTGTTCCCTTTTCTAAAAACTGTGCGTTAACGTACGAAACTCCAACAGTAAACTTGTTCATAATTTTTCCGGAAACGCGAGCCTGAATCATGGGGAAACCCGATAGGTTATCCTTACCTAAACCAGTTTCCTCGCGGCTACCTTCTCCAAGCGAAAGTTGAACCATTGGAAATATATTCTCAACATCCAGCTTATAGCTCAGCTGAAGCTGAGCTCTACGGAAACCATTATTTCCGGCAAACCACATGTTACCGTTTGTATTATTGGTAGTGGCGTTGTTGGGCGAAAACAGATCCCACTGCTGTCCCATGCGCACCTCGAGTCCGCCCTTTTGAAGCGAGGCATAGCCGAGCCTCAAACGAGGTTTTGTATTGGCATCGAAGGCATTTCCAAAAAAATCGATTTCGATTACACCACCAACCTTGTACTCCTCGCCCACGATACTTCTTAATCCAAGGCGGGTGTGTTGGGCTGTAAAGCCAAGTGCGCTCTGCCCATCACCATTGGCAATTTGAGGAGCGCCCAGCGTGGCGGCACCAAACGAGTTTACCCCAGCGGTGGAGTACACCATATCGCCTTTAATAAAACCATAAAACTTTAGATCGAGTTTCTTATTCTCCTCGGTTTCCTGGGCATTAGCTGCCACAACTCCCATAAGGAGGGCTAGCATTAAAGAAAAGTATTTCATATTCAACATAGTTAAGTGATATTGATGTTTGTTGTAAAAAAGCGTTTACACACTAAAAAGTGTTACCTATTACAAAGTTTTTCGTTGGATTTTTTTTTAACATACTGTAGATAATCTTCCTTTACATTGAGGTTTTGATACCATCCCTGATCCAGAAACTCGATATGCTTTACTTTAGCCTCGTCGAGTAGATGAATGATGCGTCTACCATTGTTACTCAGGATACGCTCAGCATTTGGGAGTATGGTCTTACGATAAACAGCGTAAAGCGGTTCATGCATATCGCCATCGGCTACAGGGATAACAATATCAAAATCAACTGCAAGATTAATCATATTATGGATTAGGTGGGTATTCATCTCGGGGATATCGCAGGCCGTAATAAAATTGATATCCGTTGAGGAGGCCATTAAGCACGAGCAAATGCCCATGAGTGGACCTTTGCCCGGTTCCTTGTCGGGAACTACTCGTAACCCAGTAAATGCGAAGCGTTCAGGATCGTTGGCGCCAATAAAAATCTCCTCGAAATGGCCATCGAGCTGATCGATAATATGCTGAATTAGTGGCTTGCCGTTGATGGGCAAAAGGTATTTATCCTCTCCCATCCGCGAACTTTTACCGCCAGCTAGAATAATTGCGGTTGCCTTTTCGCGAAGAATCCACTGGTTGTTCTTAACCAGAATTCTATCGGGATTAAAATCCCAGCTCATATTACTGAACTCTACTACCTTGTTGGCATACTCAATTACCTCTGCACAGCTCTCCTTTACGGTTCTGTCTTCGGCATTTTTGATCACTAGGAATAATCCAGGCTCAAAAACCTTTCGAATGGAGTTTGACTCGCAGATCACCAATGAATCATCGGGAATAAACTTTAGCAGAGCCTCGAATCCCTTCTCGAGGCAGTTCTTATCGACCTTTAGGAAAAAAACCTTACTGGCACCCGCCAGTAGCATTCGCGAGGTATCCTTGCTTGGGTTAAGTTCATGCTCTTCGGTAATCTCAAAATCGCTGCGCAGGGAGGTGCAAACACCGCAGCCTTTTCCACCCCGAGGGCACGACTCGGCCTCGCTGCGCTCAATAGCCACCACTTTTACACCAATAATATTATGCTTATGGGAATACTGCTGAATTAGCCTACAGGCAAACTCGGTTTTACCTGTGTTACGACCTGTTGAACCAACAATCAAAAAATTCGGCTTCCTAAGCATAGAAATTTAATGAAAAATAAACTGTGCCCTGCAAATAGAAACAACTATAAGTGAAAAAGGATGACCTCAGTACCTTTATGTCAAATAAAATGAGCCCAAAAAGGCAAATACCTTCAAATTGAAGGTATTTGCAATTGTGAGTTTGTTAAAAATACTAGCCTTTCCCCTCTGTAATAGACTTATTGCTAAGGGTGAAGGAAACCAACAAGCCCAAGGCCAACATAATAGCACCAACAATAAAAGTTTTTGGAGCTGCGGTATCGGCATAGTTGTCTTTAATATATGCTGCAATTTGAGGTCCTACAATACCAGCTAACGACCATGCTGTAAGGATTGTTCCGTATACTACAGGCATAAGTTTGGCATGGAAAATATCCTTAACAAATGATGGCATAGTTCCGAAGCCACCACCGTAGCAAAGTAATACATAACATACCAAAATTCCGAATAGCCAAGGATTACCAGTATAAATCATGGCTATAAAAACTAAAACCTGAGAGCCAAGAATCAAGCGGAATGCCTGAATACGACCAATTTTATCGGATAGCCCACCCCAGAAGAAACGACCAACTCCGTTAAACAACGAGCTAATTCCAATTAGAGTTGCCCCAGCAGCAGCTAGAGCTGCGGTATCCATATCAGGACTTCCAATTTTAAGTAAATCTTGAAGCATTGGCGACTGTAAGCCAATAAACATAATACCTGCAGCAATATTCATGAAGAAAATAAACCACATTCCAAAAAACTTGGTGCTAAGAATGCACGACTTTGCAGTTAAACTATCTTCGTGACCTTGACTAGCAGCAGTTTTTACAGGAGGTGTATACCCTTCGGGCACAAATCCTGCAGGAGGATTCTTCATAATTAAACCGGCAGGAACACCTATAGCGAGAAGAACAAAACCTGAATAAAGGAAAACTTTCACTATATCGCCACCAGTTAAGTTCATTAAAGCAGGAGCAATCACTTTAGACATGATAAGAGCACCTAGACCAAAGCCCATAACAACCATACCCGTAACAAACCCTTGCTTATCGGGGAACCACTTTGATGCAGTGGCAACTGGAGTTACATAGCCCAAACCTAGACCAATACCACCAATTACACCAAAACCAATATAGAAAAGGGGCAGATTGCTAATTGACATGGCAAATGCGCTAATTAGGTAACCAATTCCATAAAGGAGTGCACCTGCAGTAGCTAACTTTTTGGGGCCATACTTTGGCAAAATCATTCCGCCAACAGCAGCAGAAAGCCCAAGAAAACAGATTGCAATACTAAAAATCCACATTACCTGTACGTTGCTCCATCCATACTCAGCCATAATAGGCTTTTGGAAAAAACTCCAAGTATACACGGTTCCCAACGACAGTTGTAAAACAGTGCCCATGATGGCAACTAGCCAACGATTTGTTTTTTTTGCTTCCATGTTAAGTTTTTGTTTTAGGTTGAATTTAGTTATTGATTAGCCGTTCGAAATCATTTCTGAACTTATTAATCATCGATTTAATGGGCGTTGCATAGGCTTCTCCCGTTGGACAAAGGGTATTGCCCTTAATATTGTCGCAGTACCAAAGCACCTTGTCCAGATCGCCGGGCTCGCCTTTGCCTGCGGCAACCTTGTTAAGTAGGCTTACAATCATTCCCGAACCCATTCGACAGGGTGTACACTGCCCGCACGACTCGTGATTGTAAAACTGGATGGTTCGAGCGGCAATTTCGGGAATCTTGAATTCATCGCTTATAACCATCACTCCACCCGAACCTAAGTTGGTTCCGTAGTCGAGGGTCGATTCGTAATCCATTTTAAGGCCTGGGCCTTTCTTCAACTCCTCAGCGGTAAGGATTGGCACCGAAAGCCCACCAATAATAACACCTGTTATGTTGCCCTTGTATCCTCCGGCCATTTCAATTAGCTCGTCGTACGATATTCCCATGGGGCACTCATACACGCCGGGTTTATTAACAGCACCCGAAACTCCATAAAGTTTAAACCCATAGCCTCCCTCCGAGCCCCATTTCTTAAAGGCATCGGCACCATTCTCAACTATAAATGGAACGCTGGCAAGCGTTTCAACATTGTTCACAATGGTAGGACAACCATAAAGACCCTCAACGGCTGGGAAAGGGGGTTTCATGCGGGGTAAACCTCGCTTACCTTCTATAGATTCAATAAGAGCAGTTTCCTCGCCACATACGTAAGAACCAGCACCCTGGTGAACAATTATGTTATCTAGTTGTCCGAGTTTACCATCCTTCTTGGCTTGAGCAATGGCTTCTTCAAGGATTTTTGCTATCCAGCCAAACTCTCCACGGATATATATAAAGGCCAGTTTAGCACCCAGAGCGAAAGCCGATATGGCCATACCCTCTATTAGCAGATGAGGATCGTATGCCAGAATCTGGCGATCCTTAAAAGTTCCTGGTTCGCCCTCATCGGCATTACAAACAAGGTAAATGGGCTTTCCCGTGTTTTTTGGCACAAAACCCCACTTAACACCTGTTGGGAAACCTGCACCTCCCCTGCCCCGAAGCTGAGAATTTTTCACCTCAGTAATTATATCCTCGGGTTTCATGGTAAGTGCTTTGCCCAAGGTTTTATATCCACCTGTGGATTTGTAAACCTCTATGTCGTTGGCGTTTTTCAACCCCCTATTCTTCAGCAAAACATTACATTTTGATCCCCAGTTGTACTCTACAGGCAAATCGGGCGTAACACCTTTGCGCAGTGAGTCGATTAGCATATCAACCTTTTCGCGAGTCATCAGCTCGTAGTACACATCGTTTACCTGAACCACAGGACATGTTCCGCACGAGGCCAAGCACTCAACCTTCGAGAGGGTAAAAAGTCCATCGGCTGTGGTTTCACCATGCTTAATGCCAAGTTTCTCGCTGATATAGTTGTATATATCCAATGCCCCCATCAACGTGGCGGGGATATTGGTATCCACCTGCAGGTGATATTTCCCCACCCCCTTTTCAACGTTAAACATCGAGTAGTAGGTAGCAACACCATAGGCACGCGAATGCGACACCCCAATAAGGTCGGCAATCTCTACCACATCTTCCTTGGTAAGATTATTACCACTTGCCTTTTGCACTAGGGTAAGGGCTGGCATCAGGGCCGATTCCTTTTTAGGATATCGACCCATGATTTCGACAATCTTATTCTTTAGTTCTTCTTTCATGAAGCTAAATATTTAGATGCAACACTATGCAATTTTCTCGACCTTAACCGCGCACACCTTGTACTCCGGAATTTTTGCCACCGGATCAAGAACATCGTTGGTTAGTACGTTGGCAGCTGTCTCGGCAAAGTGGAAAGGAATAAAGATGATACCCTCTTTAATCTTACTGGTTACCATTGCATTAATCTCAATGGCTCCACGACGAGTGGACACCCTTACCTTTTCGCCATCGGCAATGTTAAGTTTTTTTGCATCGTTAACACTAATTTCCACCATACCCGATGGCTTGATCTCGTCGAGAACCTTCGATCTACGGGTCATCGATCCTGTATGATAATGCTGCAGTAAACGGCCAGTTGTAAGGGTAAGCGGATACTCAGCATCGGCGTACTCAGCAGGAGGCCTATACTCAATGGGCACAAGAAGACCTTTGCCTCTGGAGAACTGAGCCCCGTGAAGGATTGGAGTACCAGGGTGCTCCTCGGTTGGGCAAGGCCATCTTAAACCACACTCCTTCTCAAGACGCTCGTAGCTCATCCCCTTGTACGAAGGCGTCAACATGCGCAACTCCTCGAATAATGTTTCTGGGGTATCGGGGAAATTAACAGCCCCCATTCGCTGGGCTATCTCTGCAATAATCTCATAGTCCTGTTTAGCCCCACAAGGTCCATCAAGTGCTTTACGCGACACCTGAACCCTGCGCTCAGTATTCACGAATGTTCCTGTTTTTTCGGCGAATGCGAATGCAGGAAGTACCACATCGGCCAACTCGGCCGTTTCGGTCATAAAGATATCCTGAACCACTAGGAAATCGAGTTTCTCTAATTGCTCCTTAGCATGGTGAAGATTAGGATCCGAAATCATTGGGTTTTCACCCATTATGTATATTGCACGGATAGAGTCGCCGGCATTGTTAACCATTGTGGTAACGGTTTGGCCAACCTTATCGTCCATATCCTCGAACTTAATACCCCAGGCTTCAGCAAACTTTTTGCGATTGTCCTCAACGGTAACAGGCTGATAACCCGTAAAAACGTTGGGTAGCGCGCCCATGTCGCATGCGCCCTGAACGTTGTTCTGTCCACGAAGCGGGTTAACTCCAGTTCCAGGCTGTCCATAGTTGCCAAGAATCATCTGTAGGTTAGATACTGCCTTCACGTTATCAACACCATGTGTATGCTGAGTTATACCCATTGCATAAAAAACAGCACCCTTCCCTGAAGTAGCATAGAGTTTAGCAACATCATAAATCTTTTCCTTTGGAATACCGCTTAGCTCTTCAACCTTTTCGGGAGTATAGAACTCTAGACTTTTTACGTAATCGTCCCACCCCTCAGTTCGCTCATCTACAAACTTCTGGTTGTACCACTTCTCCTTTACAATGATATGCTGCAGACCCATAAGAACTGCAGTGTCGGAACCAGGATTTTGCTTTATATGGATATCGGCGCATTTGGCCAAATCGATCTCGCGAGGATCGACAACAATTAGCTTAACGCCTTTTTCCTTAACAGATTTTTTAATCATCCCCCCAAAAACGGGATGATTCCATGTAGTGTTTGTACCTATAATAAATATTACATCAGATTGATCGGTTTCCTGCATGCTGTTTGTCATAGCACCTGAACCTAACGTGGCTGCCAGTCCCGCAACCGTTGCGCTATGTCAAAGCCGTGCACAGTGGTCGACATTGTTGGTGCCGACCACCCCCCTTGCTAAACGCATCATGGCGTAGTTCTCCTCGTTGGAAACCCTAGCCGATGTGAAAAAACCTATTGATCCAGGGCCATACTTGGCCTTTGTTTCACCTAATTTACTTGCCACAAGGTTAAGAGCCTCCTCCCATGTAGCCTCCTCGAACTTACCATTCCTTTTAATAAGGGGTGAGTTGAGCCTATCGTCGCGATGGAGAAAATCGAAACCGAAGCGTCCCTTTACGCAAAGCATTCCCTTATTGGTTTGCTTCTCCCAGTTCTCCTCGGTTCCCATGGAGTAAACCCACTTATTATCTTTAACATAGATATCTACAGAGCATCCTACTCCACAGTAAGTGCAAATAACTTTTTTCTTATCTAGATTCCAGAACTGACCAACACCCTTTGCATTCTTAAAGGTTAATGCACCAACGGGGCACACCTGAACACACTCACCGCACTGCACGCATGAGGACTCGCCCATGGGCTTATCCTCGTCGCAAATAACACGGGTATGCCCCGAACGCCAGCCAAAATCGAGCACTTCGTGCATAACATTGTGATTACAAGCACGAATACAACGACCGCACTCTATGCACTTATTGGGATCGCGAATTATCCCCTTCGATGACTCGTCGAGTTTTAACCTCTCGTAGCTCACCAAGAATCCTGGGCGCTCAATTCCCAAGCTGTAAGCCATATCTTGCAGCTCGCAATGACCATTACGCTCGCAGGCAATGCAATTGTGTTCACCATTCGACAGGTGTAACTCAACGATCATCTTACGCAGCTGAATAATCTGCTCGGTTTTGGTTTTTACTACCAAGTCATTCTTTACCTGCAGGCCGCAACTTTCCTTTAGCCCCCGTAAACCCTCTACTTCGACTAAGCAAGCACGACAAGCGCCCGCCTTTCCGGTTCGGGGGTGATAACAAAGAGACGGTATGTAGATGTTGTTTTCCCTAGCAACCTCTAATACCGTTTTACCCGGTTCAGCCATAAGGACTTTACCGTCAATGGTAATCTTAACTGTTTTCTCCATACTCATTTCAGTTAATATTAAATTTAATGATGGTCTATCGTTATGTATTACTATTCTGCTTCTCGTATTGCAAATAACGATTCCCTAATTAATATCGCGACCAGCACTGATTATGCTCAAAAACATACCTTAATTATTCTTTAGGACGTAAAAACCAATATTAGGTTGTTGTTATTTTACTAACACTGTTATTAGCGTAACAGAGAAAAATGCTCGCGATTGTTGCTGATGCTCTTTAAAAGTAGAAATGTTAAGCACACTCGAATATGACAAATATCATGTTTTAGTCCTAGAAGTGGAGGGTTTAGGGCAATTTAGAATGATTCAAGAAAAGTGAACAAAGAGGGCGATTTGTATATATATAAATGACGAGGTCATAACCATACAATCCTGTATTCCTGCCGCATAAAACAAAGCGGAGAAGAAAAATAGGAACTGCACTATGTTAACATTTGGAATAAAAAAAACAATTTTGGTGGGTTTATGTTATTAAACACACAGTAGAAAAGGATCAAATAATGCATATAATGTTGAGATGAAAATGATGCCTTACAATTTTTCACTTCATCTCGAAAGTTATATTCATTGGCAATTTCATAATCACATCACTGTTGGTTCAATAGAGAGTGAGAAGATTAATACCTGTAAAAGCAAACTATCTTCATTTATAAAACAGTCAAGAAACGGTTAGACTTTGGTGTAACAGATCCAATAATGGTAGTGATGGGGAAACCTGATTGCTTAAGGTCATTTAACATCTTATCGGACATTTCGGGAGAGATACAAATAAGTAACCCACCCGAAGTTTGGGCATCGAGTAGAAGCATTTTTAGGTTATAGTCGAGTGATGAGTGAAACTCGGTGTCGCTATCGATATAATCGAGGTTGCGAAAGCAAGCGCCAGGTATACAGCCCATATCAATTAAGCCATACGCTCCGTTGAACAGCGGAACCTTAGCACTATCAATTATAGCAGTTACGTTGCTTCCCATAGCCATCTTAAGAGCATGCCCGAGCAGTCCAAAGCCAGTGATATCGGTGGCACATTTTACGTTGTACTGCTGCATAATGCGAGCGCCCTCCTTATTCAGCTGTTTCATACTATTAAGCACAGCTTGATAATCGGAATCAGAAACTTCGCCAATTCTTCGACCGGCCATAATGGTGCCTGCCCCTATGGGTTTTGTAAGGATTAACACGTCTTCTGGCTGCGCCGCCGAATTGGTAATAATACGATTTGGATGAACCTTTCCAGTTACTGCGAGCCCATACTTTGGAATATCATCAACAATGGTATGTCCACCCATCACCACACCACCTGCCTCAATAATCTTTTCGGTTCCGCCACGGAGAATCTCCCTGAGAATATCAAGTGGTACCTTTGCAGGGAAAGTAACAATATTGAGCGCTGTAAGCACTTCCCCGCCCATGGCGTATACATCGCTAAGCGCGTTGGTTGCAGCAATCTGTCCAAACTCATAGGGATCTGAGCAAACGGGTGGGAAAAAATCGGTGGTCTGTATTAACGCCAACTCATCGTTAATCTTGTACACGCCCGCATCGTCGTGGGTTTCAATATCCACAAGTAGGTTTGGATGAGGAGTTTTGGGTAAATTTGCCAAAGCTTCGCTAAGTTCCTTTGCTGGCAACTTTGCTGAGCATCCACCATACTCAACAGTACTAAGTAAATCAAACGTCTTCATTACATGGGTTTTTCGTAGATATCAAACTCCAAATTCGATTCCGAGAGAATGGAATTGAGCACATGGCTGCTAGTTACGTGCTGATCGATGCGAATTGACATGCCGCATTCCGAGGTAATATCCTTGGGCGTTGGGATAATATCGAGCTTAATGCCCTTGGATACTAAAATCCGCTCGGCCTTTAGCACGTGGTGCGTCGATTGGAAGGTTAGGATTAGGTAGTTCATATTGATTGAAAGTTGAACATTGTTGGTTGACTGTATTGGGTTTCAATTTAGAATTTAGGGGTAAACTACGCTTCCTCCGCTTGAGAGCTGCTCGAGGATATCGTACATGTTGGAAACGATACCCACTCCAAGGTTTGGTTTCTCGCCATAGTAATCCAAACATGTTCCGCATACTAAGATTTTAATCCCCTTAGCCTCGAGTTTTGAAAGACTTTCGATTACTGGAGAACTCTTTAACGTGAGGAAAATCCCAGAATTAAGAAACACCAACGATTTGGGCTGATTTGTTGCCTCGGGCAAGGTGTTAATAAATGCTTTTATCAGTATTTTACCCAACTCCTCGGCGCCATCGCCAAGTTTGTCGCGCTGGAAGGCTACTACGTAACTTGATTTCTGGGGCAAACTAATCTCACAGTACTTCTCAACGGGCGCATTTTCGGGCATCTCGCCTGTTTTGCTTACCAGCACATGAAACACCTTCCCCTCGGCTCGAACACTAGGGTTAAAGCCGTTATCGGTAAGGAAACGGGTTACGTTTTTCATGGAGGTTTCGTTATCGATTAAAATCTCCAGAACATCCTTAGCTGCTAACTCGCCAAGAGCCCTCTTGGTCATAATTAGGGGTTTTGGGCATAGTTCGCCCTTTGCATCTACTGTTCTCATAATATTATTGATCAATTTTAAACACAGAGGCACAGAGGCACAGAGTGTAATAATAAACTCATTAAAGATATTCTCTTCAGTCGCAGAACTAAAAAAAAACTCAGCTCCTATTCAAATCACATTTCATTCTCTCTTTAAGTATCTTTAATACTTCCAGAGTGTAATCCACCTCCTCCACAGTATTGAAGCAGCCAAAGCTAAAGCGTGCGGAGCCCTGTGGAAATGTTCCAAGAGTTTTATGGGCTAATGGGGCGCAATGTAACCCAGGACGAATCATAATGCCATACTCGTTATCGAGGGCAAACGCCAAATCGCTGGGGGTATACCCATGCATATTGAGCGACACAACACCTACCTGAAGGTTACCTTCCATAAGTCTATGGACTTCAATTTCTGATATTCTTCTCAATCCTTCCAAAAATCTATCGGTAATAAGCTGAACGTGAGATTGTATATTGTTTATGCCCTTTTCTGATAGAAACTCGATACCTGCTTTAAGCCCGACTATACCAACGGTATTTGGTGTCCCAGCCTCTAGCCTATCGGGGTAAAACTCGGGTTGGAACTCATACTCGGAGCGACTTCCCGTACCGCCCTGAATAAGGGAACTTATTCGGATATCGTAATTTGATATGCAGAGCGCACCTATACCCGTTGGGCCATACAACTTTTTATGTCCAGTAAGAGCCAGCATATCAACACCTAATGTTTGCATATCAATAGGTATAATCCCTGCCGATTGCGAAGCATCAACCAAAAAAAGGAGGTTATTGTATCTGCAAATTTCGCCAATTTTTTCGATAGGTAGTATATCTCCGGTAACATTAGACGCGTGGATAGATGCTACAAGTCTAGTGTTAGGTTTGATGCAACTTATCAGCGCATCCAAATCGAACTTGCCCAATGCATTGCATCCAATAACTGATATCTCGATTTCTCCCTTGGCTTCCAAGTCCCTTAATGGCCGTAAGGTAGAATTGTGTTCAAACGAAGTAGTAATAACATGATCGCCCTTTTGCAATACCCCTTTAATGGCGATATTTAGCGAATGTGTGGCATTTGAGGTAAAAATAACCCTTTCGGATGTGGGCATGTTGAATAGCTGCGCAATAATCTCGCGGGTTTCGAACACCTCGCGGGCTGCCCTAACAGCCATTTTATGGCCCGACCGACCTGGACTGGCGCCACAATCAGTTAAAAAACGGGTAATGGCCTCAGCCACCTGAGGCGGTTTAGGCCACGAGGTTGCGGAATTATCAAGATATACTTTCATTTGCTTGCTTTCGGCCAATTGGTGTAATATGTACTCTTGTCTCCACTTCGACTCCCTTTTTTAGAACGATAATTTTCTGCGCTTCTAGGATATCGGTTAGCAATGCCCTAAAACGCTTGGTTCCACCTACTAATTCCTTAAACGCTGGAATATCTATACCATTTTCAGCACTGGCCAGCTTATCCAACAACATTGGCTTAACCTTATTGATATCTCTAGTATGAAGAAAATCGGACTGGTAAAACTGAATTTTGCCTTCGCCAGCCAGGTATGATAAGTAAAGTTTCAGCTTGCTTTTTTGCATTTTGACATCTGCTGCCCGTTCCTCAATCTCGGTAAGGACAGGTTTCTCCATTTCGTACTTAAGTATTTCATTCTCTAACCATTCTATCTCATCCTGAATTTGCGGATTAATTTTTGGTCGATGCCCCTTAATAATATATGTGTTTATATGCTTCTCGAGTTTACCATCTAAAATTAGCTTTTCTAGAAAAGACTCCAAATAAGCTTTCCCAGATTTATATTTAGAGAGTCCAAGTTTTCCAATAATCTCATTTAAATCGACACCGTTGGGTAATATGGGATTCTTTGCATGAAAATCATTGACAATTCTTAGTGCTTTACTCTCAAATGCACTGCTGTGGATGGCATCAATTAGGATTTGACCTTGAGGTGACTCGTAAACCAAAAACTTTTGGTGGCCATCTTTTATCCTGGACTTTACCTCATCATTTGTTAAATGCAGCCTATCGGCAATCTCGTCGGGAAAGAAAGGACGCATCTCTTTTCGCAGTTCTATGCTTACCAATTCGCTTGTGCTCTCTTGAGTTACAATACTAGTTGATAAACTTTGCAAATACTCAATAAGTTTTGGCGTACGTTTTCGGTGATGTAAAGGCGAAGTGTCGATTATGTAACCACCACCTAGGGTTAAATCGGCCGAAGTGTTTCTGAAAATAAATTTGTCCTTGCTTAGAAGAACTCCGGGTTTACTTAAATGAAGCTGCACAATAGCCACTTCACCGGGCATCAACGAATCGGTGGAAATTAGGTGCATTCGCGCCTGAGTCTCGTATGTTCCCGAGATGAGCGTTACGTTGGACCACAAGGGAAGTGAGTCAACATTGCTGAAAAGCTTAATAGTGGCATCAACCATAGTAGTTTCAGGTAGCTGCTTGCTGCAAACTATCATCCCCTTGCAAAAGTCCTCTTTCTTCAACCCAATTAGATTAATAGCTGCCCTATCGCCAACAATAGCCGTTTCGACAGGTTTTGCATGGCGCTCGATGGAACGCACCCTGAGTTTTGGATAATCACCGGGAAGCAAGAAAACCTCCTGCTCCCTTGCTATTGAACCGCTAAGAACGGAACCCGTAACAACGCTACCAAAACCCTTAACGGTGAATATTCTATCGATATACATCCTAAATAAATCACCAGATTCTTTAGCGGGGACATTGGAACTAACACTCTGAATTGTTTCGATTAACTCGTCTTTGCCTACACCAGTAATGGCTGAGAAGCCAACAATAGGTACACCTTTAAGAGTTGTATTCTCCAGATATCCCGCTATCTCCTCTCTAGCCATATCAGCAAGTTCATCATCCACCAAATCGATTTTGGTGAGAGCAACCAACCCTCTGGAAATACCTAGAGCCGAAATGATATTGATATGCTCAATGGTTTGGGGCATTATGCCGCTATCGGCGGCAATTACCAGCAGCACAAAGTCGATACCGCAGGCACCTCCCACCATGGTATTTATAAAATCCTTATGGCCGGGCACATCAACTATACCAATGGACTCACCTTTTGGCAAATCGAGATACGAAAAGCCAAGATTTATGGTTATGCCCCTTGCCTTCTCCTCCTTATGCGTATCGCAATCGATATGGGTAAGAGCCTTAACCAATGAGGTTTTTCCATGGTCAACGTGACCTGCAGTGCCCATTATTAGGTGTTTCATATCATTAGTCGAAAGTCAAAAGTCAAAAGTCGAAAGTTAAAAAGTTAAAAGTCGTAGGTCGAAAAACGAAATTTCATCGAAAACCGATTACTGATTACTTATTACCGATCGCCATCATCAATCAACAACACACGCCTCTGCAATAATCCTTGCCACCTCATTCAAATCCTCGTCTGTTAGCGTTAGCACATCGAACTGGATATTACCTGCCTTTAGTATTGCCAAAACTGGGGTTGGCGAGTGCAGCAAATTGTGATGGATGCGCTCGGCAAATCCAGACCGCTCCTTGTTATTTATTGCATCGCAAAGCAACTCAACAGCAAAACTGTCGATTTCAGCATCGGGCAGTGTTCCTCCTCCACATTGTGCTTTGGTTTCAAGCACCTGTGAATTAATTCTAAAATCCTTCAATTTATTGCTGAGCGTATTTGCTGCTTGATTTAGCTCACAGGGTTTTCGGTTAAACATCCTATAAATGGGACTTTTGGCAAATAGTGCCTCATCGGTTAGATGGTATGCACAGGTCGTTTCGAGCAGGGCAAGCGTGGTTTTGCAAACACGCAATGCCCTGAGCATCGGCTCCTTCTTAAGTTGTGCAATCAGTTCTTTTCTACCCACTATAATTCCTGCCTGAGGTCCACCCAGCAGCTTATCGCCGCTAAAGCAAACCAGATCGGCGCCCTGTTCCAGAGCTTCGCGAACCGTGGGTTCATCTTTTAAAACAGGATGGTTTACCCGGCGAAGTAGTCCAGAACCCATATCGAATAGCAGCGGAATTTTGTGCTGCTTAGCAAGCTGCGCCAGCTCAACAACATCAACCTCTTGGGTAAAACCCTTTATTATATAGTTCGATTTATGAGCCTTAAAGAGCATGGCTGTTAGTTCGCTTACTGCATTACAGTAGTCTGTTATCTTGGTCTTGTTGGTTGTACCCACCTCAATCATTTTGCAGTCTGATGCTGCCATAATATCGGGTACTCGGAAAGAGCCGCCAATCTCAACCAGTTCGCCGCGCGAAACGATTACCTCTTTATCCTTAGCAAAAGCCCTAAGGCACAGCATTACGGCCGCAGCAGCGTTATTTACAATCACCACATCCTCGGCACCCGTTAAATACTTGATTAACTCCGCAGCATGTTCGTTTCGGCTTCCACGTTGACCCGTTTCGAGATTAAATTCCAGGTTATTGTAGCCATTGAGAACCCAGAACGATTTCGATAGCATTTCGCAGTCGAACGGAGCACGACCCAGGTTAGTGTGAATCACAATGCCTGTAGCGTTAATTACTCGTTTTATGCTCCGACCACTAAGCTGCTGAAGTACCGATAAGATCTTTTCGGAAAGTTGTGATTGCGATGGAGCGGGCTTGTTTTTGGAGATATCTGTTCGAAAATATTGAAGCGCTGAGCGGATAGCAAACACTACCAACTCGCGCCCATGGGTAGGAAGGAGTGAACTAACTTCGGGCCATGCCAAAAGCTTATCGACTGCTGGAAGGCTTTGATAGGCCTCCTGTTGTGAACTCATATTTTACAGCGATATGTTTTCATATAATTGAGTGGCAGAGAGGGCAGGAATCGAACCTGCCACAGCCGGTTTTATCCGTCTGCTACTGGTTTTGAAGACCAGGTGGGACACCGGTCCCGTCCTCTCTAAAAAAGTTATAAGACAAACTTAGAATTTTTTTTGCTAAAAAAAAGCATTGAGTACCTATAGAATAGAAAATTTTTGGGAAAGGTTAGATAATCTAGGTTAGGCTGACCGGTTGATTAAGGAAGAAGGTTACTTAATCCTTGAGCAATTTATCCTTAATTGGCTTTGAGTAGCTGCTGGATATTTTGTACTCTGAGCGTAAAGCGTTCACCATAGCATATAGTCTGTCCTTATAGTTCTTACTAGCACTGCCCTTGCCATACAAATTCTGGAAATTATCAAAGAGATAAGGAAATTGTGTTTGAACAAAATCGAAGAATGATTTGCGAGTTTTACCCCTCAGGTATAATGTTCCGGTAAGCATATAATGCACATCGGCATTGGCTGCCTGATCGCATATAGACCTAATGTTCTCGAAACTATCGGTTACAAAAGGGATAATTGGCATTACGTGCAATCCTACAGAGGCATTAGTTTTTCTAAATGCTTTCAGCATGGCAAAGCGTCTTGCACTAGGTACAGCTCCGGGCTCAATTAGCTCACGGATACTCTCGTCGTTTGTGGTAATTGTTGAGGCAATATTAATATAGGTTAACCGCGAAAGTTGGTCGATTAAGTCGAAGTCGCGCAGCACTAAATCGGATTTTGTTGATATGATTGCTGGTGTTTTATACTTAATTAGGAGTTTCAACACCTCGGGCATAATCTTGTAATCGGCTTCGCAGGGTTGATAGCTATCGGTTACACCTCCAATATTTACAATTTCGCGCCTCCAGTTTGATCTGCAGAGATCCTCTTCGAGCTTCTCCACAATATTTGTTTTCACATAAATATTCTCGTGAAAATTGTCATCCTGTAAATAGTCGTGCGAATACATGGCGTAGCAATACCTGCATTTATGCTCACATCCACGATAAATATTTAAATCCCAGCCATAGGGGATGCGCCTTTTGAGTTTATTTAACCCTGTTTGGCATTTTATTTCGATCAGATTTGCCTTTTCAGCAGAATCCATTTATATAAATATGTTGTTGCGATGGGGCAAAAATACGAGCAATCTAAATTTTGTTATAACGGCAACCTTACTGTAAACTTCGATCCTACATCCGGAGTACTTTGTACGTTCACAGTTCCATTGTAGAGTTCAATCATGCGTTTGGCAATAGAAAGACCCAAGCCGCTTCCAGTAATATTCCGTGTTTTGGTATTCTTAATCCTTACAAACTCCTGAAAGAGAAGTTTCTGGTCGTCCTCGCTAATCCCAATCCCGGTATCCTCCACCACAACCTCAAAAAAGTCGGCGTACTTTTTAATTGTAACAAACACCTCACCCCCGTCCTTATTATACTTTACCGCATTGGAAACAAAGTTGTTTAGGATAATTTCAATCTCATGGCTATCGGCCTTATAGAATGAGTTTTCCTCGGCATCGAGGTGAACCTTCACATTCTTTTGAATGGCTAACGGCTCCACAGTATCGATAACCCTTTTGGCAATCTCGTACAAATCGAGACTTCGTATGTCTCTGCTCTTTTTTCCCGACTCAATGCGTGTAAGGTCGAGCAGGTCGAGGATCAGGGTTCGCATTCCTTTAAGGCGCTCCACTGAGCGCTCGAGCATCACCTTGTAATCGTCGATGGAGTCGCCGGCTTGCTTCTCGAGCATAATCTTTATGTACCCCTCCACAGCGTTTATTGGTGATTTGAGTTCGTGCGACAGCACCGACAGGAACTGGAACTGGTTCTGCTGACCCTCGGCCCGCATCTGCCGGGTCATCCTTTTGAGGAATAGGTTTTTGGTGATATTCTCGATGGATGTGCGGAGTTCCTGAGGCGTGAATGGCTTTGGCACAAAGCTAAAGGCGCCCATGTTGGTGGCCTTCACCGCCAAATCGAGCGATGCGTAGGAGGTAATCATCATCACCGAAATATCGTAATCCTTGTTTTTCACATACTCCAGCACCTCAATTCCATCTATTCCGGGTAGCTTATTGTCGAGAAGCATAATATCGATGGACTGACTATCAATAATTTCAATGGCCTTTTCGCCACTCTCGGCCTCAATAATTTCGTAGGAAAACTCCTCCTCCATGAATGGATAACCCACGGTGAAGTTGCGCAGGGCACGCTCAGCGCCGGTGCGGATTCCGGGCTCATCGTCGACTACAAGAAGTTTTAGCTGGCTCATATGGGTTGATTGTTGTTCATTGGCTGTTGGTAGTTAATCGCTTATGGCTTTACATTCTATATTCTACATTCTATCTCGTCATCCTGCCGAGACAGGCATTTTATCTCGTCATTTCGCTACCATTCAGCTAACTCGGGGAATAGTAAGCGTAAAAGTTGTACCGGTTTGGCCTTTGCTGGAATCGTTATTTGTATCTACTTCTATTTTCCCCTTATGCATTTTCACAATTCCATAAACAAGTGGTAATCCAAGTCCGGTGCCCTTTCCAACCTCTTTGGTTGTGAAGAATGGAGTGAATAGCTTGTCGAGGTTTTCCTCGGCAATCCCCGTTCCTGTATCGGAAAATTTGACGACTACATGTTCATCGCTTCCCTTAATGTCGATAGTAAAAAGGCCTCCAGCAGGCATAGCCTCAACGGCATTCTTCTCGAGATTGGTAAAAACCTGCATCATCTGCTCGGTATCAATCATAATCAGCGGATCAATAATTGAGGAATTGATTTGGGTTTTCACATTATCGGGTACTACCACAGAATCGAGGCTCCGTTTAACAAACTCGTCTATATTCACCTCCTGGGGCTTCATCTTGCTTTTGCGGGCAAAGTTGAGCAATCCTCCTACAATGTTTTTGCAACGGTTGGCCTGCTCAACAATCAGTTCCACATCCTGAACCATTGGATTGTCCTTGTCGAGTTCCTCCAGGATAATATTACTATACATTGTGATAACACCCAGTGGATTATTTAGTTCGTGGGCAATGCCAGCCGAAATTTGGCCCATGGTGGCCAATTTTTCTGATTGTTTCAGAGCAATCTCGGCCGAAGCTAATTTCTTATTGGATATCTGCAACGCTGTAAAATACCTGTAAAGCCTGTCGGTAGTAAAGAAGTAAAGGAATCCAAGCAGGAAAAGGATGGCAATAACGCCAACCACAGAAGCACCAATAATTGAGTGCCGGATAAGCTCACGATTCTCGATATTTTTAACAATTGAGGCAGCAATAAAGAGTTCGAACCGTTCGAAATACTGAAAGGCTATGGTTTTATCCTTACCGTTGTAATGCAGAGGGAAGATTGCCTTGGAATGATTGGCAATTTGCTCCTGAAAGAACGGATCGGTCCACTGATCGCCCGCCATGGTTGGGTGAATTATCATTAGCCCCGACTTATCGAACACAAAGGGGTATCCGCTTTTCCCAATTTTTAAGGTGTACAGCAGGCGTTTGAGCTCGGCCAAATCCTTTTCCTTATCGCCCACATATATCATTCCTATTACTTCTTTATTATAGAAAATTGGCTCATAGGCTGTAGTGTACCAATCGTTAACCACAAAGGCACGGCCATAGTAGGTCTCGCCCCGGTTAATAGCCTCAACAACAGGCGACTCGTTGGGAATAAAAGTGCCAATAGCCCGCGTGCCATCGGCTTTAAGTACATTGGTGGCAACGCGAACATAACCGCTATCAATTTTCTGAAAAACTGTAATTGTACCACCCAATAGATCGTGGAGTGTATCTACATACTGGTTATTTCCTAAAAGTTTTACGCCATTGTGAAACCACTCCTTAACTCGGGTTTTATGCTGCCGTCCGGTTTTCTGATTTTCAACCACAATATCGACAAAACTATTGCGGATTTTTAGGTCGGAGCTATAAAACTGATGGTTGGCTACCTTAAGGTTGGTTTGAACATTTTTAAGTTTGAGCATACTTTCACGCTCAAACATCTTGGAAATCGTTTTCACCTCCAGCTGTAGATTATTCTCAATCTGTTCGTTAAATGCATTAATTGATGTATTAATGAACCAGATTGTCATAATTGTAACAACCGAAATGATAATAAACGAAACCGGCAAAAAAAGCCTGATTTTAAGTGGAATTCTGATGCGTTTCAGAACATCTGACCTCATAAGACATAAGGGGTATTTGTTCGTTTCCCCAAAAAGGAGATATAAAATTAAGGTGCTATGCAAATCAATACACCTCTAAAAGTATGAATTTTAAGACGGAAAGAAAAATCCCCTGATAAAAAATAGTTTTTCAAGGGATTCTTGGGAGCAATCTGCAGTAACGAAAATATTATAATACCTACTTAATATGCTTTTCTATTTCTGGAATTAGTTTACTGGCATCCACAGGTTTGCGAACAAAACCTCTAACTGGGAACCAGTGCGAAACGCCATCCTCGGCTTTATAATCTATTCCAGCGCTACCGTCGTAGTTGTTTTTAATGAGTAGAACCTGTAGATCCTTAAAAGTGGGATCCTGCCTAAACTCCCGCGCCACAGTCTGAATGCTGGCATTCGAAGTCATCAGCACATCGATTGATGACTGCATAAGGAAAGGAATATCCTTAAACTCTGGGTTGTTGAGTATTTCCTGGGCCAGTTCAAACCCCTCGTAGTGGGTGGTCATCATCACATCGAGGATGGCCAAATTTGGTTTTACAGTGCGAAGTTTTTCAATTCCCTCGGTCTTGTTCATGGCCGAATGCACTTCATATCCATGCTTTGTTAGAATAGTTTCGATAACGGTTATTACATCTATATCATCATCAACAATTAAAATCTTCTTTTTTGTTTCCATAGTGATTTAAGTTTTAGAAATTGGCAACTGTTATGTTATAGTTTTAACACCTTTCTTTACCACACCAATGACAATCAACACGTTATCTCACCAACCGGACTTTAATACTTACTAGTAAGCAAAAATACACTTTTCAAGCTTATATCAAAGTAACAATTATCATATTTTGAACAAATTCGGAATAAACCAGTAAAAACTTATCTTACTGCACCTTGCAACCAAAGAAATCTACTCAATTAGCGTCATCTCTTTTAGCAGATGCCCTGCTCCAGCAAACTTGTCGATGATGAAAAGGGCATAGCGGATATCGAGGCTTATATTGCGGCACATTTCTGGGTCGAACATAATGTCGCTCATGGTTCCTTCCCATACCCTGTCGAAATTAACTCCTATCAAATGCCCATGGGCATTTACAACTGGACTTCCTGAGTTTCCGCCCGAGGTATGGTTGCTGGCAATAAATGCCACAGGAACAGTCCCATTTACCGCCCAGCGTCCAAAATCCTTAGCTGCATGAAGATCGAGTAATCGTTGTGGAACAACGTAATCGTACACGTCCATCTGGGCTTTCTCGGCAATACCATCGAGGGTAGTAAGATGTGTATACTCCACGGCATCGGCGGGGAAGTATCCATTCACATTGCCATACGTTACCCTTAGCGTCATATTGGCATCGGGGTAAAAAATCTTGTTGTTCTGCATCTCCATCAAACCTTTTACATAGGCACGGTAAAGGATGTTAAGCTCTTGATTTATATTACTCATATACCTATTAACACTTTTACCAAAAAGATTTTCGTACTGCATGTAAATCTCAAATACCTTGTCGCTTACAAGGGTTTGAGCTGCTTGCTTATCGAAATTGTTAAGCAATGCAATTAGCTTTGTGCTATCGGCAAAAACCGATTGTGCAAAAAGCGAGCTAGCCGCTTTCTCCCAGCTCATGCCATTTGAAAGGAAAATATTCTTAAGAGCGGCTGGTTGAAGAGAGTCGTGAAGTTTTTGCGAATACGCGCTCATCATCTCCGCAAAAATCTCTCTATCGATTGGTTGGTAATAATCCTTGTAAAAACTTCGCGTAGCGTCCACCATTCGCTTGGCCATTTGAGGGTCAGTCTCCTTTTCGGAATTTGATAAAAGTCGAGTGAACTGACTGGCAAAACGAACTATCTCAACAGCCATAAAAGCCTCACGCCCAAGGTCACTGGCAATAAGTAGTGGTTCTCGCTTGGTGTAAAGGTCGTTGAAACGAGGTAAAAGATGACCAAACTCGCTCTTGCGATTGGGATTTTCATTTACCCACTGTGCAAACTGAGCCTCGAGGGATTGCTTTTTGGCCACAGCATCAAGACGAATTAATCCATTACGCTCGCCAATCCACTTTTTCCAAGCATTGGCAACACCCGCTTGTTTACTGGCATATTGAATGCGTACGGTATCGTTCTGGCGCATGTAGGCTTCCATTATCTTTAGCCGGGCATCGCGAAGGGCAATATTCATTGGATTGGAAATATTCACCACCTGATTAATTGCCTGCGAAGTGATATACTGCTGTGTGCTTCCCGGATAACCATAAACCATTGTAAAATCGCCTGGTTCAACACCTTTTAGCGAAATAGGCAAATGCTTTTGGGGAGTATAAGGCACGTTATCGGGTGAGTACTCTGCGGGCTTATTATCCTTACTGGCATATATTCGGAAAAGGGCAAAGTCGCCAGTATGCCTGGGCCACATCCAGTTGTCGGTATCACCACCAAATTTTCCTATGCTCGAGGGTGGAGCACCTACTAACCGTACATCGAGAAACTCCTCGTAAATAAATGCGAAATACTGATTTCCATAAAACATGGGCGTAATCCGAGCCGTATAGTGAGTCCCCTCAACTAGCTTTTTCGACAACAATGTGATATTATCCTGAATCATCTTTTCCCTCTCAACTTCCGACATTGTAGCGGTAACACCAGCAATTACCTGCTCGGTAACATCGTCCATGCGAACCAAAAACCGTACAGTTAAGCCTGGATTGGGTAATTCCTCCTGCCTTGTCATTGCCCAAAAACCATCGGTAAGGTAGTCGTTCTCGATTGAGGAGTGACGCTGAATTACACCATAACCACAATGGTGGTTAGTGATCAGCAATCCCTCGGGCGAGATAACCTCACCGGTGCAACCGCGACCAAAAATTACAATGGCATCCTTAATACTAGGTTGGTTGATGCTGTAAATATCCTCAGCAGTTAGCTTAAAGCCCTTGCGCTGCATGTCGGCAAAGTTGTACTTCTCAATTAGCATGGGGAGCCACATTCCCTCATCGGCCTTAGCGAAAAAGGGAAGGAGAATTATGGCAATTAGCGTTAAATGGAAGAGTCGTTTCATCGATATTATGATTTTTTATTATTCTAAGTTTTGATGGAAATAATAGGTTTAGGTTTAAGGGTTGTTAGCATTCTTGCAAGAAGCTAAGCAACTCCGAATACAACTTTTGCACGGGAAGCCCCATCACGTTAAAGTAAGAACCATCGATACGTTCTACCCCAACATAGCCAATCCACTCCTGAATGCCGTATGCTCCTGCCTTATCAAACGGTTTGAAATTATCAATATAGTATACAATTTCCTCGTCTGAAAGATGGCGGAAATAGACATCGGTTTCGGCAATAAAGCTATGCATACGGTCGATGTGGGTCATGGCAACACCTGTTACCACCGTATGTTTGCTTCCCGAAAGCGTTCGGAGAATACTAATAGCATCGTCTCTATCGGAGGGTTTTCCCAGCACTTGCCCTTTGCACCAAACAATGGTATCGGAAGTGATCAGGATTTCATTGTCTTTTAATGTTGATTTGTAAGGCTTTGCCTTTTTCAGGGCAAGATAAACAGGGATTTGGGTAAACGAAAGATTACCTGGATACGACTCGTCGACCTCGCTGAAGAACCTCACCTCAAAGGGCAAGCCCAGTTCGGACAGGAGTTGCTGACGCCGCGGCGACTGCGAGGCAAGAATAATGGTTTTGCCCTTTAAAAGTTGATTTAGAAGCATTAAGTGGATTTTGAAGATTTAACTACATTTCAAAACCAACCATTTTGCCCTTTATCATAATAAGCTTATCGTCGAAGTACACATCGGGCTCGGTAACCAAACCATCGAGGTGACTACTAACTGAAATGCGGCCGCCCATAGTAATATTATTGCCAAAGGCAATGTGGATAGTTCCAAAAACCTTCTCATCCTCCAGGATAAGCCCCGTTAGCTTGGCCTTATAGTTGGTGCCAATGCCAAACTCAGCCACAGCGCGCGCATCGCGACCCGACTTATCGAGAATCTCAACAAGTTTTGCCGCCTCTTTTCCACCGGTTATACTCTCGGCATAGCCATTAACAATATCGACAACAATAGGCGTTTCAATCATTCCAATGCTGGCCATCGAACCATCAATTACCAATTTCCCGTTTGTTTGATCCTCCCAAGGAGCCAAAAAAACCTCACCCGAGGGCAGGTTGCCACTTTCACCCTTGTTGCGCAGAACTCCTTTGCTACGAATAATCATCCTATCCTTAACCGGCATGGTAACATCGGTTCCTTTTTCGGAAACTACTCGTATAGTGCTAATGCCCTCCATCTTCTCGGCAATAAAATCGGTGAGCGCAATAATCTTCTCGTAATCGGCACTAAGACAACGAGCCATAGCATCAACCGTAATACCGGGCATAGTTCCTACGCGAACGCCCTCCTTAACTGCATTTCGGCGGGCATCGGTATGAGTAAGCGATTTTGAGGTGGGACAAACCACCACGTTCACCATTTTCATCATGTTAGCAACGGCCTCTGGAGGCTCCTGCCCGTTAATTTCTCTAGATTTTATCTCAATCAACATCGATTCCTTGCAAAGATCCTTACCTGCTTCGTGCAGCGCTAATCCAATTTCACTTTTCAGTTCATCGGTTACTACTAGAAGAGTTTCGTGAGGCTGAAGTCCCATACAATCCCTAAGGGCGATAATTGAGGATTCGCGAAGTTGGTTTTGATTTGATTCCATTTCTATTTGTTGTTAAATTCTGAATGTGCACAAAATACGAATAGTCTATGGATTTAGCAAGCAAACCCCGAGTGTTCTTAATCATATTCATGAGGGGGCGTGAAGAGGGAGGTGTAATTCAAAAAGGTGAATTGATTTTTGATTCTCTAACGAGGAGGAATCAAAAAGCCCAAAGCGAAATAGAAAAAACTCTATTTAGCTTTGGGCTTAGCAATACTAAAACCAAAAAACCTTCCCAACTTCCTACAATAGGAATTTGAGAAAGTTTGGGGAATAATTCTATATCAGCTAAAACTAACTATTCTGATCAGTTTGAGCAGTATTTACCTTACTGTAGGCAGGGCATGTTTTCTTTGCGCATGATCCAAAAAACACGGCAACTGATACTAGCACAAGGGCTAGGAGTAATACTTTTCTTTTTGCTTTCATCGTCGGTAGATTAAAAAAATAGATATGCAATATAAAAAAAATTATCCAGAAACAGATTCTTCGGTGCAATTTTCTGACTCGGCGTAAACAGCACAAGGAATATTATTGTGGCAAGATTCTAGTAGCAATATGGCCATAATGCTAATTAAGTAAACTATGAGTCTACTATTTTTCTTTAAACTTCCCATATCCCAAAGCAATTACTTATTGACAATTAAGAAAATTACATGATAAAGTCAGATCATTATAATGCTGTAAAGATAGACTAAAAAACAGAAACAAACTGTTGATAAATGCTGTTAATTATCAACAGGAAAAATGAGATAAATCATTATTTTTTACGAAACTATCCCCATTAACCCATAGGATCCACTACTCTAGAGGTTCAACACCAAGTTTATGGGCAAGCTCATTCAAATCGGTAAAGACTGAGGGTATCAATTTTATTCCCTCTTCACGGTGAAAAATCTCCTTTTGCCGTTCTGGATCTCCAGGTATAACGACTCCTTTTTGCCCCTGAGCCGCTTGCGCCTGCTTAAAGGTTTGAATCCAACTATCCATTGACAATTTGAAATCTGATGCTGGCCTAAAGGCATCAACCCTGATAGCGCCAAAAAAGTGACCAAGTCCCTTGCCAACAGATTGTTCAAGAAGTGGTAGATATGCCACCTGAGGTGGCACAAAAGGTCCAAAGTTTGCACCCGACAATACTGAGGAGAAGATATCGACCAAAGCCGTCAAACAAAAACCCTTATGTCCGCCGAGCTCTGTTCCGCTTCCACCAAGAGTAAGTATTGCCCCACCCTGTTCAAGTGTGCCGGG
The DNA here is from genome assembly GCA_964490015.1 of uncultured Rikenellaceae bacterium. GTDB lineage: Bacteria > Bacteroidota > Bacteroidia > Bacteroidales > Tenuifilaceae > Perlabentimonas. The sequence continues at coordinate 84,611 of CAZBBA010000005.1, forward strand.
ATTATCGGTTGGCCTTCCATTTTTGTCCTGAACAAGCCCCACCGGAACAGACTCTCCAAGTCTTGACTTAATGGCCAATTTTCCCCGGGCAACTGGTGTTGTGGCAAAATCGGCAATAAACGGAGGCTCCTTATGAGTAGGGATTGCTACTGCGATTGGGTTTGTTCCCAGTAATTTTTCGGCACTGAAAGTTGGTGCAACCAGAGGGTTGGCATTGGTAAGCGCAATGCCTATCATATCGTTCTCCAAGGCCATCATGGCATAGTAACCAGCAATACCATAATGATTGCTATTGCAGGTTGCCACCCATCCCGTTCCAGCTATCTTTGCCTTTTCGATGGCAATTTGCATAGATCTTTTGGCAGCCACTGGGCCAAGCGCATTATCACCATCAATTGTTGCAGTGGAGGGCGTTTCATATACAATTCTTACTCCTGGAGAAGTATTTATTCGCCGAGCTGCCACCATGGCATGGTACTCCTTAACCCGCATCAACCCGTGCGATGGGATTCCACGTAATTCGCCTGCCATCAAAACATCGGTAACAATCTCAGCGTCGTGAGGTGAGCAGCCCATGGCGTCGAATAGCTGCTGGGTAAACAGTTTTAATTGCTGGTAAGGAAACGTCATAGATTTTTCATTTTAAGTTGCTGCAAATAGCGCTGCAGCCCAGTATATTGATTAGAGATATCCATCTACTTGCGGAAAACGTAGTAGGAGCTTGCTTGCGCTGTTGGTGTTATCTCCAAATCATTAATATTTACATGTGGAGGGCGCGAAATGGCGAACAAAATTGCTTCGGCAATATCATCACCAGAGAGAGGAATAAGACCAATGTAGGGTTTCTTGGCGCTATCTGTATCGCCTTTAAACCTAACAAGCGAAAATTCAGTTTCGGCTAATCCGGGGCGAATTTCGGTTACTTTAATTCCATGCTTTAGCAAATCAATTCGCATGCTCTGCGAAAGCGCATGGACTGCATGCTTGCTAGCACAGTAAACATTTCCGTTCTCGTATGCCTGTACCCCAGCAATAGAACCAATATTTACGATATGGCCTTCCCCCTGATTAATCATTAAGTTGGCAACTATTCGGCTGATATACAGCAAGCCCTTCACGTTGGTGTCAATCATTTGCTCCCAATCCTCAACCGATCCTTCCTGCATAGGATTTAAGCCAGCGGCAAGGCCGGCATTATTCACTAATACATCAATTTCTCTCCACTGCTTGGGCAAGCTGCTAAGGTTTTTTTCAACCTCGCTCCTATTTCTGATATCGAAATCTAAGCATAAAACATCACTACTGCTGCCGATTTCTACTCTTAATTCCTCGAGCCGTTGGCTTCGGCGACCAGTAATTATTAACCTATACCCGTTTTTAGCTAGCAGCAGTGCAGTGGCCCGTCCAATGCCAGCCGTTGCTCCAGTAATTAGTGCGGTTTTCATTATCTTATAAAATTTAAATGATTTAGCTGAAAATGTTTCGGAAAAAGCGATGAAATGCATGAACCCCCTTCACCGGCTCGGCCCACATAAAGAAGCACTCACCGGCAATAACCGTTACACCAAATTCTTTGCACAGCTCCTTAATGTTGGGTGCATCACACTTCACATGTATCCAGATCTTCTTTATTCCTTTATTTGCCAGCTCTCGTGCCAAATCGACGGCAACCTCCTTTCGCCTAATAATGTAAGCCGCATCAATACTATCTGGCAGTTGAGTTATTGACTGATAGCACTTTAGTTCATCAATTTCAGTTTCATTTGGATTCACTGGAAAAACCTCAAAACCCTTATCGATAAACGCCTTCAGCAGCATACGGCTGTAACTTTGCTTTTCGCGCGAAACGCCAATTAGAGCTACCGACTTAGAACTCAAAAAGTTCTTTATATCAACATTTTCTTTGTACATACAGCATATCCTTTAAAGAGTTTTATGATGAATTGATTGCTAAAATGCATCGCAAGTTATGAAAATATTGGGTTCGTTATTAATGTTCTGCAACCTTTCAATCATTCAATCATTCAATCATTCTCCTAATCGCCCTGCCCCTTGGCAATTCCCCATAATTTACTAATTTTGCACCTCCATAAATTGAATTTAAAATGGTATCGCTCAGTCAGGTAACGGTTTCGTTTGGTGGTTTTGATCTGTTTAAGGATATAAGTTTCTTGGTAAGCCCAAAGGAACGTGTGGGCCTGGTGGGAAAAAATGGGGCAGGAAAAACCACACTGCTTAGGCTAATTGTTGGGCAGATGACCCCAACCAGTGGGCTAATAAGTATACCTCGCGATTTGACCATTGGATACCTCCCCCAGCAAATGGATGTGGCTAACTCACGAAGTGTTATGGACGAAACCATGACCGCCTTTAGCGACACCCTTAAGCTGGCAAAGGAAATCGAAAAAATTTCAAAAGAAATTGAACACAGAACCGATTACGAGTCGGATGCATATAGCAAACTGATCAACGATTTAACAGAAAAAAGCGAACGTTTTAGCATGCTTGGTGGCGACAACCTGGAAGCACAATCCGAGGTTACGCTTATGGGGTTGGGATTCAAACGAGCAGATTTTACGCGCCCAACAAAGGAGTTTAGTGGTGGCTGGAGAATGAGGATTGAACTCGCAAAAATACTGCTTCGGCAACCGGGAGTACTTCTTCTCGACGAGCCCACAAACCACCTCGACATAGAGTCGATTCAATGGCTCGAAGATTACCTAAAAACGTTCCCGGGTGCCCTAATCCTTATTTCTCACGACCGTGCCTTCCTCGATAATGTTACCGAGCGCACCATTGAGCTTTCGCTTGGAAGAGCCTACGACTATAGGGTTCCCTACTCTAAATACGTTTCACTCCGCGATGAGCGTCGCGAGCAACAGCTTGCTGCATACAAAAACCAGCAGAAACAAATTGAGGAGACAAAAGATTTTATTGAGCGATTCCGCTACAAGGCCACCAAGGCCAATCAGGTGCAATCGAGGGTAAAGGCTCTGGATAAAATTGAGATTATTGAGGTTGATGATGAGGACAACACCGCTGTAAACATCCGCTTTCCCGAAGCACCACGCTCTGGGGATGTGGTGGTTAAGGTTGATGATGTGAGCAAAGCCTACGGCAATCACATGGTTTTTGCCGATGCCAACTTCTACATTAATCGAGGCGAGAAGGTAGCTTTTGTTGGTCGTAATGGCGAAGGGAAAACTACCCTCAGCAAAATTCTAGTTGGAGAAATCGACTATATGGGAGAGGTGAAAATTGGCCACAATGTTAGCATTGGCTACTTTGCCCAAAATCAGGATGAGCTAATGAACCCAGCCCATACTGTGCTCGAAACCATCGACAGGGTTGCAGTTGGTGATGTTCGCACCAAGATTCGCGACATACTTGGTGCATTCCTATTTAAGGGCGAGGATGTTGATAAAAAAGTGCAGGTGCTTTCGGGCGGAGAACGCAACAGGCTGGCCATGGTAAAACTAATGTTGCAACCATACAACCTGCTAATCCTCGACGAGCCCACAAACCACTTGGATATGCGATCGAAGGATATCCTAAAAAATGCCCTAAAAAAATTCAAGGGAACTGTTATTGTCGTTTCGCACGACAGGGAATTTCTCGACGGTCTAGTATCAAAGGTGTATGAGTTCCGCGATGGTAGGGTTAGAGAGCACCTGGGAGGCATTTACGATTTCCTAACCAAGCGCAAACTCGAAAACCTGAAGGAGTTAGAAACCCGAAAGGAGCAGGAGAAGTTGGATAAGGGAACAAATGGCGAATCGGACAGGAAAAAGGAATGGCTCGATAGAAAGGAGCAGGAAAAGGTGATTAGAAAAGTTGCCTCACAAATTGAGAAGGTTGAAAAGGAGATTGTTGAAATTGAGGAAAAAATCGCCGAAATGGACAAAATCCTCAGCAATCCAGAGGGAAGAACTATTGAAGATCATTTCTTTAAAGAATATCAAGGATTTAAGAACAAGCTCAGCAGCACAATGCATAAATGGGAGCAGCTACACTACGAGTTTGAGATTTTGGAGGGAGAGCGAAGGGAGTAAAGGATTGATTGATTGATTGAACTGCCTGCCGCAGGCTGGATGATTGGATGATTGGATGCCTGACTTGCGTTAAAGGCAGGTAGGATTGATTGCGGGTTGAGAGGTTACGGGTTGAAAACAAGGTGGTGAACAATACACGGTTGCTGAGCCTGCGATGCCCTGAGCGTGCCGAAGGGTTGAAGCAACTGGTGAGGGTGACTGAATAATTGAGTATTGAATATTGATTTTTTTACACATCGAAATTCTTCGCCTATTTTTCGACTTTTAGGATTTCCACGTTATACTTTTTCACTTTTGATTATTTAACTTTTAAACTTTCTGACTAATATTTATTAACAACAATACAATGAAACAAAACACAACGGATACAATATACGGCATACGACCGCTAATTGAAGCCATAAACTCAGGAAAAGAGATTGACAAGGTAATTGTAAAGAAGGGACTTAGCGGTGAACTCGTTCAAGAGCTGATGTCGTTGCTCCGTAGCAGGGGAATTGCGCCGCAGTATGTTCCTGCCGAAAAGTTCATTCAGTTTGGAACCCGCAATCATCAAGGCGTGGTAGCCTATATCTCGCCTGTTGATTTTGAGCCCATTGAGGAAGTTGTTGCACGTCTTTGGGAGGAGGGTAAAACACCTTTTATAGTAGTACTGGATAGCGTAACCGATGTGCGCAATTTTGGCGCCATTGTGCGAAGTGCCGAGTGCGCAGGTGCGCATGCCATTGTGTTCCCCTCAAAAGGCGCGGCTCGGATTGGTGCTGATGCGGTGAAAACCTCCGCTGGAGCAATCCATCACATGCCAATTTGCCGGGTACATAGCCTTAAATCTACCATTTCGTTTTTACAACTATCGGGAATAAAAGTAGTGGCTGCCACCGAAAAGGCGTCCACAATTTACACCAAAGCCAAACTCCATGGCCCTGTGGCCATAATCATGGGTTCCGAAGATACTGGACTTTCCGAGAATGCAATTAAAATGGCCGATGAGCTGGTGTCGATTCCAATAATGGGGAAAGTTAACTCCCTTAATGTTTCTGTAGCGGCTGGGTTGATTATGTACGAAGTAGTACGACAACAAGGACTATAAGTTAGCCTTATCCAGAGCCTTTGAACATGTTTGCCGGCCATAATCAATTATCTCCTTGGCACGGTAAAACTCAAAAATTCCACATGCATCCTTCGATGTTTGGATAAACACATCGGGGGGATTGGCCTCAACAGCTCGCATGGTCATGTCGCTCATCATCACCTGAATAACTCGGTATAGCATATCGATATAGCCTAGTTTATCGTGCTTATCGAGTTTTTTCTTCTCATCGCCCTCAAAGAACTCGAACCATTTCTCCTTTAACTGCTCAAATGCAGATTTATCCTCGTCCGATTCTTTATGTTTGGGCTCTACAAGCTTAGGTTTTTTGTAGGGGATAATAGCATTGGTATCGACAGCAATTACCATATCAGCCCCGTTGGTTTTTAGATGCGACAGCGGCAAAGGATTGAGTACACCCCCATCGACCAGCAATCCTGTCTTAGTTTTTACGGGAGTAAAAACGCTGGGAATGGAAACCGAGGCACGAAGAGCATCAGCGAGTTTCCCCGATTGGAAAACCACCTCCTTGTTATTAATTATATCTGTGGCAAGTACAACCAAAGGGATATTCAACTCCTCGATACTCTTATCGGGAATATACCCCAACCGCTGCATCTCCTCAAAAATCTTCTCACCTTTAATAAACCCGTTGGTTCCCAGGGTAAAATCCACAAGTCCCAGCACATCCATTCGGTTGAGTTTCACTGCCCATTTCTCGTAATTGCTAAGAGTACCAGCAGCGTACATCCCTCCCACCAAAGCCCCCATGGAGCTGCCCGCTATAGATACAATCTCGAAATTCCGGCTCAACAGCTCATCAATAACGCCAATATGCGCCAACCCACGAGCGCCCCCACTTGACATAGCCAAGGCAACCTTCTTCCCCATTTCAATTACGATTTAAAGTTGCTAACAATACTTTGAATATCATCGCCCGATGGGCTTTGGAATATCCTAAGCTCAAATTCGGGAACAACAGCCAATATATGATCAAAAATATCGGACTGTACACCCTCGTAAATAACCCATGCTTTCTCGGCCGAGAAGCAGTAAATCTCAAGCGGAATACCATGATCAGTTGGCTGTCGTTGGCGCACCATCTTTATGGCGTTGCTGTTCACATTTGGATGTTTATCTATATAAATCTCCATGTACTTGCGAAAAACGCCCAGGTTGGTCATACGCCTACCATTCACGGGCATTGAGGTATCGAAACCCATGGTTGCATTGTACTCCTCAATCTCTTTTTGACGATTCTCGATGTAATCCTTAATGTAATGAATGCGCTTAAGCTTTTCGAGAAGTTCAGGCGAGCAGAACTTAACGCTGCGCATATCGATAAAAATGGAGCGTTTAATTCTTCGTCCATCCACCCCCTCTTCCATCCCTTTCCAATTGGTAAAGCTTTCCGACACCAACGCGTAGGTTGGAATTGTGCTTATGGTTCGATCCCAGTTCTGAACCTTTACCGTGTTTAAAGTTATCTCGAGCACGGTTCCATCGGCACCGCGGCTGGGCATTTCAATCCAATCACCAGGTTTAACCATATTATTGGCCGAAACCTGCACCGATGCAACCAATCCCAGAATGGTATCCTTGAACACCAATGTTAGAATTGCCGCCGATGCGCCCATTCCTAATAATAGGTTCTTGGGATTCTTATCGAGCAGTATGGAAACTACAATAATACCGGCAAGAATAAATATGATGATCTTAAAAAGCTGAATATACCCCTTTATTGGCCTATTCTTGGAGATTTCAAGATTGAGATACATATCGTGAAGAGCATCGAGAAAAGAACTAATTACCAATACCCACGCAATTACAATATATACATAGGTCAACTTCTCAATGGTAATGGTAAGATTGGGGTTGTAGTCGTACAACGCAATCCCAATGGTAAACTGAATGACAAGCGCAGGTGCTAAATGCGACAATTTATGAAAAACCTTACGGTCAACAAGATAATCATCCCACTTACTCTTGGTTCTTATCGACATGTAAGTTAATCCGGCAACAATTATTCGCTTGGCAATAAAATTGGCTAAAATGGAAAGGATTGCAATGGCCAATACCGATGTGAAAACTTTTAAAAATTGGGCCATATCAACCCCAAGTCCAAGTCCATGAAGCCAAAGCTCATAGTTCTCTAAAAATTCGTACGATTTAACAACTCGTTCTTCCATAATTAATCCTGTTTAAATGTATACAATACAAAAATACTAAAATTTTACCAAGGGGTCAAACCCGCCTATCGAGACAAGACTCCACCAAATTACCTAAGTAATCAAAAAATACAACTATGCTTGCGCATCCTTAATTTACTAATACAGTTGCCAACTTTTTCACTAACTTTGCGCAAAAGAACTCCGTTATGGTTAAGTACATTGCCCCTTCGCTACTCTCAGCCGACTTCAACAATCTGGGTCGCGATATTGAAATGGTAAACTGCAGTGAGGCCGATTGGTTTCATCTCGATATAATGGATGGCGTGTTTGTCCCCAACATGTCGTACGGATTTCCGGTGGTTGAGCATATTGCCAAGCTGGCAAAAAAACCGTTGGATGTACATTTGATGATTGTTGACCCCGACCGATACCTTGAACGATTTAAAGATGCTGGGGCAAATATCCTTACCGTTCATTGGGAGGCATGTACTCATCTGCACAGAACCATTGCCGAAATAAAAAGGCTTGGGATGCAGGCAGGTGTTTCGCTAAATCCACACACGCCGGTAGAACTTTTGAGCGATATTCTTCCCGAACTTGATATGGTGCTAATCATGAGCGTAAACCCCGGTTTTGGCGGACAAAGTTTTATTGACAATAGCTTTGTAAAAATTAAAAAGCTACGGAAAATGATTGACGAAAAGGGATGTAATACGCTTGTTGAGGTGGATGGTGGTGTTGGCCCACACAATGCTGGCAAGCTATACCAAGCTGGTGCCAACGTACTGGTTGCCGGAAATGCGGTTTTTAAGGCCGAAAACCCGAACGAAGCCATTAAAGCAATAAAAAACAGCTAGGCATATCCCCAAAATGGCAAAGCCAAAAGTTCTACTCCTCGACAACTACGACTCGTTTACCTACAACCTATTCCACTACGTTGAGGAGTTTGATGAAGTAGATATTGATGTAATTAGGAACGATGAGATTAATCTGGATATAGTTGATCGCTACGATGGCATTATTCTGTCGCCTGGCCCCGGGTTGCCTAACGAATCGGGTCTACTAATACCTCTTATTGAACAGTACAAGGATATCAAAAAGATTTTTGGAGTGTGTTTAGGGCAGCAGGCCATAGCCGAGGTTTTTGGAGGAACACTAGAGAACCTTGACGAGGTATACCATGGTGTGTCAACACCTGTAAATATAAATCAACCTCAACATTACCTATTTAAAGGCATTCCCAGCAGAATTGAAGTAGGGCGATACCACTCGTGGGTGGTTTCACAAAATAATTTTCCTCATTGTTTAAGGATTGATGCCACTGACGATAGCGGATCAATAATGGCATTGAGTCATCGTGAGCTTGATATATGTGCCCTGCAATTCCACCCCGAATCGGTGCTTACGCCCATGGGAAAGCAGATAATTTTCAACTGGCTTAAACGGTTTGGCTAATGGTGAACTTATTGATTACAAAAAAAATCGTCTCAAGGGACGATTTTTTTATAGAATATTTCGAGTAACTAGCTAAACGCAATCATCCGCTCTTTTTCAACATCCTCAATAGACTTTGCCAGGGGTTTACCCAAAATTCGATGCCCCGTTTCTGTAATCAGGATATCCTCCTCGTTGCGGATTCCACCAAAGCTTCTGTATTGATTAACTTTATCGAAGTTGATGTAATCGCTATTGATACCCGACTGCTGCCATAGGTCGATAAGCTCGGGAATGAAGTAAATTCCGGGCTCAACTGTTAGCACAAATCCCGGTTTGAGCTCGCGACCTAAACGAAGCGATTTTAATCCAAACTGCTTGCTTTTGGGAACGCCACAGTAACCAACATACTGCTCGCCAAGGTTCTCCATATCGTGAACATCGAGCCCCATTAAATGACCCGTTCCACAGGGGAAGAACAGCGCGTGTGCACCGTTTTCAATGGCATCGCTGGTATTGCCTTTGGTGAAGCCAAGATCTTTCAACCCATCGAAAATTATACGGGCAGCGTGCAAATGTACATCCCTAAAATGAACGCCAGGTTTAAGCATATCGATGGCACCATTGTGAGCCCTTAGAGTAATCTCGTAAATCTCCTTCTGAACATCGCTAAAAGTTTTGCCCACAGGGAAAGTACTGCTCATATCGCCTGCATAGCCCAGTGGTGTTTCATAACCTGCATCTAAAAGAAATAGTTGCCCCTCGCTAATGGTATTACCGTGGTAATGGTTATGTAGCGTTTGACCATTTATGGTGGCTATAATTGGGAAGCTGATATCGCCTCCCCTAGCTAGAGCTACCTCATGCACTTTGGCAGCTACCTGTGCCTCGGTCATTCCGGGTTGGGCATACCTCATTGCGGCCTGATGCATCTCGGCGGTTACCGATACGGCATGCTCTAGCTCATCAATTTCTTCCTCCGATTTTACATTGCGTTGCTCGCCAACCGCTGTAATAAATGGTACGCTTACCTTGCTGTTAGCCTCGGCGGGTGAAATACCCAAGAGCTTCATCAACTTAATGTAGTGTTCAGATCGATATGGTGGAAGATAATGAATGCTGCCACGCTGCACACGATAAAGCAACTCAGCCAAATCGACAATTGTACCCGTATCATCAACACCAACCTGGGCTGCCATCTCTCTAACCTTTGGCTGCGGCCCCATCCACACTATGCTATCGATGGTAAAATCATCACCAAAAATATAATCCTTACCATTTTCAATGTCCATTATGGCAAACAACCCGGGTTTGTTGATGCCAAAGTAGTAGAGGAATGTGCTATCCTGACGAAACCGAAAGGTGTTATCCTCGTAGTTCATCCCTACCTCATCGTTTCCCATGAAAAATAAAACTCCCGACTTAATGCTAGCTCTTAGCGCATTGCGCCGATCGACATAGGTTTGCTTGCTAAACATAGTGATTGATTTTTAAGATTATTTTTAGAAATTAAAAGATTCAAACTACTTGATTGTATACTCCTTTGGATGGTCTTGCCCTAGCAAATGCTTTACAAAAAAATCCCAACGCTTGCGCAGAAAATATTTATTCCAATAGCAGGTATCATGGTTGTCGTTTGGTAAAACGATAAATTCAAAATCCTTATTGGCCTTTACCAGCTCGCCAGCTAGCTTGTAGGTTGCCGATGGGTTAACATTATTATCCAAATCGCCAGTAACAATCATTAGGTTGCCCTTTAGCTTGCTGGCATTGGTTACGTTGGATTGGTTGTGATACTGCGAATCGACAGGGAAACCCTGATAGAGCTCGGGCCACCATATCTTCTCCATTCGGTGATCATGATCGGCAGCCGACGAAACGCCCACCTTGTAAAAATCGGGAAAAAGAAGCAGTGCCCTTGTGGCATCGTAGCCACCTGCCGAGTGACCATAAATACCAACCCTTTCGGCATCGATGTATGGGTGTATCTCGGCCAGCTGTTTAATTACATAAACGTGGTCGGTTAGCCCATATCCAAGCCTTGCATAGGATACATCATGAAACTCTTTTGATCGGTAAGCTGTTCCTCGACCATCGATATTAACCACTACAAAACCCAACTCGCCCAGCGACAGATCCATATTGAGCACGCTCCGCGCAAAGGTTTTGGGCGTACGGATGGTATGTGGGCCAGTGTAAGTCCCATCAATTACAGGGTACTTTTTGGTTGCATCGAAATTGGTGGGTTTTATTATCGTTCCATACAGCATAGTTTTGCCGTCATCGGCAAGCATGCTAAAGGGTTCTGATGGTTTCCAAGCCAACTCCAGCAAATCGTCAATATCAGCTTTCTCAACCTCCATCAGCACTTTGCCATTTTTCAAATTGCGTACTACGGCAATATTCGGGTCTTTATGGGTTGAGTAGTTATCGACAAAGTATTTCTTGTCGGGTGATATGCTGATATCATGCGTTGCCTCCTCGGGTGTGAGCAACTTCTGTCGCTTCCCATTTATATCAATAGAGTACAAGTATTTCTGATAGGGATCTCTGCTGAGATCGACACCACCCGCAGTAAACCAAATGGTTCCGGTCTTACTATCGAAATGCTCAACACCATAAACGTAGTAATTACCCTTGGTGATTTGGTTCTTCAACTCGCCACCCGACAGGCTATAGCGGTACAAATGGCTCCAGCCATCCTGCTCCGAGCGCCAAATAAACTCATCGTTCTTATAATCAACCTCCAAGGTCTCAGTATAGATATCGACAAAAGTTTTGGGATAACTCTCGGTTAAAATCGAGCGTGTATTGCCCGTTTCAAGGTCAACCTCGAATAGTTCACGGGTTTTGTAGCCTCTGTAGTACCTTACATGGTAAGCTTTGGGATTATCCTTAAAGTTGTAAAAGTTTGTTCCCAGAAATGCAGGATTAGCGGGTAAATCTACTTTAATGGGTTTTCTATCATCCACATCAAAAAGATAATAATCGACCATAGTAACCGCTGTGTCGCCCGCCAAGCTTCGCTCGTACGATACAATCTCGGACTGATACCCTTCGACATCTACTTTAAAAAGCTGAAGCCAGCGAGTATTCCTGCGGTCGAACTTTGGAACGATTAGCTTTTGGGAATTTTGGCTCCAGTAAACCTCTATGTTGTAATCGTTCTTTTCGCCCTTACTGTCGTTGCGGGTGAAATACCAGCTAAGGGTGTGCCCATAACCATTTTCGGGGGTGCCGTTGGTGGTTAGCTGATGCTCCTGACCAGGATTCTTTTCGCGTAGGTAGATATTGCCATCGCTAATAAATGCAATCCACTTACCATTGGGCGACTGCGATTCCTTGCGAGAGGGTTGATTGCTTACCATTGCCCTAAGCAAATTTTGGGAAGAGTTATATGCCCATTGCCTTTCCTTGGCCCAGAATGTGAGTTCATCCCAACCAATTTGCTTAATCCTGCTAATTGGCAAATCGTAGGGCTCAACTTTTTCGCCAAGGCTATCGGATAGCATAGAGGCCAATGCATCATGATTAAATGCCACTGATTTGTGCTTCGTATCGGGATTTACCCGATAAAACTCCTTCCCCTTCCGAGTAGTAACATTGTATACAAAAGTACTATTGTCGGATTGCCATACTGGCGAAACCCAACTTCTGTAGATGCTTTTACCTAGATTTTGTTGTAAAAACATCTCCGCACGCTGGTAATCCTCAACGGTAACCTGACCTATAGAAAATAGCGGAATTACTACTAATGCGCTAACCAATAGTTTCTTAATATTCTTCATACTAATAAGTATTTGTGTTTTACTAATCAATCATTTTTAATTACCCTCCTACAGTTGCCAGGATTTCAAACCCCGCAAATATTTCAACTGCTTTACTTAAAGCTGTTTTACTAGGCTCTAACATACGTTGGAAGGAGCTTTGCCCCCACAACTTGGCGTATTTTGCCTCGGCAATATTATGGTATGGTAAAAGGTTAACTGTAATTTTTGTGCCCGATAGTTCGGAAATGAACTTTGCTGTTTGCTCAAAATTTTGCACGGTATCATTAACACCAGCTATAACAGGTATCCGTATAATGATTTCTGCTCCGACTTCAGCAATTGCTTTAAGGTTCTGTTGAATCAATTCATTGTCTGCCCCTACCCATTTTCGGTGTAACTCGGCATCCATCATCTTTAGGTCGAACAGAAACAGATTGGTTCGTTTGGCTACCTCAAGAATTACTTCCGTGTTCACATTGCCAGCAGTATCAACCGCGGTGTGGATACCCCTTCGTTTGCACTCATCGAGCAATGGGATAAGCAATTTGGAATGCAGCAGAGGTTCTCCGCCCGAGAAGGTTACTCCCCCACCCGACTGGTCGAAGAAAACCCGCTCCTTTTCAATAACAGCCATAACTTCAGCAACCGACATTTGCTTGCCCGACATCTCAAGGGCTTTGGTAGGGCAAACCTCGGCACATTTTCCGCAAAGTTGGCAAAGCGAGTTATCAGTTACAATTCCTTGGGATGTTAATGTAAGGGCATTCTCAGGACATGCCGTAACACAAGTACCACAGCCTATGCACTTTGCCGGGCTATACATCTTTTCCGCCTTTGGCGATATGCTCTCGGGATTATGGCACCAAGCACAATGCAGGTTACAGCCTTTAAAAAAGATAACAATTCGAATACCTGGCCCATCGTTTATGGCGTATCGCTTTATGTCAAAAATTAAGCTGTTGCTCAT
>CAZBBA010000006.1:0-93618 GCA_964490015.1 uncultured Rikenellaceae bacterium
CATAATGAGCGAGGCCATGTACCCGCTCCGAACCTACGACCCCTTTGTCGAGCTGCTGAGCAAGTTGCAAAACCCTATTCTAGGAATATTGGCGGGAACGGTTTTTACTGCGTTAATCCAAAGCAGTGCTGCATTTATTGGGATTATGCTAACACTTGCTACCCAAGGCTTAATAAGCCTTGAGGCAGCTATTCCGTTGCTAATGGGAGCAAATCTTGGGACATCAATAACAGGAATTATTGCAGGAATCACCGCCAGCCGCGATGCGCAGAAAGTGGCCATGGCCTACACCATTTTTAAACTCGTGGGTGTGTTTCTTCTGGTAGGTTTTGTTACGCCTTTTGCTCAACTGGTTCGCTATATTACCCCCGACACTATTCAAGCAAGTGCCAATGCAGCAACTGAAAATATTCCACGGTTAATAGCCAACGCACATACCATTTACAACGTTCTCTTAACTTTATTGGTATTGCCTTTCACAAACCTTTACGCCAAATTTATTGATTGGATTCTTCCTCCGGTTATAGACAAGAAACCAAAGTTTACCACACTTTACCTCGATAAATCGCTGCTTTCCACCCCTGCAGTGGCGCTTAAACTGGCCAAGCAGGAGGTGCTTAGGCTAAGCGAAATTGTTGATGAAATGGTTGACGAAATAATAATCCCATTTATTTCTAAGGATAAAACGCCCTTGCAACGCATCGAGAACAGTGAGGCTAAGGTTGATTACCTCCGCGATCAGATTAACGCTTACCTACTCAGCCTAACCCGGCAGGACGTTACCGAGCAAAGCATTCAGGAAGCCTTCCAGATTATGTATGCGGTGAAGGAGATGGAGCAGATTGCAGATATTGTTTCAAAAAATCTAGTTGAACGGGCTAAGTGGTGGATCCAATCGGGTCACGAGTTTTCGCCCGATGGGAAAATGGAGCTAAAAGAGTTCCATCTGCTAACCCAGAAACAGCTCAAACGCGCAAAAAGCGTTTTCTCCGATCTTAACCTCGAGAAGGCTAAAAAGATGGTTAAGAAGTACCAGGAGTACAAAGATTTTGGGCGGGAACTCGAGCGCCAACACTTCTCGAGGCTTAAGGAGGATGTGAACAAATCAGTTACAAGCTCAAAAACTCACTTGGAGCTGGTGTCGATGTTCCGAACCATTGGCAGTCATGCCAATAACGTGGCTCAGATTATTTTGGAGTGGCCAATGAGCTAGGGAAATTTGCTAAAGCGTTAAATCTATTCTTTTGCTGATTTGTAGCACGCTCGTCAACTTGTTTAGCTGATGAAAAATCAGATTGATAGGAATTCGATGCTGATTGTAAACCTTGCTGATGTGTTGATGTCAAATGGCAAAGAATATCATGGCAGGCAACTGCTCTCCCTCAATACCTTACCAAAATGGAACCAGAATTTAAGCTTTTTCTTAGCTGCTTTGTGGCTTTTGTGGCATTAGTTAATCCGTTCCAAAAGGTTTTTGTGGTAACCTCGCTGCAGCAACAATTCGATGTGAAAACCACCCGATCGATATCGATTAGAGCCACCATAACTGCTTTTGTCATCCTGCTTTTCTTCCTATTCCTGGGTAACGCCGTGTTTAATTACGTATTTCGGATTGAACTTTTTGCCTTTCAAATTACCTGCGGAGCAGTACTGTTTTTCAATGGATTAAATGGACTACAAAAGGGCATGTTTATTAAACTCGACAGCAACCTATCGATGAAGGATATTGTAACTGTACCCATTGCCCTGCCCATGATTGCTGGCCCGGCAACCATTACTGCTGCGGTTACTTTTCCTGCGGAATTCGGCAAACTCTTCACGGTTGTTTCAATAGTGGTAGCTCTTGCAATAAACCTGGTGTTCATGCTTTATGCCAACTACATTGGAAAAGTTTTAGCCCGTTTTAACTTGATGAATCCGCTAATCAGAATTTTTGGGCTAATTGTGGCAACCATTGGAGTTCAGATGGTTTTCAATGGCATCAAAAGTTTTATTGTGTCGATAGCATAACCAGCCTATTTTCACGTCGATAATTGACCTGTGATGAAATCCAGATTATCGGTTGTAAATTAAACGAAATGCCGACCATGCCGTTCTGCAAAGAATGCGAAAATCTACCCTGAGGTTTCGGGTTCTTACATACTCAATATCGTACTCAATATCCTGGAAAAACTCCAACTTTTTACCTGGATTCTTCAACTGCCTTAGGCAGGTTATTCCAGGCTTAACATTTAATCGTTCTCGTTGCCATGGTTCATATTGGGCAACATGTTCGGGAATATGCGGTCTGGGGCCAACCAGCGACATACTTCCACAAACCACATTTAGAAGCTGCGGCAACTCGTCGATATGAGTTGTTCTAAGAAAATTAAGGGTTCGTACCCTTCTGTTTTTTGGTTGGCAACCAATGGTTTTTATCTTTAATATCTTAAAGCGTTTGCCTTGTCTGCCAACACGGATTTGAACAAACAAGGGACTCTCCCTTAATCCAATCCACAACCATATCGAAACCACCAATAGGAATGGGAATAGAAAAACCAACAGTATGGTTGCAATAAACTTGTCGAGTATGGTTTTTGCTAACAAATCAATGGGTTTTTATGCTGATCTAAAATCCAAAATTCCCGCCAAAGGTAATGGTTACAGGATTGTTTAGGAGAATGGGGGGCGTGTATTTCTGCACATTACCACTATAACTCGAGTGATCAACTCCTAAGTACAAGTAGCTGTCGTGAAGGACTTGCAACGAAAGAGTTGCAGACATCTTGCTCATCTCCCAATCCACATTTTCCATAAAGATCAAACCCCAGCGCGACTCCTCATTATTTGTGCTGGGCCCTTTCTGAGCATGGGTATACGAAACCTCAACCTTAGCATTTTTTATGGGTCGATATGAAAGGGATAAATAGGTTTCCTGCGCATTTTCGCCAAGATAGTGCCCCAGATTATAACGATTACTCTCGAAGTTGGTGGTGGCAATAATGTGCTCGTAGGTTTGCGGGTTGGTGCGGGTGTACTCCGCAGTAATCGACAGGTTTTTAAGTGGGAAATTCGATACGCGGGTTCCCGCCTTAAGGCTGTAAAAGTTACTGTGCTTCTCGGGATCGAACATGCGGGTTAGGCCTAACTCATCGAGAAAAAGCGTTAGGTACATGTGAGTATTTCGAATTAATCGCGAGGAGATATCAAAAAACATCTGCGAGTTTTGCCCTGTGTAATTCGACATTCCGTTTAGGTGATGATCAACCGACTTGTAGAAAAATAGCGGTGTTAGGTATGCCGGATGAATATCCATATCGGAGTAAATAACGGAGTTGCCAAACGATAGGTTTAGCCGCTTTACGGGTGTAACAGTGAAGAAGTTGGCTGCAATGTACTTGGGATGAAAAAGATGCCGTTGAGTTCCGGCATAAGTGTAGGATCGGCTGCTATCAACTACCTGCGAAACCAGCCAACCGTGAATATAGTTTAACTCGAACCAGCTGGCGGGTTTAAGCATCAACTTAAGCATGGCGAACGAGGGTGCACGGCTATACAGGATATTGGTTCCATTGTAACCACTCCCCCACTCCAGATGATCCTTCACCAGGCTAATATTTCCCCAACTCCAGCCCCAGCTCATACCTCCACGCATCTCGCTAAACTCGCCGCCTGTTCCAGAGTTTTTATACCCTCCACCCTGATACTGGTTTAGGTAAGTTCGCACACCAAGTCTATGGTTCTCGTTGTAATCGCGCAGGCTAGCATACATGGCAAAATTCTCGCCCACATATCCCCAAGCCTCTGCGCCTACCCAGCGACGGTAAATAACCTCGCCATCGTTCATTAGAGTATTCACGCCCATTACGGGATTTAGGGTGGCGGCAAAAAGGCTGTCGCGATAGTAAAGCACATCAAGCCTGCGGGGAAAATTCTTGTTTGGGTGCAGCTCCTTTCCAAAATCTTTCAGGTAGAAGTCGAGTTCGGCTTGCTGTCGCAGGTTAAGCTCGGCTCGTCGCTCCTGGGCAATGCTTAACATCTCGCTAATCTGCTTGCGCGAGTATGGCTTTATGCTGCTATTAACCGATACAACTCCAGCGTTGGCCAGCTCATCGATAAACTCGTAAACGCCCTTATTGGTAACGTGATGATAGATATGCTGCGCGCTAAGCTGCGGCAAAAGCATTACGGCAAGTATGATACTAGCAATAAATGTACGCATCGCATTTTTTCTGCAAGATAGTAATATCTTTAAAAACGGACGCTTTGTGGGTTGATGAAAAACTACCTAGCAACCGCCACGGGGAACCAGCACATCTATAACCTGAACCTCCTGAGCGGGTTGATTCATCTTCCCTCCAGCAGGCATTTGCTGGCTGTAGTTGTACCTCATCTTTTCGTCGGAAAAGTGATAATAGGCAGGGTTTTGAGTTTTAACCACAAATTCCTTCGCTACTGAGTAACCGCCATTGAGCACCTTAAATGGTTTCATTCCCTCGAGCAGTAGCAGGGCATTTGCACGGATTGCTTCGGCCTCGGTGTTGGCGTAAAGAACTTTTACCTTATCGCTTCGCCCTTTTATGTACTCCGAATACTCTTTGTCAAACAGCATATCGATAGGTACATTAACCGCATTGGGCAATCTTCCTTGCGCGTATTCCTCAGCAGTTCTAATATCGATTAGTAGAATATTTGGGTCGTTGGCCTTTACGGCCATGGCAAGATTATACAGCGAAAAGATGCTTTCGGGTGATACTAAAAGACCAACTTTATCCTCAATAGAAATGGGGTAGTCCGATGTCAACAGTTTCTTACCAATCATCGACAGTATTACGACAGCTGCAATTGCGCCAACGGTTATGGTTAGGGCATGTTTTTTCATCTTCTATTCTGATTTTGTAAGTCAGTAAATATCTTCATATGGTTAATCCATTAGCATCCACCACGGGCTGCTGCTGTTTGTGAAAAATCGGGTTCGGGTGCAGGCTCTTGCCGTTTGCTGCTAAAAGTCTGCTCCTTAAACGCCTTGCGGGCACGTTCCCTAAAACGAAACGCAAACTCATCCTCCATTTTCAAGGAGCTTGTTTTGGTGATATTTTCAAGATTATCGAACAGGCCATTTAAGCCACCTTCCAATACATATACGTTTTTATATCCCATTCGTCGGGCAACTATCCAAGCCTTTTCGGCAAGTGCAGTGCCGTTGGAGTATAGTATTACTTTTTCGCCTTTGGGCGATAGAGTTTTTTCCCACTGCCGGCGATGTAACTGCTTAATTGGAATATTAACTGATCCGGGCAGGCTAAATTCAGCCACTTCGGCACGGGACCGTACATCAACCAGCACGGCTGGATGGTAATCGTTCAGCAGCTTAAAGGCAACCTCATCGGCGTGAACGTAATGTTTGCCCAGCAAAATCTCGTGCTGCAGCTGATCCTTTGGGAGCTCGTTTATTCCGGTAATTCGCTTAAATGGAGTAAATATCAAAATAACTCCAACAAAAAGGGCAATTGTTACTGGAACAAAATAGCTGGTTCCCTTTGTATCGATCAAACCCGTTTCCGGGTTGACCTTTGCCTCAATCATTGCTGTAAAGCCAAATGCTATCAGTGCCATTGCAATCAACAGAAAAGCAAACCAACCAGCCGATATGCCCAAAGTATCGAATATAAATAGTCGTCCAAGGTTTCCGCTAACAGAGAACTCCTCGATTAGGGGAAAAGCCTCGCCATAAACGGTAATTCCCAAAAAGATACCAACCAGAAATACCATGGCATCAATTTTACCTATAGCCGCAGCGGTAACGCTGGTTCCAGGACAGTAACCCCCAAGTATAAATCCAAAGCCCATGATTACACCGCCAACAATGGCTGGCCAAAGAAAAGTAGGATTCACGTACACCAGCGACATATCAATCCAGCCTAAGTAGTTCATGGCAAAAACTCCCACCATGGCAGTAACTCCGGCAGTAAAGAAAACACGCAACACGGTGAAATCGTAGCCGTAAAAAACTCCGGCAAGCCTACGCGACGAGGAGAATCCAGCCGACTCGAGCACGTATCCAAATGCGATTCCGATTAGAAGGGCAAAAACTAAGTCCCATTCCATTCCGATAATTCCTTGTGGTATTAGTGGTCCCATGGCTTAGGGGTGTTGTGTTTTTCGGTTTAAAGTATTCTATATAATGTTCTAGCAGATTATTCGCTGCAATTCAGCGTTCTATATCCAAAGTTTACGGAAAAAGTAGGCAACTGCATATCCGGTTCCAAAAATGGCCATCATGGTTAGTATTCCGCCGGTAGACATAACCGCCATGCCGCTTAGGGCGGCACCACTAGTACAACCCCGGCCAAGCTGCGCTCCAATTCCAAATAGCATGCCCCCCAACAGTGCAAAACCAAGCCGAGTTGCAACCCTAACCTGTGGCCCGCGCTCAACCTTAAACTTCATTCGTCCCGATAGAATTCCGGAGAGTAGTCCCCCAATCAACACGCCTAGCACCTCGATGGAGAGCCACGACTTTAGGGGATGAGTTTCGCTGATGAGGGTTGGCCCCCAAAAACTTGAGCGTGCAGCATGCTCAGGAGCAACCGCATTTACTGCAACGGTAGCCAAATCTTTAACTGCTCCGCTGGCTCCAAGTCCACGGCCTGCAATGAAAATTGCCATGAGCAGTACTAGCCCAAGCATAATTCCTGCTAAATATGAGTTGATATACTGGCTTTTTTGATTTTCCATTTCCTAATATTTTGTGCCTATGCGGCCAGTTTAACCATTTAATGACACCTGAATTAACAACCACCTCTCGGAACAGCAACCACATCAACTTTCTCGAGTGGCTTTGAGGCAGCCGACCCTGAGGATACGGGGAAATCGTAAATCTCCTTTTCGGTAAAGGCATTACTGATCCCATTCTTAAGCATCACGCTGTGCATAAAACCATTTGCGCCAAATGTAAGCGTTCGGGCATCGTAACCCAGCAACCTCAGATAAGCCACCACAAAAGAGCTGTGCTGCCCGGTGAAGCAGTAGATAACAATAGGCTTATCGGTGGGTAATGTATTTAGCTGCTCAGCTCTCTTAAGCGATTTTTTGGGTTGATACTGAATTGCACCAGGAATGTGACCAATGCTGTAAAGCTGCTCCGGCCAGTAGTTTGCAATGTAGAAGTTTTGCCCAGCCTCAAAAAGGGTATCAGCCGATATGGTAACAGAATTAAAATCTTCGGCAAAAAGTTTATGCGCGCGTTCACGCAGTATGGCGTAGCCATATTTCTCGGAAGTCTCTATGGAGGGAAACTCACCTGCGGGGTTCTTTAGGTTATGTTTCGTTTCCAAAGTTTCGGCAAATTTGCTCGACCGTCGTGGAATCCATCGTTTATCAGCAGTATCCTTGTTCCAGCTGCTAAAGCCCCACTTTAATGCAAAAACGTTGTTGTACCCCAAAAATCGTAGTATCGATGTTGCATACGATGCGGTTTGCCCAGCATTGCATACCAGCGCTATGGTTTTAAAACTGGCAGGATCGATTGAACCCTCAAAGTAGTTTAGAATTTGAGTAAATGGGACGTTTACTGAGTTGGGAATATGCGCTGCAGCAAACTCAGTGGAGTTGCGGGTATCAATAACCAGCACATTCTCGTTAAGCTGAGCGTATAGCTCGGGGGCCGAAATCATGGCTGGAACGTATTCGCTGTTGATAAAGTCGCCCGACTTTTCCATGTAGGTTATCAGCGAATCAAAAGCAACCTGAGGGGCGAGATAACTACCACCAACGTTATCGACCTTTGCCCCGCACGACGAAAATACTATGGCGGCAATCACAACAGAAATATAGTTCTTAAACCTCATGGCTACTCTATTTTGATGGTTCTCCTTCCTGGATCTCAGTTGTATTCTCCTCGGGGCTGTGCTCAAGTTCCTCCCAACCGGTAATCATGGCCCTAATTGCTGCCAAAGGTTTATGACCTGTTGTGGTAAGGTATACGTGAGCAATTACAAAGGCTATTAGGGCAAATGCCCCAATGGTATGGATAATTGCCACCGCTCTTAGATTTATCGTGTCAATAGATTGAATCTCACCACCCGAGGGGTACTTGTAGTAGTAGTAAAGAAACCCGGTTACTATTTGAACCGGAATGGCAAAAATCTTTAAACCCAAATAAACCAACCGTTGCAGCGGATTAAACTTATTGTATACGGTTTTTTTTGTTGGGTGCGGTGCCCCTTTAAATATTCCAGTAATATAATAAGCAATTTGCGCCTTAATAAACTTAGTCGTAGGGATATATTGTCGCCACTCGCCAGTGGTGAAGTGCCAGAAAATGGCGAATACTATAAGCAAAACCAACGCCCACAGGGCGTAGTTATGCCAACGCACGGCAGCATCAAATCCCATAAGATTAAATGAGCCATGTATCTCAAATCCGGTTACGCCTAAAAAAAGAATTAGAAAAGCCTGACTCCAGTGCCAGAACCTCTCAAATATCTTATAAACATACGTCTCTTTTGCCATCGTAGTAATATTTCTTGATAGATTACTGGTTTCGTTTACGAGCCGATATCACCCTTAAGGTGCCGTGAAAAACAACTCCTCCAAGAGTACCTAGTATAAGAAGTATTCCAAGGAAATCAACAGTAGCACTGCGGTCGCGTCCGGGCATGTAAAAATCGTTTAGGTTTGCCAGTCGCGAGCCCTCACGGATATGGCAGTCGCTGCAGCTCAACGCCTGCTCCTTGGGCGATACCATGTGCGATATGGGCAAGAACATCTCTGTTTCCACGAATTCCCACTCGCCACTCCAGGGCAGTCCGGCAATCTTCATCCCTTCGGTTAAAGCCGTTTCCCAGTTAAAATCTACCCACAGCCCGCCCTTACCCGGCTCCTTGTCCCACAGTTTAGCCTTAAGC
The DNA here is from genome assembly GCA_964490015.1 of uncultured Rikenellaceae bacterium. GTDB lineage: Bacteria > Bacteroidota > Bacteroidia > Bacteroidales > Tenuifilaceae > Perlabentimonas. Next base: position 8,889 of record CAZBBA010000006.1, read on the forward strand.
ACCCTATTGTAATTGGGGTCGAAGGGTTGCTTTCCTCGGTGAATCTTCACAGGCCAAATTTGAGCTTTGGAATCGGTATACTCACCAAATAGGGTGTTTATCTTAACCGGAAACTCAGTGATTGTATCGCTAACCAACATATGATCGGCTTGCCCATTAAACCACACGTACTCGGGTTCAACATTCTTTGCCCAATGGGCAGTCCCCTTAATGGATTGGTACGATATTCTACCCGTTGAGTCCATCATCTCGTAAGGCATTCCATCCTGCAGGTCGCAGGCAGTGGACCAGTCCCAGTACATCTTGGTGGGATTTACCTTAGCATACGTTGGGATATGGCAGGTTTGACAGGCAATTTTAACCGTGTGCTCGTTTAATTTGCTGGTGGCATGGGGTGTAGCGCCATGGCATTGAGTGCAGGTTGCCCTGTTGTAATCGTTGGATGCAGTTCCATAGTAGCGGCCAAGCATCACATGATTCTGGGTTTTATGACAATCGGTGCAGCTCATATTCATCCCCGCAAGATTCATATGCACATCAACATCGCGGGTTGTGTTAAGCAATGCCTCCTCCAGATGACCATGCTTTATGTTATTTCCTCCAGCGCTGTAGAAATGGCAATATCCGCAGTTGTACTTTGTAGGTAAGCCCACGTTGGATGCAATATAGTTGTAGTTTGGCACAAATGGCCCTGTGGTAGGAGGATATCCGGCGGCTCCTCCACTGGCCTTTTCGTAGGTTTTGGTGTTGTCGTGGCAAATCAGACAATCCATATTCCGTTGCTGGGAAAAATCGAAACCATTGTCGCTCCAACCATAACCAGCGTGGCATTTATTGCAGGTGGCCTCGCTTCCACCAATCCCTGTACAAAAATTGTTTATAAGGTTTTTCTTCCCCAGATATACAACACCACGCCCTTCGATAAACGCCTCGCGTTCCCATAACCAGTGATGATTTGTAAGCAGCTCCTTACCTCTCTCCGTATGGCACGATAGGCAAGCCTCTGTAACCTGCTGGGGCTGGGTAAACTCCTTTTGCAACTCAGCAAACTGGCTGTGATCGACCGCTTTTTGGGGTCGATTTCGAACCTCTTGCTTCAGCGCATCCAGCACTGCCGGATCCATTTGTTTAGGCTTATCAAGAATAGCAATGGCGATAAATATCTGTGGGATTAGCACAATAGCTAGAAAGGGAATCAACTTGTTTTTCATCCGACTACAAGTTAGGTTATTCATCTCGGCATAACAACTTATGCAAATATATCGAAATGTAGAGGTATTAGGTTTCGGTAATCATGAAAAAAAAAGGGTGCCTCTAAAATTTAGAACGATTTTAAACACATTAACTACAGCCAGAATTGCTTGCTAGTATAGTAATCCAATAAGCCAAAGAGGAATACGATTTGCTGAGCCTATTTCATACCCATCCAAAAGGGTATAATAATCACCACCCGATTTTGGTTTCCGAACCCGACGAGTTGCCTGAGGAATGGCAATTCGACACTGTCCATCTACTTCTATCATGTTGTGCTGTACCAGCTGTACCGGAAATAGGGCCGATATCTGACTGACGGCCAGATTGGAAACCAGCGTATCGCGGCTGGGTTGAATTAATCCGAAGAGTTGGGCCAGATTGGGATTACCCAAATACACTCGCTCGGGTTTTTGCAATATGCTAACATTTTCGCCAGCAGGATATAGTAAGCTGATTAGCTTGGTTCGTTCGAGGTGGAAAAGGTATCCAATAAGCGTATTCCTGTGAACTCCTATGGTTTCGCTTATCTTAACCAAATTTGGCTTGAACGGGGCGCTTTGCGCTATTATATTTACTAGCTGCTTAATTTTGTAAGTATTCCGTGAGTCGTAACCCTCCATGTAGTTCATATCCACCTCAATGGTTTCCCGAACAATAGCCTCCAGCTTTCTTTTAAACGACTCATATCCGGCTAAACGAATTGGATAAAATCCTTTGGTAATAAAATCGTTTAGATAAAGAGTTGGGTTTAACCCAGGAGCGAGCTCTGAGGCAATCTCAATATGTTTACTAAGAATTGATTGTAAATCGAATCGGGGAATTTGGGCAATGCCTTCCAGGGCTAGATACTCGCGAAACGACAATGTTGAAAGGTTAAAAATATGTGCCCGTTGGCTAAGGTTGGCGTAATGCTTAACCATTTCGATTATTGACGAACCCGCGAATGTGACCCTAATATCGGGGAGGGTTTCGTATATATCCTTTAGCTCAAGGGACCATTGCGGATGCTTGTGGATATCGTCGATAAACAGGTGACGACCACCCTTACTGCGGAATTCCGACGCAAACTGCCGGAGCGATTGACCAGCAAGGTAAATGTCGTCCATGGACAGATATAGCGCCTGGGGATCGACCCCATACTGCGATTTTGCCTGCTGCAAAAGTAGGGTTGTTTTACCAACACCCCTTGGCCCAATGAGGCCAATCAATCGTTTTGTCCAATCAATTTCCTGACTTATCGCCCTTGTGAAAACCATGGGCACCTCATTTATGAGGTGATTAGACTTTAATCTTAATTGTTCCATTGCTATTTCGTTTCAGCAAATATAAAATATTTGTGCAGAAAAACAAGGGCACAATAGTATTTTTTGATAAGTGTGTTTTGAATCCTAACTTGTTTTCACCCTCAACCTGTCAATATCTCTCTTTAGCATTGCCTGCACGCGTTCCACCTCGGAGCATATCTCGGCAACATACGATTCAATTCGGGTATTGTCGTTCTTTAATGGGTCTATTCGCTCCAACTCCTCGAGGGTAAGGGCAATGCCCTCGACCTTGAGCTGACGAAAGGCCGATTTCATCTTATGCGCCACCTCTCCTACACCCTTCCAGTTTTTCTGCTCCACAAACATCAGCAAATACTTAACATTGGCCTTGGAGTTGTCGATAAAGGACTGCAGTATCTCGCAGGTCGAATCGTCGTCGTCGCCGGCAAATCGGCGAATCTCGGAGATATCATACCCTTCAACCCGATCGGCTGAAGGTAGGGTTATGTTTTTAATGGCCTGTTGGCCAACAATAGGCGCAATGATATTGTACAGATCGAACTCGTTAAAGGGTTTGGTAAGCGCGCTGTGGAATCCTGCATCGGAGTAAAATCGCTGCCTGTTAGCCGTGCTGTTTGCTGTAAGGGCAATCACTAGTGGGGGATTCTGAAGACACATCTCTGCAATACGCTTCACCAAATCAATTCCACTCATTTGCGGCATTTGTATGTCGGTTAAAACTATTGTGGGGCAAGTTTCCTCAATTTCCCTAAGCGCATCGAGGGGATTGCTGTAGGCCTGAGGTGAAACACCTAGGGTTTTAAGCATTTCCGACACCAGAAGTTGACTAATAGGATCGTCGTCGACCACAATAATGCTTAAATCATTGGGCAATTGGGGTGCTAACGTTTCGCGGTTGGGTTGGCTATCCTTTTCCTGATCAATGGCAACAGAATACTCCAGATTAACAGTAAACGTGGTGCCAATATTTACTTCGCTATCAACGGTTATGCTTCCCCCTTGGAGTTCAACCAGCTTTTTAACAATTGTAAGGCCAAGGCCTGTGCCACCGTACAGTCGCGTTGTACTAGCATCAACCTGGCTAAATTGCTCAAAGATAGAGCCGATATTCTCCTTGGGAATACCTATTCCTGTATCGATTACTTGGAATTGACATGAAACCTTATCCTGTAGTTGCTGATGAGTAAGCCGCACAGTAACGTTTCCGCTCTGGGTGAACTTAATGGCGTTGCCCACAAGGTTTAACAATACCTGCTTTAGCCTAAAGGGATCGCCCTTTACCCAAAGTGAAAGTCCTTGAACGCTCTCTACTCTCAGCGTAATATCCTTTTCCAGAGCTTTTACCAGTAAAGTATCGGCTGCCTCCTTAACAATAACCGATGGGTTAAAAGGAATGCTCTCAAACCGTAAAAAGCCTCCCTCAATTTTTGTAAGATCCAAAATGTCGTTCACAATATCGAGAAGATGCTGGGAAGACTTGCTCAGGGACTGTGCTATAAACTCCTGCTTGGGGTTTAACTCTGTTTTCTTAAGTTGCCTCGAAAGCCCTACGATAGCGCTAAGGGGTGTGCGAATCTCGTGGTTCATATTGGCCAAGAACTCCTCCTTAACTTTAAGCAATTTCTCGGCAAGCTGCTTAGCCGCCAGTAGCTTATTTCGATAAAAGTTTGCCTTTGTGATATCTCTAAAAATTAACCAAGTGAAAAAAACTACCATTAAGAAAGCTGCACCACCCATGGTAAGTAAAAGAATTGTTGAATTTCGAACGGTAGTCTCGACCTGCTCGGCAAGTTGAATTGAGTTCATTAGCTCCTCACGCTCAAGCAAAGAGACAACCGTTCTGATCTGATCCATTATCTCCTTGTCGCTTTTAAGAATCTCCAATTCCTTTGCACTAATATTGTAAAGCGACATCTCCTGCTGCGTTTGAATCTCGGCAAGGATTCTTATTACCTCGTTTAAGATGCTATCGGAAGGCGAGAGTACTGATCGACTCAGGGTATCGACCTGTGTTTCGACTTCGACTATAAGCTTTGAGATTATGCTATCAGTGGGTTCCTTCCGGCTAAACCACCTTAAAAACCGACTAAAAGAGCTCTGCGAACTCTCGTCGGGGGTTTTGCTGATAACAGAATCGCGTCGCGAGGTTTTGGTAGTGGTTACACTAGTGATAACCGCGGCTTCTCTCAGGGAGTCAATCTGAATATTCTCAACCTGCTCTAGGGCTTTCTGGTAAAACCTTGAGGTTTGATCGGTTTGCTTAAGGGCTACCAGCTCGTTTAGTACTCGTCGCTTACGCGTGAGCAGGTTTTGAATAAATCTTATTTTCTCAGCCTGCACGGGATAATCATCCACAAGTGTAAGGAGGGAGTCGACCTTGTTGTTAATACTGCCCATAAAAGAGAGGTACAGGGTAAGGTAACTCTCGTTTTGGGTAAGGGTATAGGTTCTTATATTGCTTTCGGCCTCGTAAATATCTGTTAGAATGGAGTTAAGGCTTATTAGCTTTTTGCTAGGATCGGATAAGGATTGGCGGGTTTGGGTAAGGTCGACAAATCCCTTGAAAGTAACAAATAGCGCAGCGCTGGCTATACTAAAAACAATCAAAAAGCCAAAAACAACTTTGGGCTTTATCCACTCCTTCCTTATCCTGTCCCTTGGTTTCATGTCAATAAATATGAGGAAACTTTTAAAAGCCTATTGGTTAAATATAATGCATTTTGGAATACCTAGGAAATTCATTTCTAAATCTATACCAAAAACGGTAAAACGGAATTATATCGCTGTTTAACTGCATGTTACGAATTGTATCGCATGAATATCATATATGATAACTCGGGCAATAAAATCAACAAACTGAGATATTAATACTATGCTAAAACGGGTTTGCACAAGTAGTGTGCAACCATGCGGAGAAAGTCGTCGGGGTCGAGTGGTTTAGGAATATAGTCGTCGCAACCAGCATTAATGCATTTCTCCCTGTCGTAGCTCATTGCGTTGGCGGTTTGTGCAATAATGGTCATTGCTGGATTAAGTTTTTTAATGTGCGCAGTTGCCTCGTACCCATCTATAAATGGTAGGCGCATGTCCATAATAATTAAGTCAATATCCTCACGGAGTTGAGTAATCTCAATGGCGTCCTCGCCATTTTTTGCATGGATAAGCTTGGCATCGGTACTTTTTAGGAGAGCCTCGATAAACTGATAGCTAATAAGATCGTCCTCGACAATAAGTATTACTTTACCACTGAACGAGAGGCTTTGCATGGAAACCGACGATCGCGAAACATACTGATTTGAAGCATTTACCCCAGGTTCGAAAGGAATTGTAAAGTAGAATGTTGTTCCTTTATCGATTTCGGACTCGAACCAAATGCGGCCATTAAGAAGCTGCACTAAACCTTTGCTGATGGGAAGGCCAAGGCCGGCACCCCTTTTAAGGTATGGGTCATCGTCTTGTCTATGACTAACTCTACTAAAGAGTTTATCCTTACTGTCGGGAGGAATCCCAATACCGGTATCCTTAACAAAAAACTTTATGGTGTTGTTGGGTAAAATATCGTAGCCGTACTCCACATATCCCGACGAGGTGAACTTAAATGCGTTGTCGAGCAGGTTTGTTATTACCTGCTCTATACGGTTTGGATCGGCTGTAATAAAGCTGCGGGAATCGCTGAGCGACAACTTGAGCCTAAGTTCCACATTCGACATTTTTCGGTCGTACTCATCGGAGTTAAACATGGTGTAAAGATCGTATAGCAGCTGGTTGAGGTTAAACGAGGTTGGCCTGATCTGCACCTGCCCTGAGTCGATAAGTGAGATGTTGATGATGTCGTTGATTATCTGAAGAAGATTTCGTCCCCGACGGACAATTAAGTCCATATACTGTTTCCGCTCACTGGCAGTCAATGAGTTATCACTAAGCAATCGGGTAAACCCCAGTATGCCGTTTAGTGGGGTTCGAATCTCGTGGCTCATATTGGCTAAAAACATCGACTTTAGCTTATCGCTCTCCTGCGCTTTATGCAGCGTGGAGAGTAAATCCTGGGTGCGACTCTCCACAATTGTCTCTAAATGTGTATTTAGATTATTAAGATCGCTATTAGCCTTCTCAAGTTCCCTTCTTCGTTTGCGTAGTCGACGAATAAAAAGTAACGAACCAACCAGTAACACAAACAACGAAATAGCCAACATGGTGATGGCATACTGTAATATTAAGGATTTTTGGTTCTTGGTTTTCTCAAGATCGAGTTTTACTTCTAGCAAGGCCTTCTCCTGCTCAACACGTTCACTCTCATACATAAAAGAGAACTCGGCCACTTGGTTCGAAATGCTCTCATTAAAAAATGTTTCGTACTTTGCCACATAGTCCGAGAGCGTTTCGTGTGCTTTCTGATAGTTTCGTACAGCTAAGTAGTAGTCGGAATGGGTTTTAAGATACGATAGGGCTTGAATGCTGCTTTCGTCGAAGTTAATGAACTCTTCGGCCCTCTTTAGGTAAGTAAATGCCCAGGGTGCATTTCCCATTTTAAGGTATAGTGAAGCAATGCTTGTATAGGTTTCGGATAAACCCAAGTTATTCCTTTTTAATTTATGGTATTGTGCAGCATGCTCAAAATTGCTTAGGGCTTTTTGGAACTCACCAGTTTGTGTATATAACCGCCCCAAATTAACATAGGTGCTGGCCATGGAGGCAGTATCCTTAACTGAAGATTTAACGGCAATAGACTCCTCAAAGTAATTTATTGCTCCGGGAAAATCCTTTAACTCCATAAGGATTAACCCCATGTTGTTTAGGGTAAAGGAGATGCCGGTGGTATAGTTTACCTTTCGAGCCAGCATGTTGCTGCGTTGATATATAGAGTATGCGGCATCGAGCTGGTTGGTTGCCCTAAAACACATGGCCAGGTTGTTAAGCGTTGAGGCAATGGTAAGAGTATCGCCTATTCTTTCGCGAATATCCAACGCAAGCTTAAGGCTTTCAATGGCTTTGGCATGTTGACGAAGCTGATTGTAACACACACCTGTAAGGTTCAACATTCTCGAATACTCTACACTATCGCCGAGGGCACGGTAAATTTGAGATGCTTGTTCGAACTTGGTTAAGGCAGAACGAAACTTACTCTGCTGAAGAAGCCCAATAGCAATCTCACTAAATGCCTTTGCCTTTTGCTGATCGGATAATGCTGTTGACTGTTGAATTATTCGCTCACCCAATTCAATCTTGCGCTCGCCTTGACTTTTCTGGCTCATCTCAAGCAGCGAATCAATCTGATATGTCGATAAGCTATGTGTTTGAGAATAAACAGAAAGGCTTAGTAGCACAGGGATAATCAAACATATGATAGGGTAGCGAATCATGCTGAGTTATATAGTTACAAAAATAGCAATATTTTAAGATACGAGGCATACTTATATCCCCGAAAGCTGCACCAGCAAAATCTCTAGTTAAACTAATAAATTGAGGCCTGTTTGCCAACTATGCTGACCAAATATTATAGATAAAACTGATCTTGCATTATTTTCCCTATCAAATATTACAGAAGATCTGCCCCTAAACTATTTCAACAATTACTCCCCTACAATAAGTTGTTAACGGCATTTCAACTGAATGCTACTAAAAAAGTCATAATAATCTTGCTAAATTTGACAACAAATTGGAAGACCATGGATATTATTCTTAGTACAGATCACATTGAGCGGATAGTAATCTCATTATTAGCTGTTGCCGCAGGAGCTCTTCTACTTTACGCAGCAGTAAAGTTTCTTAAGAAGTATATTGTTCTATTAAAGGACAAGAGTAAGCGACGGGGATTGCTTCGAAAAGCAGTTTTTCCTATTAGCTTTTTTACTCTATTTATCGCCCTAAAACTCATGTTGCCCTTACTAATTTCGGAGGAAGAACTGCAAAAATCGGCTGGGCATTTTTTGCTGGTAATGCTTATTGGTTCGGGCACATGGATTGCTATAAATGCCATAAGGATTGCACGAATTGTCATACTTAGCCAATACGATGTTACTCAAAAGAACAACTTGTTGGCGCGAAAAATGCACACCCAACTTAAGATAATTGAGCGAATTATAGTTTTAACCTTAATTTTTGTGGCGATAGCCAGCATTCTATTAACTTTTGAGTCAATTCGCAGGATTGGGTTCAGCCTTTTCGCTTCGGCTGGTGTGGCTGGATTAATTATTGGGCTTGCGGCTCAAAAGGTGATTGGCAGTATACTGGCCGGTTTTCAGCTGGCCATAACCCAGCCTATTAGGATTGACGATGTGGTGATTGTTGAAAATGAATGGGGATGGATTGAGGAGATTACCATAACCTACGTCGTGATTAGGCTCTGGGATCGACGGAGAATGGTAGTACCTACCACCTATTTCATCGAAAAACCATTCCAAAATTGGACCCGCAAATCGTCGGATATTATCGGGAGCGTTTTCATCTTTACCGATTACACTATGCCAGTTGATTTGCTTAGGCAGGAGTTTCTTGAGATACTAAAGCAAACAGAACTTTGGGACGGTAATATTGCCAATGTTCAGGTAACCAATGCCACAAATCAGGCATTGGAAATTCGATTCCTCATGAGCGCTATTGACTCGCCAACGCTTTGGGATTTGAGGGTGCTTGTGCGTGAGAAAATAATCGAATTCCTTCAGCAAAATCACCCCGAAAAACTTCCTCGAACAAGAATTGAGGTAAAACCTTAAATAATCTACTTGAAGTCCGTTCCACAATATCTACTGTCGATTTAATAGTGTAATTTTGCACCGGCTTAAACTACGTATAATCAATGCCATTACGTCACTTACTCCTAGTTGTCAGCGTATTCACAACCCTACAGGTTGAAGCGCAACCCATGGCCAGCTATATACTATCGCCCCAACCCGAGGTAAGTCGGGGAAGCCTGTTTAAGCACATCGTTGAAACGTCGGAAGTACTGATTAAAGGTGTAAATACACCGCCCATAAAAGTGGAAAAACTGTTTAATCGCAACGGGCTAATGGTTTCAAGTGTAGCGCTCAACTCGGCTGGAGGTAAAACCAACGAAACGTTATGGAGCTATGCCTACGAAAAGTATCTGATCCGAAAATTTCAACGCTCTTTTGTGAATATGCGAGGGTGGAGCGAGGAAGAGGTGCAAGTTACATGGGACGAAAACCATACACTACCATCAAAAATTGAGGTTTTTAAGAATGGAAAACTTTGGCAATGGGCCATTTTGTTAGCCGATTCCCTCAGAAAAATCGAATCGGCTAGGGTTATCAGTAGCACTGGGGCTCACGTCTTCACTGAGCGCTTTGTGTATATCGAAGCATCGAATATGATTAAGGTGATGGTTTACCGGGCCAATGGAGCCTTTGTTGGTACGTGGTCCTTCCCTCTTGACCAAAGCAAACCTTTTGTTTTTGAATCGGTTTCACGTAAGTACTACCCCAATGGCGATATAATGATCGAAACCCTTGCCGATGCCTCAAAGGGCGATCAGGCTTACTTCTATGAATACGATTACGACTCGCATGGCAACTGGATTACAAAAAATACCTACCAAGTGAAACTAGGTAAAAACGATCGCATTAGCAATAAAAAGATTGAAAACCGGGTAACCAGGGTAATCACTTACCACTAGTTAAGGTTGAGGTTTGTCTTTACTTCATCAATAATTTTATCGTATCGGCGGGAAACCCGGTTTAGCCTTATCGTCTCAAAATACGAGATTACATTGCCCAAAAGGTTTACCTGAAGGGTTACAAATAGAAGCATCGAGGCTAACCATATTACGGCAAGGTTAAACCAAATAGTATCGACATACTGGTTATTGAAGCGCTTTACAGGAGCATAGAAATGTGCTCGTCCCCAGTTGTGTTCGGGAATCATGAAAATTGGTTCAAACTTGCGAATTACTCGCCCATCGGTTTCCAGATACTTACTTACCTCGTGGGTGTTGAGCACCCAGTCGGCAAGAGTTTTGTTGTAGTTCTTGCGTCTCAAGTCTTGTACTGCATGGCTACCAATACTATCGGTTAGTGAAGTGTAAATGCTGTCGCGTAGGTTTCGGGCTTTACTGGCTATATTGTTGTATGTAAGGCGAACAAAGTATAGATAACCCAATAGTTCATCAGCCATCTCGCTGGTAAACAACGGCGTGGTAAGTTGTTGTGTGAACTCAAAGGGCGGGACATCTCCCCTGCGGGTAAGAATTAGTATCTCGTTTCGAAGGATGTTTAAATTGCGGTCATAGCGATACTGTAATTGCGTCTCCTGGCCTTGAAGGCGCTCGCACTCCTCGAGTAGCGATTGCATGCGTGGAACTAGGAACGTTGATACGTAACTAGCGTAGCTTATCTCCTGCTCGTGCTCAAAAAAGTGCTTCTCAAAATGATTCTTTTTAAATTGCTCCACAGCTAAGGCCTCGTAACCCCAACGGCTTATCATCAAATCGCCTACAACGGGTACGTAAACCCTTTGGGTGATAGAGGGGTGTAAATTATCGAACTGAACCACTGTGCCACTTAGCAGAATTTGGGGAACCAGAATAAATGGTATTGTGATATAGATGGCCACCACCGAGTTCAATCCTGCACTTAAATTTAACCCCATCATATTGGCAAAGCATGCTGTGGAGAAGAGGATAAGCCAGAAGTTAAACATCATCCCCTGTATCTCGAGAATGGTATTACCAACCAGCACAAACATTGCCATTTGTAGAGCCGATAGGCTGAACAGATATATAACCTTTGAGGTGTGGTAGCTGAAGCGGCTTAGGTTTAAGAAGGATTCCCTTTCCAGTATCTTCTTGTCGCTGATAATCTCCTCGGCACTAACAGTTAAACCCAGAAAAAGGGCAACAACAATACTCATGAAAAGATACGCCGGGAAGTTCTTGTTATCGGCAAAAAAGTAGGCGTCGCCGGGAATATACTTGGTAAAGTACGACAAAATAAATGCTAGTACAGGCGCTTCAATTAGGTTTATAAAAACATACTGCTTGTTCGACAGCTTGGAAAGGATATTGCGAATGCTAAAAATTTGAAACTGAACCTCAATATTCGGAATGTTGAAAAAGTTTTTGGGAAGAAGACCCTTGTGTTGCTTGGGCAGAAAGGTTGAATGAATATTATTTTGGTAAAGACAGTTCCACTCCATGGGCGACTTAAGTCTTTTGTTGGTGTGGTTGCCAGCAGAATCTACTACCTTGGCCTCAATAATTTCGAGGATTTGCTCTGGGTTTAGGGTGCCACAATGCGGACATCCGCTCTCAGTGGCATTTACCTGAGTGCTCATGGTTTTAAAGTACACAATGGCATCCTGCGGATTCCCTGAGTAAATTGGGTAACCGCCCTTGTCGAGCACCCAAAGTTTATCGAGCAGCCGAAAAACCTTTGATGAGGGCTGATGAATGTTAACAATTACGAGCTTACCATGGTTAACCTGTCGCTTTAGCAAGCGCATTACCATCAGCGAATCACTTGATGAAAGACCGCTGGTTGGCTCATCAACAAACAGAATGCTGGGCTCGCGCATCAACTCAAGGCCAATGTTCAGACGCTTGCGTTGTCCTCCGCTAATCATCTTATTGAGTGGGGAACCAACCTTTAGACTTCGAATTTCCCACAGGTCAAGATCGTCGAGAATTTGCTTTACCGTTTGCCTTAGCTTAAACTCGGTAAAGTTGCTAAAGCACAGCTTGGCATTGTAATATAGATTTTGATAAACCGTAAGGTTTTCGAAAAGCAGATCATCCTGGGGAACATATCCTATTATTCCCTCTACGGCATACGCGTCGCGGTGGATATCGTAGCCATTTATGAGCACACGACCACTTTTGGGTGTGAGTTTTCCTGTTAGCAGATTGAGCAGGGTAGATTTACCCACACCGCTTCCTCCCATTATCCCAATTAAGTTTCCTGATTCTTCCGAAAAACTAAAAGTTTGAATCCCGTTGCTGCTGTTCCTAAAATTAAACTCCAGATTCTCGGCAGTAAAAACGATTCGTTGTCGCTTTAGGCCTTTGTTAAACCGACTGGTAAGATCAGTGTAGTAAATTGGATCAATTTTGGGGCCTCGGATAATTGCTCCACTTTCCACTAAGTATGGTCTTCCCGATTCAATTCGTTTTCCATCGAGGTATAGTTCGGCCGTTCCGTAGTACCTAACAATAAACGTATTAATGGAATCAACATGTAAAAAGGCAAGCTTCCCCTCTATTGCCTCGTTTAGTATTTGCCTATCGTCGAGGAGCCAGTCGGGTCTATTTTCCTCAACCCAAATTCCTTCAAGCAGATCTTCCCTGATTTGCCTTTTACTCTCGATGATAAGCAGCCTATCGCCCTCTATCTCCTCGCAATCGACATGCAGAACAAAAGATTTTAGGTTCTGCAGCTCTCCTTTTCCAATACTAAAGCAGTGCGCAGGTTGTCAATTATATGCTCCTCGAGGTCTGTGACCTTTTTATCAGCGTTTACATACTCGAGTAACTTTATAAAAACCACAATTCGCTCTGTTTTGGCAAGGCCCTTGCGCAGCTGAGTGCAAACTTTCTCAACATACGCTGAGAGTAATTCCCGCCCCTGTTCGGTATCAACAATAGCTTCGGGCGTATCGCGATTAAAAAAATCGAGGTAGTTGTCGAACAGATCCAGATAGTCCCCAACAAACCGCGTGTTGAGTTGCTGTTTAAGCATCGATTTCACGAGTATTCGCCCTTGACTGGCTGTGCCAGTTGCATTTGCAACAAGCGCATAAAGCTGAATTAGCGCATTTAGAATTGACTCGCTCATCGACGATTTGGGTAAAAAGAATAATGGCTACAAGTTAAAAAGACTTACTCGATATTTGTTCGCTGCATCCCACTTTTTTATTTACAAATTTTACCTGAGCAATACGTGGAATTACCATAAAAAAAGCCTGCCAAGGCAGGCTTTGCATATCGGTGATAGGTAAACTAACTAATAATTGAGATTCTGATTTTAGCAATCTCCTGCTCAATTTTTTCAAATTGGGCTTGTGTTAGGGTTTCGCCGGCTATATCATCATATAGTCCTTTAAGGGGCGTAAGCATTCTCATTACGTCGGCAATGGCGGCATCAGCGGCAGCTGGCTCCAACAGTTCCATAAGTTTCATTAAGGGCTCTTTCTGGTTGGCTATTATTTTCAGAAGATCCTCGTTGTTCTTACTAACCACGGAAATTTGAGTGGTGATATAAAGCCCTTCGATCCAACTACCAGCCATAACCAAAAGTGAGAGGTTGTCTTTGCCTTCGTGGGTAAGGAACTCGTAGGTGTCGTAAAAAGAGTCGGTAATAATCTGGATAAGTTCATCCTTATTGTCGAGGTTATCCTCAACGCGCTTAGCAAAATCCTTGTTGAATGCCGAAGTAATCTGCAGCTCCTCAATTAGCTTCTTGGAAACATTAAGGTAGTTCATCGTCTCCTGCTTCATTTGATAGGTACTAGCATAGCTTAAATTGGCACCGTATACACCTAGATTTAGGGCCTTGCTCTTCTCGGTAAAATACTTATCGACATTTTCCACTGGATTGTTTAGGCTTAGGATATAGCTAGCACCGGCCTTATTCAATAACTTAACCACCTCGAAAGCGGTTGGAATTGGGTATTTTGTTACGCTTTTAAATGTCTCGTCTTTAGTTTTAACATCCGATTTGTCACCCTCGGCTTGCTTGGCTCCACCGCCGCAACTTACCATTGCAAATACTATAACTACACCAAGAAAAGACGCTACGCCTTTCATAATGTGAAATTTATTGGAATAGGTTTTCATGTTCACTATTTTTTAGGTTACTAATTTCAGACTTGAAAAAATCCGTGCTAATTTATGAAATTTCTATAGAGTTTTGGGCATAAAAGGCTGATTAATTTTGAAAATTAAACCAATTACATAATCTGTGACTAGAGGGAACCTGCAATTTCAATGATTTTGAGCGCTATTGTTTAAAGAACAATCCGATCCAATTCCTTAGATATCTGATTCTTTAGATCGTTGATGGTTTTAATGCGCATCAAAAGGGTGTTTACCTCTGCCAACTGCTCTTTAGGTTTAAGACTTCGCAACTCTTCCTGCAACTTACCTAAAACCATCTGAATAATTTTGCTCTTATACACCGTTATGGCCTTGGGGATTGACTCGTTTAGCGTATCGGCCTCCTCCATGGGTACAGCCTGATGCTTATTCCATATCTTGCTAAGTTTATGCGGGCTAGCTAATAAGTTAACAGCAAGCTGGCTTATTTCTGCATCATGATGGTTTATGAAAGTTCTGGTGTCGAACGGACTACCCAACTCAATGAGCCTGCTGTACTCGTCGAAAAACTTTTTGTAAATCAAGTTCTTAAACTCAAGATCATCGTTTAGGATTTCGGAGATAATGTGCTGCCCAACGGTAACCTGCTGCGCTGGAGTGTTCTCCTCCGTATCCTCGGTTGGGGGTATCTCAAAGAATACTTTATCGCCAAACTTCAACAGGTAGTATAGAATTTCCTTCTCCTGCTCCTCGCAAAAAATATTGTCGACAAAGCTTGGTAGCGTTGGCGTTTCCTTCGGCTTAATGGGCAAAATATCCGCTTCCGCAAATTGGGCTTTGCCCAAAATCTTCTCCATCCGAGCCCTTCGGATTTTGCCTATCTCGGCATACAGAATCGACTCGTCTACATCCAATATTCGGCTACATTCCCTGATGTACACCGAACGCGTGATATTCTCAGGGATCACCGAAATGGACTTCACGATATCGCGGATAAGGTTGGCGCGCTCCACCGGATCGTTCTTTGTCTCGTTGAGGAGTAGCTTTGCCTTAAAGTTGATAAAATCTGCTTCGTTTTGCTCAATGTAATCAAGCACCTGTGTTGCGCTATGGCTTTTGGCGTAGCTGTCGGGATCCTCACCCTCGGGGAGTAGCACCACTTTTACGTTTAGCCCCTCCTCCAGAATTAGGTCGATACCCCTTAGCGAGGCTTTTATCCCTGCGGGATCGCCATCGTACAGCACGGTAATATTGGGTGTGAACCTCTTGATAAGCCTAATCTGATCGGAAGTAAGAGCCGTTCCGGAGCTGGCCACCACGTTCTCGATACCCGCCTGATGTAACGAGATAACATCGGTATAACCCTCCACCAGAAAGCACTTGTCGCTTTGGCTAATGGCCTTCTTTGCAAAAAATATTCCGTAAAGCACATGGCTTTTATGGTAGATATCGCTCTCGGGGCTATTGAGATATTTGGCAGCCTTGGCATCGCTCTTCATGATGCGGCCACCAAAGGCAATTACCCGTCCGCTCATGGAGTGAATGGGAAATATTACCCTGCCAAAAAAACGGTCGAAGGCCGTGCCATCGTTTCGGGCAATGCTTAACCCCGTTTTGGTGAGATACTCCTGCTTGTAGCCGCTTTTTTGCGCTGCTTGTGTAAGCGCATCGCGCTGCTCGAGGCTGTAGCCCAGCTGAAACTTTTCTATTATATCGTCTCTAAATCCGCGCTCGCGGAAGTAGCTTAGCCCAATGCTTTTGCCCTCGCTATGCTTTTGCAGGTTATCGGTAAAGTAGCGCTGTGCCCAGGCTGTAACCACCATCAGGCTATCGCGCTCTGTACGCTGCTTTATCTCCTCGGGGGTTAACTCTTTCTCCTCAACCTCAATATTGTACTTTTTTGCAAGGAACTTGAGCGCTTCCACGTAGGTCATCTGCTCGTGATCCATTATAAAATTCACAGCATTCCCACCCTTACCACAGCCAAAGCATTTGTAAATTCCCTTAGCCGGGCTTACAGAAAACGAAGGGGTTTTCTCGTTGTGGAACGGGCAATGCCCAAGGTAATTGACACCCCGCTTCTTAAGCGATACAAAATCCTTTATCACCTCCACCACATCGGCGGCGGCCATAATCCTATCTACTGTAAGCTGGTCAATCATTGAAAATTACACTTGCGTGGGTTGAAGTATTCGAACGGTAAAGGTACAAAAGATATAGAACAAATTCGTGAAATTCTAATTCGAATATAATCGAAATAGGAACTTATTAGCGACCTTGTATTGGAGTGTGGTAGAAACAGTAGAAATTTTACATAATCAGATTGGGTTATAATCGAAATGTATCGTACCTTTGAAATTAAAAATGATTAGGCGAGAAAACTACCTGAAGCAAATTACTCCTTTTATTGGAGCACCTATGATTAAGGTAATTACTGGCATTAGGCGGAGTGGTAAAAGCACTCTACTTGCACAGATTATCGAAAAAATTAGGAGCTCCGAAGTTGCTAATAATCAAATTTTGTACGTCAATAAGGAGCTATTTGAGTTTGACGCGATAAAAAACTACATCAACCTACACGAGTTTGTTCAAAATAACTTAGACTTCAAATCAAAGAAGTGCTACCTATTTGTTGATGAAATACAAGAAATTGAACAATGGGAACGAGCAGTAAACTCGCTGCTTGCCAGCAGTAAAATCGATATATATATTACGGGTTCTAATGCATCGCTTATGTCATCGGAGTTGGCCACCCTGCTTTCGGGACGATACGTGGAGTTTAAAATCCTTCCGATGAGTTACAAGGAGTTCAGAGCGCTGCTGGAGCACCGCAATCGGCTGCAAGAACTCGAGAACTCTTTTACCCTGTACCAGCGATATGGCGGCTTCCCCGGTTTGCACTATATCGATTGGGAAGATAGTATTGTACGGCAATACCTTCAATCGCTGTATAGCACAGTACTGCTAAAGGATGTAATTGTTAGAAATAGTATCCGCGACGCCGCGTTGCTCGAGAAGATAGCCGAGTACATTGTCGATAATGCGGGTAACATAACCACCGCAAACTCCATTAGCCAATTCCTAAAGTCGCAGCAACGAAAGGCATCGGTGGAGACAGTGCAAAGCTACATCCAACATTTCATTAATGGCGAGGTAATACGCAAGGTTAAACGGTTTGATATAAAGGGAAAGCGATTGCTCGAAACATTCGAGAAGTACTATATGACCGACCATGGCTTTAGGTTTGCGCTTCTGGGCTACTCGCCACAGGACATATCGGGACAACTCGAAAATATAGTTCTACTCGAGCTGCTGCACAGGGGATATTCGGTTAGCATAGGTAAGGCAGGAGAGTTCGAGGTTGATTTTGTAGCCCAACGGGGCGACGAGAGGTTATACCTTCAGGTATGCTCTTGGCTTAAGAGCGATAAAACCATTGACAGGGAGTACCGTTCGCTTGAGCAGATAAACGACCACTTCCCTAAGCTTGTACTAACGCTCGATAAGGGGTTTGATACAAACCGAAAGGGAATCATGTGGAAAAACATCGAGGATTTTTTACTGATGGATTAACTGTTTGTCTACGCTAATTCTCTTACTTATTCGTTACTTAGCATATAAATCCTTTGGTACGTGGCAAAGCGGCTCATCATACTTTTAGCAATTCCCCTCATTGTTCACAGTGCGATGGGTCAAGATCTAAGCAATCTTCGCCGCAAAACCATTGCCCTAACCGCCGATACAATCAACCTCGATACGCTTAGCATAATCCCCAGTAGCCTTGTGGTAACCGATTTGCAGGGCAATATCATCAATAAGAATTTGTACTCCTATAGCTTTGGAAGTTCCCAGTTTTACCCCACTACCCAGCTGCGCGCAATGAATAGTGATATTGATGTTGAGTACAGGGTATTCCCCATTCTATTCGAGCAAACCTACCAAAAGCGCAACTACCAGCAGCACCTCTCGCCCGATAGCCTTATGGGGCGCGCTTCGCCACGCTACGTAGTTGGAGGTGCACAGGAATCCATCTTTGGCGACCAGATACAAACCAATGGCTCCATCATGCGGGGCATTCGCTTTGGCAATGGGCAAAACCTTTCGGTAAACTCCAGCATGAATCTTACCTTTCAGGGCGATTTGGGGAAGGATTTGAAGATTGAGGGAGCCATATCGGATCAATCCATACCGCTGCAGCCCGAGGGCACCACCCGGCGTTTGGAGGAGTTCGACAGGATTTACCTGAGGATCTATCGTAACGATTTTTCCATTCAGGCTGGCGATATCGACCTGCGAGTTGGAGGCCAAGGGCAACTCCTCTCGTTTTCACGAAATGTGCAGGGCCTGGCCTACAACGGACAGTTTAGCAGCTCCAAGGATACCCTTTCGGTTACGGCTGCGCTATCGGTACCCAAGGGAAAGTTCGCGCGCAACCAGCTGCAGGGCAGCGAGGGCAATCAAGGGCCATACCGCTTGCAGGGTGCCAACGGTGAGCCGTATATTATCGTTCTATCGGGCTCCGAACGGGTGTACGTCGATGGCACATTACTTACCCGTGGCGACAACCAGAACTACACCATCGATTACAATGCGGCTGAGGTAACCTTTACCCACCGCATGCCCATAAACCGAAATAGCCGTATTGTGGTTGAGTTCGAGTATTCCGAGCGTAGCTACTCGCGTTTAACAACCTTTGGTAGCGTGCATAGCAAGGGCGATAAGTGGCAATGGGATTTTTCGGTTTTCTCGGAGCACGACAGCCGTAACCAGCCATTCGATCAGGAGCTAACCAACGACCAAAAGCGGCATTTAGCCTCAATTGGCGACGACTTAAGCCAAGCGTTCCTTTCGCAAGCCGATAGGGTTGATTTTGACCCCGAAAAGTTGCTGTACCAACAGCTCGACACAGCGGTGAATGGAACCACATATTCTGTTTTCAGATATTCTACAAATCCAACATTTGCCAATTATAGGGTTTACTTCACGTACGTTGGGCAAGGCAAGGGTAACTACACTCCCGATTTTGGAACGGCCAACGGACGTGTTTACCGCTGGGTAGCACCTCAAAACGGTGTGCCACAGGGCAGCTACGAGCCCATCCGAAGGTTGGTAACGCCACAGAAAAAGCAGATGGTTCAGGCTGGGCTAGCCCGAACCTGGGGCGATAGCTCGCATATCAGCGCCAGCTATGCGCTAAGCAACACCGATCTTAATACCTTTTCGAGCCTCAACTCCGATGATAATATTGGGCATGGCCTACAGCTGGCTCTTGCACACCGCTTTAAACCCATTGCCAACGACTTACAGCTTGGAGTTGGTACCGATTTTACCACCACATCGCAAGGATTTAGGAACATTGACAGGTTTCGACCCATTGAGTTTGAGCGTAACTGGAGCATATCGGCTCCTTTGGATGGAGGTGGCGAATGTATGCTAGGTGCTTGGGCCGATGTGAGTAAGCCGGAAAAGCTATTCAACAGGGTAACGGGTCAATGGCTTTCGCTGGGCGATTGGTACACTGGTAATAGAATAGGTCTTTCGGGGTGGAGCAGAGGAAAGTTATTGGCCGCAAAATGGGATGCATCAATGGTAAATGCTGCCGACACTGCCATAGTATCCGATTTTTATAAAGCCAAGCTTAGCCTACGGAACATCAAAGGTTTCCTTGTTTTTGGGATCGAGGGTGAGCTGGAGAGTAATACGTTAACCTCGCAGAGTGTCGATAGTCTACTGGCGCAAAGCTTCGGGTGGTATCAGCTAAAAGCATCGGTGTCAACACCCGATACACTTACCGCCCAAGCTATGGCTTGGTATATCTACCGAAACGATTACAAGCCATTCGAGAACGCATACGCTATTTTTGGTTCATCGCAGGAGGTTGCGCTAAGCGCAAATGCTAACCACAGTAGAGTAGGTCAGGTATCATCGTCGCTTGGGTACAGGGTTTTTTCTCCAAATTCTAAACAGTTTACGGAGGTGGAAAAGGAGGAGCGCACTGCCCTTGCTCGTTTGGAATACTCCAACCGCTTTGCCAAGGGTTTGTGGACTTTTGCAGGTAGCTACGAGCTGGGTTCGGGCCTAGAGCCCGATATGGAGTACTACTTTATTGAGGTTCCAGCAGGTCAAGGGGTTTATACTTGGGTCGATTACAATGGCAACGGCATTATGGAGCTGGCCGAGTTTGAGATTGCCAACTACCCCGACGAGGCTCGCTTTATCCGCATTAATATCCCCGGAGCCAAAATGATAAGCGTGCGTAACAATGCGTTAAGTTTAAGAAGTAACATCAGTCCTGCCGCTATTCTAAAAGATAAAAAGGGTTTCTTAAATCAAGTAGCCAAGCTTAGTAACCAAACATCCTATAGGGCGCAGCAAAAGAATCAGGTCGATGATTTTTGGCAATCGGCCAACCCAGTAGTTCAGCACGCAACCGATTCGCTAATTGTGAGTATGCGTAGCAATATCCGGAACTCGCTGGCGTATAACCGAGCCAGCCGAGTCTTTGGGGTGGAGTATATATATCTGCAAGGGGTAAATAAGTCAATCCTAGCCAACGGTTTTGAGCTTAAGCAGATGCATTCGCATAGGGTGGTAATGTGGCTGGGAATTGGTAACCATATTTCATCACGCACCGAGGCCGAGGATTACATGAGCGAGGCACAATCGCAGTACTTTGTAACGCGGAACTACGCCATAGCAGGACAGAGCGCACAGCAAAGCGTGAGGTTTATCAGCAGCAAGCTGCATACTGCCGAGTTGGTTTACAAATGGAATCGGTCCGAGAATACTATTGGCAGCGAGGAGTTAAGTTCACAGTCGATATCTTTACAAACCGATTTTGCCTTTGCAGGCAAGGGCAGCATTATGGGCAAGGGAACCTACGTGGCGCACACATTCGAGGGGATTCAGCAAACCGCCGTGGCCTACGAGATGATGAAGGGGCTACAAAACGGCAAAAACATTGTTTGGGAGATATCGGTAAGGCGCCGACTATCGCGACTTTTTGAATTGGAGTTGGGTTACAACGGGCGTTACCTCAACGATGGAACTGTGGTTCACAGCGGCTCGATGCAGGCAAGGGCGCTGTTCTAATAAAAAAAGAGGGTGTCTCAAAAGTCTAAAAAATCATTTTTATTCTCTTTATGTTTCTTTGTGACTTCTTTGTGAGTCTTTGTGAAACAGCATTTTAATTGTTGCACAAAGTTCCACAAAGGACTTTTGATACACCCTCAATTATAGATTGGATGAAATCTTACAAATTAAACTCAGCCTTAATCTGATCTACATAGTTTAGCCTTTCCCAGGCAAAGAACTCTACCTCCTTCTCGTAGGCGGGAGTGCCATTATTGCCTCCCATCTTAACTTTTCCTACGTAGAAATCACGGCCAAAGTGACCATAGGCAGCGGTTGCCTTAAAAATGGGGTTCTTTAGTCCAAAACGCTTAACAATTGCCCCGGGTCGGAGATCAAAAATCTTGTTGATCTTGTCGGCAATCTGCTCATCGGGTAAGTTTACCTTAGCGGTACCGTAGGTATTTACGTAAATACTTACGGGTTGAGCCACACCAATGGCGTAAGCCAACTGAACAAGCACCTCATCGGCAACACCCGCAGCCACCATGTTTTTGGCAATATGACGAGCGGCATATGCAGCCGAGCGGTCAACCTTCGATGAGTCCTTTCCTGAAAAAGCGCCACCACCATGCGCACCCTTACCGCCGTAGGTATCAACAATAATCTTACGGCCAGTTAAGCCTGTATCGCCATGTGGTCCACCAATAACAAACTTACCTGTTGGATTTACGTGCAGAATATGATCGCCCTTGAAAAGTGCTTGAACCCGCTCGGGGAGCTTTGCCTTAACCCTGGGAATTAGGATGTTTTCAACATCCTTGCGGATAGTTTGCTGCATGGCCTCATCGGTGTCGAACTCGTCGTGCTGGGTCGATACCACAATGGTGTGAATCCGGTATGGTTGACCATTGTCGTCGTACTCAATGGTTACCTGGCTTTTGGAATCGGGACGGAGGTAGGTCATCTGCTTACCCTCGCGCCTAATCTTGGCCAGATCCATCAACAGAAGATGCGATAACACAATGGACAGCGGCATGTAGTCGTCGGTTTCGCGACTGGCGTAGCCAAACATCATACCCTGATCACCAGCACCTTGCTCCTCCTCGCTTTGGCGAACTACACCACGGTTGATGTCGGCCGACTGCTCGTGGATGGATGAGAGAACACCGCAACTTTCGCTGTCGAACTTGTACTCCGACTTGGTGTAGCCAATTTCGCGTACCACATCGCGGGCAACCTGCTGAACATCGACATATCCCGAGGAGCGAACCTCGCCACTAAGTACCACCAAACCTGTTGTAACCAGGGTTTCGCACGCCACTTTCGACTCAGGGTCCTGACGTAAAAACTCATCGAGTAGAGCATCAGAAATTTGATCGGCCACCTTATCGGGGTGCCCTTCCGAAACGCTTTCGGACGTAAATAAGTATCCCATATCTTTAGTAATATGTTAGTTAAAAAAGTAGGGAAAGGTTTAAGAGAATTGCAGGACGAAAACACTGTTTTAGCATTTTTTATCGTGGTTGCAATCAATCAAATCTTTCCACTGATAGTATGAAGGGCAAAGGTAGAATATTTTATTAACGAAACAACTTTGGGGTAAAGTATTCATGGCCGTCACTTACATATCATTATTTATCTGTATTTTACGATCTTGTTGATATGGAAATTTCCGATAAACCTCTGCCGCATAAGCCAAGGCTTTGCACCAAGTCAAAACCCCGATAGATTTTGTATTAGGTTAAACTCAACAAACATTAACACTTGGGTATATTTTTATTTTTATACCTTTACACCCAATATATCATACTCTTTATGCATGGAAGCAATCAGCAACTCTGGTAAAAAATTTCAGCTCTGGTTCTGGGGCATTTTCTCGTTTAGCTGGGTCCTTGTAATTGGCCTATTCGTGCTTATTGGTCTAGAGTTTTTTGGGCCACTACCCTCGTTTGAGCAACTCGAAAATCCCAAAAGCAATATTGCCTCGGAAATATTCACCGAGGATCATGTTGCCCTGGTTCCATACTATATTCAACTGCGAACCCCTGTGAGTTACGAAAATCTTTCGCCCGACCTGGTTAATGCCCTGTTGGCCACCGAAGATATTCGTTTTTACCACCATTCGGGAATTGATGCCCGAAGCATTGCGCGGGTTATGGTGAAAACCATTATCCTGCAGCAGTCCAGAAGCGGAGGTGGAAGCACCATTACCCAACAGCTAGCAAAAAACCTGTTCCCTCGCGATACGGTAATATATCGATCCTCGATTGCCCGCAAATCAAACCTTGCCGTAACCAAGTTTAAGGAGTGGATTACAGCCGTTAAGCTGGAACGGAACTATACCAAAGATGAGATTTTAGCCATGTACCTTAACACTGTGGCATTCGGAAGCAACGCATTTGGGATTAGGGCTGCAGCAAAAACATTCTTCAACATAACCCCCGATTCGCTTAACGTAGAGCAATCGGCACTGCTGGTGGGCTTGGTAAATGCGCCAACCCGTTACAGTCCTGTGCGAAACCCTGAGCAATCGTTGGCTCGTCGAAATTTTGTTATCTCCCAGATGGCCAAGTATGGTTTTATCACACCCCATGAGCGCGATTCCATTTCGGCCAGGCCCATTGAGCTAAACTTCAGGATTCAGGATCATAACTTTGGCCTTGCCACCTACTTTAGGGAATCACTAAGGTTAACATTATCGGCTCGGGAGCCCGATCGCCGCAGGTACTACTCTCACACAATGTACGTTGAGGACTCGATTCAATGGGCAACCAATCCCCTTTACGGCTGGTGTAACAAAAATTTAAAACCCGACGGAACGCCCTACAACTTATACCGCGATGGTCTAAAAATTTATACCACTCTAAACAGCCGCATGCAGCAGTACGCCGAGGAGGCTGTGGAAGAACACTTGGGAAAATTCCTTCAGCCCGAGTTCGACAAGGAACAAAAAAGCCGGCGTTATAGGCTATTTAGAGACGATATCTCCGACGAACAAGTGAATGGCATTATGCTGCAGGCTATGCGCCAAACAGAGCGATTCCGTCAACTTCGGATAAATGGCGTGTCAATGGATAGTATTAACGCCAACTTCAACAAGAAGGTTCCTATGACCATTTTTACCTGGAAGGGCGAACGCGACACCGTAATGTCGCCTATCGACTCCATAAGGCACTACAAACGTATCCTTAGAGCAGGATTTATGGCGATGGATCCCAAAACGGGTCACATTAGGGCTTGGGTTGGTGGCCCCAACTTTAAACACTTTAAATACGATCAGGTAAAGCAAGCCAAGCGACAAGTTGGTTCAACCATCAAGCCCTTCCTTTACACGCTGGCCATGCAGGAGGGTTACTCTCCATGCCATGTTGTTCCAAATATTCCCCAAACATTCCCAGTGGCCGATTCAGTTTGGACTCCCCGTAACTCCAGTAAATCAGCCTACGATGGCCAGATGGTAACCCTTAAATGGGGCTTAGCCAACTCGGTTAATAATATTTCCGCCTGGCTAATGAAGCAGTTTAACCCCAGGGCATTGGTTGAGATTTGTCAGCGAATGGGAATAACCAGTCGAATCGATCCAGTTGTATCTGCTTTTCTAGGCCCATCGGAATTTAGCGTGTACGAGATGGTTGGTGCTTATGGAACCTTTGCCAATAAGGGGGTTCATATCGACCCCATGATGGTAACAAGGATTGAGGACAAGAATGGTAACGTACTGGCTACGTTCCATGCTCAGCGCAACGAGGCTATAAGCGAGCAAACAGCCTATCTTATGCTTAACCTGCTTGAGGGAGTAGTAAATCAGGGAACTGCTGTACGCCTTCGATATAGATATAACTTCACCGCCACCCTGGCAGGTAAAACAGGAACAACCAACAACCACGCCGATGGCTGGTTTATGGGCATTGCGCCAAATTTAGTTGGTGGAGTTTGGGTAGGTGCCGAGGATCCAACTGTGGGTTTCCAAACCATAACCATGGGGCAGGGAGCAAATATGGCTTTGCCAATCTTCGCCATATTTATGGATAAAGTTTATAGAGATAACCGTTTGAATATTACCCAACTCGACCAATGGGACAAACCGCTGAGGCCGTTGGATGTAAATCTCGATTGCTCACAGTTACCCCAGTCAAACCAAAGAAGGGAAATTATTGAGGATGATTTCTTTTAGTCCCTCACGCCCGGAATAGCGGCAATTAACCGCTTGGTATAATCCGATTCAGGCGAGTAGTAAATATTATCGGCAAGGCCAAACTCAACGGCCTTGCCGTTTTGCATTACCAGCATTCGATTGCTCATATACTTTACCACCGACAAATCGTGCGAAATAAAAATATAGGTTAAGCCAAAATCGCGTTTCAATGCATTGAGCAAATTCAGGATTTGAGCCTGAATGGAAACATCGAGCGCCGACACCATCTCGTCGCAAACCAGGATCCTTGGGTTTACGGCCAATGCACGTGCAATGGCAATCCGCTGGCGTTGTCCACCAGAGAATTCGTGTGGGTAGCGGAAGTAGCTGTCGGCGGGCAACGAAACTTTTTGCAAAAGCTCAGAAATCCTCTCCTGAGCCGATTGTCGAGTTTTGGCTAGTTTGTGAAAAAGGATAGGCTCCAGAATGGCCTGCCCAATGGTATGCCTAGGGTTTAGCGATGAGTAGGGATCCTGAAAAACCAGCTGCACCTCGCGCCGGAAATGAGCCAATTCATGACGAGTAAACTCCTTTATCGCCTTACCTCCGAAGGTTATTTCTCCTTTTTGATGATCAACCAAACCCAAAATTGCCCTGCCAAGCGTGGTTTTACCACATCCCGACTCCCCAACCAGTCCTAGCGTTTCGCCAGGGTATAGATCGAAGGAGAGATTGTCAACGGCTCTGAAAACTTTTACGGGTTTTCCAATAAAGCTTCGCTTTATAACATAATCAACCTCTACATCCTTTACCGACAGGATTGGCTGCTGCAGGTATAGCTCGGCATTCTCTTTTGCGATATTTTGCTCCACAGGAGCAGGATTAACCCGTTCTGACAAGAATTGCTGAACTGTTGGCAATTCTACTGGGCGACTATCGAGCGGTGGCTTACACGCAATTAGCCCCTTGGTGTAAGGATGATTTGGCGTAGTCAGCAATTCTGTGGTGGAGCCCTTCTCAACCAGTTTGCCCCCCTTAAGCACCAGCATTCGCTTGGTAACTTCGGAAATTACACCTAAATCGTGGCTTATAAAGATTAAGCTCATGGCCCGGCTATCCACAATGTAGTTCAGCAAGTTAATAATCTCCTTCTGAACCGTAACATCTAGAGCTGTGGTTGGCTCATCGGCAATAAGTAGCGATGGATTTCCGGCCAGCGCCATGGCAATCATTACGCGTTGCTTTTGTCCTCCGCTAAGCTCGTGCGGGTAACTTCTATACGCTTTATCGGGGTCGGGAATCTGCATCTCGCCAAAAAGCGATATGCACTTGCGTTTTACACCCTTGCCTTGCAGCTGCTGATGTAGGATTATGGCCTCCTCAACCTGCCTGCCACAACGCATCGAAGGGTTAAGCGAGGTCATGGGTTCCTGAAAAATCATGGCCAGATGCTTTCCCCGTAAATCCCTGTGAGAATTTTGGTTGAGATTCACCAAGTCCAACGGATGAGCATTTGAAGGATAGAAGTTTGCGCTACCCGACAGAACCTTTGCCCCGGGGGGCAAAAGCCCCATTAGGGTAAGAGCCGTAATGGATTTCCCCGAGCCCGACTCGCCCACAATTCCCAGCGACTCGCCCCTACCCAACGAAAACGAAAGGTCGTTAAGCACTATTAATGAACCAAAGGCAACGCTCAGATTTTTAACATCAAGAATGGTATCGATGGATCCCGTTTTCTGCATAAAAAGACCTTACGGTAATTATGAAAATCCCAAATAACCAGATGGGTTTAATGATTTCCTTGTTGCTCTTGAATGAATATCCTGTCAGTGATATATCGTACGGGAAAACGCGCTGCTACAAAACCAATTACAAGAACCAACACCAAAATAAAGGCAATATCAAGCGGTTGAATATCTACGGGGTATGCATCAATTATAAAATCACCTATCCCTTCGAGTTTTACAAGCTTAAACCGAATTTGCATCCAGCAAATTAGGAGTCCAAGAGCAGCACCAATTACCGTTCCGGCAATGGATATCAGAAGCCCCTCGGTGGTAAAAATCTGCTGAATAGTTCTGTTATCGGCACCAAGGCTCCGTAGCGTTTCCACATCCTTGCGCTTATCGATTATAAGCATCGAAAGCGTTCCCACAATATTAAATGATGCAATGATCAGGATAAACGAAAGGATTACGCCAACTATCAGCTTCTCCGATTTCATGGTTCGATACAACGACTCGTTCTGCTGATAGCGGTTGCGCACCTTAAACTCATCGCCCAAAATCTGCTGAATCTCCTGCTGCACCCGGCCTTGGTTTGCCCTAGGGGCAAGCAGAATCTCAATCGATGTCACCTCGTGGGTATGGTTAAGCAATCCTCGCACAAACTCGATGGGCGTAAAAACATGCTGGGTGTCGAACTCCTGCTCAATGGCAAATACCCCCGAGGGCATAATGGCCTTTGAGGTAAATGCCGTAGCTGTTGATATGGTGGGTAGTCGGCCCCTGCGGGGCATATAAATCTCGAGCGGATCGAAGTGAGCCAGGTTGGCATTTAGGTAAAAGGCCGCACCCTGGCCCATTACCGCCAGCGGCTGACTTCCGCGCCACAACAGGAACTCGCCGTCAATCATCATCGAGTCGATGCCGGTTAGCTCGGGGTAATTCCGGCTAACTCCTTTCACTACGCCAATATGCTGCTTGCTGCGATACTTAAAGATGGCATTTTCCTGAAGCACCTCCGAGAAAACCGCCACCGAGGGATGATTCCTTACTGTGTTAAGACTCGAAAGCGTATCGGGAAAGGTTTTGCCCTCCACCAACTCAATCTTAATATCCGCATCAAAAACCGAGTACATGCTCCGGATTAGCGAATCGAACCCGTTGAAAACCGACAGCACCACCACCAGCGCCATTACCCCTGTTGCCATTCCCACCACCGATATTATGGAGATAATATTGATGATATTATGCGATTTTTTGGCGAAAAGATACCGGCGGGCAATGAAGTAGGGGAAGTTCATCCTGTTGGGTTTAGTAAGGTTTTACGCAAAGATATATAACCTCATTTAATGGCAAAGCGTACCTAATGGCCAAATCGCGGGGAAGAGTTTGCACAAAGTTATCCTCGGTAACAATAAACCCAGCCTGTTGTAGGCGCGATGCGTAGTCAGCCCCGTAAAGCCTTAAGTGATCGCGCTGACCGTAGTGCAGCTCGCGCAGAGCGGGAGTATTTATCGATGGATCCTCCAGCGTTTCGCTCATGGTAACATCAAGGGGAACCTGAAAAATACCAAATCCACCGGGTTTCATCACCCGGAAAAGCTCACGCATGGCCTTTTTGTCATCGGGTACATGCTCAAGCACATGGTTGCAGAGAATCACATCGAAGCTATTGGCGGGGAAGGGAATATCCTGCACATCGAGTTTCACCTTTGCCCAGGGCGATACCAAATCGGCGGTGATATAATCGAGGTTTTTCATCCCCGAGAATTTCCTAATAAAGCAGTACTCTGGCGCTATATGAAGCACCCGGTTGGGCATTGTAAAAAAGTTGGTTTTTTGCTTTAGATATAGCCACAACAGCCTATGCCGCTCCAGCGACATGGAGTGGGGCGCCAGCGCATTGCTCCGCGACTGCACCCGGCCGTAGGGTAGAAGTTTTCGGTACTTTCTGCCGCTAATGGGATCCTCAAAACGAGAACCCAAGTAAAACAGGCCAACTATGCGTAGGAAAAAGCCACCAAATCGCTGCAGGTGGTGGCGGGGAATAAATCGGCTAACTGTAGCGATCAGAAATCGTACCATGACATCTACTTAAGCAAACGGTCGATATTCTCGATGTAGTCGAGCGAATCGTCGATGTAAAAGGCCAAATCGGGCACAATACGCATTTGGTTGCGAATGCGCTGCCCCAGCTCAAAACGAAGGCTTTTGGTGTTATGCTTCACCGCCTCGAGAATAGCCTCTCGGCCATCGGTTGGAAATATGCTGATATACACCTTGGCCAAGCCCAAATCGGGGCTTACCCTAACGGTGGTTACGGTAATCATCTTGCCGCCAAATAGCGCCTGCGACTGGCGCTGGAATATTTCGCCCAAATCCTTCTGGATTTGCCGCGATACCTTACTGAGCCTGGTTCCTTCCATCTCTACTCCTCCTCGTCATTTTAGTTATTGCTTGCAAAGATAAGTAATTGTTGGGAATGGGGTAATAGTTTTTCGCGCGGTAAAATTCTAAGGTTGATTTAAAAGAAAGCGGTATTACCCAGAAGAGCTGGATAATACCGCTTATATCAACATAGATGCAAGAAATTACATCTTCTGAATGGCCATTAAAGGTTGTCCCTTCGATACCTTGGTGCCGTTGGTAACCAGAATTTTTACAATCTTACACTTAACGGGCGACTGAATCTCGTTGAACAGCTTCATCGCCTCCAGAATGCAGATTGTGTCGCCCTGGTTCACAACCGAACCCTCCTCAACAAACGGGGGAACGCTTTCCGATGATCCACGGTAGAAGGTTCCCGCCATCACCGCGTTAATGGTTTCCGATGTGTCAACCTTCTCAACGGGTTTTGGTTTCTCCACCTCCTGCACGGCAACCTCAGTACGGGTTTCAGCAACTGGTTGCTCGGCTACGCTGTGAGAGTAGTCGTTGCTTGTGCTACCATTCCCCGATTTTAGCGAGAGGTTAAACTCGCCCTTGCGGATGGTAATCTCGTTAAGCTGCATTCTCGATGCGCGCTCAATTATGGCGTTTAGCCCCACGTAATCGTCGGCGCTTAGGATTGGCGCAAGCGCCTCCTGCTTAGCGGCCTCCTCGGTTTTGGGCTTACCGTTGGTAATGCTCTCGCCCTCGATATCGGCAGGCGATTTGGGACGCTGATCCTTGGGCAGCGCTCTCCACTTAAAGTACTCCATCGAAACCTCGGGGAATAGACAGTAAGATAGGATATCCTCCTCGTTCTGTATCAGCTCAGGGTTAGCAATTCCCTTGGTTGCCGTGGGCAGAATGGGTTTAAGATCGTCGGCAGGGCGATGATCGATGGGCTTCTCGTCGCCAAGAATCTTCTTTACAAGCTTTGGATCGATGGGAGCAGGCGAAAGGCCGTACATTCCCTTCACGTAGCTTTTCACCTCCTGTGGGATCATTTTGTATCGCTCTCCGGTTAGCACGTTCATCACGGCCTGTGTTCCCACAATCTGGCTGGTGGGAGTAACCAGCGGAGGATAGCCCAAGTCCTTACGAACCCTTGTCACCTCCTCCAGCGCTTCGGGAAGCTTCTCAATGGCATCCTGCTGCTCAAGCTGCGAGCGGAAGTTCGAGATCATCCCACCTGGGATTTGGTGGATAAGTATCTCGGAGTCGATTATGGGCTCAAACCCTCTACCCTTGCTGCGCTTGGGGTAAAGATCGGTAAAGTACTTGTTCACTTTACGAAGCGCCTCCACATCGAGGTTCACCTCGAAATCGGTCTCGCTAAACATGGCCACCATAGTCTCCACTGGCGGCTGCGACGAGAATCCGGCCATGGCCGAAATGGCGCAATCAATGGCGCCAGCGCCAGCCTTTACCCCATCGAGGTAGGCCGATACGGCCATTCCGCTGGTGGCATGACAATGGATTTGAATGGGTACATCTATCTCCTTGGTAAGCGCCGAAACCAGATTGGTAGCCATGGTGGGCGATAGCAGACCCGCCATATCCTTTATACACAACGAGTCAATCCCCAGCGCAACCTGCTCCTTGGCGTACTGAACGTACTTCTCAACTGTATGAACGGGGCTGATGGTGTACGATAGCGTGCCCTGGGCATGTGCTCCCGACTTCTTCACGGCCTTTATGGCCGATTGCAGGTTGCGGGTATCGTTTAGCGCATCGAAAATGCGGAAGATATCTACGCCATTCTCGTGGGCTGTGGCCACAAACCGATCAACCAGATCGTCGGGGTAGTTCTTGTAGCCCACAATATTTTGCCCGCGAAGAAGCATCTGCAGTGGCGTTTTCTTAGCCTTCGACTTAATAAGGCGAAGCCTTTCCCAGGGATTCTCGTACAGGTATCGCAGGCACACATCAAAGGTTGCGCCGCCCCACACCTCTAGGGAGTAGTAGCCCACATTGTCGATGGTATCGATAATGCCCATAATGTCGCCGGTGCGCATGCGGGTAGCCCAAAGCGACTGGTGACCATCGCGAAGCGTGGTATCGGTTATTCGTAGTATATTCTTCTTGGTGCTCATGGTTTCATGTTGATTTAATGGCAAAAAAATTAACTAGTTATCGGTGGAGAACTTTCCCATTGCGGCATACTTCTCGTATCTGCTATCTAACAAATTGTCAACAGATAAGTTCTTTAGCATATCAAGATTTTTAAGTATCGACGATTTAACCGCCTCAGCAGTTCTGTTGTAGTCGGTATGTGCGCCCTCGTTGGGCTCGGGAATTATCTCGTCAATTACATCCAGGCGAAGCAGCGCATCGGCGGTAATATTAAGCGCCTCGGCAGCATCGGGGGCAAACGATGCATCGCGCCAAAGAATTGAAGCGCAACCCTCGGGCGAGATTACGGAGTATATGGCATTGGATAGCATCAGAATTCTATCGCCAACGCCAATACCTAAAGCCCCGCCGCTTCCGCCCTCGCCTATCACCAGCGAAACGATGGGAACCTCAATCTTGGCCATCTCGGTAAGGTTCTTGGCAATGGACTCTGCCTGCCCGCGCTCCTCGGCCTCAATGCCGGGGAAAGCGCCAGGAGTATCAATTACGGTTACAATGGGGATATTGAAGCGCTCGGCCAAACGCATTAGGCGTAGCGCTTTGCGGTATCCCTCGGGCTTGGCCATACCAAAGTTACGCTCTATGTTCTCGTTAGTGTTCTTGCCCTTGTTGTGACCAATAAGCATAACCTTTTGGTCGCCTATCTGCGCAAACCCACCCACAATGGCAGGATCGTCGGCAAAGAAACGATCGCCGTGAAGGGGAATAAAGTTGGTAAACACCAGGTTGATGTAATCCTGCAGGATGGGCCTGTTGGGATGACGGCTAACCTTAACCGTTTCCCATGCGCTCTGAGCATTAGCCACCTTATCTTTTTGTGAATTCTTACTCATAGTCAAAATCGATTAAACTAGCGATTGTAGTAGCTAAGCACGTTGCTGATAAAATGCTTCATGTCCTTGCGATTCACAATGGAATCGATAAAGCCGTGGGCTAGCAGGTACTCGGCGGTTTGAAAATCGTCGGGCAGCTTCTCGCCTATGGTCTGCTCAATTACCCTGCGGCCAGCAAAGCCAATTACCGAGAAAGGCTCGGCAATGTTTATATCGCCCATCATGGCGTAGCTGGCGGTTACACCACCCGTTGTGGGGTTGGCTAGCACCGAGATATAAGGGATATTCTTCTTGTTGAGCCGTGCAATGCCGTTGCAGGTTTTGGCCATCTGCATAAGCGATAGCACGCCCTCCTGCATCCGCGCGCCCCCCGACTCGGAGAATACGATGTAGGGAATGCCCTGCTCGTTGGCAAAGTTTGCCGCTCTTAGAATCTTCTCACCCGTTCCGCTCCCCAGGCTACCACCCAGAAATCGGAAGTCCATAATGGCCACTGCCGCACGAATGCCGTTTATGGTGCCATGCCCAGTTAGCACGGCCTCGTTAACGCCCAACTTCTTCTTGTTGGCCTCATACTTATCCTTATAGCTACCCTTTAGGTCGACGAACTTCAGCGAGTCTACCGGGCCAATATTGGCAAACAACTCTTGAAAGGAGTTATCGTCGAAGAGGAGCTTTATCCGCTCGCTGGGTGAAATACTGCCGTGGTAGTTACAGGCAGGACAAACGCTCAGATTGTCCATCCACTCGCTCTCGTAGATATGCGAGCCGCACCGTTTACACTTAACCCACAGGCTTTTTGTTGAGGGCTTAGATTTGCCCTCAGCTATTGTATACCAAGCCATACTTGAATTTATTTAGATGTCACAACCAAAAATCCCCCCAATTTACCCAACAAAAGGGAAGGGCAAAGTAAACACTTTTTTAAACAATAGTTTAGAATTTTGAGCAGAAATATACATCCCAACCTCTGTGTTGCCCATTTTTAAAGGGTTTTGAGTTTAGAAGACAATGGGTTAATAAACATGAGTTTGGCCTAAAAGATTTACCACAGAAAAGATTTGGCTATATAACTTCTGCACACGACAGAACCTGGAAGGTTCTTTAATTATAGAGTAAGTAAAGCGGGATGAACACATATCACACAGATCTTTCAGCTGTTGTGTGCTTACCCTTTGCAAACAGCTACAAAATATCTTTTAGTCGCACAACAATGAAAAATTGTAGTAGCCGGTCACTGAGCAGTTCGACAGGCGTTACGCGGGGTTTGGTGGCGGCTTCGCCGCCACCAAACCCCGCCCTTCAATTGATAGCGCAGTGTCATCCTGAACCTAACGAAGTGGAGTGAAGTATCTTATTGTGTAAATTTAATTTTCCCAGACAACAATGTTTTAAATTATAACCGTAACTTTATACATAGAAATAAATTTAATAAATAGTTTTTTTTTTTTGTTATGGGCAATGGTAGTAAATATCAAAAGCAAATTTCAATATCAAAAATTACTGGCTTTGAAATTTTAGCACTAACTTACACACCATCGGATCGCTGCAAGTCGCTTTCTTTAACCCTTTAGATTAGTAATCATGGCAGCAAGACATTCAATTTTTCTGGTTTTAGCAGTAATTACTCTAAACTATTCATGCCTCGACAGGCAATTTGTTGATGGCAGAGCGGAGCTTATTTCCATTTCAGATACAGCGCTGAACGACTCATCGGTTTTTCTTGGATATATCCATCAAATTGACTGGGATGAGCCATATCCTTCGGACTATTTTAAGATATGGGTAGAAAACACACCATTTGAAACAACAGCTAGCACTAATGGATACTATTTCTTGAAAGTGTTTCCGGGAAAATATACACTAAATTGCCAAACCGCCTCGGGAAGCTGGGATAGACTCATTGAAGAGGTAAAGGATATTGAAGTTGCTAAAAACAAAAAGTATAGAATTGATTTTTACATTGGATATACTATTGAGTAATGAAATAATAAGCGCATAAAAATAGTAATGAGTTGGCTATTGGGCGTTTATTCTAAAAAAATCGTTAAGCCTTTAAAAACATAACACCAAGTATATAATACCGGGATCTGTGATGTTAACCCAAACACTCAAATTTATATAACTGAATAAAATGTATTTCAAAAAATACAGTTATTGAATTAAACCCAAAAACATTAGAATTATGAAAAGGAAAACTCTTAGTGCTTTACTAGTTTTGGCTATTTTTTTATCCTCAACCGCCATGAAACCTGTAGATGAAAAAAATTATATTAAGTTTAATGGTAATTTACTTGTCTCAAAATATGAGCTTACCAACGAAGAGTACAATGTTTTTCTGAGAGAATTAAAACTCACCAATCAAGCAGATATAATCAATAAATGTACTCCCGACACTGCCTTATGGGCAACAATGATAAGTTATAGTTACGGCAAACCATTTACGAGCCATTATCACTTTCATCCAATGTATAAAAACTATCCGGTTGTGAATATCTCAAAGGATGCAATTGATTTATACTGCTCTTGGTTAACAGAAAAATACAACAGTAACGCAAAGAGGAAATTTAAAAAAGTGAAAGTGAGACTTCCAAGTGAAAAAGAGTGGAAAATGTTTTCGTCCCCATTGCCAGGTCATAACTTGCCTTGGTATGGCACATTTCCTTACGTTTTAAACTCCAAGAAAAAAGAAAGTATATGTTTCCTTGCAAATCTGAAAATGAAAGACTTTACCACTGGCGACTATAATTATGTTTGGGACGGTGGTTTTATATCATTGCCTGTAGGAAAGTACCCTGCAAATAGGATAGGGCTGTATGACATTATTGGAAATGTTGCAGAATACACAAATGATGGCAAGGTAAAAGGAGGAAGTTGGGCTAATACTCTTGAAGAAAGCACCATTGAAAAGGTACAGGATTTTAACATACCTGACCCCCGAGTTGGCTTTAGACTAGTTATTGAAATAATTGAAGAATAAAAAAACATTTTCAAGGGCAGTAGCCAATCTCACCGCTTTCCAACAAATCAAAATAAAAACTCCTACTCCAATGTTAACAACATAACGCGACCATAACCCAACCCGAATACCATGCGATACTAAAAAATCATCGCGTGCCATTTTAGGAAAAACAGCTATTCGATGAAAATTGAAAAGATTACCGACAACAAGAAGCAGTTCCTCGACCTGCTGCTGCTGGCCGACGAGCAGGAAGATATGATCGACAAGTACCTGCCCCATGGCGACCTGTTTGCCCTTTACCACCCTGACCTCAAAAGCGTTTGCGTGGTGGCGCCGGTAAATACCGATACCTGCGAGCTGAAAAACATAGCCACCTACCCTGCACAACAGGGCAAAGGGTACGGTAGGGCACTTATCGGTTTCATCTCCAATTTCTACAGTAGCCGTTACAAAACCATGCTGGTGGGCACAGGCGAAACGCCCGCAATCCTATCGTTTTACAAAAGTTGTGGCTTTGAGATATCACACCGCGTAAAGAACTTTTTCACCGACAACTACAACCACCCCATGTTCGATGGCGATATTCAGCTTATTGATATGATCTACCTGAAAAAGGGTTTACGGCAATAGCAGAGCTTGTCGAAGCGCTCAGCCACCGAAAAGGCAACAATAGCCAAACCTAATGCCAGTACTTTCAATCAACCTCACCAATTTGTTTTTTCCCTTTTTTGATGAAGTATTTTAAATGAAAACCTTAAATTTATGCCTAGAATTACAGGTTGATAAATGGGTGAGTAGGCCAATATGCTATAGAAAAACAAACTCTATGAATATCGTTAATGAAATTCTATACACGACTGCAATAGATGAAAATGGTATTTTAGTTCATATCAATAACGCTGAAAAAGGTAAAGTATATTGTTGTCCATCTTGCAAAACTGAATTTATTTTAAGAAAGAGTGGAAAAACGGGGAAAGGTTCAAAAAGACCACATTTTGCTCATAATAAGTTAAGTCCTAACTGTACCCCAGAAACCGTTCTACACTATTCGTTTAAAAAAAAGGTTGTTGAATTATTGAATAAGTATTTATCAGAAAAAAAAGAATTTATAATCAATTGGAAATGCTTTGCTTGTTCTAAGAATACTAGCGGAAACTTGTTAGCAAAAGTAACTTCAATTAAAGAAGAGTATAATTTAAAAGTATGTCAACCGGACATTGCTTTAATTAATGCGGAAGAGAAGGTAATTGCTGTCATTGAAATTGTTGTTACTCATAAACCAGATGAAAAGGTTCTACTGTATTATCAAGAGAATAAAATTATTCTCATTCAGATAAATTTGTTTTCTGATGAAGATATTAATATTATTGAAAAGAAAATTAGAACACCTGATATTGTTGACTATTGCATTAATCCTAGATGCTCAAACAGTATTAGATATTCAATTAAAAGACGATTAATTTCTTTGCATGATAGGTGTGGTAGGTGCTTTCAACCGATTGAAAGATACAGGACAGAGATAAATAGCGCTTTTGGAATACAAAAAACATTAGATTTTACTGAGAATGAGATAAATTATGTTAAGTCAAAACGAAAAAACATTGAGGTTCAGACGAATCAAAAAACAAAAGAAAAATATCCGAGTTCAATTTGTTATAATTGTAAAACCTGGAACGCTAGAAGACATAAACGCTTTTAGTTGATTCAATAAAAAGCACATTGCCTAACTTAGGGTGCATTTCACGCTAGCTTCATCACGGCGGATTTGGCTGTAGCCCGTATCCCGCACTCGCCAAATCCTCACCGTTAGGTACAGCAATAAAACTAACAACAACTAAAATTTTGCTCCAATAAGAAAATAAAATGGAAACCGCCAACACACAAAACAGCACATTTGCATCCGACCGATGGGAGTTCAGCGAAGCTAAACCGCACAGCCCAAAACACGACCAAGGTTTGTAATAGAGCTGTTTTTTTGCCAACGCTCACACGGTTTTGAGTATCTTGCGAACTATAAATTTTGAACAATGAAGTTTAACGAAGACTCAAGGGTTAAAATCCCTACCATATTACACCTCATCCGATTAGGATATGAATACCTTTCATTATCCAGTCAATCGTGGGATGAGTCAACCAATATTTTCACTGACATTTTCAAAGAAAGGGTAAAACACTTAAACCCTAAACTTACTGACTCTGACATAAACAGAGTATATGACGAATTATCATTGACACTGGAAAACGAGGATTTAGGAAAAGCTTTCTACGAAAAAATAACCGACAAATCAGAAACCCGACTGATTGATTTCGAAAATTTCAGCAATAATAAATTTCATGTTGTAACCGAATTGACCTACAAAAAGGATGATGAAGAATTTCGACCCGACATTATCCTATTGATTAATGGAATGCCTTTAGCATTCATCGAGGTAAAAAAGCCAAACAACAGAGATGGAATTATTGCTGAACACAAAAGAATTCAAACCCGATTCAGAAATAAGAAGTTTCGCCAATTCGTAAACCTGACCCAAATAATGGTTTTCTCCAACAACATGGAGTACGATGATAACACTCCCGAACCAATTGAGGGTGCTTTTTATGCAACTGCTTCTTACGACAACCCTCCGTTTAACTATTTTCGGGAGGAAGAAAAGTTTGATTTAGACACGCTACTTCAACCAATCGATGACGAGACCGAAAACGCTGTTTTAAAAGACAATAATTTATTATCAATAAAAACTTCAAAAGAGTTTGAGGTCAATAAAAATCCAAATACACCGACAAACCGAATTTGCACTTCCCTATTTCAAAAAGAAAGACTGGCTTTTCTTTTACAGTATGCAATTGCTTACGTGAAGGAGACAAAAGGATTAGAAAAACACATAATGCGTTACCCTCAGCTATTTGCCACCAAAGCAATTGAGAACAAGCTGAACAATAACATAAAAAAAGGGATTATTTGGCACACACAGGGTAGTGGAAAAACCGCTTTGGCGTATTACAACGTTAAGCACCTTACCGATTATTACCAAAAAAAGGGCATTGTACCTAAATTCTATTTTATTGTTGACCGCCTCGACCTTTTAATTCAAGCAGCAAAAGAATTTAAAGCACGTGGATTGGTTGTACACGAAATCGATTCGCGCGATGCTTTTGCAAAAGACATTAAAGCAACTACGGTAATTCATAATCATTCGGGAAAAGCGGAAATAACTGTTGTAAACATTCAAAAATTTCAGGACGACCCGAATGTTATTAAAAATAACGATTACCAGTTAAACATTCAGCGGGTTTTCTTTTTAGATGAAGTTCACCGTAGCTACAATCCAAAAGGAAGCTTCTTGGCAAACTTGGAACAAGCAGATAAAGGTTCTGTTAAAATTGGATTGACTGGCACACCACTATTAGGTTCAGAATACAATTCAAAAACGCTTTTTGGCGATTACATTCATAAATATTATTACAACGCTTCAATAAAAGACGGTTACACTTTGCGCCTGATTCGAGAAGAGATTGAAACAACCTACAAACTCACTTTGCAGGAAGCATTAAAAGAAATTGAAATCCTCAAAGGTAATGCTGATAGAACTACAGTATATGCTCACCGTAAGTTTGTTGAGCCGATGCTCGACTACATCATAAAGGATTTTGAAAAAGCACGGATTACCTTAAACGACAATTCTATTGGTGGTATGGTGGTTTGCGATTCTGCTCCTCAGGCA
This sequence comes from uncultured Rikenellaceae bacterium, assembly GCA_964490015.1. Lineage (GTDB taxonomy): Bacteria > Bacteroidota > Bacteroidia > Bacteroidales > Tenuifilaceae > Perlabentimonas. Next base: position 48,203 of record CAZBBA010000006.1, read on the forward strand.
AAAATGATGTATAAGATTTTTCAGGATAAATACGCCAGCAAACCAGAGGGTATATTATTGGAGGCTGCCGAACCTGAAGAAAGTTACGGCAATAAACAAAAACGGAAAAGCAAAGTAACAACAGCAGTTCTAATTTTACACGATGAAGGTACCAAACAGGAACGCAAAGACCTGATAGACGATTTCAAAGACGGAAAAATTGATTTCCTTTTTGTGTTCAACATGTTGCTAACTGGTTTTGATGCAAAACGCTTAAAGAAATTATATATTGGGCGTGTAATAAAAGCACACAACTTATTACAGACTTTGACCCGTGTTAACCGCAGGTACAAGAATTTCCTTTATGGTTATGTAGTTGATTTTGCCGACATTCAAAAGGAGTTCGATAAAACCAACCGTGATTATTTCAACGAATTGCAAGCCGAGCTGGGCGATGAAATGGAACATTATTCCAACCTCTTTAAATCGGCCGAAGAAATTGAAGAAGAAATACAGGAAATAAAAGAGGTATTATTCCATTTCGATACGGAAACAAAAGAAATATTTGTTCAGCAAATAAGCGAGATTAACAACCGTGCCGAAATGCTGAAAATTGCCAAAGTGCTGAACAATGCCAAAGCACTTTACAACATTATCCGACTTTCTGGAAATTTTGAGTTGTTGGATAAACTCGATTTTAAAACACTCAACATTCTTTCACGTTGTGCTAATGATAGACTTGCTCTAATCAACACAAAAGAGCGTTTGGAAAATAGTGTGGATACTACCAATTTGCTTAACGTGGCTTTGGAAGATGTGATTTTTGCATTTACCAAAGTGAAAGAGGAAGAAATGGTTATTGCCGACCAGTTGAAAGACACCTTGCAGAAAACCCGTGAGGCATTGGGTGGTAATTTCGACCAGAAAGACCCTGTATTTATTTCGTTGAAAGAAGAACTGGAACGACTTTTTAAAAAGAAAAATCTGAATGAAGTTACCAAGGAGGAAATGGAGGCCAACATTGCCGCTTTGGAAATAATATACAACAAAGCTCGTGAACTGGAACGCAAAAATCAGTTACTTCGTGCCAAGTATAAAAACGATGAAAAGTATGCCCGTTTGCATAAGCGATTAATGGAGAAAGACCCCTTAACCGATAGCGAAGCAAAGCTGTTCGAGGCATTACAAAGTTTGAAACAGGAAGTAGACAACCAAATACAGCTAAATGCAAAAATGCTGGAGAACGAAAGTTTTGTAGAAAAAATGATTTTGCGTTTAGTTGTTCAACAATTAAAGAATAAACATCATTTACCACTCGACGCTAACCGCAGCAAGTTAATTAATGGGATGGTGGTAAAAGAATATATGAACGAATTTTATGGCAGAACTGCATAATCTCTCGCAAAGACGCCAAGCCGCTAAGCAAGAAAAAAATTATATACTTTGCGACTTAGCTCCTTTGCGAGAAATAAAATTTGTGAGAAAAAATTAAACCATGACTGAAAACGAAATAGCTAAAATAATTGTCAACACAGCTTACGATATTCACGTAAAACTAGGCCCCGGTTTATTGGAGTCGGTTTATGAAGAAATCATGTTTTATGAACTCCAAAAACAAGGTTTAGATGTCGACAGGCAAAAAGTTATTCCGGTAATCTGGGATGACTTGAAAATGGATATTGGTTTCAGAGCCGATTTAATCGTTGAAAACAAAGTCATTATTGAATTAAAATCGGTGGAGCAAATTGCATCGGTTCACCCAAAGCAATTATTAACATACTTAAAAGTAGCGGGGAAAAAACTAGGTCTTTTAATTAACTTCAATGAAAAACTAATAAAAGACGGTATAACAAGAATAGTAAACAATTTATAGTATCTCACTAAGCCGCTAAGAAACTAACTTTGCGACCTTGCGGCTTTGCGAGAAACAAAACATAGCGAGAGAGAAAAAGAATATGACTACAATACAATTTGAACAGCAAACAAAGGAGCTTATCGATAGTTTAAAATCGGTGTGTGCCAACTATGGTTTGGGGAACGATGGAAACGAGTTTAAGATTATCACACAGGTATTTCTGTATAAATTTTTGAACGACAAATTTGTTTACGAGGTAAAAAAGCTCGATGATAAAATAGCCAATGCCGAAAAACCGGTTGAAGTATTAAAAAGTTATAGTGCCGACGAATACGAAATGCTCACCATGCAAATGAGCGAAGCAACCGCAAGCATAAAGCCCGACCATTTAATTAGTGCCTTGTTCGAGAAACAAAACGAAACCAAATTTGCCGATACATTTGACAATACCCTACTGGATATTGCCAAAGAGAACAGCGATATTTTTTCTGTAATCACGCAAGACGGTGAAAAAATCACCCTTTTCGAAAACATCAGTAAATATGTTACCGACAAGCGCGATGACTTTTGCCGTGCCATTATCAATAAACTTATTGGATTTAGCTTTGAACATATTTTTCACGAGAAATTCGATTTCTACGCTACCATATTCGAATACCTCATTAAGGATTACAATACCAACAGCGGAGGTAAATATGCCGAGTATTTTACGCCTCATGCCGTTGCTAAAATCATGGCGCGTTGTATGGTGCATGGCGATGTAAGCAACGTAACCTGTTACGACCCATCGGCGGGTTCGGGTACGCTGCTAATGAACCTTGCCCACCAGATTGGCGAGGATAAATGTACCATCTACTCGCAGGATATTTCGCAGAAATCGTCCAACCTCCTACGTTTAAATCTAATTTTGAACAACCTTGTTCATTCCATACCCAATATTGTAAAAGGGAATACCTTAACTGACCCGTATCATAAGAAAAACGGCAAGCTGCAAAAGTTCGATTACATTGTTTCAAATCCCCCTTTTAAACTGGACTATTCCGATTTTCGCGACGATTTAGATACCAAGGAAAACAACGACCGCTTTTTTGCAGGCATTCCCAATGTACCTGCAAAAGCCAAAGACAAAATGGCAATTTACCCACTGTTTATTCAGCACATAATGTATAGTTTGAACAAGGGCGGTAAGGCAGCCGTTGTTGTACCAACAGGGTTTATTACAGCTCAAAGCGGAATAGATAAAGCCATACGCGAACGATTGGTGGAAGAAAAAATGTTGCGTGGTGTGGTAAGTATGCCAAGCAATATTTTTGCAGCTACGGGTACAAATGTTTCCATTGTATTTATTGATGATGCCGACAAGGGGGATGTAGTTTTAATCGATGCCTCCAATTTGGGCGAAACCATTAAAGACGGTAAAAACCAACGCACCGTATTAACCCCAGACGAAGAAGATAAAATAATAAACACATTTAACAACAAAGATGTAGTTGCCGATTTTTCGGTAGTAGTAACTTACGACGATATAAAAGCCAAAAACTATAGCTTTAGTGCAGGGCAATATTTCGAGGTTAAAATTGAATATACTGATATTACCCAAGAGGAATTTGAAGTCAAAATGAACGGCTTTAAAAGTAACCTGAACAAGCTGTTTTCAGAATCATCGGATTTGGAAGCAGAGATTAAAAAGCAGTTGGAGGGGCTTAGGTATGAATAAAGCCACTTTACAACAGTTAGCAATTAAAATATCAAGTGGTTTAACTCCCTTACGTTCTAATATCAATTTTTGGAATAGCCCTGATATTCCTTGGGTTAAAACTGAACAATTAGGAACAAAAAACATATTTGATTCTAACGAGAAAGTTTCACAACAAGCCCTTGATGATACTGGTTTGAGACTATATCCAAAAAACACAATCTCGGTTGCTATGTATGGCGAAGGAAAGACAAGAGGTAGCGTTTCAATTCTTAAAAACGAAATGACAACAAACCAAGCTTGTTGTAATATCGAATTGGATAAAAAAAAAGCTGATTATGAATATGTTTACTATTATCTAACCACTCAATACAACCAGTTAAGGAATTTATCTTCAGGTGTTCGTAAAAACCTTAATTCAAATGACATTAAGAATTTTGAAATTAGGATTCCTGAAAAGTTAGATGACCAGCGCAAGATAGCTTCTGTACTGTCCTCCCTCGACACCAAAATAGAACTCAACAACCGCATCAATGCCGAGTTGGAGGCAATGGCTAAAACCCTGTACGATTATTGGTTTGTACAATTCGATTTTCCCGCCAACTTACAAGACCCTGCCCTGAGCGGAGCCGAAGGGTACAAATCATCGGGCGGTAAAATGGTGTACAATGCCGAATTGAAAAGGGATATTCCTGAGGGGTGGGAAGTGAAAAAAATGTCAGAAATTGCAAATATTACAATGGGTCAATCGCCAGAAGGCAGTTCCTATAACGATGATGGGATTGGAGAAATATTTTTTCAAGGTTCTACAGATTTCGGTTGGCGTTATCCAACTATTAGACAATACACAACTCAACCAAACAGAAGGGCAAAAGCTGGTGATATTTTACTAAGTGTTCGTGCACCTGTTGGAACTTTAAACATCGCTGATAATGATTGTTGTATTGGTCGTGGTTTAGCTGCATTAAATAGTAAATCAGGTTATGATAGCTATCTATATTATGTAATGGAATATTTTAAGCAAATTTTTGACAACAGAAATAATGCAGGAACCACTTTTGGCTCAATAACAAAGGATGATTTATTTTCTTTAAAATTAGTCTACCCAAAGGATGATGTTTTAAAAAAATACAACCAATCAGTTTTTAAATACAATCAAATTATTTTGAATAATCACAAACAAAACCAACAACTTACAAAACTTCGAGATTGGTTGTTGCCAATGTTAATGAATGGGCAAGTAACAGTAAAAGAAGCGGAAGAAAGGATAAGCATGGCAGCCGAACCGGGTGTTGAATATAAAAAAGGGTAAAAAGTTAAAGATTAAAAAATGCCTGAATTTTATAATATTACAAGCTGGAACGAAAAGCCTTGGTATCAAACTGGCGGTACTCGTAGTAAAGTAATTGTTGAGAACCCCGAAACAGGCGATGACTATTATTTCAAATCATCGCTTAAAAAAGAGAAGATTGATTATAAATATGAGTTCTGGTCCGAGATTGCAGCCAGTGAAGTGGGTACACTCTTAGGTTTCGATATGCTTCGGTACGATATTGCGTATAATAGGGGCGAAATTGGCTGTCTTTCAAAATCTATGGTTACCGAAGGCAAGAATAAGCTTACCGAAGGCATCAGTTATCTAACTGGGTTCGATACTACCTATAATCCTGAAGAAAAAAGCTCGAAGAAACTTTATACATTCCATTTCATCCGTGATACACTGGAATATTTTCAGCTTGGACATTACATTGGCAATATCATTGAAATAATTATTGTTGACAGCATAGTTGGCAATGGCGATAGACATCAGGAAAACTGGGGTATTATTACCGATTATAACGAAGTTATTAAAACCCTTGAAGAGATTGCCAAAAGCGAGAAAAAAGGAATTCTTGAAAAAACGCTATTTGCATTAATGGCAATTACTTCAAAGGCAAATCGTGAAGATGCAGAACAGCTGGTTAAAGAATTTAATCTGAAAATGCCCGGTCGGTTTTCTCAGATTTACGATAGCGGAAGCTGCTTAGGTCGAGAGTTGGACGATGATAAAGTAAAACAAATGCTTACTGATAAAGCTATGATTGAAGCATACATTCGTAAGGGAGTATCGGAAATTCACTGGGAAGGGGAAAAACTTAATCATATTGCTTTAATTGAAAAACTACAACTAATTTACCCTGATATTGTTAAAGTTATAATAGCAAGAGTTAAAAAGAACTATTCTCAGGAAAAAATTAAAAAATGTATTTTAAGCATTGATGAGAAATTACCACCTGAATTTGCCCAATTTAAATTACCTTTAGACAGGAAAGAATTCATGCTAAAATTAATATCTTTGCGGGTTCAAAATTTATTGGATATAAAACAGTGAAAGCGATAGCAAACATATATTTAGCTTGGCGTAAGGGGAAAGGAAGTCGTCGCAAGATTGTCGGGGTTATTAAAAAAAATGCTACCGAAGGGGTTCGCTTTTACTATCTTTCCAAAGGAGTTGAAGAAGCTCAAAAGGAAGGATTTACACCATATATTGATTTTCCCGATACCTCGAAAGTATATGCCGAAAAGGTTTTAGATATATTTGGGCAAAGACTTATTAAGACCGAACGCCCTGATATTCAAAAATACCTCGACTTTTGGGATATTGACCCAAAATATCAGGATGATAAATTTTACCTATTGGCTTATTCACAGGGTATGTTATCAACCGACAACTTTGAATTTTTGGCTGATTTTCATCCAATAAAAGGATTGCAATTTGTAAGCGAAGTTTGTGGTTTATCTCATTATAAAGTTGAAACAGGCACTTTGCAAGTTGGTGATATACTTTCGTACGAATTGGAAAAAAATAACCCAAAAGACCCATTCGCAGTTAGGATTTTGAAAGACTCTAAAGTTCTTGGATACGTTAAAATGGTACATTCAAAGGTATTTTATAAAAAGATAAAACGTCCTTTGTCAGTTAGGGTTAAAAGTGTTGACCAGAATGGTTCGGTAAATCGAGTGTTTATCGAAATTTCATTCTAGTAATGTAAACCACGCTTCACACCCACACCCATTACTCACCTTTTGCATATTTATTTTATGCTCATTAGCCGAAAACGGGTGCCTATCCGCACGAGCTCACGCTCAAACCAAAGCTTGGCAAAGATTGCGTCATACCCCCTGCTCTCTTGTCAAGCCGATATCTTAACGAGATCGGTTATATCGTGTGCCCCAAAAACAGGCATCAATTAGCTCTGCTCATAGTAATAGCCAGCATATTATTTGCGTCCATTATCATTTCGTTATTAAATTCGTGTCCCAAAGGTCACCCCAACCGATATATTGCCCTACGGGGCAAGGGCAAGTAATCTATTTCTCCAATAGCCCCGTAGGGGCTGAATATCGGGAGAATATCTACCCTACCACAAACAAACCGTGCCGTAGGCTTGCCTGCCAACCTTTAATCGATGGGGCGCAAAGGGCAGGTACGGTACCCATTTAGTTTCAATAATCCATTATTTGTGTCCATCTTATCGTTAAGATATTCGTGTCCATTTGTGGCTAAGCATTATACCCGCCTAGAAACAGGCATCAATTAACTCAGCTCTTAGCGACAACCAAGCACAATTACAATTAATCGTGTCCCAAAGGGAACCCCAACCGATATATTGTCCCTGCTTGCAGTAGGCAGGCCTAGCGGCACAGCCCCCGCTTCCACTTCGATATTCGTTATTCGTTATTCGATATTCGATATTCCGCTCTTCGCCCCATGCTCTTGGCTCTTAACTCTTAGCGTTTGGCTCATCGCCTCGTCTCTTCGGTCTTCCAACTTCAAAATTCGATATTCAATATTCAACATTCGATATTCTCTCTGTTCTTGCTCATCACACTTGCTCAACCTCTTGCTGTCCCCCCTGTTCATATCCTGTTCACAATCAGTTCATAAAAACACCCCCTCCCCCCATCGCCAATCCCCTCAATTTCAGAACTTAGCTTCGATAGTCTTTTATAACACAACTAAAAAATTACCTGTAATGACAAGCACTTCTGAAACCGGCCACGCCAGGGTTGTGGCCAACTTCGAGAAGCTCCTTGCCGTCGTTACGGCCTTTGGAGCAGACTACTCACCTTCCCACAGCAGCATCCAGCTCGCTGCGCTCAACGCTCAGCTCACCGCAGCTCGGGCGGCCATCGCCGCCATGAACGCATCCGAAGCCACTTTCAAGATCTCCCTTGGCGCTCGCGATGCCGCATTCAAACCCCTTAGCAAGCTCATCACCCGGGTTAGCAACGCCCTTAAGGCCTCTGGCGCAACCTCTCAGGTAAACCAGTCCGCCCTCACCATTGTCCGTAAGCTGCAGGGCCGCAGGGCCTCCCGCAAGCTCACCGACGAGGAGATCAAGGAGCTCGAGGCCCAGGGGCAAACCGTTACCCAGGCCTCATCATCCCAGATGAGCTTCGATAACCGGCTGGATAACTTCGATAAGCTTATCCAGCTCCTCAGCTCCGTTCCGGCCTACAGCCCCAACGAGGAGGAGATGAAAACAACCTCCCTCCAAGCGCTCTTCAACCAGCTCCAGGGCGCCAACACCGCGGTGATCAATGCCAATATCTCTCTGGTGGCGGCTCGTACTACCCGCAACAACGTCCTCTACCAGCCCGGCTCCGGGGTGGTCGATACATCCATCGATGTGAAAACCTACGTCAAGTCCGTCTTCGGGCCTTCCAGCCCCCAGTACAAATCCATTAGCGGATTACGCTTCGCAAACCGCTAGCGGGTGGTAATCTCCCACCTTCCTCTTTGCCGATAAACCCTCGGCAAGGTCGTAACCAGTTCCTGTAATGCTGCAACAAGCCTTGTAAAAGGTGTAACGCGCATTGTAATAGTTGAAACATCCTTTGGAAAAGTTGCAACGTGCTTTGGAATTGTTGCGACATGCGTTGTAAAAGTTGCAACGTGCTTTGGAAAAGTTGCGACACGTGTTGTAATTGTTGCAACGTGCTTTGGAAAAGTTGTAACGTGCTTTGGAAAAGTTGCGACATGCGTTGTAAAGGTTGAAACAAGCGTTGGAAAAGTTGCATCTACAACCAGTCTCAGGGTAAAAGCCCCTATTCCCAGTATATCAATACCCCGCTGGGAACAAAGGGATGTTTGTCCGGCTGCATCGCATCATCCAATGGCTATGTTAACCCTTCTCGTCAAGGCAAGTACCTCCCACATTGCCGCACAAGGCGTTCCTGCTGACTATAGTGGCCAGGTACTTGCTTTTTCTCCCCCGTAATGGCTTCGCCATAGAAAGAATTATCGTAAATTTCACCCAAGCTTATATCCCTTTTGCCATTGAGATAAGCAACAACTACTCTACAAACAAGCGACCATGAGTAAACATGCCATTATGATACTTCTGCTGATGCTAAGCTGCTGGGGCTGCTGGCAGGGGCAGCGCAGGGCCGAGGGGTCGGCAACCGACCTTAGCACAATTGAGCAGATGGGCTGGGTTATTGGCGAGTGGGAGAGCCAAGGCGGCAACACGCAGCTGCACGAGGTATGGATCAGGGTTAACGATACCCTTTACCTGGGCAAAAGCTTTATGATGGCGGGCCCCGATACGGTGTTTGCCGAGACTATCCGGCTGGAGCTGGTGAAAAACCAGCTACACTACACCCCCACGGTGCGCGATCAGAACATGGGGTTGCCCGTAACCTTTACGCTCACCTCGGGCCAGGGCCCCGAGCTGGTGTTCGAGAACCCCAACCACGACTTCCCGCAGCGCATCGTGTACGCCAACCCCACCCCCGACTCGCTGCACGCCCGCATCGAGGGCCTCGACAACGGGAATTTCCGAAAGGTGGAGTTCCTTATGCGCCGAAGCGCCCCGCAGTCGAACAATCAGCTCCGCTGAGCACACAAAAAAACCATATCACACTAGTTGCCTCCATATTATTTGCGTCCATTATCATTTCGTTATTAAATTCGTGTCCCAAAGGGTCACCCCAACCGATATATTGTCCCTCCGGGACAAAAGATGCTGCTGAATTATCTTACTACCGATATATTGCCCCTACGGGGCAAGGACAAGTAATCTATTTCTCATATAGTCGCGTAGGGCTGCCTGCTGAGGGAGGGGGTAAATACCACAACCCCATTTCCCATAGCCCCGTAGGGGCTGAATATCGGTAGAAGAGTAGATGAAAATCAATCAATCCGTGCCGTTAGGTACGGTACCCATTTGGTTTCAATAATCCATTATTTGTGTCCATCTTATTGTTAAGATATTCGTGTCCATTTGTGGCTAAGCATTATACCCGCCTAGAAACAGGCATCAATTAACTCAGCTCTTAGCGACAACCAAGCACAATTACAATTAATCGTGTCCCAAAGGGAACCCCAACCGATATATTGTCCCTGCTTGCAGTAGGCAGGCCTAGCGGCACAGCCCCCGCTTACACTTCGATATTCGTTATTCGTTATTCGATATTCGATATTCCGCTCTTCACCCCATGCTCTTGGCTCTTAGCTCTTAGCGTTTGGCTCATCGCCTCGTCTCTTCGGTCTTCGGTCTTCCAACTTCAAAATTCGATGTTCGATGTTCGATATTCAACATTCAACATTCTCCCCGCTCTTGCATTCCCCTCTCCACTCCTCATATTTTCCTATCGGGACAAAAAATGTTTCTCAATTAACTTTCTACCCTACCACAAACAAACCGTGCCGTAGGCTTGCCTGCCAATCTTTAATCGATGGGGCGCAAAGGGCAGGTACGGAATTCATTAGTTTAGAGTTTTATAGTTAATCCATTATTTGTGTCCATCATATTTTAATATATTCGTGTCCATTTGTGGTTAAGTATTTTACCCCATACAGAAGGTATTCATTCTAAAAGATAATATTATGGGCTACCATATCGATCTGGAACAGATTTCGCTCGAGGAGTACCAGCAAAAGCTGGTAAGAGCCTACCTACCCCCCAGCAGGATGATGCTTAAGGAGCGGCTCGATGAGCGTTTTGGACACTTCAAATCCATGGGAATTAGGAACGTGAAGGAGCTGCTACAGCTGCTTAAGAAAAAGGAGAAACTAGCGGAGTTTTCAGCGGTTGCGTGCCTTGCCGGCGATTACCTAACCATCCTGCTCCGGGAGCTAAACAGCATGCTGCCCAAGCCCAATAGCATTGCCGATTTCGCCGGAATAGCAACGCATACGGTGGATAAGTTGGCCGAGGTCGGCATTAAGAACACCGAAAAGCTGTACTCCAGGGCTCTCACCCACGCGCAGCGCAAAGCGCTGTCGGAATTATCGGGAGTAAGCATTGGTGAGATACTGGAGCTAACCAAGCTGGCCGATCTATCGCGCGTAAAGTGGGTTGGGGTAACCTTTGCCCGTATGCTGTACGATTTGGGAATCGATACGGTTGAAAAGGCCACCCAGGCCGATCCCGTTGAGCTACATGCCCAAATAAACCAGCTGAACAGGGAGAAGAACATTTATAAGGGAACCATTGGCCTAAACGATATTAGGATTTTTGTGGATATGGCTAAGGAGCTCCCGCTGGAGATTGAGTACTGATAATATGGCTATTCCCCGATTAATTTGGTGTATAAACATCATTTATGCCCAACAAATATTTTGTTGTTCCAGGCAGCAGGCAGGGGCTGAATATCGGAAGAAAATTAGATGAAAATTAATCATCCCGTGCCGTAGGCTTGCCTGGCAACCTTTAATCGATGGGGCGCAAAGGGCAGGTACGGAATTCATTAGTTTAGAGTTTTATAGTTAATCCATTATTTGTGTCCATCATCCTTTCTTTAAGTAATTCGTGTCCATTTGTGGATATGGAATAGGGTGTTAGGAAATTGGCAGGGGCTGCATATCGGTAGAGGTTCAACTCAGGTGCAACCTAAGCCGAACGGAGGATTGAAGTGAAAAACATAAAAGTTTTAAAACTGAAAAGGGGCTTAATGCCCCTCTATTTTTTTTTATCACTATTCCCCCATTTCCTTTTGGGGGCATTACCCCTTTTGTTAAAATCCGGCTTACCTTTTTGCTCCGTAAACCTTTTTCTTTTATCATTCTTTTCGTCTATCCCCCCAGATTTTCTGCTGCCAAAACGTTTTTCTTTGGTTGTCTCTTTAAAGCTTTCGCCTTTCTTGAAAACTCTTTTACTTGTACTTTTGGCAACTTTACCTGTACTTTGCTCCGATCTCGATTTTTCAACCTGTTTTAAAATGGATGAAACTTCCTCGTCGTCCAACTCACGCCAATCTCCCAAAGGCAGTCCTTTCAACGAGATGTTCATGACTCGGATACGTTCAAGTTTTACCACCTCATATTTGAAGTGTTCGCACATTCGGCGAATCTGTCTATTCATACCTTGGGTCAAAACAACCCTGAAAATAAACGGCGACTCCTTAAAAACTTTACACTTTTTTGTTAGCTGTCCAAGTATTGGAACACCATTGGCCATTCCATCAATAAAACCATCGGTAATGGGTTTATTTACGGTTACAATATACTCCTTCTCATGCTTATTTCCAGCTCTTAGTATTTTGTTTACTATATCACCATTGTTGGTTAGAAGAATAAGTCCCTGAGAATCTTTATCGAGCCGTCCTATGGGGAATATTCGCTGGCTATGGTTAACAAAATCGATAATATTACCTTTAACTGTTGCCTCCGTTGTTGATGTTATCCCCACAGGCTTATTAAGGGCAATAATTAGAAAATCGTTTTTAGGTATTTGATCTAACTTTTGCCCATTTACCATTACCTTATCGCCGGGGCCAACCTGATCGCCAAGTTTTGCAGGCTTGCCATTAACCACCACGCATCCCCTTTCGATAAATTTATCGGCTTCGCGTCTTGAGCAAGCAATTGATTCACTTATGTACTTATTTAGGCGGATTGTAAACATTTTAAAATATATGAATTAGTTTCTGGCAATGTATAGAGATAAAAACCTCCCCAAAAACACTTGATGAGGTTGAAAAGTGGAGCAGAAGGGGTTCTAACCCTATCCTCTTAAGACATTCTCAATAAACAATAACCATTAGGTAACCGAATAGGTCACTATTAAAAAGATTTTTCTGCTTATACGATGCAATGTTAACAAATAATATTCAATTTGTAATTTCCCATGTTACCCAAGTGTCTATACTCGTTAATTTTGCTTTACTACAACTGGGTAGGTTCATTTTTTAATCATCCTTACCCAAGCCACCCGAAGGGTATAGACCAAATTATGAAAAACGAAACACACCGATCTCGATAGAGTTACCAACGACCCGCTGATTCATGGCTTTAAGGGTGTCGACCCCGAGCAGTTTGACATAATTAAGGTAAAACTTACTGGGGTTAAACCGAATATTATTACTGAGTTTACCACCGAAAAGGGAGTTCTAGTCGACTCAAAATAAAAAAGCACTCACGAAGTGTTCGTAAGTGCTTTATTTATCTGTGGGCCCAGCCTCGTCTCGTCACTTTCTTACGAGACGACCTCGGTAGAAGTTCAACTTAGGTGTAACCTAAGCCGAACGGAGGGGCAATCCTATATTTCTCATTGCAGACTGCTGTAATTTCAGTTCTATTGCAGATCGAGTTATGTCAATTAAAGAGTTCACAGATGCTGCAAAAAGACTAGTTTGCTTATCAATAAACATATCTAAGTTTGGGTGATTTTTCATATTATGAGGTAAAGTGCGATACCTATTATGCACTGCTGAATACTTTGCTTGTCCAATAAAATGACCACCAATACCAAATGTTAATGAAGTTATTGAGGCATTTGTAAAGGCCTGAGCCCACGATACACTTCCCTTGTAACCTGAATGTACATCAATACTCTGGTCAATTACACTTCCTGTACCAGCAATTGCACCTGCAATAATTGAGTTACCAATTAGTTTGGTGCTAACACCTGCTATTGTTCCAGTGGCACGTGCTCCAAATGCGCTCATAGGTGCACCCGGAAGAGCGGCAATAGCAACTCCAGTGAGAGCTCCCAATCCAATTTTACCAGCAGTGCGCCAAGAAAAATCTAGTTCACCATTCATATATAAGTTAATTGCAGCAAGCCCACCACCAATAACGCCTCCAGCAACAATATGCCAAAACCTCCCATCCGGGTCCACGCCGCTCACGGGGTTGTTGCCCATGCCCAGGTAGGGGCTGTGGAACTGGCGGGCGGGGTCGGGCGCGAGCCAGCGGGCCAGGCGGGCATCCCACTGGCGGGCCTCGAAGTGGTGGTAGCCAGTTTCCTCGTCGTGCTCGATAAACTAATCAAAGAACAATTATGCTAAGATAGTGGAAAAAAACTTGCGCAGGCAGAGCCAGCTAAAAATTGAACAACGGCGGTACTTCCGATAGCCATCGGAACGCTGTAGAATGAGGAAAGTGCTGAATATCTAACACATTAAACCCCTTCAGAACTTGATCAGCCTACCTACCAACTTTTCTTCATCTATATAATTTAGGCTTACCAAAGGTTAATCTTTGTTTAAGTTATATTGAAAATTACGTAAGCTAACCATATCTTTTAAAATTATTTTTTCATAAGAGGACCTTTGGTCGTACTTAATTATTAAATCGTTACCATTTGCTTCTAATTCAGAGAAATCATATTTAATTGATATTTTAAAACTATTCAGGTTAACTGAGTCATTGAAAACAATAGCAATAGTTTTATAAAACATTTTGATAATGCCAAATTCTTTTTTTGCAAGCAGTATTATAATAAAACCTTTAGCTAAATAATAATTAAGATTTAATTCTTTTTTTCCAACCTGAATGTCTACTGTTCCACCCCTTAATGGAGTAGAAGTTTTAATACTCTTATGGTAAATAATTGATTTCACCTGCCCTTGCTCAAAATATAAATTTTCTTTAATAAATACTTTTTTATTTGAAATGAACTTTTTATAACTGAAAAAACTAATAGTATATAATCCAAAAAAACAAATTATCCCAAATAGAAAGAAAACCCAGGATACAAAAAAGGTAATAAGGAAAAACCCTAACCAGTAAGGCATTGCCACTTTATCACTAAATATGAAACATAAAAAATCTTTCATTCTACTACGATCATTAAAGTGCAATATTTTAATGAATTAGATGGTATTTTCGATACAAATTAATTCTTCTCTGGGCTAGTACTTCCCTTCTAGATTCGATCATTTTTTCTGTGTCATTTAAGGGTTGTAATGTAACAGGTATCATAGTTGGAATAGGTATTTTCATATCTCCCTTTTCAACTATTGTTAATGGGTTCGTCATATTTGCAAGAAGAATAATCACCCCTATAGGGAATGAATCGTCAGCAACTGGGCTTACATATGGTCCTCCTGGGATATTCAATTTCTTTTTATGCAGACTTTCAAATTCCCTTTGTAAATTTTTATTTGCCAAATTTACATACTTATTAGTTCTAGCATCAACTACATATTTTCTATCGGGGCCATTGTCAATAACTAATGGCATACCTTCTTTCCACTCTTTTCCAACAATTCTATTTCCATAACAATAAACATCTTCAATGGCTGTCGGGAACTGATCTTTTATCACATTTAAAGCCCATTGTCTTGAAAAGAGGGCTTTCAAATTATCTTTAAAACCAATGAATTCTTTAGCTTCTCCTGTTTCTTTATTGACATACACCCACCTCCCATCCGGATCCACGCCGCTCACGGGGTTGTTGCCCATGCCCAGGTAGGGGCTATGGAACTGGCGGGCGGGGTCGGGCGCGAGCCAGCGGGCTAGGCAGGGGTAAACCTAAACCGAACGGGGTTTTTGTTAATCATTTAAGCAACATTACTATTAAATCCTGTATACTACCAATTGAAGGCTTTAATTGGATTATCTTCTCCCTTAGGTATAATAATAATTCTGTATCATCAATCTCTAGAGTTATCAAAGCCTTATCAACATTTAGCAAATAATACTCTTCCATCTTATGCCATACCTCATAATTAGGTTTCATAGAAAAAACATTGCCTGGGAAATGTTCAATTCCACTTTCAAGATTCTCGTATACCGAATCATAAAACGAATTGTCATTTAATTCAGAGGGCCAAATGTCATAAAACTCTTTTAAATCAAGTTTGCCTTCTATAGCCTTTTCTAATATCGCTAATGCTTTTTTTCTCATATATCACTTCTTTTACCAAGGCCAATGATGCATTCCACTAAATGGAGCATCAATATGCGGTCTATTTACCATCGTACCAGTATTTTTTCCACCCATTTTAAATTCATGCCAATCAAGCCCTACAACTCTTTGACCATTTTTTGTCACAGGTTTAAGGAAAATCACATAAAACTTTTAAAATTTTCCTCTTTAATAGTGTACTCAGCATTTTTTATAAATTGTATAAATAATCTTTTATAAAGGGATTGATAAACTGTAATAGGTGGTAGCAAATTTTCTTCCCAAAACATTACCGATTTTAATAGATTCCCTTTATGAAAAGTGTCAATATTTTTATACTTTCCTTTAAAAAGAGCTTCCAATACTTTACTGTAAAAATACTTATTTAAGTTAAAGTTGTCAAAGCTGTTAATTTCATTATAGTTATTGCAGTAAATCTCAAAACTTTGACTTCTTATTTTGAAAAGAATATGGGTTTTAATTTCTTCTGCATGTTCTAGATAAATTTCCAATGTGTCGTATTTCAATGACAAGATAGACTTGTCAGATAATATCTTACTATCTATTGAACTAAAAAATTTATTAAGAAACTCTAAAAATGAGCTTTGCTCCAGATTTAACTTATACCTAAAATCTTTTAATTCATTCTCAATATCGTTTATCATAGTTTAATGGAATTTTCCCCAATATTTTGGGTTTATTACGAGATGACCTTTACCGTATTTACCATAATTTATGTGCCATACACTTATTGCACCATCTATACCTACACCTTTCATAGGACTCAAATAACCCTGTTCAAAGGCATATCTATAAAATCCGTTTCCAGTATGAACCCTAACTTGAAATCCTGGTCCAACTTTAACCCCATTTGAAAGTTGTGAAACGGGACCACTAATTGCGATCAATGGAGCCATTGTAAATGTTGTTTCAACAGCACCATTTATTGCTTGCGCATCAATCATACCTTTCACCTCTGCTGGTGCCTGTATGTAATTCTTGGCACCTTCATACATATCAACATATGTTTGCGGATACACTAGCGATGTAACTGAGCTAAGAATATTGTATGAAAGCTTATCCATTGCTTTTAAAGGGTGATCTATAAAAGAGTTAATGTTGTGTGTAACATTGCTATGAAAATCTTTCCCTAAATTTCCACTAAATGCTCTCGTATACCTTGTGATTGCACCATCATAAACAGGAGTAATTCCAGCTTCATTCGCAACTGAAAAGCCTTTTGAATAGTACCACTCACCTTTTATCGAGTTGTACCCTACGCCATTTCCTCGATTGAAAAAGTTGGCGATTCGTGCTCCAAATTCTGTTTTATACCTCCCATCCGGATCCACGCCGCTCACGGGGTTGTTGCCCATGCCCAGGTAGGGGCTATGGAACTGCCCCGCAGGGTCGGGCGCGAGCCAGCGGCCCAGGCGGGCATCCCACTGGCGGGCCTCGAAGTGGTCGAAGTTGGTTTCCTCGTCGTGCTCGGGAAGCAAATCAAAGAACGATAGAGCAAAGATAATAGAAATGCTTTTTTTAGAGCAGGCACAGCCTGCAAAAATAATTGGACGGCGGCGGAGCCGACCGCCCAACGTTGTTTCAATTTGGCAGCCTCGGCTTAACAGAGGAACCAGCGCCCAGCGTTGCTTTAGTTTGGCAGCCTAGGCTTAACGGAGCCTTGAAGAATACTCGGACGGCGGCAGAGCCGACCGCAAAACGGTGGTTTTGAAAAGGTCGAAGTTGAAAACTTCGACCAGTGAGAAGGTTCTAAAAAAATGACTAGAAAAAGAGTATTATACTAAAAGTTAGCATAACATACAGGGTAACTACAACATTTCCAATTATCCTAGACCTTTCCGACTCCTCGCTAAAACTCTTGATTATACTTCGGTATTTCTTCTTGCGCATAAAAATAAATTCATTAATAAAAATAACAGCTAGGCCTAGGACTAATAGGGTAGGTTTAATTGAGGTGAAATTACTATCATTCACCCCAAGTATTTTTACAATTGGTGCTAAATTAAGAATCAATAAAAAAGACATTCCTAGCACGGCACTAAATGCAACATTATAGTTCCCTAATTTCTTAGTAAAAACATATATCTTGTAGAATAGGTAGTAATAAATGTTCATTTGGTAATTTTTTATGGTCTCCACTTCTTAGCCTTAAATGTATTAGATATAGTGTTATCAACTATGGGCGAACAGATCAAATCATTTTACTCTAATAATGGTAAACCCGTGAAGGTTGCTAGGTAACATTAAAAGACCTGCTGAATTATAAAGATTCTGATTAATGTCAAGGGTTTGGTAAAAACCATTGAACCCTCCAAATAAATCAATAGCACCAATACCCATTCCAATACCCGTGGTAATTGGCTCAGGAAAGTACGTTAATCCCGCACTTAGTAATCCAACGCCAAATTTACCATAACTTCCCCAGGTTTTGTTTTCAGTGGTAAAAAACTCTATACCACTTACCCCTGCGCCTGCTATCGAAATACGTTGACCTACCTTTGTTATTGCTCGTAAGGAGTGTTTGATTGGCTGTGAGAAGTTACCAGATAAAGCACGGTTAAACCTTGCTTGACTTAAATATTCCCATTCCAATACTTTTCTAAATTCATTCATCCCCCCCCAACCTTGTAGAAAACCATTAGCGTAATTTAGAAAGCCACCCCTTCCTGAGCCACTAAAACTTGGTGCAATATCAAAACTCCCGGTCATTATAATATCGCCAACTATAAAAGATGTTTTTATACCCGATAGATCTGCCTTACCCCTAAAACCTGACTGTCCAAAATTTCTATAACCACCGTCTGCATGAGAAACATACCAGTTACCTGAATTACCCTCTACAACAGTTCCACCTGTAAAGAAAGCATTAACATTAGCTCTGAATTTCCCAAACCATCTCCCATCCGGGTCCACCCCATTCACGGGGTTGTTGCCAATGCCCAGGTAGGGGCTGTGGAACTGCCCCGCAGGGTCGGGTGCGAGCCAGCGGGCCAGGCGGGCATCCCACTGGCGGGCCTCGAAGTGGTCGAAGCCGGTATCCTCATTATTCTGTTCAAAGAACGACTACGCTAAGATAGTGGAAAAAATCTTGCGTAGACAGAGCCATCTAAAAAGAACGAAGGCGGTTCAACCGACCGCCCAACGTCGTTTCAATCGGGCATCCTCGGACGAACAGGGGTTTTGTGTGTTTAAAAAGTTAACCCTGCCCAACAAAAAAATGGCTATTTGCGGAATGTGTGTAATCTCTAATTGGGAAAGGAAATAAGTCCTTTTGTTTGTAGAATGTTTGTATCAAAATAAAAAAGCAGAAATGCACCGATTGGCGAGCGTACCTCTTCATATGGGCCCAGCTTCGTCTCGTCACTTTCTGACGAGACGACCCCCTGTCTATGAGTCTACAAAAACAAAAAAGCAGAAGAAGCGCCGATTGCGCTTTTACAACTTTACGGGGGCCCAGTCTCGTCGGCTTTGCTGACGAGACGACCCCCATGATTATGAGTTTACAAATAAAAAAAGCAGAAAAGCGCCGATTGGCGCTTTTCTGCTTTTGTGGGCCCAGCTGGGCTTGAACCAGCGACCCCCTGATTATGAGTCAGGTGCTCTAACCAGCTGAGCTATGGGCCCCGACAAAAACCTTAAAAGGTTTTTTTATTGGATTGCAAAAGTACATATTTGTATCCGAATTTTACAACCCTAACATTACTTTTTTTATGTCGAAACCCATTTTTACTCCTTTTGCCCACCATAACATCAAGAATATTATCTTCGATTTGGGCGGCGTTATCCTGAATATCGATTACCACCTAACCATCGATGCCTATAAAAACCTGGGGATTACCGATTTTGAATCGATGTTCACCCAAGCCCAACAGGTTGGGCTGTTCGACCTGCTGGACAAGGGCTTGGTTACCCCAGCACAGTTTCGCGATGGACTCCGCCAAATAAGCGGCCTAGCGCTTACCGACAAGCAGATTGACGATGCGTGGAACGCCATGCTGCTCGACTTTCAGCCCTCCAAGCTCAACGTGCTAAAGGGCGTTAAGGGTCATTACAGAACTTTTCTGCTTAGCAATACCAATGCCATTCATATTGATGAGTACAATAAGATTTTGCACAACACATTTGGATTCGAGAACCTCTCGGTTTTCTTCGATAAGGAGTACTACTCGCACCTAATACACATGCGTAAACCCGACGCTGAAGCTTTTGAAATCATCCTAAAAGAGAATAACTTAAACCCAAGCGAAACTCTTTTTATCGACGATACGCTACAGCACGTTGAGGGAGCCAGAAAATTGGGTATCTTAGCCTACCATTTGAATATCCCTGCCGGGGAGTGCATCGAGAATCTTTTCACATAATTACACGCATGATATGAGCAATACAATCCAAATTATAAAGGCTACTGGCGAGAAGGAGTCGTTTCAGAGCGAAAAGCTTACCGAGTCGTTAAAGCGTGCTGGTGCCAACGAGAAACTTATTGCCGATATTGTTGCCGAGGTGGAGAACTGGCTTACCGAGGGCGTTAGCACCAAGAAGATTTACGCCAAGGCATTCACCCTACTGCGCAAGAAGCGCCGCAGCTTTGCTGCGCGTTACAGCCTAAAGAATGCCTTAATGGAGCTGGGACCAACAGGGTACCCGTTTGAACACTTCGTTGGACAAATCTTTGCCATTCAGGGTTTCGACACCAAGGTTGGACAGCTGGTACAGGGTCAGTGCGTACAGCACGAGGTGGATGTGGTGGCGTCGCAAAATCATACTCAGTACCTTGTGGAGTGCAAGTTCTACAACACGCAGGATAAACACGCCAATGTGCAGGTTCCTCTTTATATCCGCTCACGGGTAAACGACATTGAAGCTAAGCGCAAGCAGCTGCCCGAGTTCAATGGCTACACATTCTACGGCTGGATTGTTACCAACACCCGCTTTACCGAGGATGCCATGGATTTTGGCAAATGCTCGGGCCTGCATCTGGTAAGCTGGGACTACCCCAAGGGACACAGCCTTAAGGATATGATTGATACATACCGCATGTTCCCCATTACCACCCTAACGGAACTTAACAAGAGAGAGAAGCAGCAACTAATGGATAAGGGCGTTGTGCTGTGCCGTCAAATAGTTAGTAACCCTAAGGTTTTGGAGGATATTGGAATCTCAAAGCCAAAGATTAACAAGGTTCTGGATGAGGCAAATGATTTGTGTAAACAGTAAATGTGAGTCAATTTGCAGGAATTGTGAGGGGACAGGGCTTTTTAAGATTCTCTATGTATGCTAAACTATCTACATAGCCCAATTATATACTACTGATTTAACCCCTTGTTACCATTTAGTTATAATCTGTTCTAGTCTTTATTTTTCTTAATATTTTCGAAATATACTTTCTCGTTCATCTTTTTCAATGATTTCATAAAATCCTTTTCATTTAATACTGATAACTGATATCTTGCTATTTCTTTTAATTTGCGAAACCTATCTCTCTTATCAACCTCATCTTTAATCATTTCTGAATTTAGAGATTCAAGGTTTGATAAAACGGCAAGTTCATTAATGCTAGCAATATCCCTAATATTCATAGATTTTTTTGCTAATTCAGGATTCGCTTCTCGCCAATCTTTGGCTGTACAATTGAATAATGCAACGTTAATCAAGTCGGCTTCTTCGGCGTAAGTATACCATTCGGTTCCTACTTCGTAGTTTTTACTTGGAAGAATAAAATTTTTAATCGCATCTGTATGAATCAGATAGTTTGTTTTACTAAGTATTCTTTTTACGTTCCATTCTAAATTATATTTATTTGTTTCAATCGCTTTAAGTCTTTGATATTCTGTAATTAAATATAATTTGAACGTTGGACTCAACCACGAAGCAAATTCAAAGGCAATGTCTTTATGTGCATATGTCCCTCCATAACGACCTGATTTAGACACAATACCTTTTGCATTAGTAGATTCAATCCATTTTTTAGGAGTTAATGTAAAACTATTTGACCCTGACTCAATTCTAAAGGCATCGAATTCGATGCCTTTAAAAGTTGGATTATTCAAATACTCCCATAGCCCAAGGAATTCAATTGTACTCCTCGTTCTCATCCAGTTTTGAATGATGTAGTTTGTTCTTTCGGAGTCACGGAATTTAGCCATATCAGTCAATGAAATAAATTCTTCATCGTTCTGTTTGTAAAGAACAATCTCAATTTCATTGACATTTAACCTTACTTTATTCACCCCTAACTTCTTTAAATAAGGATAAATATACGCATTTTCTTGTGGAAAATTATATTTGATTCTCGGGTTACAATGAATACTATCTAAATGCTCCTATCCTACTGCATACTTAATCAAAAAAATACTCAAAATCTATCTATAGCATAAATAACAGCGTTCAAAAGCAGTGCTGAGAACTAAAACATCCCCCCAACAAACTCCTCAACCTTAATATTTTTGAAGTAGCTGTTAAAATCGAACTGCGAGAGGGTTTGCAGAATGGCTTCGCGCTCGTGCTTAACCCCCACCAGCGACTTTTGTACCTCGTCGATATCGTGCTTGTGGAAGAAATCGCCAAATATGCGGATATCCTTAATAACGCCTTTCGATACGTTAATGTGAAACTCAACGCTTCCGCCCTCGGTACGGATTAGCTTCTCGAAATCGTACTTTGGCGAGTCGCCAAAATTCCACTCCCACTGCGAGAACTTCTCGTCGCGCAGTTTCTCAATGCCCGCAATATCCTCGGGGGAGTACTCGTACTCCTTCGAGTCGGGATACATTTCCATGATGTGTTTCATAATCCTGTCGCGGAACTCGAGCACATCCATCTTCTCGGTTAGGTGCTCGCTGATATTGGTAACCCGCGATCTCACCGATTTTACCGCCTTATCCTGAAACTTAAGCGGGTTTACCTTAAGCGCAGCCGACAGATCGGTCATTACGGCGGAGAAAAGCAGCGTTCCGTGGTGTAGCACCCTGTTTTTCCAGATGCTCTCGGCATTGCCCGAGAATTTTTTCCCATCTATGGTAAGGTCGTTACGCCCCTCAAACTTGGCGTTAATGCCCATACTCAGCAAAACGTCGAGGATAGGCTGGGTAAACTTGCGAAAATCGCCTTGTGCGCCTTCGCCAGCGTTTTTCACAAATGTGAAATTTAGGTTGCCAAGATCGTGAAACACCGCTCCGCCGCCCGAAATTCGACGAACAACTTTTATGTTGTTCTCCTTAACGTAATCCACATTGATCTCGGCCAGAGTATTCTGATGCTTCCCAACAATTATCGACGGCTCGTTACGCCACAGCATGAAGCAATCGTCTTTTAAATACTTAAGCGCGTACTCGTCGGCAGCAATGTTGAAGTATGGATCGGTGTGCGAATCTTTGATGCAAAGCATGGCTATTGGGGTTTATTCTGGTTTTTTAACTCTAACTAGAACAAGCAACAGGTTTAAAGGTTGACAAAAATACAAATGTTTACCAACATTGATTGGGGAAAGCCTTTCGATATGCTATTCGGATGTGCTTTCGGCTATAAATGCTAATTTTGTGGATCCGATTTAAAAAATCAGCATACAATGATAAAGATAGTTTTTGCAGAGCCCATAGGCCTTACCGATGAGGAAAAGTTAGCCTTCGCCTCCGAGATGGAGCAGCAGGGAAACTCCGTAGTTTTTTATAACGATGTTCCGCGGGATAACGATGAGCTAATCCAAAGAATAGCCGATGCTCAAGTGCTTGTGGTTAGCAACCTACCTGTTCCCGAAACAGCCATAAATGCTGCAAAAAATCTAAAGTATATATCGGTGGCGTTTACTGGAGTTGATCATATTGCGCAGGAATCCTGCAAGCAGCGCGGAATATTCATTTCGAATGCAGCTGGATACAGCACGCAAGCTGTTGCCGAGCTAACCATTGGCATGGCCATCGATTTGCTCCGCAAGATTACCCCTGCCGATTCTGTTACACGCAGCTTGGGTGGCCGAAACGGTTTCCTGGGACAAGAGCTGGCTGGAAAAACCTTTGGGATTCTGGGTGCGGGAGCCATTGGGCAACGAGTTGCCCAACTTGCCAACGCCTTTGGCTGCAACGTGGTGGCATGGTCGCGAACTCAAAAAAACATGTCCAACGTAAAATTCTTGGACTTTGACGAGGTAATTCGCTCCGCTGATATCCTATCGTTGCATCTTCCGCTAACGCCACAGACCGAGAACTTGGTTGGTATGCGTGAATTTGGGATGATGAAACCAACTGCAATGCTTATAAATACTGCCAGGGCAAAAGTGGTAAATACGCCCGCTCTGGTGGATGCCTTAAATCAAAAAATTATTGCGGGCGTAGCGGTTGATATTTACGAGCACGAACCCCCGCTAAAGGCCGATCACCCATTGCTAGCTACGCCAAACACCTTACTGCTCCCACACCTTGGTTTTGCAACCCACGAGGCCATTGCGCTGCGCTCGCAAATTGTACTCAACAATATAAGGGGTTGGCTGCAAGGAAACTTGCAAAATGTGGTAAAGTAAATTGGACTCTGCTTTTTACTTGGTAAGCACAACAACCAAATGAAGGATTTGCAAAAAGACTCTGTTAATTTTCTTCCTCGTAAAAGGTGTTTATGAGTAGAATTCGGAGAATAAAGAGCATCATCACAGGGAAAATAACCGTTTGCAGAAGCCTAACAAGGAGGTAATCGATTATGTTGAGCTGAATTAGGAGCGCTAAAGCCACAATGATTGCCATATCAAAAAACATGACCAAGGCATTGCTGGCCTGCGAACGGAAAAACTTTGGGAAAGGATTATCGGAATCATCTCCCTGCATACGCACAAGAGAGTATAGGCAGAATGTGAATAGTAATGGCGATAATACTCCAAAAATCACCAAAACGTAAACCGATGGCCAAACCCCAAAGCTGAAAAGTAACCCGCCTACAGCCGATATAATCACATTAAAGGCGAAACGGCTTCCTGTTCCCACCAGGTTCTCGATCCAGTAAAAGGCTAAATTGTTATACTTTTGAGGTTTTTCGTCGTTCATCGCAAAACATTTATACTCTTATAAATCCTCAGCAAAAGTGAGAACATAACCATTGTTATCGAGAATTGAGAATTCTGTTGCCCCATAGAAAGTTTTCTCAAGACCCTTAAGAACCTTTACCTCACCCGATATTTTGTTGAAAAACTCAAGGATTCCTTTGATTTTGATGTAGAAAATTAGTGACCCGCCATCGGTTCTGCTGATCTGTGGCAGCTCAGCGCTCAGGCTTTCGAATGTTTGAAACATCAGGCTTACTGATTCGTTGGCCATCATAACCCAAACAAATGGGCTTTGTTCGGGAACGGTCATGATTACCTTAAACCCTAAAGTCTTGTAAAAACTGATGGTTTGGTTGATGTCCTTGACGAAAAAATTGGGGGTTAACGAGTCCATCGGCTTAGAAATTAATTATATGCTAAGGATCAGGTAAACAATATAGCCCACGTAAATAGCCACAAAAATTCCTCCCTCTTTCCTGTCGATTTTTTGGCCAGGGCCCATTAGCGCAAATGCAAATAGCAGCAAACTTGCTAGGCAGGTAACCAGAATATCGATATTGGCAGCAGGGTAAAATGGTAAAGGTCGAATTACGCTGGAAACGCCAAGCACCATAAAAATGTTGAAGATATTAGATCCCAACACATTCCCTATGGCTATGTCGGAATTGCCCTTGTAGGCTGCAACGGCCGAAGTTACCAGCTCGGGCAGGGAGGTGCCCAGCGCCACTACGGTAAGCCCAATAATGGAATCGGGCACACCAAACGATTGGGCAATGGTGGTAGATGAATCAACTATTAGTTTCCCGCCAAGGTAAAGACCAGCAATGCCAAAAACAATCATCAGTGAAGACGTTATCCACTTCCGATCCTTCACCAGAGTAATTGGGGCGTACTTGTCGGATTTGGCCGAGAACCAGGTGTAGTAGAGGAAAATGGCAAGAAAGGTTAGAAGGATCATCCCATCGATTCGAGAAAGGATTGAGGTCTCGGAACCATCAATTAGCGCATCGTTGGCCAGCATAAAGAGGATTACAGCAGCCATAAAGCTGAACGGAATCTCCATTTTTATGGTTAAGCTCTGCACTTTTACGGGTCGAATAATTGCGGCTATCCCAACAACAATAAAAATATTGATGGTATTGCTACCAATCACATTGCCAATGGCCAAGCCGCTATTCCCGCTTATCGAGGCCAAAACGTTAACAAACATTTCGGGCATCGAGGTGCCAAAAGCAACAACTGTAAGCCCAATCACAAAAGCCGAAACACCCAGCTTTGCCGCTACCGACGATGCCCCCTCTACAAGCCTGTCGGCGCTGTAAATAAGCACTACAAACCCAACTATCAGGAGGATAATTTCTATTATCATTTACAAGAAAACTTTGAAACTTATTCGTTACTTATCAGTATTTAATTCAGCTCTTGCCAAAGCAACTAAACGCAACCACAAAGGTTGCAATTAATTTGCTTTAATCAAAAACCGCTTTTCAACCTAACAGGTGATTAACATATTTTAGGCTTTATCACCCCGTGCGCTGCTACGGTCTCCCTAAAGATTTGTAAATTTGCTTCCAAAATAAAACCACTTGCAGTTGAAGCGACTAGTATACCTTATCCCTTTTGCTTTTTCCCTAAGCCTGCTTTTCCCCCGTTGCGCGGTTCAGCAATCGCCTACCGGTGGCCCAAAGGATACAATCCCTCCCGTGTTGGTTCGGAGTGTTCCGGCAATAAATGCAACTAACTATAAGCGCGATAGGATAACGTTAACCTTTGATGAGTACATTAAGCTCGAGAAGATTGGCGAAAAGCTGGTTCTCTCGCCTCCACAGGAGCAACTCCCCGAGTTTAGGATTAGGGGTAGGGGCGTCGAAATTCGATTCTTTGAACCTCTCGACGACAGCACCACCTATACCCTGTACTTTGCCGATGCCATTGTTGATAACAACGAGGGCAACAAGCTCGAGAACTTTGAATTTGCCTTTGCCACCGGCCCTGAGATTGACTCCCTTCGTTATAATGGTAGGGTACTCGATGCCTACACACAGCAGCCAAAAGAGGGCGTATTCGTGATGCTTTACACCAGCTTCGAGGACTCGGTTCCCCTGCTTAAGCGTCCGCGCTATGTTACCAAAACGAACAAGGAGGGCATCTTTTTCCTGAGCAACATTAAATACGGCAATTACAAGATTTTTGCCCTAGCCGACGGCAACTCAAACTACAAGTTCGATCAGGTCTCGGAGGAGATTGCATTTATCGAAACACCCATCGACACGTCGATGCTGGTACGACCATCGCAGATAACCCTTAACCCCGATAGCCTGCTTACGCTTTACCTGTTTCAGGAGGAGAACCGAATACTTTCGCTCACCGATTTTAAGCGTTCGCAACGCCGCCACATGCAGCTGGGATTCACTCGCCCACCTGTGGGCGATGTCAAACTTCGTCCAATCAGCGCTAAGATCGACAGCTTAGAGTCGTGGTATATTAGTGGAAGAAATACCAAAGGCGATTCGCTCGACTTCTGGATTACCAACAACCAGATCAATAACATCGACACGCTTCGCGTGTTGGTTACCTATCAAAAAACCGATTCGTTAATGAATCTTGTTGAAACGAAAGATACTTTAAGGCTGTTCTACATCGAGAGAGCTACAACCCCAAGTCGCACCCGCAGATCCGATGCCTCTGAAAAGGAGAAAGAGGAAAAAAAGGAATCGCTGCCCATATCCTTTTCTGTAAACAAAGGTGGTGTAGTAATCCCAACACAAAAGATTAGGTTATCCTTTAAAATTCCCTTGCTTTCAAAAGACACAACGCTGCTGGAGCTTAAAAACATAACCGACAGCGTGGCTCTTCCTTTTGTGGGGCTTCAGCAGGATACTCTAAATCCCCGGTATTACTATATAAAGCAGAATTGGCAAAACCAGATTAACTATCGGCTTACCGCTTTGCCCGGAGCCTTTACCGATTTGAATGGAGTTACCAACGACACGCTGATACATAACTTCAAGGGTGCCGACCCCGAACAGTTTGGCATTATTAAAGTAAATCTTACGGGAGTTAGGCCAAATATAATTGCTGAGCTTACCACCGAAAAGGGAGCTGTGGTTGACAGTAAAACGGTTTTAATGGATGGTGAGGTTACCTTCACATACGTTCGCCCCGGAAAATTCCGTTTACGGTTTATTGAAGATGCCAACAAGAATGGCAAGTGGGACACAGGATGGTACTTAAAAGGACAGCAGCCAGAAAGGGTTCACACCTTTGTAGACGAGACCGGAAATGGCGAAATCCAAGTCCGCGCCAATTGGGATTACGACCTAAGTTTTAACCTTAAACCTAAACACGATGTCAGTAGTAATGAACTTCGCGATGTTCCCAACCCG
The DNA here is from genome assembly GCA_964490015.1 of uncultured Rikenellaceae bacterium. Classification (GTDB taxonomy): domain Bacteria; phylum Bacteroidota; class Bacteroidia; order Bacteroidales; family Tenuifilaceae; genus Perlabentimonas. The sequence continues at coordinate 76,287 of CAZBBA010000006.1, forward strand.
CAAGGAGACCAGCATGAGTCCCTACGTGTCCCGCGTCGTGAAGGTAATCCGCAGTAAGGGATATCAAAACCAGCTTACCGCCATGGGCACCATTGTGGAAACAAACACGCTCAAGGAAGCCCTTTCGTTAATCGAGGACGCCTATGCAGAGCTTGAGCCCGACTGCAAAAGGGTTTACGTTACGGTAAATATAGATATCAAAAAAGATGGTGATGATCGAATTCACACCAAGGTTCAATCGGTGGAGAGTAAGATAAGTTCTTCCAAATAAAAGGATTATTCAAAATAAAAATGAAGTTAACTCACCGTGTCATTCTTAGTTTACTACTTACCCTTTACTCTATAGTTGGTCATGGGCAGCTCCTTATTGGGCTTAATGGCGGATACAACGTATCCGGAATTTTGTTTAATCCCAACCATGAGGAAAAAGCCCTAATGAATCCAACTCCAAATTTTGGCCTTTCTGCCAAATTCTTCGACCTTGAGCATGTTGGATTCCAGGGAGAACTAAACTTCACCCAGCGAGGGTTCACAATGCCCATTGATGAGATTACAAACTACAAGCGGTTAAGTTCCTACATCGAACTACCCCTGTATTTTCAGGTACGTGCTGCAAAAAACGGAGTTTTTGCTCATGTAAATATTGGCTTTAACCCCTCGTTACTTATCGACTCCAAGCATGGCCAAAGCCAAACCAACACCTATACTCTTACTAACTATAAAATCAATATCCTTCGCGACAATATTTTTGATTTTGGATTACTAGGGGGTGTGGGCTTGGGTTACGATTTTAGTTATTTTTCCATCCAACTCGACGTACGCTACTATTACGGAATGGGCGATTTATACTACTATAGCTACTCGGGAAACCCCCTCCGATCGCCCGCTTGGGCAGTAGATACATCGGTGAGTTTGATGTTTAACCTCTCAAAAAAACGAAAAATCGTGTTGCCAAACGAGGATTCGTCGCCAGAAAAGGGTAAATTTGAAAGTACAAATCAACAATAGTTCACCATGCGTAGAGTAGTTTTACTTATTAGCATTTGCCTACTTCCACTTTTTATCATAGGGCAAACGGGATATGTACAGGAAGGAAAAGCCTCTTTCTATGCCGATAAATTTGAGGGGCGAACCACCGCTTCGGGAGAGCGTTACAGCCATTCGCGTAACACTTGTGCTCACCTTACTCTTCCCTTTGGCACCCTTGTGCGAGTAACTAACCTCGAGAACAATTTATCTGTTGTTCTTCGTGTGAACGACCGTGGCCCCTTTGTAGCCAACAGAATTATTGACCTTAGCCGATCGGCTGCCGAAAAACTTGGCTTTATCGACAAAGGATTAGCCGATGTTAGAGTTGAGGTAATTGATGAGGAGGGGAATGTGATTGCCCAGCAACCAAAACCATCTCCACAGGCCGAAAAACCTGCCGAAACGGCTCGACCCAGTCAACAAGCTACCCCTGTTCAAAAACCGCAGGATGTGAGCACTCAGGCCAAACCCGAACCAAAACCGGCAACAACGACTACGGCACCAACTGAACTATCGGATATTGAGCTCTACGAGCTTAAGGTTAGTAGGCAAAAACCCGGCGGTTTCACCGTTCAAATCGGAAGTTACAAGGAATTGGTTAACCTGCTGCGCATTGCCGACGACCTAAAAACATCGCTTAAAAAGGAGGTACGGGTACAAGTAGCGAATATCAATGGCGATAAGGTTTACCGCTTAATGGTGGGCGAGTTCAGTACACGCCGCGAGGCCGAAAGTTTCAAGACTAAGGCTGCCCAAATTTACCCCGATTGCTTTATTGTGGAGTTGAAGTAGAGCATTACGCTCTACTTCTTTCCGTTGAAAGGTTCCCAGTTCTTAGCGAGCCCGCCCATACCCGTTTCGCGATAGGCCACCTGAATGTCGCGGCCGGTTTCGGCCATGGTTCGAACCGCTTTATCGAACGAGATTTTATGCCCACCATCCGATTGCAGAGCGTAAACAGCACACGAGTATGCTTTTGTGGCCGCAATGGCATTGCGCTCAATGCAGGGTATTTGCACAAAGCCCAGAACGGGATCGCAGGTTAAACCCAGGTTGTGTTCCATCCCCATCTCAGCTGCGTACTCAATCTGATTGGGCGAACCGCCCAGTATCTGAGCCATCGCTGCCGAAGCCATGGCACACGCTGTTCCAATCTCGCCCTGGCATCCCACCTCGGCTCCCGAGATGGAAGCATTCGTTTTAACCAGGTTGGCAATTAGCCCAGCAGTCGCTAAGCCTCTAAGAATTTTAGGTTCTGTTAGATGCTCATCGCGACTCAGGTAAAACAGTACACCCGGAAGCACCCCCGACGAACCGCAAGTGGGCGCAGTAACTATGCGGCCACCGGCCGCATTCTCTTCCGAAACGGCCAGTGCAAAGGCAAATAGCAATCCTATATTCTTCAGTGTCCCATGCGTATTAAGCGCCTTTGTGTAGTGCGATGAAGCCCTTCGGGCTAGCTTAATGGGGCCAGGTAGCACGCCCTCGTTATCGATTCCACGCTGAATAGTCTCCTTCATGGTAAGCCAAACATCGTGCAGGAATGGCCATATTTCGGGTCCTTCATTGTCCTCAACAAACTCCCAAAGCGATTTACCTTCGGCCTTACACCACTTTAGAATATCGGCCATCTTATTATGGCTATATATCTTCTGGCTATTGAGTATACCAGAACTATCGCGCAAATCGCCACCTCCAATGCTGTATACCTCCCACGAATCAACAACCTCTCCTCCATTGGACGAAAGCGCCTCAAAAAGCATCCCGTTGGGGTGTAGGGGTAGCTGTTCCGAGTCGTTCCAAACAATCTCCAAATCGTTGGGCATAAACTCCTTCAGTAGCGCATGGTCGGTATGGTGCCCCTTACCCGTTAACGACAGGCTGCCATACAAACTCACCCTAAATCGGTGCACTAGTGGATGTTTTTCCAGAAAAATCCTTGCTGCCCTCACTGGGCCGATGGTGTGGCTACTCGATGGGCCATAACCCAGCTTGTAAATCTCCTTAATTGACTGCATCTGCTTTGCTTTTAATTGCGAGGCAAAAGTAGAAAAAAATATGTTCGGTTTACTGTTCCATTTGTTCGAATTCGAACACAATATTTTAACTAAATATTTCTCGTGTTAATTGTATATCATTATGTTATGGCCAATGGCACTTATGTTGATTGATTATATAAAAACATCAAATCAATGAATATTATAAATAAGATATCAATAGCTCTTCGATTCATATTGAAAAGGAAAGGATTTACCGCCATAAATGTTTTGGGGCTTGCCATCGGAATTGCTGCATGCTTATTCATTACACAGTACGTTAAATTTCATCAATCATTCGATAGGCAGACACCTCATTTTGACAGAACCTACAGGGTTACCTATCAGCGTTGGAACGAGAATGGTGATAGGGTTGAGTTTGCGTCAGCAAGCCCAACAATTGGAACAACAATGGGCTCGCTTTTCCCCGAAGTAGAGCTGTTTGCCAGAGCAAATAAAACGGGAGGAGTTTTCGCATACAACGATCAGGTTTACGAAGAGGAGCAAGCTTTTTTTGGCGAAACGAACATCTTTGAAATACTTGGGTTTAATATTTTGATGGGCGATGCTGATTCGTGCCTGTCGCTCCCAAACCAAGCCGTCCTATCCGAAGCTGCTGCAAAACGATACTTTGGCACATCCAATCCCATTGGAAAAACACTCAAGCACAATGGAAATGAAAACTTCGTGGTAACAGCGGTTTATGAGAATTGCCCGGCAAACTTGCACTTTAAACCCGAGCTATTCATTTCGTTGGAAACATACATTAAGAGAGACCCACAACTTTTTGAATCAGGATGGTTCTACAGTGGGTTCTATACCTATGTGAGGTTAGCTGAGGGTTCAGACTACAAACTGGTTGATAAAAAAATAGAAGAGTTTATTGAGCGTGAGTATGGTGAGTTTCTGGCGGAGTATAAAACGGGGCTATCCTTTAAACTTCAACCCCTTAGAGATATTCACCTCAACTCGCATTACATGCATGAGCTGGAGCTTAACGCCGATAGCAACTCCATAGCACTACTCGAAATCATAGCCGGGTTTATCCTAATTATTGCTTGGGTAAACTTCTTCAATCTAAGCACCATTAGCTCACTGAAAAGAGTTAAGGAAATTGGAATACGAAAGGTGAATGGGGCAAGCCGCACCAATCTTATATTTCAACTACTGCTTGAGTCGGCGTTAATAAATTTCTTTGCCATACTCCTTGCCGTGGTTATGTTTGAGCTCGGATACAATTCGTTTGCCAACCTTGCAGGGCTTCCTGTTCATACTATTTACTACAATCAGGGTTGGTTCTTTCAGATTATGGGTCTGGCAATGCTGGTTGGCACAATCTCGGCCGGCATTTATTCGGTTACGGGGATAAGGGGGAATAATCTATCCGAAACTCTTAGGGGGATGATTATCGGCTTAAAGGGCAATGCATTAGTAAAAAAAGGATTGGTTACCTTTCAGTTTGCTATTGCTATTGCCCTAATAGCTGGAACGGTTGGTGTATTCAAGCAGTTTATTCTTATGCAAAATACTAATTTAGGGTTTCGCCTTGAAAATATGCTTGTGGTTAAAGTTCCTCGTGTAGGAGACAACACCCTTAGAACAAAGTTTTTACTATTTACTGAAAAAGTCAATGAGATACCCTCTGTAAATGGAGCTACATACTCATCGGTTGTTCCGGGAAAGCCTAACATGTTTAACCGAGGAGGAATACATAAACATGGCGACGATCCCAATAATGGAAAGAACATGCGCCTTACCGAAATATTCTCAAACTACCCTGAGATTTATGACATTAACATCATAGCGGGTAAACTATTCACAGGAAATCCTGCCGAAGACATACACAATGTTATGCTTAACCAAAGAGGTGCTCAATGGCTTGGTTTCGAAAATATGGAGGCTGCCATTGGATCGCAAATTATTCTAGAGGGTCAAGCCAAAACCCTGGTGGGCATTCTTTACGATTTTAAGCAACTTTCGCCTAAGGAAGAAATTGAACCACAGATCTTCCGGTTTCCCGAAAGATTTCAAGGGTATTTCACACTTCAAATCTCGAACAAAACCGCTGATAAAACGGTTAGAGAGGTTGAGAGGGTTTACTCGTCAATTTTTCCAGGAAATCCATTCGACTACTTTTACCTCGATGAATTTTACAATGCCCAATATCAGCATGATAGACGATTTGGGCTAGTATTCGTTCTGTTTACCATTCTATCAATTATTATTACAATCCTTGGATTACTTGCACTTTCGGCCTATTCGGCAGAGCAAAGGCGAAGAGAAATTGGAATAAGGAGGGTTCTTGGAGCCACTCCGAAAAACCTTATTGTACTCCTTTCGCGAAGCTATTTAGGACTACTAATAATAGCATCGGGGATAGCATTGCCCACTGTTTGGTATTTTCTGCGCAAATGGCTAAACAACTATGCCACGCGCGTTGAAGTTGATTGGGTGGTATTCGTTGTGCCAATACTAGTAGTTTTTATAGTTGCCTTTGCAACAGTCTTCACACAGTCGCTTAAGGCAGCAACCGCCAACCCCGTGGATAGCATTAAGCAAGAATAACTCTGAAAAATTTTATACTTTTGGGGGCAAATAGTTTTTATGAGCGAAAAGAACTACGATCCCCGCATGCACACCGCCGAGCATATCCTAAACCAAACCATGGTGCGTATGTTTGGCTGCACACGGTCGAGAAACAGTCATATTGAACGAAAAAAATCGAAATGCGACTACCAAATTGACTCGGCGCCCACATTATCTCAAATCGAAGAGATTGAACATCAGGTAAACGGCATTATCGGGTCAAACCTGAATGTAATAGAGGATTCTGTCCCCAAAACGGAGGCTGGCAAATTTCTGGACCTAACAAAACTGCCCGCCGATGCACCCGATACAATAAGGGTGATAAACGTGGGTGATTACGATGCCTGCGCTTGCATTGGACCACATGTGAATAACACAGCCGAAATTGGAGAATTTAAAATCATTTCACACAGCTACGAGCAGGGAACCTTACGGTTAAGATTTAAGCTGGAAACTAAAGAATCATAGGGTTGACTAGTTGACTATCCCCTTCTTTCTATGTAAGTTTGCTTGTAGGCATATATAACAAGTAAGGCAGCATGAAAAACCTTAACGAATTGTCGCAGCATACCCGGTTAGGACGCGAAGGCGAAGCATTTGCGCTTGAGTATGTATTGTCAAAAGGATACAAGGTGTTGCACACCAACTGGAAGCATGGCCAGAAGGAACTAGATATTGTTGCCACAAAGGATGGTATGCTAGTTGTTTTTGAGGTGAAAACCAGGTTTTCCGACATTTGGGAGGAGCCCAAGGATGCCGTGCGAAACAAAAAACAAAAAAACATTGTTGACGCAGCCGATGCTTATGTGCAAAAATTTAACCTCGACATAGAGGTTCAGTTCGACATCATCAGCCTGGTGGCTAAGGGCAACTCCTTTGAGCTGGAACATATTCCCGATGCTTTCTACCCCACATTATAAACAATCATTACCATGAACATTGAGGAAATTCGCGACTTCTGCCTGTCGCTAAAAGGTGTAACCGAAAGTTTCCCTTTCGATGAGGTTACGCTTGTTTTTAAAGTTGGAGACAAGATGTTTCTGCTAACCAACCTCGATGGGGAGCTTTCCATTAACATAAAATGCGACCCCGATAAGGCCATCGAGTTAAGGGAGCGTTACTCTGCTGTAATGCCGGGTTACCACATGAACAAGCAGCACTGGAATACTATAATGATGGATGGCTCCATTGGCGTAGATATTATTAGTGGATGGATTGTTGACTCTTACAACCTGGTTGTGGCCTCTTTACCAAAATCTAAGCGAATAGCGATTTTAAATCAATAGGATTTACTAACTTTGGTACGAGTCTTGTATTAAAGATAAAACCATTGACTATTCTTAAAAAATTTTCCATATGAAAACGATTACATCCATAGTAGTTCTGGTTCTAGTGCTTGCCCTTGGGGCACATGCACAGGATGTTTACAACGTTACCCGTGTAAACGGAAAAATTACCAACCTTAAATCAGGACAGGACGTGGTAGCCGGAGATGTGCTTATGTCCGATGAGTTTCTACTTTTCGAAAGCCTCGACAGCTATGCCATTGCCATTGCTGATAACATGGGCCGGTACCAAATTAAGATTCAGGCAACTCAGATTACAGGAGATCCCCAAATGCTCACCTCAACGGTTAAGGATGCTGCTGTTCCCACTAGAATGAGGAATCTAATGGTAGCCCGATTTAACCCCGAAGAACAAGAGGTTTCCGATCTTCGACAGTATTTTGGCAACGACAAATTCTCAGTAATTGGCGATGCTGTGAATGTACCGCTCAACAACCAGAAATACCCCTTGTCCGACGACAAGTTTATAGTTTTCTACTACAGGGTCGACAACCAACCCATTTCGAAGAAAATTGGCCATGAGCAACATGCACTAATCCTCGAGAAGGATAAACTTTTCACCAGTAGTGCAGGATCTATCAATGGTAACGAGATTTCGAACCTTGCCGTATACGAGTACGAGAACTCAACCAAGCGAGGAAATGAGATTACCCGATTCACGCTGGTGTTTGTCGATAAGCAGGAGCTGCTCAACGAGTTTCATACCATTATCCCCATCCTTAAGCGTCAAAAAATGGGCGACGATGAGATTAAAAAGTATTTAATTGAATATTACTACGATTTTTACGGAGCCACCGATTCCAAAACCATCGATAGCTTCACCGAGCAAATTGTTAAGAGCTACTAGTTTTAGCCAAAATAGCATCTAAAGCCCCGTTAAATCGGGGCTTTTTTATTTTTGTTGGCTTGTAAAATACGGGCTTTCATTCGGTATTGCTAATCGAGCGCACGATTTTCACGCTAGGTTTACTACTTTTGTGGACAACAGCAATTCCTAAATGGAGAGGGTAAACACCATATTTTATCGCTTTGAGCGATGGCTCGACCGCGTTGGCCACGAGTTATTCCTACTGTGGGATAGGCATAAGGTGGGTATTCTTGGAACAATTGCGATAAACCTAATACTCTCCATCCTATTCTTTGTTTTTGAACTTAAGAGCAGGCCATACCTATACGACCCAACGGTTCTGGTAGATTTTGAACGCCAATACGAAATTGCCCCCGAACGACTTCCCGAAGAGCGTGAACCACTCCTGCCCAAGGACGCGCTCGATCCAATGACCGAATATGAGGCAATTCGAAATATTGCCGTTGATGCCACCAAGGAAGATCTTAACCCAGGCTTAATTGACGAAAAAAACATTGATGCCGATGAGCTTTACCAAGATGCACAGCGCATACGGGAGCAGATGCAGCAAAACCGTCAACTCTGGGAGGAGGCTCAAACAATTGATGCTGATGCCATCCCAAATGTGCAGGAGAAAATTGTCGCAACTGCCGATGAGGGGCAGTATAAAGGGCCAGCTGTAATCAGCTACTTTCTGGAAAACCGACGGGCGTTAAGGCTGCCTGTTCCTGCCTACAAATGCGAGAATGGAGGCAGAGTGGTTGTAGATATTGAGGTGCAGCGCGATGGAACGGTTTCCAGGGCAAGTATTGACACATCAAATTCTGTAATTGATGAGTGCATGAACAGCGCAGCGATTGCTGCTGCTCAGGCCAGCCGATTCACCGTGTCGGGCAATGCTCCCACCCGACAGCGCGGCAGTATAACCTATCTTTTTGTAAGGCAGTAAGCTAAAAAGCAGCCATCAGCAGGTTTATATCCCTTGATGGAATATTGTACAGCCCTCCCAAGTAGTTGTTTGTTAGTATTCCGTTGTAGATGTAAACCCCATGTCTAAGACCTGCATCATCCTTCAAATGTTGTTTTATTCCACCCGTTTCGGCTATTTCGGAGAGCAATGGTGTAAACACGTTACTAAGCGCAATAGACGAGGTGCGTGCAACACGAGCAGTTATGTTTGGAACACAGTAATGGATTACTCCGTGTTTTACAAAGGCTGGGTCGTTGTGATTACGAGGTTCCGAGGTTTCAAAACATCCTCCTTTATCAATGCTTAAATCTACTATAACCGAGCCCTTTTTCATAAGCTTCACCTGATCCTCAAGAATTATTATCCGCCCTTTGGACTCCTCTGGAATTATGGCGCCAATCACCACATCGGCAGTTTTTAGTACACGCTCAAGCACCTGCTGATGGAAAATGGAGGTGTAAAGCCTTTGCCCTAAAATATCCTGTAACTCCATTAAACGCTTAATGGAATCGTCAAAAATTTTTACACTTGCGCCCAAGCCCAATGCCGCCCGAGCGGCAAACTCGCCGGCAGTTCCAGCCCCAAGAATAACCACTTCGGTGGGGGTAATTCCCGACACACCACCCAACATAACGCCCTTGCCGTCGTTCACATTGCTAAGATATTCGGCAGCAACAAGAATGGATGTACTTCCGGCAATTGAACTCATAGCACGTACCACGGGGAAAGCACCATCATTGTCGCGGATACTCTCAAAAGCAATGGCCGTTACCTTCTTTTTCATCAGGCTTTTGAGTTGCTGTCCGGCCGCGGGTGTAAGGTGTAACGAGGTGACTACAACCTGATTCTCTGAAAGCAGTTCGATCTCGTGGGGAAGTAAAGGTGAAATTTTAAGAATAATGGATGACTGAAACACCTCCTTGTTTGTTTGGACAATTTGAGCACCCTTCTCGCTATACTGGTTATCGGTATAGTTTGCCAGTCGTCCGGCTTCGGTTTCCATAATAATATCATGGCCCCAGTTAACCAACAGCTCAACGGCTTCGGGGGTGAGTGGTATTCGGCTCTCGGTTTCATCACTTTCTTTGGGGATTCCAATGGTAAGCTTCTGATTCTGCCTTCCAATCTCGAGCATCTCTTCCTGGGGGAGCAAGCCTTTAACGAACGGAAACTCCTTTGATGAGGACATTCGACTCATAGGGTGTAGGGTTTGTTAAACAAGTGTTTTTACGAAAAAAGTAAAGCAAAGGTTTTTAAGGAGTCATTCTACAAAAGGCAAATATCGGATAATGGATTAACAAATCAAACCTTATTCCGCAATAAATGGCGAAACCGAATTCTGCCCGAGGATGGTAAAATAAATTGCTTTGTTTGCTTGGCGAGCGCTATTTTCTATACTTTAATCCACACAAGAATAATGCCGTGAGAGCTTTTGCAATAATATAATTGCGTTTAAGAATTCTGAACAAGATCAAAAATATACAACATAGAGGAACAACTTGCCCCGCCATAGGCGGGGCAAAACTAAATAAATGGCAATTTAAAGTATCGGTTTCTTAAATCTATCTGACGGGAAAAAAATAACCACAAACCCTTAAAGTGATATATCGATATTACTAAAGATTAGATCACCATTAGTAGAGAATACAAAATACCTTATTCGTCCTTTTGCCTCGCCGGGGAAGCCTGCATATCCTATAATATTCACCTCGTTGCTCGAAAGGCTAAAAACTCTATCGATATATACACTCTCCGCTGCAGCTACTGGTTTTACGGCGCTAATTCTCCCGTCGTTTGAGATTGTAACCATAAGAAAACCCCAATCGGCCGAATTCTTACCTGCTGTTCCTCTCATCCCGTTAATATCGTAATCCTTAAAGTTCAGGTAGGCAATATACTTGTTGTCGGCCCTAACCAATCCGGCCAGATACCCATTTGCCGTCAAATCTATATCCCAATTGGTCGCTCCCAACGAGTCGACCTGACAAACGGTTGTGGTATTGAAAAAGGGGCTGTCGTCCTGCTCCTTTTGGCCAAAGACCAGGTGGGCAATCTGGTTAATTTCGTCAAACATCATCAGTACGGGCTGATGCCCGCTCTTAAGATGGCTTGTTCGTTTTACATTTCCGCTGTTATCGAGTTGCACCAGGGTATGTAAAAAATCCTTCTCATTGCCACCAAGGCTCTCATTGCCCTTAATTGATGTGGAAACTAATGTAACAACCCCTTTCTCGAAGCCTAAAACCCGGGTGGCGGATCTGTTCAGGCTGTTTATGGCAGCGTTATCGGAATCGATCACCTTAATCCATTCTACTTTCTGTTCGGGACTAATTTTCGCAATAAATGCTGCATTGGCCCGCGGCTTAACCAAATAACCCGAAACGTATCGTGGAATACCTTGGTTGTAGTATACAAATTCCGTGATGTAAGTATTTGGCGCCGGAGGCGCAATGGGCTTATTCGGATTTAGTGAGATTTGCACACCCCTATCGCCGGTTGCAACCGTGAAATTGCTCCTTGTGGCCACTTCGTTGTCCAGATAATTGTCGAGGTTGTCTAGGACTTGATCAAAAGTTTTCTCCAACAGTAAGGTTTGGCTTTTCTTGTAATTGCTTAACCCAAATTCTCCCTCGTAATAGCTGGTGAAAAACTCGTTAAAACGGCTAATTTTCTCGTTGGTAATGGCTTTGTGGAAAGTATCAAGATCTTTCTTGGCAAGCTGCATATCCAGAGCTAAGCGATAGTAGTAACGCAGCTTACGATTGGTTAGCGTAGAACTACTGTCATTGGGATTATTAAGCGGGTTTATAGTGCCCAACATAAAGTTCTGGCGCTTATCGTTGTAGGTAAACAACTCCCTGATGAGTGAATTGCTGTCGAAACGCCCAAGTCTAAACATGAAGAATTCGTCGAACGATTTTAAAGCAAGGTTTTCCGAAAAATCGCTATTTGCAATTGTTTTCAAGTTATCGTCGAAAAGCTTTTGAATGGAAACAATCTCGCCCCTAAGACCAAGAATGTCCTTCTCGTAACTACTCCTGTAATCGGCAACCCACTTCCCATAGTCCCAAAGGTTGAACTGATCCTGCAGAAAGTCGCTGTTTGTAATGCCCTCGAGCCGAAAGGTTTTTATGGGTTGCAGGGTGTATTGCTGATTATACTTTCCAACGGGAAATTCCTTTTGAAGCTTTTTGTACTCATCAAAGGATTTAATGGTAGCCTTAAATTCGGTGTCGAGCTCGTTGATAAGGGCTAGGAATTTATCATCGGTTTTAAGTAGCGCCTCGTTGTAGTTGTCGTAGCTGTTGTTGATGGTATTAAATATTCGAACACAGTTATTGTAGTGATCCTTCGACTTTTCCAGGGCGTTGAAAGTAGATGTAAGAGCCTGTTTTAAGGCTTTGCAATGATCAACCCTACGTCGCGCATACTCAATGGCACCCTCGTTGCTAAACGGTAAGCCAGCAGCCTCGATGGGTATATTGGTGAAGTACTTTCGGTTTCGACGCACCTCGTTGGCTGGCAGGTAGTGTGGAAAAAGATCGTAAAAGATTATTGCATTATCAATATAGTAGTGCATTAAAGCCTGCTCTCTAAACGGGTCAATTTGGCCGATTAGCTGCTCCAAAACGTGGCCAAGCTGAATATATGCACTTCCCATCTGCGGGTTTTGGCTACGGAACTCGAAGAGCCGCGAGTATGCCTGCTCGCTGGTTAAAGAACCAAGGCTCTCGATTATTTCGTCGTAGGTAAACTTTTGTCCGTAAGAGCCTAAGTGTAGAAGCGTAACAATTAATGCTGTTAGTAATATGCGATAGAAACTTTTCATTGGTCAAACAATTTTTGATGGAAAAGATCTGCTTTTTGTCTTATCCTGCGGTTATCGGAAAAATATCTGTTAAGCAAAAGTTAGCTTTAACTTGCAATAACTATTCGGTCGCTTTATCCTTCATTTCAATAATCTTAAACTCAACTCTCCGGTTAAAAGCTCTGTTCTGGTCGGAATTATTAGGAACCATGGGTTTTTTAGGGCCGTACCCCTTAGCCACCAAGCGATTTGATTCCACATTGTTCTCGAGCAAGTAGTTAACCACCGACTGCGCCCTGCGATCGGACAACAGCATGTTGTATGACAAGCTTCCCACATCATCGGTATGGGCAGATATTTCGATTGTTATCCGGGGGTTGGTTGTCAGAAGCTCCACCACCCTATCGAGTTCAGCAAATGATTCGGAGTTTAGATCGGCTGAGTTGTAAGCAAAGGTGATATTGTTGAGAATTATGGCCACATCCTCCTTCAGCGGAACCAACTCTATATCGATGCTGGGCGCTTCGGCCTGCTCCACGTTAATCTTCTCGCTATGGAAAAGGTATCCCTCGGCTCCGCTAACCTTATACTCATACTCGTCGGACTCGCGGAGGTAAACAACCACTCTTCGGGTGCGTGATGCGCGCAGAAGCTCCTCGGCGAGTTCCTGCCGATACTTTATGTTTAACACTTCTGAGGCAACCATGCCATCGCTATAAAAGAGCTGTGCATCTATGGCATTATCGCCATCCTTTAGGTAGATGATATTCTCTAAATCGATCCACTGGCCCTCTGTCCAGGCAATACTTGACTCCGAAACCTGCCTTTCGCCATTCACGTTGATATTAATGCGCTCCAGGGGGTATTCCGATCGAATCTTATACTTCACGCTATAACCAAGGCTTATACTCTCCTTGCTGTTCTCGGTTCCCCAAGCTATCTCGGGTTTTGCTTTCGGTTTCTCGAGCTGTTTCTCCTGCTTAATCACCTGCTTTGGCTTTACACCCAGCGACGAGGTATCCCATACCTTTATGGTATCGTTCTGCGACGATGCTGACAGGATCTCCTTCCCGCTGGGGCTAAAAACCACTGATGTAATGGCTACAGATTGCTTGGGGGTGTAATATACAATCTCGCCCGAAGCGATCTCGAAAACAATCATAAAGCCATCCTGTCCACCACTAACAATGTACCGGCCATCGGGGCTGTACGATACTTTTTCGATTGCATCGATATGTCCCAGCATGGTATTCTCGAGCGAATGACCATAAGCGCTCCAAATGCTAATACGGCTCTGATTGCCGGCCACGGCAATAAAATTGCCATTGGGACTAAAGGCAACCGATTTTATGGGCTCCTCCTCTGCGTCAATCCCTTTTGTTAGATTACCTGTGGATAAATCCCAAATAAACAATTTCCCGTTATCGGCACCAGCCACAACCATTGTTCCCGTGGGATTGATGGCAACAGATGTGATGTTGCCATTTGAACCGCTGAGATTCCTAAGTAGCTCACCTGAATCCACATTCCACAATCTTAGCGTATTATCCTGGCTGCTTGACACAAGAGTTTGCCTGTCGGCACTAAATCCCAGTGTCGAAATAGCTGCACTATGACCACTATAGCTACGAACATTTTCGCCGGTGGAAACAGTCCTAATCTCAATTAATCCACTGCTAAAACCTATGGAAAGGTACTCGCCATCATCGGAGAAACAAATTGCTTGAGGGCTATCCTGTGAGGTAATCTCGCGGACGAGTTCCTTGGTATCGATATCGCGAATAAGAGTTCGGTTATCGGCGCCCACGGTGGCCATGAGTTTTCCATCGCTGCTAATGTCAAAAGCAACAACCTTGTGGTTGCCCTCAACGATGGATGTTTTAAAACCCAGCTGAGCAAACAGCGCGAAGGAGGTTAGTGTGAGCGTTAAGAAAAGTAGTATCCTATTCATGGTTATACTATTATATTAAATCTATACGATATATCATGTCAAAAAATTAGTTCGACTTAAAGTTCCAGTCGTGCCACTTCTCCTCCACGGTTGGGCTCACATTGGTTTGTGGAGTTTGCTCTGCATTGTTAATTAGAATTGACCTTACCCCAACCGTTTCGCGGATATAGTCGGAATACTCCTTGTAGGAAATATTTCCTCGTGTTTCGCGAAGCTTTTGAAGAGCGTAGTAGGTAAACATGCCCTGCTGCATCTCGCGATATGGATGCGCAGTTTGGTTCTCACTGGTAGCCGAAAACACGATAAGATTTCCGCCTAGCTGACCCTCGCGCGGCCTTACCCGAATCGCCCTAGCCGAAACCAAACCCACGTTACGCGCACCGCCGCTAAAGCAGGCGTCGAGAAAAACGGTAACCCGTTTTGAGGGATGTTCAGTGAGGATTGTGTACAGGTCGGTGAGCTTAACGGCAAACTTTAGGCTCGAGCCTGATACATCAACAGGAATTATGTATGGATCGCGGGTTTTCTCATCGGGGAAACCGTGCCCTGCAAAGTAGAAGAAAACCTCGGCCTTGCCATCGAGCGACTTTATGATATTTGAAAGCTTTCGGAGTTCACCGTACATCTCAATGGCGCGGGCATTGGTGAGGAACATGACATTCTCCTGGGGTACACCCAGAATGCTCATGGCGTACTCCCTAAAAAGGCCAGCATCGCGAATGGCGTAATCAACATTCGATTCGCTCTGCAAGCCAACCTGATACGATTTGTAATCCTCGTTCCCAATAATAAGGGCGAACCTAAAGGGGTTTGTGGGATTTTTATAGGGAATCTTCAACAGGTCGGGATCGCTAAGGGCTTTTTTGGCCTCATCGTCGAGTTCCTCAACGGGTTCTGGTTCAATGGCAGTAACAAACGAGATAACCTCGTCGCGGTTAAGGTTTTTGAAGGTTATTTCGGCGTTTACCAGGGCGTTGGTCTCGGTATCGGAGATAAGAATCTCGAACGCCTTTTTGCGAGGAACAAGGGGCAAATCTCTCTCGAAACGGGAGAAAAGAATATCGCCATTGAGGTTAAACTCGAAGTTGTTCTCCTCAAAACCCTTTGCGCTTGCGCAAATTTTATAGGTGTGACCCACCGGTAAATTCAACGAAAAAAGACCCGACTCCTTCTTGATTCCATTAATTCTTCGGTTCTTGTCGGACAGTACCTCAACCCAAACCTCGGCTTCAAGAGGCCTGAAAATTTCACTGTCGTAAACTGATAAGTCGAGTTCAATCTGGTTAAAAAGTTCTATGAGTTCTGGTCCCGATTTTTTTTGCTCACCCCTATAATCGACCTGATAGCTGGCAAATGAGTAACCCTTTTCGCGCACATCAACAATATAATTAGAGTTATCGAGCAGCATCATGTTGTATGCTCCTGTTTGGGGATCGGTTTTGAACTCGCCTAACAGATTTAGGGTAATTGGATCGAAAACGGTAAGAGGTGTTTGCAGCGGTTTTTTGCTCTCGAGCTGTAAGATTTTACCCTTACTGGCAATGGTGTTCAAGGGTTTAAACTGTTCGGGGAGCATAGCTTTGTAGATAACTCCGGTTGTTTCGCGACGCGATTCGGTTTGAACAAGGTAATAGATTGTGTTGCCAACTACCCGCGGGTTAATGTTGGTGCTTTCAGAGGCTATCCCATCAATCTTTACGGGAAGCATCCACGAGCCGGGCATTATTTCGCGGGCAAAGTAGATGTTGTACCCTTCACGCGTTAACTCCTGATCGACAGAAGAGAAGAAAACGGTTTTTCCATCGGAGGTAACATTTAGGCCAAGCTGGCAGCCCTTATTCACTGCATCGTGAAGCGGTTTTGGCGACTCCCAAGCTCCAGAACGATTTTTGGATGCAACAAAAAAAGTTTCGCACCCCGGTGCTCTTGATGCCTTTTTCAGATCGGGATTGTTATTGCTGCGCGAGAAGTATAATTTCTGGGCTCCCGGAGGCATTGTGGGGTACAACTCGTTGTTTGGAGTGTTTATAGGCGCACCCATCTTCTGTGGCTCGCCCCACTGGTTATCCTTTCTCTCGGAGAAGTAGATGTCAAACCCTCCCTCGCCTCCAGCAAAACTGGCATGGAAAAACAGTATAGAACCATCGAAGTAGAACGATGGGCCACCGATATTTCCACCAGCCGCAGCAAACTTGTTGATGGATTCGATGGATGATGGTGTTGACCAAAAACTACCGTCGAAACGACTTTCGTATAGCTGCTCCCGGTCGTTAAACCGGAGGGCGACTACCATATAGTTACCCTCAGCGTTTATGTCGAAGCTGGTCACATTCTCCCACCCACTTACCCGATGGGGTGATAGAATTTCCTGGCCAATTGTAGGGAACTCAGCTAAAATAATTGTTACTGCAAGTACAACATGTAGTACTTTCCTTCGGCTTATAAAATACATTGTTCCAAAATTTTATGTGCTATACGAATTTATAAAAAAATTTAACAACCACTACAATTATTCTTAGATTGTTTTTTGAGGGGGATGGTTGGCAATTGGCAGTTGACAATTGGCAGTTGGTCGTCGGGGTTGTCGAGATGACCTCCAATGATTGTCGGACAACCTCCAATGTTTGTCATATGACCTCCAATGTCTGTCATATGACCTCCAATGTCTGTCGGACAACCTCCAATGATTGTCGGACGACCTCCAATGTCTGTCATATGACCTCCAATGTCTGTCGGATGACCTCCAATGCCTGTCGGAT